>PAFU01000029.1 GCA_002704225.1 Gammaproteobacteria bacterium | reverse complement strand
CCAGAGGCCCTCGGCAGCTACCGGTGGCCCATTTCCACGGACAACGTTCAAGCCCAGGCGTTTTTCGATCAGGGTATGCAGCTGCGTTGGGCCTACAACATGCCGGAATCCATCGCGTCCATGGTAAAAGCCCGGGAACTGGATCCCGCCTGTGCCATGTGTTTTTGGGGCGAGGCCTTTTCGCGGGGCTCCTTCCTCAACGGCGGCATGAGCGCCCAACAGGCCGCCCCCGCTCGAAACGCCATCCCTCAGGGCGGAGGGCCCCAAAAACGGGGGGGCGCCCAGGGGGCGGGCCTTTTTCGCGGGGCTCCTCCCTCAACGGGGCCTTGCCCGCCGAACAGCCCGCCGCCGCTCGAATCGCTATCCGTCAGGCTGACGCGCTCAAAGACAGTGTGTCAGCCATGGAGCGAGCGCTGATCGAAGCCACCCTAGTTCGCTATCCAGCCAACTACGAAACGACCAACCGACGCCCAGTCGACCAGGCCTTTGCCGATGCCATGGCCAACGTTTATGCAACCTATCCAGACGATCACAACATCGCGTCAATTTATGCGGTGGCTTTATTTTTGCTCGAGGATCGGCGCGGCTACCGGGATCTGGCTGATCCCGATCTGCAGCGCCTGCACGGTGTCTTGACTCGGGTACTCGCACAGGACATCAAACACCCGGGCGCCTGTCATTTGTATATCCACGCCACCGAATCCAGCCAACAACCCGAACGGGCCCTAGCCTGTGCCGACCACTTGGCATCTACCGTGCCCCTAGCCAGCCACATTCAACACATGCCATCACACACCTGGAATGAGGTGGGTTTGTGGGGTCGTTCCGTACGCGCCAATACCGCAGCGAAAAATGCCGACTTACTCGCCGCTCAGGGCAAGGGCTTTTCTTATGGACCGACGCATAACCTCCATATGCTGCTCTTTGCCGCCTCATACGACGGCCAAGGAGCCGTCGCTACTCAGGCAGGCAAGGACTACCGGAAATACGCTGGAGATGCACAGTTCGAGGCCACCACCCTGATTCGGTTCGGTCGCTTCGACGAGGTATTGGCATTGAATCACCGACCGGACAACGGAGCCTCGGCGGCGATTTACGATTTCGCCAAAGGCTACGCCATGCTCAAGAGCGGAGACTTGGCTGGCGCTGAAACCACGTTAAAGACCCTGCAGGGATACATCGCCACGACAAAAGATAAAATCCGTTTCCATCCAGCGAAGACCGTTGTCGGTGTTCTGACTCACATTTTAGCCGGCGAAATCTCGGTCACTCAGGGCGATACGGAAGCCGCACTGGAAGCCTTTACCCAAGCGGTGTCTTTGGAAGATGCACTAGACTACGACGAGCCGGAACCCCTACCCTTTGCAGCCCGACATTGGCTTGGCCAAACCCTGCTGGATGCCGGACAACCCTCCAGGGCAGAAGCCGTTTTTCGCGACGAGTTGAAAGATCATCCGCACAACGGTTGGTCGCTTCATGGCCTACAACAATCCCTGGCTGCCCGCGGCATGGATGACCCCGCAGTAAACGAAGATCTCCAAAAGAGCTGGGCGCGGGCTGACATCTGGCTGAGCGGCGCCAAGTTTTAACTTCAACGCAAAACCAAAAGCAAAATCTATGAAAATCAGTGCTCTGGAAACCTTCATCGTCGCACCGCGATGGTGTTTTTTGAAAATATCCACCGACGAGGGTTTGGTGGGCTGGGGCGAACCCGTTCTGGAGGGTCGCGCTCATACCGTCGCCGCTGCGGTAGAGGAACTTGCGGACTATTTGATCGGCGAAGATCCACTCCAGATAGAACGGCATTGGCAAACTCTATACCGCGGCGGGTTTTATCGCGGCGGCGGCATCCACATGAGTGCCATTGCGGGCATCGACCAAGCCCTGTGGGATATCAAGGGTAAGTTTCATAACGCGCCGGTTCATCAACTGCTTGGCGGCCAGGTACGCGACCGCATTCGTGTCTATGCCTGGGTTGGCGGTGACCGGCCAGCTGACATCGTGAGCAGTGCCCAACGCGCCATCAGTGACGGGTTTAAAGCCACCAAGATGAATCTCACCGAAGAGATGCAGATCGTCGACAGTCACAGCAAGATTGATGACGCCGTCGAGCGTATCGCGCACCTGCGGGAGGCCGTTGGTAGCGCCTTGGATATCGCCGTGGACTTTCACGGGCGTGTACACGTCCCCATGGCCAAGGCCCTGATCCACGCGATCGAGCCGTACTCACCACTCTTTATTGAGGAGCCGGTACTCAGCGAACACTTGGACGCGATGGCAGAACTGCGCCGACAGACACATGTGCCCATTGCGACCGGTGAACGATTGTTCTCCCGATTCGACTTCAAGGACCTGTTTACCCTGGGGGCTGCAGACATCATCCAACCGGATCTCTCCCACGCTGGCGGCATTACCGAGTGTAAAAAAATCGCCGACATGGCAGAAACCTGGGATATCGCTCTGGCCCCACACTGCCCCTTAGGACCCATCGCCTTGGCCGCATGCCTGCAAGTGGACGCAGTCAGCCAGAACGCCTTTATTCAGGAGCAGAGTCAGGGCATTCACTACAATCAGGCGAACGACTTGACCGGTTATCTGGACAATCCGGATGTCTTCGCCTTTCACGACGGCTTCGTCGACATCCCCCAAGGACCGGGACTGGGCATACAGATCAACGAAGAAGCGGTCAGAGCCAAGGCCGCAGAAGGCCATAGGTGGCGCAACCCGATTTGGCGTCACCCCGATGGCAGCATCGCTGAGTGGTAAACGCAGCAACCCCAGCGGACAACGAATTCACAAATGACGAGAAGGGAACACGATGAGTAATATCGCTTTCATTGGATTGGGCAACATGGGCAGCGGCATGTGCGCTAATTTGGCCAAGGCGGGTCATCAGGTGCGCGCCTTTGATTTGAATACCCAGAGCGTTGACAACGCGGTTCAGGCCGGTGCCTTGGCTGCAACCAGTATTGCCCAATGCGTCAGTGATGCAGAATACGTGATCACCATGCTGCCTGCCGGTAAACACGTCCACGCTGTCTACTTTGGCGACGATGGCGTGCTAACCCACGCAAATCACAGCGCTCTGCTCATAGACTGTTCAACCATCGCAGTGGATGAAGCACGAAGCGCTGGCACACAAGCCCTGCAAAAACAGTTCAGGTCACTGGACGCACCCGTCTCTGGCGGCGTGGCTGCTGCCAATGCCGGCACACTGACCTTTATGGTCGGCGGCGACTCCGCCGACTTCGATCGGGCGACACCCATTTTGCAGGCCATGGGTAAAAATGTGTTTCACGCCGGGCCTTCAGGTAATGGACAGGCCGCTAAAACCGCCAACAACATGCTGCTCGGCATCTCCATGATCGCCACATCGGAGGCCTTCAATCTGGCCGAGAAACTGGGTTTGGATGCGGAGACCTTTTTTAACATTTCGTCCAAGGCATCCGGACAGTGCTGGTCGATGACCTCGTATTGTCCAGCACCCGGACCGGTACCCGCTTCGCCAGCGAACAACGACTACGAACCTGGCTTTGCCGTCGCGATGATGCTCAAGGATCTACGTCTGGCACAGGACGCCGCAGCAGGCGCCAAGGCTGCCATTCCCTTTGGCGAGCAGGCCGAACGCCTCTATGCCCTACTCGACGAGCAGGGCTTGGCGCACAAGGACTTTTCAGTCGTTATGCGCCACCTACAGGAAAATTGATCCGGCTAGCGGGCGGCGCTACCGCCGCTGCGCAGCACAGTGACGTATTCCTGCCATGACAGGCTGCCGTCGCTATTCAGATCGACCGCCAAAAATGCCGGTCGATAGGCGCGCATGCGCTTCACCTGACGCGCTCTGGCGAAGTCGATTTCTGCATTGGCGTCTATGAAAACGCGAAACTGCCGCATCGTGAGGTTGCCGTCTCCATCCTCATCCGCTGACTGATAGTTTGCGTGCACCTGGCGCAGGGTCTTAATCAGCGCCTCTCGCTCATCACTTTCTTCCGCAGACGCACCAAAAGACAAGACGGCCAGTATCGATCCCACCAGCATTTGGCGGATGCGCTTCTGTATGACTTCACTCACAAGTTGCTGCGCAGTCGGTTGTTCAGATTTCCTCATACTTTTTCCTCTCCGTGTCAATCTCAGCGTAACGCCCGTTATTCGCTGCTACGCCCCTCAAAAACCGCCACCTCACGGGACAGTTTCAGTGTCTCCTTCGACTCATCGGCAGACAACAGTCCAACCAAGGTATCCATTAAGTGACTGAAAAACAGGTCACTGACCTTGCCCTGAAATGCGTTCGTCTGATGGGAATGCGAATACATCGAAACGCTGATGAAGCGAATAGCCGAGTTCAGACGTCTTTCAAAACCCTCTGAATCAAGCTGGGGCAGCACCTGACGCAAAAGCACAGCGATACGATCATCGGATTCACCTGAACCCCGCCTGACCGATGCCAGGGTAGAGGTGTTCCCCGACGCCAGCATCAAACTGAATGCGCGAATGTATCGACGAAACTCCGAGCTTTCCCGGCAGAGCATGAACGTGGGCCTCACCATGACCTCCACCACATCTCGCAGTGACGGATCGTCAGTTTTTCGCTCAAGCCCTTCCAGAAACGCCATTCGGGCGTCCACAATTTGTTGATCTCTGAATCGATGAGTGGCGAGTATTAGCCCCTCCATATTTTTGAAGTGGTACTGCAACGCGGATTCGTTTTTTTGCCCAGCTTTCTCGACAATCTCGCGAATGGTCACATTCGAGGGACCCTTTTCCGCAAACAGTTGCTCGGCTGCCTTCATCAGAGCCTGTCGAGTCGCATCGCCCCGAGGCACCCTTTGTTCCACCAACTTCACTGCCATAAGTCGCATTCTTCCTTTGTCATCTCAGTGTCGCTCTACCCCAAACGTTATAACCGGCCACCCGTGGTGTTTGGGGCAGATACATACTCTGCCACTCACTGACCACCAAAGAACTGCTGTCCAACAGCCCCCTGATATCCCGATTAATATGACAGCCACCGGCAATTTTACCCCAGAGTCCATCCAGTCGATGCTGCCATTTCGCTATCGAGGCATCCGGCGCCAGTGCGTGCTCCGCCACCAACACCAAGCCGCCGGGACGCAGCACTCTGGCCACTTCGGATAACGCTTGCTCAGGATTTGGAATGGTACAAAGCGTATAGGTAATCACCGCCGTGTCGATCGAGTCCGCATCAAGCGGAATATCTTCGGCACTGGCCTCACAATACTCAATAGGTACCTTGGCATCCGCCACTTTCGGCTGGGCAAGCACCCAACTCTCGCGGCTGGGATCAACCCCAATCACTTGCGTCACCGCGCTTGCATCGTAATGCCTAGCATTCAAACCCGTACCGATACCCAACTCCAATACCCGACCAACGGCTTGGGGCACGACCTTTTGTCGTTGACGCTCTACTGCCGGCGCACCGCAGGCACAGTTAATGACATGAGGCAAAATACGTTTTTCGTAGAAGGACATGTCTCTTCTCCTGTTGCTGCGGTTAAAGAGTGCTCACGCAAATACCAAAAATTGTCGCATCAAAATAGTGAGGGAGATGCCCCATAAAATCACGCCAAAAAACACGTCAAAGGGACCGGCATAACGCCGCAAACGTTCACCAAACCGGCCCCAGCTTACCAGCACCGCCACAAGGGCATACCACAGTCCGTCGATCACACCCGCCAGCGTTGCCGCGGTGAACTGGGTGAGGAGGGATTGTTCCGGGGTCAAAAACTGACTAAACACTGCCAGAAAAAAAATCATGATTTTAGGATTCAAAAAAACGATCAAGAACCCGTCTTTAGCATACCGCCAGAGGGGCAAGGTCACGCTCTCGAGTTCTGCTACGTTTTGCTCATCAGCGGCTCTGGCCAAACCACCACGAATCATCATGGTGCCGAGATAGCACAAGAACATCACGCCCATGACTTGCACCGTCAACATGATCCAGCCAACGTGGACCAAAACCGTCGCCACACCGAAGACCACGGCCAAGGCGTAGAGCCACACCCCAACACCGTGCGCGATAGCGACAATCAAACCAGCCGGCCGCCCCCCCAACAAGGAACTGCGTAGCACCAGCGCCAGACTCGGCCCTGGCGATGCCGCACCCGCCAACAGAGTAACGCCCAACACGAGCCATGTGACGTCAGTCATTAGTCGCCGCGTCCAAACCAACAGCTAACGGATCGTATCGATACAAACGATCCATGGAGTGCTTGCCAGCTCGAGAGGCAGCACGATCACGCATCCAAGCTTTGAGACCAGACAAATGAAACACCGTGGCATTGCGACGCGACCCGCGCTGCACGCCGGCGGTCCGCTCCTTACGTAGATCTTCATAGCGTTGCAGTGCAGTACTGGCATCTACACCACCACTCAAACAATTGGTGAGCACCACCGCGTCCTCAATTGCCATCGCGGCACCTTGCGCCATAAAGGGCAGCGTCGGGTGGCAGGCATCACCCAGCAGACTCACTCGGTCAATCCCCCACGTTTGCATAGGAGTTCGATCAAACAATCCCCACTTGAATAAGGATCCAGCATCAGCCTGAGCAAGGAGTTGTTGAATCGAGTCATGCCAGCCAGCAAAGTCTGCCCGCAGCTCTGACATAGAACCCGCTTCGACCCAGGATTCTGCCTGCCACCCGGTCTTTTCCACCACGCAGACACAATTCACGTAGTCACCGCCATTGACCAAAT
The DNA here is from genome assembly GCA_002704225.1 of Gammaproteobacteria bacterium. Classification (GTDB taxonomy): domain Bacteria; phylum Pseudomonadota; class Gammaproteobacteria; order Pseudomonadales; family Azotimanducaceae; genus UBA4421. The sequence goes on along the minus strand of PAFU01000029.1, from coordinate 23,652 downwards.
AATGCACAAAGTGCTTCCCCGGCCCCCACCACACCGTGGCGTTTGGCGCGATCAACCCGTCAGGCAAACGATTCACGGACACCAACATGCGCCAAGCCACATTGCCGGTGAAGTCAGCCTGCTGATCCCCCCACAGACGAGCTCGTACAGCGGAATGAATGCCGTCGGCACCGATCAGCAAATCGACCCGTTGTTCATGTTCGCCTGCAACCAACCGCACACCGCTAGCGTCTTGGTCAAAGTCCGTGACCTCACTGGACAATCGAAGCGCGATGGCCGGCTCTTCCGCTACGGCAGATACCAACATTTTGATTAAGTCACCGCGATGGATGTGATAGTAGGGTGCGCCATAACGTTCTACCGCGGCGTCACCCAAGGCTGTCTCGGAAATGACCCGGCCACTCCGCCAGCTACGCATTTGCGTGGCCTTGGGGAGGAAACCCTTGGCCATCAACGCGTCCTGCAATCCCAGTTGGTGAAGCACCCGGGACGCATTGGGTGATACTTGTATGCCTGCACCCGTCGCAACGCACTCATCTGTCTTCTCAAAAACCTGAACTTGGTGCCCGGTACGGGCGAGGCAGAGCGCGGCGGTTAAGCCACCGATGCCCCCGCCGACCACACCGATGCTCAGTGGCGTAGGGGTTTTGGCCAGCACTGGTTGGGTCAACTGCCAGAGACCCGTCTATCCACACCGGCCCAGAAAGGCTCGCGTAAGTCCTTGCGTTTGATTTTGCCCACCGGGCTTTTGGGCAGAGCCTCCGTCCTAATCGTGACACCACCAGGCTTTTTATAAGAACCTAGATCGGCGCTCACCCTGTCGATCAGTTCCTGCTCCGTGACCGACGACCCTTCCACCACCACACACAGAGCGTGGGGCGTTTCGCCCCAACGTTGATGGGGAATACCAAAGGCGGCAACTTCCACCACGTCTGGATGGCTGGCCAAGACGTTTTCAATCTCTGCGGGCCAAATGTTAAAGCCGCCTGAGATGATCATGTCATCGGCACGGTCCACGACGTACAAATACCCGTTGGCATCCAACTTGCCCAAGTCACCGGTTTTGATCCAACCATTGACAATGCGTTCGGCACTGGCTTCCGGGTTATTCCAGAACTCGCTCATCATGCCGTCCGAGCGCGCAACAATCTCACCTACCTCGTTGGTAGCCACCGGATGATTCTCTTCGTCCCAAATTTCTACCTCAGAAAAGGGTAAAGCCAGACCGCAAGCACGCAGCGGGTTCGAACCCTCAACTTGGGCAAACCACTGGGCCGAATTCATCATGGAGACCGGTAACACTTCGGTTTGCCCGTAGCCTTGATACAGAACATCGCCGAACACCTCACGCGCTGCCAACGCCGTAGCATCCTGAATCGGGGCGGCGGCCACCAACAGACATTTCAGGGATGAAAAATCTCGGCCTCTCGCACCGTTGTCATGCACTACTGCGTTCACCATGGTGGGCACCATGAAGAGAAAGTTGATCCCCTCCTGTTCGATTACATCCAAGGTGTGCTGAGTATCAAAGTGGTCGAGCATGATATTGCAGCCACCAGACAACCACATGGGTAAGTATTGGTAACCGGACCCGTGGGAAATAGGCCCCAGATGTAAGCACTTGTCACCGGGCTCTACCGGCGGAAAGGTATAAAACCAATCCCGCCCGGCAGCCAGCCATGCCTTGTGGGTATACGCCACACCCTTGGACAGCCCCGTCGTGCCACCCGTATGGCGGATAATGAAGTAATCGTCTGGGGACACCGGCACCTCCGGGTCCTGGGGCGACTGATTGGCCAACCACGTTTCGTAGCCGCCGTCTCTGACAAAGATATGGTCCAAATCCGGCAATTCCTGCTGCAAGCCTTCCACCTCATGGGCGTGATGCTCACTGACCAGCAAGGCCCGACAATTGGTGTGGCCAAGCATGTGGGTATGGGCGGGGCGACCGTTGCGCGGATACAGGGGCACCCGAACCAAGTTGGCGATGGCCGCCGCCTGAAAAAGATCCGCGGCCTCAACGGAGTTGTCCTCCAACACGCCCACTCGATCACCGGGCTTCAGACCCATACCGAGCAGGCCATTAGCAAGCCGTACGCCACGCTCCCACGCTTGCGCAAAGGTCAGACGGGTTTCGTTGTGGACGATGGCCTCTCGACCGCTGTAATGCTGCGCCGCTCGGCGCATTAGGGTTCGCACATCCATAATCATTCCTCTCTGCTTGCACTGGATGCTACCTGTGAGGTGGTTGCTTTTGTACCGCTATGTCGCAACGCCCGACGTTGCCCGCTGCACGGGTTACTGCCACTATCTCTCACCTGTTTGCGTGGTTTGGAGGGAAAAACGTGCAACGTCTCAATGTATGGATTGTAGTGGCGGCCTGCTGTTTGGCATCGCCCCTGTCCTTGGCCGGAAATGCGCTGACAGATATCTACAACTACTATCCGCTGCCCGAGGGTCTGGGTTCCTCAGGACAACCCTCTCCCAAACAGTTTGCCGATATCCGCGCCGCTGGCTTTGATGTGGTCCTGAACTTAGCCATGCCGACATCCGAAAATGCCTTGGCGGAAGAAGGCCGTCTGGTCAGCGAGACCGGCATGACCTATGTGCATATTCCCGTGCCTTGGGAAGCCCCCAATGCGGAACATCTCAAGCAATTCTTCGCCGTAGTCGACGCCATGCGCGCTCAAGGCCAGGAGGTCTGGGTGCACTGTGCCGCGAATTATCGCGCTTCCGCCTTCGTTTATAAGTACCTGACCCTAAGACAGGGACTGAGTCCAGAACAGGCCAGCACCCCTCTACTGGCCCAGTGGCTTCCACAAATGGATGAGAACTGGCGAAAAATTTACGATCTCAGTCCAGCGGATCTTGAGCAACCATGAGCACAGCCAACACGATCGCGTCGTCGGTTCTAGACGCCGCCGAAAGTTTACGCCCGGAACTGAGCGAGCGACGCCGGGAAATTGACGAGCTGAGACAACTGCCACAAGATTTGGCTGATCGACTCGCTGCATTGGGCTTTTATCGTCTGGTCGTGCCGGAATCCTTAGGCGGACTGGGCATCTCACCGACAACCTTTTGTCAGCTGTGCGAAACCCTTGCCAAGGCCAATGGCTCCACCGCTTGGTGTATCTTCATTGGCGCAACCTCACAATACTTGTTTGGTGCCCTGCCCCAGACACAGCTACAGCGCATGCTTGAAAACCCCAATGTCATTACCAGTGGTGTCTTTGCGGACAGCGGCACCGCGCTATTTGAAGAGCGTGACGGTCAGGCTGGCTATCTGATTAATGGCCATTGGCGCTGGGGATCTGGCTGCCGAAACGCTGAATGGATATCCGGCGGCATTCACGAAGTGGGTGCTCAGGGCGAGGCTGTCGTCGGCGCTCCGCTGCTGACTCGGGTTTTTTTTCGCCCAGAAGAAATTGAGATTGCCGATAATTGGCATGTGTCCGGTATGCGCGGCTCGGGCTCCAGTGACTATGTCGCGAAAAACGTTTGGGTGCCTAGCGAACGAATGGCAGGCAACGTAGAAGACGGCGATCACGCCAGCGAACCCATTTACCAATTTCCCAAATTCGCATTGTTGGGCATTCCCATCGGTGCCATCTGCCTAGGCATGGCAAGAGCGTGTATCGACGAAGTTATTGGCGCTGCCAAGGAGAAGACACCCCAAGGCAGCCGAAGACCGCTCTCTTCCCGACCGTCTGTTCATATCGCTGTCGCCGAAGCTGACGCAGCTCTGAGCGCGGCTCGCGCCTATTTTTATCAGTCCATTGACGCCGGCTGGGCGGCGGCCCAAACGGCCCCGGGCAGCCTGGAGGATCGCCGCAACATGCGTACGGCGAATGTGCACGCGGTGAATACCGCCATCGAGGTGATCGACCGCATGTATCGTCTGATGGGCGGCACATCCGTGTACGAGACATCGTGTTTACAACAGCATTTTCGCGATGTGCACGTGGCCGCAGCGCATATGATGGTCGGTGAGCCTGTGATGGAATTGGCCGGCCGCGTGATGCTGGGTCTAGACGACCAAGCCCTTGGGTTGTAGCTCACCCCACTTCCGCAAGACACGAAGCGTATTACCAAGGAGCAAGCTTTGACTGACGCACTGAAATTTGGGTTAGCAACACCCAGTAATCTCTGGAAACTCGATTGGCAGCAGCGCCAGCAAACCGTATCGCAAATCGCCGAATCCGGGTTCGACCACATTTTTATGGCCGATCACGTATCTTTTCGCAACGGCTCCGGCACCGATGGTTTTGTTGAGGTTGCGGCACTGTCTCAGCTGCACCCGACCCTTGGCGTGATGACCGGCATCTATCTACTTCCCCTACGTCATCCGCTACCGATCGCAAGACAGCTCGCCTCCATGGCGAATTTAGCGCCGGGACGCATGATCTTCGGCGTCGGCATTGGCGGCGAAGATCCTCACGAGCTTGAAGTGTGTGGCGTAAACCCGAAACGTCGTGGCGTTCGCGCCAACGAATCCTTAGCAATTATCAAGGGACTGCTCGCTGGCGAGACCGTAACATTCCAAGGCAAGGAGTTTGATGTGCAGGATGCCATCATACGCCCCACGCCAAGGTCACCCATACCCGTCATCGTCGGCGGCAGGTCAGATGCTGCGCTAACCCGAGCAGCAACCTTCGGCGAAGGCTGGCTCGGCGTATGGTGTTCGGCCAATCGCTTTTCCCAGGCGATACAAAGCGTCACCGAACAGGCAGGTGCGCTCGGTCGCGGCGCTGTTGACTGGATGCACGGCTATCAGCCTTGGGTAGGCTTGGACCGCAAGGATAGCGGCGCTGCACATACTGCGGTGAAAGACGGCATGGAGGCCTTCTACCGTATTCCCTTTGAAAAATTTGAACGGTATACCCCCAGTGGCACCCCGGCAGAAGTTGCCGAACAACTTGCGCCTTACATTGAGGCGGGCAGTCGTTTGTTCAACTTAAAGGTTTGCGCGACCCACGCGGAAGAAGAAGTGGCTCTGGGAGCCGAGCTTGTGACAGAGCTACGGAGGCTAGGCGTCGCGCTGGCGAGCTAGGAATTCAGTTTGGCGGAAAGCTGGTAACAGCACTCTCAGCGTAGCCGTATCGAATGGCCTTAGCCTCAATCTGATCCGCCGGGTTTTCCCGTGGCCAGTGGATGGCGTTGGTATAAATCTGCCACGAGCCAGACTCACTGAAAATGGCCGCAGGGCCCCGGCTCTTTGTCCGATAGGCGATGGACGCGCCCGGGGTTTCAGATGTGATCACCAGTTGTCTATTCAGCAATACAATCTTCGGCCGATCCGTCACTGGCTGTTGCCCGCCGGGCCACATGGACTCGATCATCTCAGATTCATCCACGGCGCCTTTGTCCCCTACACGCGCCAACCAGTCGTCCATGGCATCGCGCATTCGAACCAAGGTGCGCGCGTAACCTGGTTGTCCCGCCAAATTGACCAGCTCTTGCGGGTCCTGACCGGTGTCATACAGTTCTTCCAATGGCCTAGGCGATACAAAATACGACCGCTGTGGCGCGCTCAAACTGCCCGCCTCGTTGCCCGCCCACAGCGCCTGCATCACCGGGAACATGTCGCGAAACGCCAGAGGCCGAAAATACGGTAGCTCCGAACGGTAATTGCGTATGTACTTAAAGCGGTGATCTCGCACCGCGCGCACCCGATCAGGCACTTGATCCATGCGATCGCGACCCGCAAACACATAGTCTCGGGGCGTTTCGCTGCCCAGCATGCCCTGTCCTTGCATAAAGTCAGGTACGGGGACACCCGCAAGTTGCAGAATCGACGGCGCCAGATCAACTATGGAGATCAGTCGAGCGTCGATGCCGCCGGCTTCTGAGTTTTCTGGGGAACGGATAACCATTGGAATCTGCAGGCCGCTGTCATACACCGAACGTTTGGCACGGGGCAGGCCATCGCCATGGTCAGTAATCCAAATCACTACCGTGGCATCGAGCAAATCATCGGCCTGCAAGTTCGCCATAATCTCACCCACTTGGGCATCCATGTAGTGGATGTTGTCGTAGTGCTGGGCGATGGACTCACGTACGCGAGGAACATCCGGGTAGTAGTCGGGAACGGAAACATCCGCGGGGTCTGTGACCTGACTGACCAAGGCCGCTCTGGCCAGCGCCAGCCCAGCAATCACGGGGCCGAACGCACCTTGACCCTGTGTCTCGAGGGTCGCCAATCGACTCTCATGGGTGGACATAAGATTAATCATGGCGAAAAAGGGTTTGTCTTGCGGCAACTGCCGCCACAGGGCAAGGTCTGGCGGCAAAGCGAAATTACCGTGATTGATATCCCATACCGTAAACGGCTCGCCAAATTGGTAATCCGTTTTGGCGGTATTGCCTGTGGCGTATCCCGCCTGCCGCAGCAGTTCAGGAAACGCTTTGACGTCTGCTGGCGGCACCGCTTCATAGTCGCGATTCACGGTGCGCATATGCTGGGTACCTAACGCCTGCGGATAGACTCCGGTAATCAGCGCGGAACGATTGGGGGCGCAAACGCCGGAGGCAGAAAACACTTGGGTATAGCGCACACCCTGCTCCGCTAGAGCATCGATATTGGGGGTTTGCGCAACGGCATCACCAAAGGCTCCGACTCGCGGACTCATGTCCTCCGCGACGATTAACACGATGTTTGGCTGAGCTATTGCTGACGATGCCATTAACCAAAGCAGCACAACGAGTCGACGGCTGAGGTGAATCGTTGTGTCTGCACGAAGCAACATGGCGAGTTTACTGAAGGCTGACAACTTCAGGACACACCAATCGCCCCTCGAGGGCGTCATCTATTGCCCGTTGGGCCAGTTGAATGCCGGCTTCGTACTTACCGATCACGAAGTGCTCGTTCACCCCCGTGGAGAGTCCCTGCTGAATGCCTTCGCCGATCGCAAAGTCTTCGCTAAATACGGTGCGAACCACATTGTAATTGGCTTCCCAGTATCGTTCTGCTTTGGCATTTTCTTGTGCCGTCTTTGATGACGCTGGAACCAACATCATGCATTTGAAGACACAGGTGCCCGGCCCGGTGGGAATCACCGAATGAATGTATACATGATCGGTCATCGACTGTACGAAATTGCAGGGAAAGAGATAATTCTGCGTCATGTAATTGGCGCGGTAATCCCACTCGGCCTCGGGGGCACCCCGTAGGTCAACCGCATTCGCCAAGGGCACCGCATGCCGCACATGGGGATACTGATCCAAAAACACCGACTGATTGTCCAGATAAGCTGAACACGCTGTGTGTTTATGCGCAGAACAAAAGTGATAAGACTCTTGAAAACCTTCAAGGGCAATTCGCCAGCCCATGTTGAGCTCTACAGTCCAAGCACGGAAAACATGGTGAGAGCCAAGCTCAAGAGAGGCCAATTGTTCCGCCATGGGCGCAAGCCACGCATCGATGGCCAGTGCGGTATCACTGACACTGGGGCGCACCCAAATCAGGCCAAAGCGTTCAAAGGCTGGAAGCTCTACCAACCCATGCTTTTTCTTGTTCAACCCCTCGAACCCGAACGGTTGGGGTATCCCGCGCAGGTTTCCCGCCAGATCGTAAGTCCATGAATGGTAGGGACAAGAAAACGTTGTCGCTTGGCCATCCGCCTGCGTCACGATGCGCCCGCCACGATGCCGGCAGACATTCATATAGGCTTTGACTCGCCCCTCTCGAGTCCGTGTCACCAATATCGGCACACCGGTGTCATCGTGTGTAAAGAATTGTCCGGGCACAGCCACCTGAGACCCATGACCCACGATGATCGGAAACTGCCGAAACAGCGTGTTCTGCTCCTGAGCCAGCCGGGCTGGGTCGGCGTAGTGCGACACTGGATTCTTCAGCAGCTCGGGCTCCAGGTGGGTAGAACCCGTTGCGCTGTATTCTAGCGTCTTTCGAATGATGTCGATTTCTTCGTCGCTGCTACGCATCGGATGGTCTCCTGCTTTCCAGCCGCTATCTTAATGAGGACCCAAGCAGCTCGCGAGCGATAACATGCCGCTGCACTTCACTAGGACCCTCACCAATACGGCGAATTCGCATTTCACGGAACCAACGCTCAAAGGGCAGATCCTTGGCCACACCCAAGCCCCCAAACATTTGCATGCAGCGGTCCACCACACGCCCGCCGGCTTCCGTCGCCACCAGCTTGGCCATGGCGGCTTCTTTTCTGAAGGGTTCGCCCCGCTGGGCTTTGGCTGCCGCCTCCAGCGTCACCCACAGGGACTGTTTGATATCGATTTCGTTGTCTACCAGCATCCACTGAATGGACTGCCGTGAGGACAATGGCGCGCCAAAGGTTTCGCGCTGGGGCACGTACTCCAATGCCATCTCTTGAGCCTTGATCGCCACACCGATACAACCCGCCGCGTAGGGTATCCGTTGCTTGGTTAAGCGGTCGTTTGCGATCGCAAAACCCTTGTTCAGTTCACCGAGAATATTTTTTGCTGGCACCCGCATGTCTTCAAAGCTGAGCTCGGTGGCGTAATGCGCACTCCTCAGCGTGTGGACGATGCGGCGCACCGCAAAACCCGGTGTGTCGGTATCAACGATAAAGCAGGTAACGCCATTGCGGCCTTTGTCATTCGCAGTGCGCGCAAACACGAGCCCATATTGGGCTTTGTCCGCCCCACTGATCCACAGCTTGCCGCCATTGATAATCCAGTCGTCACCGTCCTGTACGGCCTTGGTTTGAATTGCGCGAGCCGGGTCTGAACCGCCAGAGGGTTCTGACAGGCCAAAGAAACCGCGTTTTTCACCACGCAGCGTGGGATACAAGTACGTTTCTTTTTGCTCTTCCGTGGCTTCAAACAACTGAGCCAGCCCAGCTCCCCCAAAGGTGCCATAGCAGGGCGCGTACAGCCCGGCCCGATGCTGGGCCATTTCAACGGCCATTAAGGTGCGCGTCACCAGATCAATGTCCGGACCGCCGAAAGCCGGTGGAATATCCAATCCGTAAAGACCCATTTCCTTGGTCTTTTCAATAAGACGGGCCCGATCCGCCTGATCCAACTCATCAGCATCTGGGTCTAAGTCATATTCCAAGGGCAGAATTTCATCACGCACGAAACGGCGCACCATGGCGATCACCAGCTCTTGTTCTTCTGTGAGTTGTAGATTCATCCTGCAGGCCTCAACTTACCGAGAGGGATGGGATTGTTTTCGGGAGGCAGCACATCGTGATCGTAGAGGTGTAGCATCAAGAGTTCTCTGTATCGACTCATATAGGCGCTGGTCACTTCCCAACGAACCAGCGCTGCCGTCGGGTAGTCTTGAAAGGCGGCCTGGATTTCGCCTTTCAAACCGAACAGGCTTTTACCACCGGCATAGCCGATGAAGAGAATCTGCTGAGTCGTGTTAGCTAACTGATAAACGCCTAAGTTGCCTCTGAGCAGCAACAACGCATCGTCCTTGCTGACCCATTTCTTGTCCAGTCGGATGCTCATACAAAACAGTCTCCAGCCCAGCAGACGCCACATCATTGCGTCGCTTGATTGTTTAGCGCCTCATTGATAGCTCGCATCTCAGGAAATATCAATGAAACAACGCATTGTAAGATCCTTTGAAATTTTCGACCGCGATGCACTTAACAGTCATTTTGGTTTGATTCATTTCGAATAATTCGCATCATATGCACGGCGGTAGGCATCACGGCCATGATGCACCCCTTGATACGCAAGCAGTGAGTCCGTCAGCTCAAAGCCATAATGCACCGCCCAATCCAAACAACTCACTAACATCACATCGCCTAAGCCCAGCCGGTCGCCCAACAAAAACTCTTTGCCGTCTACAAACTGTGCAACTACGTTTAAATGTTTTTCGGCATAGGCCTTAGCCGCAGCAACCGCCGCCGGGGCGTCGCCATAAATCCCACTTAAATCCCCGTGTCGCCGCATGACATACAACGAGGTTTCGTCCAGCTCACCATACACATAGGAGACCCACTCGTCCTCGCGCGCTCGGCTCTCGATGGTTGATGGCAGCACCATGGTATCGTCGGTGCCGTAACGTTCGATCAGATAACGGCTGATGGCGACACTTTCTGACAGACCAAACGAACCATCTGTCATGAAAGGCACTTTTTGTTTCGGGTTCAATCCAGTGTAATGAGGCGTCTGGGTTTCTCCGGTGCGGGGACCGATCCCGTGCAGGATGTATTCGAGCCCTAGCTCTTCGGCTACCCATAAGGGCCTGAAGGTACGCATAGTGCCTGCGCCCCAGAATTCGATACGTCCTTTTTCCTGCATCCTAACCGCCTCCCTCTCGTCGCCCATTTTAACGGGCATCGCGATACTCGCTCAGGAACCCCCGACGATATCTTTGCCATCGCGACGCACGTAGTCGTCAGGGGAGCCAAAAGTTGCATCTTCGGTCAGCAGGCCGACACCCGGCACATGATTGACCTCCAAGCGAATGCCATCAGGATCCTCAAACAACACATAGTAATATCCCGGGGCCCAGTCTCGCTCCTCCGGGCCGCGAACAATTGTCGCGCCCAGCGATCGGGCTAGCTCTGCCGTTCGATCAATATCTTCCCGGGTTTTGGCGCGCAAGCAGATATGATGCAAGCCCACCCGATACTGTTCAAAGCGCTCCTGCTCAAACTCAGGATCGCACCGGCGGATGCCAATGGCCGTGCGCGCGCCCACGTGATACAGAAAGTCCGGACCGTCATTGACCTTGGTCATACCGAACTCCGGCAATAAAGCGCTATAAAACCGATGGGCCTTCTCAAATTGGCTCACCGTCAATATCACATGAGCCATGCCGTTAATGTCGATCATACGCGCGAACTTCCTCTGCAATTCTGGAGTTTCAATACGTGGCGCTGCATTACTGGGCGCTCAAGCCCGCCTGAAACTTGCCGCGTCGCTCTTGTTGCTTCACCTCATCCGTTGGTTCGGCAAGCCGCTCCAAGGTCACGCCCTGAATGCTGCCAGAAAAGGCAAAATCGTGCGGGTACTTGCCTACCGGTGAGCCGGTATCTCGCCCCACATCGAAGGTCTCTCCACTCATGGAGAAGATCACGGGTACCGATCGTTCAATCCGCCCCGTTGCAACACTTTGGCCGTCAACGGACAACATCAGATCGCCGCCTGCGGCAAAGCCACCGTCGTGCGCGTAGTCGACACAGATGCGGTGCTTGCCCGGCCCTAACGGACTGCCGGTAATGGTCGTGAATTCATGACCAAACCAGTTGTACACATAAGTTGGCCTCGACTCAGTGTCAAGATACAAACTCCAGCCAGCCATATTGCCCCCCTGACAGGCGATCACGCCCGTGCTTGCCTCGCCGGTTTCAACCGCGCCGGTAATGCGGAAGGAGGTGTTCTTTAAATTAATCACGCCATGCTCTGGCAGGCGCACATGCATGGGGCCATACGTCATCTTGCTGTGGCCTTCCAAGGAATGCGGCGGCGCGTAGTCGCCTCCTCGTCTGCCCGACGCATCGCGGAGCGGATAGACGCCATAGCGCTCGGCTTCCTGCTCAAACAGTTCCTGCAGCTGACGCAGTTTTTCCGGGTGCTTCGCAGCGAGATCAACGCTTTGAGAAAAATCCTCAGCCACGTGGTACAGCTCCCAGACTTCTTGTTCGCCATCAAACTCAAAGCCTGCAAACCGAATCCAAGGCAGGCGACCATGAAAACACGACGCCATCCAACCATCGTGATAGATCGCACGATTGCCCAGAATTTCGAAGTACTGCGTGGCATGGGTACTCGGTGTCGACGCGTCGGCAAATGTGGGCACCATACTGGTGCCGTGCACCTCATCTTGTTCAATACCATTTACCCGTCCGGGCATTGGAATACCGGCCACCTCTAACAACGTCGGAAACACATCGATGACGTGTTGAAACTGCTGGCGAAACTCGTCCCTTGCCCCAATACCCTTAGGCCAAGACACCGCCAGAGCGTTACGTGTGCCGCCAAAGTGTGAGGCCACCTGCTTCATCCACTGAAACGGTGAATCCAGAGCCCAAGCCCAACCGACGTTAAAATGATTTTCACAGCGTTCGGTACCAAAGTCCTCCATGTGCTCAAGCAACCACTCGGGATCTTCGTGTACACCGTTTTGGAAAGACGGAGCGCTCCATGCACCGTGGATCGTACCCTCTGCGGAAGCGCCATTGTCACCGGTCAAATAAATCACCAAGGTGTTGTCGAAGGCACCCTGATCCACCAAGTAGTCGATGACTTTTTCTACTTGAGCGTCGGTATGCGCCATGAAACCGGCAAACACTTCCATCAGGCGCGACGCCACAGGCTTGTATCGATCCGGATACTCATCCCAGCTGGGCACCTGCTCCGGGCGTTCGGTGAGCACCGTCTCAGGAGGAATCGCTCCCATCGCCAACTGACGCTCAAAGATACTGCTACGCAATGCATCCCAGCCTTCATCAAACTGGCCTTTGAATAGATCAATCCACTCGGGTGCCACATGGTGCGGCGCGTGCACGGCGGCTGGGGCAAAGTAACAGAAAAACGGTTTATCCGGCGCGGAGACCTGTTGTTTAGCGATCCATTCAATGGCTTTTTCCGCCAGATCTTCGGTGAGGTGATAATCCGGGCGGCCCAGATGCGGCTCCACCGGCGTGGTCTGATCATAAACCGCCGGCTCCCAATGAGAGGCCTCCGCACCGATGATGCCGTAGAAACGTTCAAAGCCCATGCCGGTTGGCCAGCGATCAAACGGGCCCGCGGGATTCTGCTCCCAGGACGGAGTTAAGTGCCACTTGCCAAAACACCCGGTTGAATAACCATTTTGCTTCAGAATTTCAGCGATGGTGGCGGTTTCCGGGGGTATCGCACTGTCATAAGCAGGAAAACTGTTGGCGATTTCCGTAATGCCGCCCATATGAACGCTGTGGTGATTGCGCCCGGTCAACAGTGATGCACGCGTTGGCGAACACAGCGCCGTGGTATGAAACTGATTGTATTTCAAACCCGCAGCCGCAACCTTGTCGACACCAGGCGTTGGAATCGGCCCGCCAAAGGTGCTGCAGGTGCCGAACCCCACATCATCCAGCATCACCAACACGATGTTCGGCGACCCCGCGGCTTCTTTTTTTAACGGCATCGGACTTGGCGTCGCGTCTTTCTGCAGACGCTGAATGTCTCCTGCAAAGGGCTTGGAGGGCTTGGGTATATCGCTCATAGTGGTTTCAGCTATTCAGTGATTCAAGGTCGAAGCACCGCAAAAAAGACTGCACGTCCGCGTCGTTGGACGTCTCGGCTACGCCGTCGGCTAGGGCTTGGTTAAGGCTGAGCTTGCCGGCCATCATGTCGAACCAGTGATCGCTCGCAACGGACAAGGTCACAGCCGCGTCTTGGCGATTTCCGGGCACAGCCACACCGTGACGGATTGTCAGACTGACATCCCCGCCATCGGTAAAGATCACCCGGAGCGTTTGTTCCATGTCACCAGCGCGCTCGGGAAGGAGCAAAACCCTCAACAAACCAACCGACTCCACCGCCGGACGGCGAGCCAGTTCACGCTTTTGAAAACGATGAGTACGGAAGCGCTCAAGGTTACTGGAACCGTCCAGCTCTAAGGCACGGGTGAGGCTCCAGTTGCGCACATTGGCCGAGGTCGTCGCATAAGCCACACCCCGCAGCGCCGTGGCCAGGCGCTGGCGATCTTCTGGCGCCCCAGCATCCGCTCGGCCCCGAGCATTGCGCTCGGATCGAACCAGCCAAGATGCCATCTCAATTGCCCAGCGATAATCGCCCGCCGCTAAGGCAGCGTCGATCGCCGCGCGCACCTTGTCCAGGCCGCCGAAACCTTCGATCAGCTTCTGGGAACGTTCGGGTGCCGGCACGGGAAACAGATTCGCCTCGTCTTCGTCAAACCACCCAAACAGCCCGGTATAAATCTGCCGTACATGATGTTCGACCACGCCGTAAAGCTGCTGAGTCGTATAATGCTGTTTGAAATACTCAGGGAGTTGAATGGCGGCAATGATTTCGTTCAGGGTCAGCCCTCGGTTGGCGCAGCGAACGGTTTGATCCCACATGAACTGAATACTGTCCCGATAGTCACGGGAACATTGTGCTATTTCCGCCTGACCGGACAGCGGAGGCCCATGGGCGCCAATCAAATGATCCGCACCCAGTTCGGCCATTTCATCCAAACCGCGAATCAGGACCCGTGGGTCTCGATACTCTTCCCCACGAATGGCGAATACGTTAAACAGCGCAGGCCAGAGCAAATTGTTTACCGCTAGCCTTAACTGCGGAAACCAAATGGTCGCCGAGTCCGTCGCATCCGAGGGCGCGGGATAGAACTCGACATCCAAACCGGCAATTGTCGCCTTGGTGGGACCGTCAAAAGTATGCATGGCAGGCACGTACCCGTTAGTAAACGGCGCGTGATCTGGATTACGGAAAAAATTACCCAACCCCACATTCACCACACCATCGGGTCCCTCTTGGGGCATGGTGATGGCAAACTGATGCACCAAGCCACGAGTTACCCGAGGCGCAATTTCACCGCCAAAGCGATCCAGATTTGCCTGAATACCCGCATGACCCCAAATCGGGAGATCGGCCTTCTCAGCCAGCAAGGCTTGAGTTCCACCCACGTAGTGAAAGTGCGTATAGATACAGGCCGCCAATGGCGCACTGGTTTCTTCTCTTATCGCGGCAAGGGCTGCAGCCATTTCTTCATCGCATTCGCCTGTATCGATAACGATGAGGCCTTCAGGGCCTTCGATAAAGGATTGGTTCGACAGACCATTGCCCACCAACGACCACGCGTTGTCGCCCACTCGGTACAGTGTTTTGACGAGGCGTTTGCTGTGCTCGATGGTCTCAGGGTGAGCCAACTGTCCACTGGGGCCCGTTATCGTCGAACCGGGCGCGAATGAATCAACAATTGTATCGTTCGTATTCATGACATATCACTTTGTTGCGTCAGGCTAAAGTGTATCGTTTCCGAGCCAAAACACAGCTTGCGATGGCTGACAATTTTCTGTCCTAAACGCTCACGAGCGTGCCACTGCCGTTGCCAAGGCAACACCGATCAGCGCTTCACGCGTCACCAGTGCCGACAACTCATCAACTCCCAAGGATTCGGTGCCCTCTGGCCGCATGGGAATCACCATGTAGCGTGTCTCAGCGCTGGTCTCCCATACGCGCACACCCATGTCTGGGCTGATCTGTAAACCCATTTCGCTGAGCACCCTCCTTGGCTGGCGGACCACACGCGCCCGATATTCCGGGCTTTTGTACCAATCCGGCGGCAGGCCGAGCACCGGCCAAGCCGTGCAAGAACACTGGGTGCAGACCACCACGTTATGCTGGTCCGGCGTATTCTCTAGAGCCACTATGTACTCGCCCTGAAGACCGGCATAGCCCATCTCGGCACAAGCCGCTGTCGCATCCTCCAACAGTCGCTGACGAAACACTGGATCAGTCCACGCGCGCGCCACCACCCGTGCACCGTTTTCAGGCTTCCAATCTTCGGCAAGGTGCAAGAAATGCTGCACATCGTCTTCCGATAGAAGCCCTTTGTGAACGAGTTCGTCTTTCACCGCCTGGGCTCGTCGCTTGATGTCTGCGGCTGTTTGATCATTCATGATGACACGGCCTCCAAGTAACTGTCCCATAAGTCCACCACCACAGAATCGTTCACGGCGCCCTCGTCTGGCCACAAATCCTGAGCCAAAAATTCCACATGATACGTATGCTCTTTACGACGCTCGCCGCCATGGGCAGAGGTATCGGGAAAAGAAAATTTTGGTGCTTTGTGCAATACAGTGCCTTCGTGACCGCGACAAAATTTCGGTGCACGGACATGCCCAGCGGGACCGATCGGCAGCACGCGCACACGATCACCCACGTCAAAACGCGCCTGAGTTTGGGGCGCAAGATCTGACATGGGGTTAGCCGCAACCGGCGTTGCCAGCGGAAACCGTCCACCACAGCGTGCCTCAAGGTCACTCAACTCAAGAATGCCCTTTTCCACCAACAGCGTCGCCGTACCAGTCAGCACACGCTCGTAATAGTGCGCCTGTAAATAATGTGCGGGACTCATGCGCTCTATCGAATGGCGATATTCATCTGCGTTGTGACTGCGCATGACCACCTGAGTCGCAACCATCAAGGCAAATGCCGTGGCCTGCCACGATTCGTGAAACACGGGCTCATCCCGCTCGACGCTCACGACACCAAACCCTTGCATGCCACCCAGATCGTGTATTCCGTCCATCAAGCCCCCACTCGCAAACCCATCTATCTCTGATCATCGTCGTCTTACCGAAAAATGCAAACATCGATGGCGGCCCAGCAGGGCCTGAGTCACGTACCCGGCTTACCCTTTGATTTTACCAACAGACATGTAAGGCTTAATCCGCTGACGTCGTGATCGATCACCAGACAACGGGCCAACGCCTGGTCGCAAAACTGTCGGAGATCACGCCGCATATCGAAGTGCAATGGACACAATGAGGGCCAACCATGACGCAACAGAACAGAAATTCTTTCAAAATTTTAAGCATTTTGTCCTTGCTTGCTCTCGCAAGCTGCGCCGCCGAAAGCGACAACGCGACAAGCCAATCTCAGTATCAGGCCGAAGTCATCCGCACCGAATACGGGGTCGCACATATCACCGCTGATTCCTATGGCGGTCTAGGCTATGGCGAGGCCTATGCTGCGGCGGAAGACCATGTCTGCAACATGGCATTGGCCCTGGCTCAGTCCCGAGGTGAGAGCGCCTTAGCCCTTGGCATGGGCGCCACCAGCGCAAACGCAGCCCGCGACATTGTGGTCAAGGCTTTGAACATCCCGAACCGGGCAAGTACTGCCTTAGCTCAACAAAACCCCGACATTCGTGAATGGCTACAGGGCTACGCAGCTGGCTACAACGACTTTCTGGCAGCCAATTCGGACGGCGTTGGTTCGTGGTGCGATACAGCGGACTGGGTTCGTGCAGCCACCGCCGAAGAGTTTATGGCGCAGTACCTGATGCTGTTGCAGACCCTTCCCCGGGTGGCACAAGCCATTACCGCAGCAGCACTGCCACCTCCGCAAACTCAAGCCCAAGCCGATCACTCCGAGTCAGACACCTCACTGGCGGCCACCCTCAGCGGGCTGGAACTCCGCGGCATGGGCTCAAACGCTTGGGCACTGGGCAAACAGCGCACCGAAAATCAGCGCGGAGCGCTGCTGGCGAACCCCCACTACCCGTGGTACGGCATCCAGCGCTTTTGGGAAAAGCATCTGACGATTCCAGGCGAATATGAGGCCTATGGCGTGGGATTAATCGGTCTACCCGGCGTCACCATTGGCTTTAACGAGGCTGTTGGCTGGACCCACACCGTATCCAATTCTAAGCGCACGGTGATTTACCAGCTTCAACTCAATCCAGAAAACCCAACTCAGTACCGATGGAACGATGGCTGGCGTGACCTACGTTCGACCACGGTGACGATCGACGTCGCTTCCGCCGACGGCATCGAGGCGATCTCCCACACGGTATGGTCTTCCCATCACGGCCCCTTGATGGCACTGCCGGGTATGTCGCGCAGTCCTCTTACCGTCTTTGCAATCCGCGATGCCAACAGCGAAAACACGTCGGCGCTGATCCAATGGCAATCCATGGCGAAAGCCAAGGACATGGATGCCTTTATCGAGGCGCACCGTCAGCACAATGCCATGCCTTGGGTTAATACCATTGCTGCATCCGCAGATGGGCGCGCGGTCTATATCGACAACAGCACCGTTGGCGCACTGAGCGACACGGCGATAACGGCATGGCAAAAGCAACTTGCTGCGGTTCCTCAACTGCAACAACTGTATCTGACTCGAGGCTTGGTCATTCTAGACGGGAGTAACGACAGCACCGAGTGGCTGGAAACTCAGGCGCCCATCGCCAACACCGTACCTTTTGAACAACGTCCTCTTATCGAGAGCGAGCAATACGTTTTCAACGCCAACGACAGCTACTGGCTGAGCGATCCGGATAACCCGGCCACTGGCTACTCACCCTTGTATGGGCCAACGGCTTCTCCGCGCAGTCTGCGCACACGCATGAATATCGAGCTACTCAGGCCCGACAGCGCCTTCAATTACGCCGGAGAAGATGGGCGATTCAATATTGATGAGATTCAAGCCGCGTTGTTTGGCAACGACAGCCTGAGCGCCAAATTGCTGCTTCCAGAGCTCTTAAAAGCCTGCAAAGAGGCCCCTAAGCGCTTGGTGAATGAGCAAACTGTCGATATCACCGCCAGTTGCAACGTGCTGACTGCTTGGGATGGCAAGTTCGATATCGAATCCCGTGGCGCCGTACTCTTCCGCGAATGGATTACACGCTACCCTGCAACCGATACCGCATTGGGCAATGTGCTGTTCGCTCAACCTTTTGATCCAGCCAATCCTGTCGCCACGCCCAACGGACTGGCGCAGTCGGAAACGGCCTTGGACAACTTGGCTGCCGCCCAGCTGTTGCTGACCAACAACAACATCGCCTTGGACGTACCGCTGGGAGAGCTTCAGACCGGCCATCGAATGAGCGAGAAGTGGCCGCTGCATGGCGGCAATCGACACGAGGGTATTGCGAATCTGCAGATGAGTTCAGGTCCGAAAACGAACACAACAGAGATCCCGGTTTTTACCGGGAGCAATCGCTTCATCGAAGACAGCAACAGTTTGTCCGAGACCGGATACAATGTCGTTCACGGATCCAGCTTCATCATGGCTCTAAACTTCACCGAGGACGGCCCCGAAGCACAAGCGATTTTGAGCTACTCCCAATCCGGAGATCCAGAATCGCCTCACTTTAGTGATCAAACCCAGCTCTACACAGACGAGCGTTGGCGAAGCATTCACTTTAAGACTGCGGATATTGAGCAACATACGATCAGTAAACGCATACTGCGATCGAACTAGGCAGCGAGGACCGCTGAAATGGGTACCAGAGACAGCGCGCACAGAGCCAGTGGCTTTGTGTGAGGCGGAAGATACGAAACCAGCAACAACGAAGAGAAAACTACATGATCAAGCTCCATGGCTTTGCCTCCAGCAACTACTACAATGTGCCGAAACTGGCGATGATGGAAAAAGGCATCGAATTCGAAGAGGTGCTGGCCTACACAGGTTTCGGCCCGAACTATAAGCCCGAGTATTTGGACCGGACGCCACTGGGCAAGATCCCTGCATTGGAGACACCCGAGGGCTTTATCAGCGAGTCTCGCGCGGTTCTTGACTACATTGAGCGCGCTCATCCTACCCCCTCACTGCTGCCGAACTCGGCCTTTGGTGCGGCAAAGGTGCAGGAGTTGTCCCAGTTTATTGAGCTGTATTTTGAGTTGGTGGCACGCCGCTTGATCCCCAATCTGCTGCTGGGCACCCCCCCAGACCCAGCCACACTCGAGGAATTCGACAGCAAAATCTCAAAGGCTACCGGGGCATTGGCGAAACTTTCCGACTTCCAAGTGTTCGCCTACGGCGATGCATTCACTCTGGCGGATATCGCCGCAATTTTGAACCTACCCGTTGTCCGCAGCGTTGGCATGAAATTCCTCGACAGGGATCCGCTGTCGGAGGTGCCCGGACTGGATGACTATTGCCAGCGCATGGAAGAACGCGCCAACGTGCAGAAAATCCGCGCCGATGCTGCGGCGGACCAACCTCAGTTCATGGCGCACCTGAAAGCTCTTTATGCCAGCTAGCTAGTCCGCAACCATCGTTCGCAAACGCGCCGGCATCCCTGCTGGCGCCATAAGGTTTCGTAACCCATGACCGATTCTGCACCTTCTGTTTCCATGTCGGCGGCTGCCGAGGCCTATGTTTGGGGCTTCCCACTCATCAGTGTTCACCGTACCCGGCTGCTCCTGTGTTCAAAGCACGATAGCGGTCGCATTAACCACATCGACAACTTGGCCACCCCCGACGACAAAGCCATCGTGGTCCCGAACAACGACACGCTGTATTCCTCGGGCTGGTATGACTTGAGCTACGGTGACTTAGTCATCGACGTGCCGCCCATGGATCACCCCGACCGGTACTGGAACGTTATGGTTCTCGATGGATACACACATGTTGCCTACGTCTGTCGTCGCCATCACGGAGTTGCGGGCACCCGCGTTACTCTAACGCTCGACCCAGACACCCCACCGGCAAACGACGACAGTCCGGTCATCACATTGGCCACCCCTACCGCTTGGGTCATTTTCCGCGTTTTGGTCGAATCGCCTGACGACATGGTCAGCGCCCGTACATTGCAACATCGCATATCAGTCACAGCACCGACATCCCATCCAGTCGCGCGTACCGAACGAGCGGGCAGACCCACGGCAATTGCGAAGTCCGGTGCCGACGTGTTCACCGAGCTGCAGGCCTACGTCGCCATAGACCCACCGGCTCCTTGGCACCCNCAGTTATCGCCGGCAGCGCAGGCCATCCTCGATGACCCGTCCAGTGTGTCAGAGGAGATCCTAGTCGCTGGCATCGCTGAGGGTGAGAAACGGATCATGGGACGCAATTTACAGGGCACCGTCCGTCAGAACGGATGGAATACGGGCAGAGACGCCCACGGCTTTGGCGATGACATTGTGAAACGCGCAGCCGGCGCAAAATTTGGTCTTGGCGGCCATCAAGCCGTCGAAAACCGATCCTATATCGCACAAAGCGACTCCCAAGGCAGTGGCCTCGACGGTACTCGGCCCCTGCAGCTTCGGCTCGCTGCGGACAACATGCCACCCTGCGATGCGTTTTGGTCTCTTACCGCCTACGGGACTGACATGTATCTGGTCGCCAACGCGATCGATCGCTGGTCGATCAGCGATCGGACTCCCGGACTGGTCTACGCCGACGATGGCAGCTTGACCCTCTGCTTAAGCGCCGAACCGCCAGCCGTCCCGGAGAACTGGCTGCCCGTCCCCGATGGGCCCTATTTATTGGGCATGCGAGTCTATGAGGGCCAGCCAGACGTTGTCGCCTGCGAATGGTTTCCGCCGGCACTGAATCCGATCAACTGATGTCGCGCCTAAGTGGCTCGATCTAATCGGCGTTAGGAGGTCTTGATGCCAACCTGTTCATGATTTCTTTGTGCCGATCCCGGGTAAGGTTGTAGCGGCTGTAAATCACCAAGGCGATCAGCGCGGATGCCCCCATCATGGGCCCCGCAGTCAGGCCAAGGCGGGTCAAGACATCGGCCTCCAATGCACCGGGCACGGCCTTGAAAGGCAGTTCAATGAAATACTCGAGCATGATCCCTGCGAAGAAATGACCGAAGGAATAGGACGCCTTGGCGAAAAACGCTCGGGCTGAGTAAAACAAACCTTCTTGGCGCTCGCCGGTCACCAACTCATTTTCGTCAATGATATCGCCGAGCATGGACAGCACCGCGACGGTGCCAAGCCCTAGCGAAAAGGTGAACCCCGCCGCGTTGGCCAACAAATAGGGCATCAACATAGGGTCATGATTCTCGGGCAACAGCCCTAGCAGACGAAGGTTCACGACCAACTGAGCGAACACGGTCGAACCCGCCAAGGCGACCAGCATCACCGGCTTACGATCGAAGCGTTTCATCAGCAGCGGTGAGAGCAAGGCACCCAGCATGGCAGAGGGCGCTGCAATTAAACCCAACCAACGAATCTTATCTGGCGGTAGTTCCCAAAAATAGGTGTTGATGAATACGTTCAACGTGTCATAGATGCCACTGGCGATCATAAAAAAGAAGTAACCGAACAGCACAACCATGTAGTTGCGGTTTTTTAACGTGCTGAGAATTTCTCTCAGCAATGTGACCACGGTCAGACGGTTTTCCGCAAGCTGAGCCGAAGACAGGTGCGGTATGTGGCGGGAGGTGCCTGCAGCACAGGCCCACATCGATACTAGAATAAGACCACACGCGGTGAGAATCAGCGGCCCGTAGGCCTCGGCCGCCAAATGACCGGGTACTACCAGACCGTCTGCCGCTCGCACATGTTCACCGGCAAAGAAAAAGCTCCACGCCGCAAAGCCAAAGGAAGCACCGGCCACATAGGCAAAAACCGTATTCGCACTAAAAAGCTGCGAACGCTGGTGTTGGTTCTTCGAGAGCTCTCCTCCAAGCGCCATATGCGGCACGCTGTACAGCGTCAACGAAGAGCGGCTCAAAATGGTCCATACCGCAAGCCAAGCAAACAGTCCCCACTGGCCGAATTCGCTCGTCTCGCCCAATAAGAATTCCGGAGGGTTAAAGACGCAGTACAGGGTCAGCGTCAGTGGCACAGGAGCCAACCACAAAAACGGATGCCGTCGCCCGAGCTTGGAGCGCCAGCGGTCAGATATGATGCCGACAACGGGATCTGAAATGGCATCACCGATCATGGCGAGCATGATCGCGATACCGATCAACGCATTGTTTAACTCCATCACCTGGTTGTAGTAGATGGTTATGAAGGTATTGAACAGTCCTAGGTAGACGGCCTCCCCGGTTGCACCAACACCAAAGGCCATTTTCGAGCCGAACGAAAGATGCGTTTGCGCCGAGTCACGATTAACTGAAGTGATGCTGCCCCCTTTTTCAACACATTGTTCAGCGAACCGCCCTTTCCTCGGTTCGCTTCGGCGCCAACAATCTGTTGAATGACCGAGACACTATTGAACCACTCACCCTGCCGACTGGTCGAGATTTATGTTGCCGGCTAACGCAAATATATTTGTTGCAATACACCAAGCCGAGGATTGGGTTGCGGGGAAGTGTTCGCAACGTGCCCTAGAATCAAAGAACGATCAGAGCCAGATCTGATCGACACCTCAACACGTGTGGACAACGTTGCGGTAATAATAGTTGGTCGCCGCGACGTAGCCGTCAACGCTGCCGCAATCAAACCGGCGACCCGCAAAACGATAGGCCAGCAGCTTGCCCGTTTGAGCCAACGCATTCAGCGCGTCGGTGAGTTGGATCTCGCCTCCAGCACCGGGCTCGGTGGATTCTATGAAGTCAAAAATGTCCGGCGACAGGATATATCGCCCGATCACAGCGAGGTTGGAGGGAGCGTCCTCCACACGCGGCTTCTCAACCATTGAGGATACCTGCAACACGTTAGCCTCGATCTCATCCCCCACCACGATGCCGTAGTTGCTCACCTGATCCTGAGGAACGTCCATGACCGCGATCACTGAACAATCGAAGGCGCTCGCAACATCCTGCATTTGTTTCATGACGGGATCGCCATCGAGATTAAAGCAAAGATCGTCTGCCAGAATCAGGCCGAAGGCTTCATTACCGACCAGTTTACGACCCGTGAGCACCGCATCGCCCAAACCACGCATCATGCGCTGCCTCGTAAACGTGTAGGTACAGGCGTCGTTCAGTGCCCTGATTTGCCTGAGGGAAGACTCCTTAGCGGAGCCTGCGATCTGGTGTTCCAGCTCAAAATTCACGTCAAAGTAATCTTCCAGTGGCCGCTTACCCCGGCCGGTGACGATGCAAATATCCGACATTCCGGCGGCATTCGCTTCTTCAACGCCGAATTCAATCAATGGTCGATTCACGATTGGCAGCATTTCTTTCGGCATGGCCTTGGTTGCCGGCAAAAAGCGGGTGCCATAACCGGCAGCAGGAAACAGACACTTACGAGCAATCACTGACATCTCCTCGTACCGACAAACGTGTGAGAGCTAACACACCACTATCTACTGAACTCATAC
>PAFU01000028.1 GCA_002704225.1 Gammaproteobacteria bacterium | reverse complement strand
TCCACGGCGATATCCAAGGCGCTACCAACGGCCTCCCGCAGGTGCGCGATACGCTCGACGGCGTCATCAATCTTGCTGTGACTGTCGACGATCTGCATCTCTTCGGTGAGATTCATCTTGGTGGCTTTAAACCCGTCACTGATGGCGCGTTGGGCACTGCTCACGATGTCAGCTGGCCGGTCACCGCCAACCCAGGCATAGACACGAATGCGGTCGCGTACCTGGCCGCCAAGCAGTTGATGAACCGGCGCGTTATGAAACTTACCCTTGATATCCCACAGGGCTTGGTCGATGCCCGCAATGGCACTCATGTGGATGCCGCCGCCGCGATAAAACCCGCCGCGGTATAGAGTTTGCCAATGCCGTTCTATCTGGAGTGGATCTTCGCCGATCAAATAGTCCGCAAGTTCCTCTACCGCAGCGGCGACGGTATGAGCGCGACCCTCCAGAACGGGTTCGCCCCAGCCCACCAAACCCTCGTCGGTGGATATTTTCAAAAAACACCATCGCGGTGCGACGATGAAGGTTTCCAGAGCACTGATTTTCATAGATTTTGCTTTTGGTTTTGCGTTGAAGTTAAAACTTGGCGCCGCTCAGCCAGATGTCAGCCCGCGCCCAGCTCTTTTGGAGATCTTCGTTTACTGCGGGGTCATCCATGCCGCGGGCAGCCAGGGATTGTTGTAGGCCATGAAGCGACCAACCGTTGTGCGGATGATCTTTCAACTCGTCGCGAAAAACGGCTTCTGCCCTGGAGGGCTGTCCGGCATCCAGCAGGGTTTGGCCAAGCCAATGTCGGGCTGCAAAGGGTAGGGGTTCCGGCTCGTCGTAGTCTAGTGCATCTTCCAAAGACACCGCTTGGGTAAAGGCTTCCAATGCGGCTTCCGTATCGCCCTGAGTGACCGAGATTTCGCCGGCTAAAATGTGAGTCAGAACACCGACAACGGTCTTCGCTGGATGGAAACGGATTTTATCTTTTGTCGTGGCGATGTATCCCTGCAGGGTCTTTAACGTGGTTTCAGCGCCAGCCAAGTCTCCGCTCTTGAGCATGGCGTAGCCTTTGGCGAAATCGTAAATCGCCGCCGAGGCTCCGTTGTCCGGTCGGTGATTCAATGCCAATACCTCGTCGAAGCGACCGAACCGAATCAGGGTGGTGGCCTCGAACTGTGCATCTCCAGCGTATTTCCGGTAGTCCTTGCCTGCCTGAGTAGCGACGGCTCCTTGGCCGTCGTATGAGGCGGCAAAGAGCAGCATATGGAGGTTATGCGTCGGTCCATAAGAAAAGCCCTTGCCCTGAGCGGCGAGTAAGTCGGCATTTTTCGCTGCGGTATTGGCGCGTACGGAACGACCCCACAAACCCACCTCATTCCAGGTGTGTGATGGCATGTGTTGAATGTGGCTGGCTAGGGGCACGGTAGATGCCAAGTGGTCGGCACAGGCTAGGGCCCGTTCGGGTTGTTGGCTGGATTCGGTGGCGTGGATATACAAATGACAGGCGCCCGGGTGTTTGATGTCCTGTGCGAGTACCCGAGTCAAGACACCGTGCAGGCGCTGCAGATCGGGATCAGCCAGATCCCGGTAGCCGCGCCGATCCTCGAGCAAAAATAAAGCCACCGCATAAATTGACGCGATGTTGTGATCGTCTGGATAGGTTGCATAAACGTTGGCCATGGCATCGGCAAAGGCCTGGTCGACTGGGCGTCGGTTGGTCGTTTCGTAGTTGGCTGGATAGCGAACTAGGGTGGCTTCGATCAGCGCTCGCTCCATGGCTGACACACTGTCTTTGAGCGCGTCAGCCTGACGGATAGCGATTCGAGCGGCGGCGGCCTGTTCGGCGCTCATGCCGCCGTTGAGGAAGGAGCCCCGCGAAAAGGCCTCGCCCCAAAAACACATGGCACAGGCGGCATCCAGTTCCCGGGCTTTTACCATGGACGCGATGGATTCCGGCATGTTGTAGGCCCAACGCAGCTGCATACCCTGATCGAAAAACGCCTGGGCTTGAACGTTGTCCGTGGAAATGGGCCACCGGTAGCTGCCGAGGGCCTCTGGGAGCAGTTGAAGCGACGCGTCAGGGGGCGCCATGGACAGGTGTTTGTTATGCGCCTTGTGATCGGGTTTGGCCGACCAAGCGTTTGATGACATCCCAACGAATATCGCGAGAATGACGATAAATGAACGAAAACTCAGTTCGTGTTGTTCCGCAAATCGTTGACGAACCGTGACGCGCGCCAGANTGGCGTAATGTGTAAATGAGGCCACTGCATACTCCCTTTTCCCCTCGAGCAGGAATAAGACTAGCAGCAAATGCTTGTGCGCTCAGTAGCGAACGCCGCGTGTGTTTCAGCGAATAATGATTTCGTCAGATTCAGGCGGCAGTTCAAAGACCTGAAGGTCGTGGGCCAGCAGGGTTTTATCACTCAAGCCCCGCAGAAACATGGTCTCAGTAAGTGAGTTCATAGGCGTAGGTACGAGATGATAAAGCACCAGCTGCTCAATGCCTGCCGCGGTTGCCGCTTCNTCAAGGGTGCGTGTGTCGGCGTGGTAGTCGGTTACGTCTGCGATGATTTGGGCAAGACTGGATCGCCCGGCTTTGGCCATCGAATTTTGCATAATGTCCAGAGAGTCCCGAGCCAAGGCATCGTGAAAGACAATATCGGCATCCGCCGCTGCGGTGAAGAGATTGTCAGATGCGTTGGTGTCCCCGCTGATTACCACTGAGNGCCCCCGATAATCAAATCGGTAACCGACCGCAGGGTCGATGGGAGGATGGTCNACTAGGAAGCTGGTTACCGTCATGTCACTGTCTTGCCAGACAAGCCCGGGCTGGAATGTCATGGCCTTCATCGGCCCCGCAGATGGTGGCAGTAACGCCTCGCCGTGGTGGGCGGTGCGATAGCCGCGGTCGAGGCGGTATGCCTGATTGAAGCCGGCGACCACGGTCTCAACGCCTTCTGGGCCATAGACCAGCATGCTGGCTCGCCGCCCGGCAACCCAAGAGGCCAAGTTCACGTCGGCCAGCGCTGCGATATGATCCGAGTGAAAATGCGTCAGCATGACCGCGGTCAGCCGATTCATGGGCAGCTGAGCCTGGGCGATTCGCAAGGGTGATCGGGCGCCAACATCGACCAAGAAAAGGTGGTCTGGCGTAACCACCGCCAAGCACGCTTGCGCGCGATCTGGGTTGTTGCCCAGTGGCGATGCGCTGCCACAAACCACGACCTGCAGGCCATCGAAGGTCTCCGGGGTACTGCTTAGCATTGCAGCCACACCAGTTCTCATGAAGGCGTCTTGAACCGGCGCAGTTCGGTAAAGGACGCTGGCCAAAAGTATCAGGGCGATGAGTACTGCGACAGTGACTTGGACATTACGCTTCATACTGAACACTCCTTGTGAGGGTGGTTCTAATTATCCATCGGATTGTTGGCTACGACGGGCCAGCTCGTGCTCGACTCGCCAAATCCGATCTTGGCCCCAGCAGCAGAAATCCGGCTCCCCTGGGCTGCTGATGCGAAAACTCGGTACACCCCAAAGGCCTGCCCCAAGCATGGCATTCACATTGTCTTCCAACAGCTCTGCCCAAGCGGCACTGTCGGGGTGCGACTGGGTTGCCTCCCACGGCAAGCCTGCGTTGGCTACTACTTCCCGCAGGCCGTGTTCCGAGTCGATATCGATGCCCTCGGCAAAGGCAGCGCTGAGAAATGCGCCGACAAAGGCCATGCCCTTACCCTGAGCCAAGGCACCGGGAAACAACGCGAATCCGCGTTTCACCGGCTCGCCAAAGGGGTCAACAAAGTTACCAAATGGGGTGTTGCTGGCCTGAGCTTCTCGGGAGCAATCCGTCAGAATGTATCGTTGTTTGGCCCGTGGTGCGGTAACGCCGCGCATCAGCATGGGCATGACAGGGCGTAGAGTCAGTGCCACCTGAGTTCGTGAGATCAAGCGTTCTACGTCGGCATGGGCAATCGCCGAATAGGGGCTGCGCAGTGACGGGGAGTACTCCAGCGTGATTTCGGCAGAGACCGGACCGTTGGCCGTGAGTCTTTCTGCTGTGCCATTGCGGTAAGGATCGAATACAGGCGATTCGGCATCGCAAAAGCCCTCAGCAGCTAGGCGATCCCACAGTCGCGGCAGGCGGTCAGCACCCCAAAACCATTCGCCCTCGAAATACAGTGTGCCCCCCTGATAATGGCCCAGGCTCTCTTGCAGCGTGTCGCCCTCGTTCAAGGCCTGCGCGACGTTCGCGGCAGTTTCGTCGGAAACGTTGGGTGCCAGCTGGCGAGACCACAGCGCGTGCCCAGTTTGCTGCGCTAGCTGCCAAAAATGTCCCCCATGCAACGCAGCAAGCAATGACGCATTGGCGGCGGTACTTTGGTCCGGGGGCGGGTATGCGGCCTGCTCAAGACCGTCAGGAATAGGCAGGGGATCGCCGAGAAAGGAGGCGATGCTGGCGGCATCTCGCAGCGCCCAATCATCAAATCGAGACGCATCGCCTTTGAATGCGTCATTGGGCCCACTCACCAGGTACGGCGTGATGTCCAGCGAGATCATCGCCGCGAAGCGCTCAAGCTGTTGCGCCATGATGAGGCTGTAGGGGTCATCAACCTGATGAAAGTAATAGATTGTAGGCGTTTGCCCGCGAATCTTACGGCGCGCGCGGGCGACCCTGCGCGGAAGGTTGAGCATGGCTTGGGAACCCAACAGACGCATGGCGTAGGACCTTAGACGCGTACTCAGGCGCATGCTCAGTTTCCGAGAAAGGCTTCACAGCCGGTGCCCGCGAGCACGGTATCGACGCCGTCCCGATCTGCCTGATCGAGGCTGAAGTAACGGTGCCTCAGGGTTTGCAGGCATTTGGCTTGGTAGGGGAAGGTGGGCTGTGTCCACGGTTGGCCGTCGATGGTGGTATCCATTTGATCTTGTCCCGCATCGATGGCTGCGTTGTTGGCGAGCAGGGCGGGTATGTAAACTCGGCCCACCTCGCTCAGCAACTCGCCGAGATGCTCGCGAATTCCGTCTGCCTCGATCCAGTCATCCTCTTCGGCGGGCTGACCGCTTAAGTCATCGACGATGTCAGTCCACGCATGCACCCGAGGCGCGTGGTCAAGGCACAGTTTCATTGGCGTGGGATCAAACTTTGCCAACTGAGTGAGCTGGGCATAGATTCCGAAGTCGGCACTGCTTGGGCGATCGCCTAGGACGAAGCGGTGGCGCTGCAGCAGATCGTCAAAGATCGTCAGAAATCGCTGGTAACTGGCCTCGATTACCGGTGCCGTGATGTCGTTGGAACCCACCACATAGAGCCGCGAAATTTGGCGTTCGGAAATGTAGCTGCCGTACTGGCGCAGCTCTTCCTCCGAGGCGCCGTTATTGGACCAGCGTGGCAAAATTTTTCCCGCGGTAGTGATGTCGTCTTGGTAGTACCAACGGTAGTGGAACATCGCTTTTGTTAACCATTCATCGCCATAGTCCTCGAGCAAGTCATTGATGAAGGCCAATACAGGGTGCTGGGGAATGGCTGCCCGGCCTATGAAGTCTTGTTCGAAACGGCGGATTAGTGGGGTGGAGTCGACGACTGCCTCTATTTCGCCTTGGTCGTTTGGCAGATAAAAGGTCGGCAGCAACTGCACTTTGGCTTCGGGTAAGTTCATATGCGAGGCTTGATCGCCAATGAGCAGCTGGTAGCCAATGTGACGGAAGCGCAAATAGGCCAGCATTTTTCGTGTGTACGGTGATCCGGGTACACCTTTGAAAATCAGTGGTTCCGATGAGGTCATGTTATGGCTCCCTTTGCGCCGTGCCCGCGCCTAATTCCGCCGGGACTGTAAAATAATGACTGACATTAGTTTTTAACATAGTATGGCACCGATTGTGAGGCAAGGGGGTGTCATGAAAAAGTTATTCGCGAGCATATGTGTGTTGGTTGTTGCCGCCGCCGTTGCTTGGCAAAACAAAGTGGATTTGTTGGTTTGGGCGTTGCCCACGGTACAGAGTCTGCTGCAACCAACAGCGCCGAATCGCCCGATTGAGTGGCAGGTTGGCCCTGCGAGTGCGCAGGTACCGGCGAACCAGAGACCGCCGAACATTATTCTGGTGATGACCGATGATATGGGCTTTAACGACATCTCTCTCTACAACGGTGGTGCTGCAGATGGCACGCTGATGACGCCAAACATCGACGCGCTGGCGCATCAGGGCGTTAGCTTTACCAACGGCTATGCCGCTAACGCTGTCTGTGCTCCCTCGCGGGCTTCGATGCTGACCGGGCGGTATTCCACTCGCTTTGGTTTCGAGTTCACACCGGTGTTCAAAATCGGTCCGATCATTTTCAATTGGATGCAGCAGGACAGCGATGGCGAAGGTTTGCCGGTCATGATTGATATGGAAGGCGCCGATCAGCTCCCTGAGATGGAGGATCTGGGGATGCCATCCGAGCAAATCACCATTGCTGAAGTGTTGGGGCAACGTGGCTATCACAACGTCCATATCGGCAAATGGCATTTGGGCTCAACCGGCGATATGCGGCCAGAGCACCAGGGTTTCGATGAATCGTTGTATATGGCGGGTCTGCTGTATCTGCCGGAAGATCATCCCAACGTGGTGAATGCCAAAAGGCTGGATCAAAACATTGAAAAAATGGTCTGGGCTTCCTCTCAATACAAAGCACAATTTAACGGCGGTGAGGTGTTTGAGCCCGACGGCTATTTGACCGACTACTACAGCCGTGAAGCGGTAAAAGTTATTGAGAACAACAAAAACCGACCCTTCTTCATGTTCCTTTCGCATTGGGGCATTCATAACCCGCTGCAGGCCACTCGAGAAGACTATGACGCGCTCGCGCATATCGAAGATCACCATCTGCGGGTTTACGCGGCCATGATTCGCGCAGTAGATCGCTCCATCGGCATGGTGACTCAGGCGTTGGAGGACAATGGTTTAGCCGACAATACGCTGATCTTATTTACCAGTGATAATGGCGGTGCTCAGTACATTGGTTTGCCGGATGTGAACAAACCGTTTCGGGGCTGGAAGCTCAATCACTTTGAGGGCGGGACCCATGTGCCCTTTATGGCCAAGTGGCCGGCGAAAATTCCAGAGGGAAGTGAGCTGGCCGCACCGGTACATCATGTGGATCTGTTTCACACCATCGCCGCGGCGGCACAGGCACCGGTACCCACAGATCGTGTGATGGATGGCGTCGACCTGATGCCCTTCGTGACTGGCGATGCGCAGGGTGTGCCTCACGAGACCTTGTTTTGGCGGCAAGGACATCATCAGTCTGTCCGTCATAGAGACTGGAAGCTGATTCGTGCAGAGAACCTCACCAAGGACGGTAAGCGTGAAGAAGCGGTTTGGTTGTTCGATCTCGCAGCGGACCCAAGGGAACGTATCAATTTAGTCGACGCGCGACCGGACATGGTCACTGAACTGCAGGGTCTTCTGGCCGCCCACAATGCGGAACAAGCAGAGCCCATCTGGCCAAGCGTTATGGATTCGCCCCAACTCATCGATAAAGACGCAACGCGAGCTTACGCCGAAGGGGACGAGTACATCTATTTCCCAAATTGAATGGACTGACCGAGTGGTAAAGGACGGAGCGCTAGTGGTCATCACTTGCTGGTCATCGCCAGCGGATGAAGCGTTTATCAGCCATATGCCCAAAGCCCGCCCTGCCTAATCGGGCAGCGCATGGCGGGGGTGCTGACGCTGAGCTGTGCGAGCATTTCTCAGGGGGCGATCTCGCGCTACCATGGAGTCTCACCCAGTTGTCCGAGCATGTCGTGTCAGAAGAAGCGTCTCAGGAAAGTTATTTTGGTCTGCCCACCGCTTGGTTTGAGCGGTCGGACGATGAGAGTGACGACGTGTTTTACGAACAGCCGCGTATGGTGGCTCATGTTGACGATGCGACGCTGTCTGCGCTCACGGACTTTTATCGGGATTTTGTTCCCGCCGATGCCGATGTCCTAGATCTCATGTCCTCGTGGATTTCCCACCTGCCGGAAGAGTTGGCTCTGTCCCGTGTGGCCGGATTGGGAATGAACGCTCAGGAGTTGGCTGCGAATACCCGGCTCACTGAGTGGTGTGTGCAAAATTTGAACCAGAATCCCGTGTTGCCCTATGCTGATGGCTGCTTTGACCGCGCAATGATCGTGGTGTCCATTCAGTACCTGACCCAGCCCGTGCATGTGCTGCGCTCGGTGTTTCGTGTGTTGAAGCCCGGCGGCGCCATCGCCATCGCGATGTCACACCGGCTTTTTCCAACCAAGGCCATTGCTGCCTTTCAGGGCATGCAGCGTGATGACAAAATGAAGCTGGTGGGCTACTGCCTGCAGCAGAGTGGCTTTTCGGGAATCCAATTCCACGATCAGTCGCCCCCGGATGCCGATCCCCTGTGGATTTTGACGGCGAGCAAGTCGGCTTCTGAAACTGCTTGATGGTTCGCCTTAGGACTGAAATTGAAATGAATTATGGAGTCTTCCTATGGACATTGTTCCTGCGTCGTTAAAGGACCCGCGCATTCAGACCACGATGGTAAGCGTGGCCGATAATCTGACGTTTGAGGTCGACGTATGTGGAGACGGGGATGCCTTGGCTCTGTGCCTGCACGGATTTCCTGAGCACAGTTTTTCTTGGCGTTACCAATTGCCTATGTTGGCAGATGCAGGCTTTACCGCTTGGGCACCCAATCTGCGCGGATACGGCAACAGTTCTCGCCCGGAGGGGTTGCAGGCGTATCGGCTGGACGAACTGGTTGAGGATGTGGCTCGGTTGATTGAAGCCAGTGGCAAATCTGAGGTGACGCTCATTGCCCACGATTGGGGGGCCGTGATCGCTTGGCAATTTGCGCTACGCAAACGTTTGCCGCTGCAGCGTTTGGTTATTTGCAATGTGCCGCACCCTCAGGCGATGCAGGACGCTTTTGGCTGGACGCAGTTGAAAAAAAGCTGGTACATCCTGTTCTTCCAGCTGCCGTGGCTGCCCGAGTATTTGTTGGGCAAAGACCGCGCCGAACCCATTGCCGAGATGTTCCGTAAGACCTCTGCCAACGCGGGCCAATTCCCTACCGACGTGCGCGAGGTGTATCGCCGCAACGCGGCTCAGCCCGGCGCGCTGACGGCCATGGTGAATTTTTATCGGGCCCTGCTGCGTGGCGACCGCAGCCGACCTCGAACCGACCCCCGCACGCCGATTGACGTGCCCACGCTGATGGTCTGGGGCGAGGACGATGTGGCGTTGGATAAATCCACCACCTTAACCACGGGTGACTACGTGAACGACTTCACGATTCGCTATCTGCCGGGTGTTTCCCATTGGGTGCAGCAAGAGCAGCCTGAATCAGTAAACGAGATGATTAAGGCCTTTGTTCAGGGGGAAGACGTGCCAGAGTATCGGCCCAGTTAACGTCGACGAATAGGGGGAAGCGAAGATGACGGAAGCCGCGCGAGGCACCGCAGAACTGACGCAGGCATTTGAGATTTTGGCGGAGCGAGACATTGATTTGTCGCCACAAATCTACGAGCGCTTCTTTCAACTGCGTCCCGACGCTGAGGAGCTGATGCAGCAGGCCGATGACAACATGCGTGGACGCATGTTGGATCAAACATTCGAGTTGCTGATGGATCCAGAGTTGCTTGGGCCTGAAAGCTATTTTCGCTGGGAGGTAACCAATCACGTGTCCGCTTACAGCGTGTCGCCGGACATGTACGGCCCGTACTTTCAGGCGATGGGCGAGGCGCTTGCCCCTGCCTTGGGAGACGCGTGGACCCGGCAAATCGCCTCGGCCTGGCGAGTTCGAGTGGCAGATCTACTGCAGGACTTGGGTCGGGCATCAGTCTAGGCGCAACGGAGTTCCTTCTTAGACATCACGCCGGGTTTTGATGGCTCAGTGCTGTTTTGATGAACATAACGTTGACGCATACAGTGGCGGTGTATTCACACCCGCGAATAGGTTAAGTTCAGCGACTGATAGAAAGGGAGATTGGGATAATGAATAAAGTTCTCGCACTTCTTGGCGCGCTCGTTTTGGCAGTGATTGCCTACACCGCGTTGAGTCCGCAGTCCGCTAACGATGAAGGTGGCGCCGCTGATGTGGCCGGCGCAGGGTCTGCCGTCGAGCCGACTATGGGTTTCATCGATGATGAGCGTATTAAGAACGCGGCATCGGAACCTGGCAACTGGCTGTCCTTCGGTCGTACATACGAAGAGCAGCGGCACTCGCCACTAACGCAAATCAACAAGGAAACGGTGGGTCAGTTGGGTCTTGCTTGGTACAAGGACATGAATACCAACCGCGCTCAGGAAGCGACCCCCATCGTCGTTGACGACACCATGTTTTTTTCCAGCACGTGGAGCAAAGTCTTCGCAGTGGATGCCATCACCGGCGAAACCAAGTGGTCATATGACCCGGAGGTGCCCGGTGAGTGGGCACGCAAAGCCTGCTGTGACGTGGTGAATCGCGGCGTTGCGGTCTACAAGGGCCGGGTCTATGTCGGTACCCTGGATGGCCGGTTGGTCGCGCTGGATGCTGCGACGGGCTCTGTCGTGTGGGAAGTCGATACGCTGATTGATCGCACACGTTTTTATACGATCACCGGTGCGCCTCGTGTGGCTAACGGTAAAGTGTTCATCGGTAATGGCGGCGCTGAATTCGGCGTCAGAGGCTATGTGACCGCATACGATGCAGAGTCCGGCGAAGAAGTTTGGCGCTTCTTTACGGTCCCTGGTGACCCCTCTTTGCCATTTGAGCACCCAGAAATGGAGCTCGCGGCAGAAACATGGAAAGGCGGCAGCTGGTGGGAGTTCGGCGGTGGCGGTACCGTGTGGAACTCCATTGTCTATGACCCCGATTTCAACTCGGTTTACCTTGGCGTCGGTAATGGCTCGCCTTGGACACGCGTGATTCGCTCCCCCGGTGGTGGTGATAACCTGTTCTTGTCCTCAATCGTCGCGCTGGATGCGGATACCGGATCGATGAAGTGGTACTACCAGACCACCCCCGGCGACAACTGGGACTACACGGCGGTACAGGATATCGCGCTCGCAGATATGGAAGTCGACGGCGAGATGCGCAAAGTCTTGCTGCAGGCGCCGAAAAACGGATTTTTCTACGTATTGGATCGGGCCGACGGAAAGCTGCTGCGGGCCAACCCCTACGCCACCGTCACCTGGGCCAGCCATGTGGACATGGAGACCGGCCGTCCGGTAGAGAACCCAGAACTCGATTACGAGCAACAGGAACAATGGGTTCTGCCCGGACCGTTGGGCGCTCACAATTGGCAGGCGATGTCGGTGGACGAAGAAGCGGGCGTGGTTTACATACCGGCTCAGGACAATCCACTGATTTATGGTCTGAGCGAAGATTGGAAACAGTCAGGCATATACAAGCGCAATCCCGGCGGCTGGAATACGGGTCTCGAGTTTGGACGAATTACGCAGTTAGTTGTCGACAACATTGCCGATCAGCCAACCCCCAAGGGTTATCTGAAAGCCTTCGATCCTCTGACCGGCAAAGACAAGTGGGTTGTTGAAATTCCTCACTACTGGAACGGTGGAGTGTTGTCTTCTGCGGGTGGCCTGGTATTCCAAGGCGATGCCTTGGGCATGTTGACGGCTTACGATAAGGACAATGGCGAAGCGCTTTGGCAGTTCAATACCTATACGTCGATGTTGGCTCCGCCAATTACCTATGAAATTGATGGGACTCAATACGTGTCGATTCTTACGGGTACCGGTGGTGGTGACCTGTTTGGTGGTGAACCCTTGCCTCCAGTGTCAGAGCATGCCTCTCTAACCTACAACAACTACGGCCGTTTGCTGGTGTTCAAAGTGGGTGGCACCGAGGAATTGCCCGTACCAACGGTTCGTGATCGCACGATTCCGGTACAGACCAATCTCACGGCATCCAATGACCAGATCGCCGCAGGCGAGCGCCACTACAATAACTACTGCGCGGTATGTCATGGCTTGGCTGTGCGTTCCGGTGGATCGATTCCCGATCTGCGACGCATGAGTGAAGGCACCCATACGGTGTTCAACCAGATCGTGCAGGACGGCTTGCTGGCGGCGAATGGTATGGCGGCCTTCGATGATGTTGTCTCAGACGAAGACACCACGATGATCCACCACTATGTGCGCGCCAGAGCCGAGCAAGATCGGCTGGCTGCAGCGGGTGAGGGTGGCG
The DNA here is from genome assembly GCA_002704225.1 of Gammaproteobacteria bacterium. Taxonomy (GTDB): domain Bacteria; phylum Pseudomonadota; class Gammaproteobacteria; order Pseudomonadales; family Azotimanducaceae; genus UBA4421. Next base: position 60,539 of record PAFU01000028.1, on the reverse strand, counting down.
GTCAACTGACCTGGCAGTAAGGATGGTTTGAGGTGGAACACCGGGCAATCCGGTGTTCCTGTCCATTGGACTCACAATCGCCTTGGGTGGCGTTAGAGCTAAGCCTTTGGCGGCAGGGTAGGCGGCGCAACTTCTCTCAGTTCAAACATTGGGCGAAAGCCATCATCCCCACCGATACGATCGGTGCCTTCGTAGTCGCTTTCACGCTGTGCTTCCGTGTCTTGCTCGCGCACTGCGTTGTTTGAGAGCGTGCCATTCATGACATCACCTTCTTCCATTTTACCCAGCGCAGCTTGAGCTTCTTCTGCAGCCTGCTCGGTAAAGGGCACGTGGTAAGCACGCGGTGCGCCCTGAGGTATGCCGGCTTCGTCCAGTTCGCGTACCCAAAAAAAGATGCCGCCGGCTTCCTTAGTCGCCTTATCCGGCTCATCGATGGTAATCCACAGTACCCGGAAAGCATCGGGCATATCCTCTGACGTTGCCCAGCCCAACATGCTTTGATGGCCCAACCAAGTCACGGAGTAAAACGCGCTGACCAAAACGATGAGGCTAATTTTCAGCAGCCGTCTTCCCTCAAGACCGATGCACAGGGCCAGCAGCAGTGCGGCAACTAAGGCGTAGGCCAGGCCCAGCATGAGCAGTGAAGTCATCATGATTTGCTGGCTGCTAGGGTCAGCAGTTGTTTCGGTCGTTGACTGGTGCCGGTGACCGCGCCGTTTTCATCCAAGGTGAATCGCACCGCGGTCTTTTCGTCACCGCTACCGGTCAGTTCGACAGTGTCGTAATACACCAGACTGACGCTGGGGTTGAGTTTTTCGACCTTGACGGTAACGGGGAGCGGCGCGGAATAGTTGGATTTGTAGTGCAGCAGGTTCACCACGTATTCGCCGGGCTGAGTGGCGCGCACGGTAACGGTTTCCTGATTGATCGGGTTGTTTACCTTGACGCCATTGATGTTGATCTGGTCTGCGAACACGCCTCGGTCGTCACGATCCAGATGCATCAGGCCGCTGTCGCGGTTGTGGTACCAGACCAGTCCGCCCCGCGGATCTTCCACCAAGGCATCCACATCGTCCGGGTGTTCATCTGCCCAGCGTATGGTGATCAAGACCTCGGCCTTACTCTCAATGTCACCGGTTTTCTCCGGTGTGCTGATCAGCATGAACGCAATGGCGAACATAAAGGCAAAGCCCAACAAGGTATTGAACAGCAGGTCAGTGAAGACGTCTTGTTCGTTGTTTTGTTGGAAAAACCGATGCTTCACAGTCGTTTTATCCGTCGATCGGTTGGGTAGTGCCCAACAGCGCCATTCGGTTGATCAGATTGGCCAGGGCGGAATCGAGCAGGTAATACTGTAGTTTCAGTAGGGTACTGGTCACCAGTCCTGCTAGGGTGGTGTAAAGGGCTACCGCCATACCACCGCTCATGGCGGCCAACAGTTGCTGCATCAATGACGGGTCAAATTGGTCGATCTCGCCGATTGGCAGCAGCATCAAAATAAAGCCGATGACGGTGCCGGGGAGCCCCAACTTCAGTAACAGATCAGCGACAAAGTGACCGGCAGCGTGCGTATTGGTGAGTTCATCGCCAAGCGTGTCGAGCAAATGCTGGCGATCAGCGGCCGAGGCCGTTGGTGTATTGAGTGCGAGTGCCACATAACCACTGTCTAGGTCTGTTGAAATGGATTTTGACTCTTCAACCGATCGACATAGCGCATTTTCACGATCCAGCGCTTTGGCGCGAAACAGCCAGTGCAGGGTAGCCAAACTGTATAGCGCGAGGATTGCCCAGCTGATCATGCTCCGGTCAGAAGTCAGCGCAAGTTGCAGCAAGCCGGTATTGGCCAATACGAAGAAGCCGAAAAAAATCAGGCCGAGAAGGATAAGAGCACTTAAAAACAAATGTTCGTCTGACTTGCCTAGCACGTGAAAAGTCCTTTTGCTGTCACAGTTGGAACGAGACCCCATGGGCGCCGCCAGTGGCGACGTCTGACGATCTAGTCTTGATAGCTTGGGTCCAGCCGGTCGGCCAAACGGCGCATGGACGGCCATGCGGTCGCGCTCAGCCCTTCCCATGATGCGGGATTGTTGAACGTGGTTTCCATCATATCGATGGCGCCCTGATTGGGCATATTGAGCGTGCCGTTCATGGCGCCCACCTGAATCTTGCAGGCTCGTTCGATGTAGTACAGGCGCATAAAGCACGATCCCACACTGCCACCAAGGGCGAGGGTGCCGTGATTACGCAGCATCATAAGATGTTTGCTGCCCAGATCAGCGACGACACGCTCGCGTTCGTCTAGATCCAAGGCAACCCCTTCCCAGTCGTGATAGGCGGTATCGTGATAGACGAAGAGGGCATGTTGAGTAATGGGTAACAGGCCTTCTTGCATGGCGGACACGGCGACGCCACTGTCGGTGTGCAAGTGCATGACGGCTGCGGCATCGTGGCGGGCCATATGAACGGCGCTGTGAATGGTAAAGCCCGCTGCGTTGACCTCGTAGCCGTTGCTTAACACCACGTTGCCATCGAGATCGACTTTCACCAGATTGGAGGCCGTCACCTCACTGAACTGGAAGCCATAAGGGTTTAATAAAAAGTGATCGTCGGGTCCCGGCACACGAGCAGAGAGATGAGTGAAGACCATATCATCCCATCCGTAATGAGCGACCAAGCGGTAGGCGGCGGCTAAATCTTGACGAATGGCCCACTCTTCAGCCGATACAGCGGAACGGATGTCCATATTTTGCACAATGGCTTCACTCATGATGATCTCCCCAGATAACACGCAAGATGAAAACGAAAAACAGACAGCTAGACGGTGCGATTCCGAGTTCAGAACGTATACCGACTGTGGTGGCAGAGTCCAGTCCGAGATGCCTCTCCCTGAAGGTTCGGTGCGGTATGTTGATGGGTTGGGAGAGTTCAGTGCAGCCTTAATTCGAGCAAAAAAAGGCCACCCTGAGGTGGCCTTGAGCTATGTGAGACGAGGCCCTTAGTAGGCGCCCATTAAGTAGGTGAACTCCAAGCCGCCCAAACGTGGGGATGTGACGCCGGCTGTTTGACGGAAGTGCTCGCCTTCACCGTGTCTAAGTACTTGCAGATTGGCAATATCATCCAAGACGTTGTTGATAAAGGCAGTGACGATGATGTTCTGCTTAGGATTCGTCCACGTGGCGCGTAGATCCAGCCGACCATAGGAATCGGCCTTCTCTTGATCGTTCTCGAAGGGTGAGAAGTAAACTTCATCCGTCCACGAGTAAACACCGGACAGATCCAGTTTGGCGCCAGCCTCGAGCGGCAGTGAATAGGTTCCGTAGCCCGTAAACTTCAACTCGGGAACCTGAAGTAGCTGATTGCCCTTGATGTTTTTACGGTTCTGTTCACGGTTTGGGTACAGAGACGTTGGCGTTTCGGCGCTGGCCGGATCCAGAATAAACAAATCATCGGTGTATTCGCTGGGAGTGAAACTCACGTTGCCGCCCAAGGTGAAATTGTCTGTCGCCAGCCAGAGCACCTCGGTTTCAATGCCCAACACCTCGGCACCATCAGCCTCGAGCACAGAGGTGGAAGTACCGCCCAAACTGGTGACTTCGGTGGCTACTGTATGAATGTTGTCGTAATCGTACAGATAGAACGAGCCGTTTATTTGCAGCGTGTTGTCGAGGAATTGAGTCTTGTAGCCGATCTCATAAGCGATAAGCTCTTGCGGATCGTACGCGGCTGTGTTGCTGAAGAAGACCAAGTTGTAGCCACCGGATCGATAGCCGGAGGTTGCGGAGAAATACAGTAGGATTTCGTCGCTGATGTCCCAATCGAGGTTGATGCGTCCGGTAATCTTTTCGTCGGTGCGATCAAAGGGCCGATACACGCTTACTGCGATGGGAATACCGCCATTTACTACCAATTCGGTTGGAATCGGCTGTCCGTACTGATCCAGTACAAGGTCTCCAGCGTCATCCCTTTGGAAACCACCGTTCGCGGCATTGTACTGATACAGGGCGTTCGACGTGACGGTGTCTATTGGTGATGTGTAATCATCGGTGATGAAGCGTGCAAGGATCTGATTGGTGCTGAGGGTTCCAGTGTAGCGCCAAAGGTTTTCTTCTGCGATTACTTCATCTTTCGCGTACCTGATTCCTACGGTCAACGTAAGATCTTCGGCAAAGCCCCAAACCCCTTGGGTGTAGGCTGCAAAGGATTCGCGCTCGGTTTTAGTCGCATACAGCAGATCCGATCCGATCGTATTCGGGCCGTTAATAACATTTAGGTCACTGTTGGTGCCGTCATCACCCTGCCAAAGGCTCAGTAACAAATTATCGTTTCGCCCAGAATCCAAAATGCTGAGCTGTTCTGCACTATTTTCTGCGGAATAGTTGCGGGCGCAAGCGGGTGCAGGGTTTGCAACTTGACAGCTCTCCTTGGCGCTGAAGAGCGTTACACCGCCTGGTTGGGCACCTAAAAGTGCGGTCACAGGCGTACCGGCTGGCGCCGCGCCGCCCAATGCGACTGCAGAAGTGACGGGCCCAATGGCAATGGATGGATCGTACGATCTNGCATCNATCATNCGTCTTTCGTTTTCNGGAACGGAGGTATGAAAATCTCCTCGCTGGTCGATGGTGGCGTCGTAAAAGAAGATACCGGACGTGACCGAGAGTTGATCATTAATCTCCCAAAACGCCTGAACTTCGTGGGAACTGTAGTCGGCCTCGTGGTTTACGTAAAACTGGCGGTCATGGAATTGACTGGCGGTGTTGTCATCGTCGGTAACTCGCTGATAGGACAACTGATTAAAGCCATAGATGTATTTTAGGGTGAGGGTTTCAGAAAAATCCCAGGTGGTTGTCAGTTGTGTACCTTGCTGGTCAAAGATCTCGCTGTTTAAACCGTTGGTTGCCGCGCATACGTCGCTTCCGCTGATGTCTCCAGGGAATACGCACTCATTGTATTCGGCTAAGCTCTGGGCGCTGGTTTCATTGAATCCGTCTAGGGATGCCGCGGCATTTTGAAACCCGTCGAAATCAGCGGAATCCAGTCCGGGTCTGTTGGCTTGGGCTTCACGCGTTATGTTCGTCGTTGGATCAGTAAACATGCGTATTTCTGAAGACGGATCGTAGAAATCGTTGGCCAGTGGATTGGTCTGATCTTGGTCAATAAACCGGTAGCCTGGGATCAAATTCGTGTCTCGTTCATTGCGTCCCGCTTCGTTCAATACGACCAAGCCGCCACCGTTAGCACCACCAAAGGATCGGTCAATTTCCATCCAGTTTTGGCGCACGTCGACGGTGATGTCGTCGGTGGGCTGCCATTTAAGCTGAAGAGCAACGTTTTCGGTACCGATGCCGTCAATATCCTCCCCCCCGCCGATATCGCGGACAAAGCCGTCACGTTCGCGCCAGCTAAAGTTCATGCGGCCATATAGGCTGCCATCAACCAGCGGCCCCGAGACCGCTCCATAATACTCCTGAGTTCCAATGTCACCGTGGATGGTTTTGAAGGCTGCTTCAAACACGTCGGTGGGTTGTTTGTAGAGAATGTTGATAGCGCCACCGACGGCGTTTCGCCCGTACAGCGTACCTTGGGGTCCGCGTAACACCTCGACGCTCTACGTCCCAGAAGGTCGCTGCGGTCGCGGTGAGCAGATCCTCGGAGTAAACGCCGTTCATGTAGGTCGCCACACCGGGATCGCCACCCAGCGCTCGGAAGTTTCGTCCTACGCCTCGAACCGTGGCGTCGTAAGGTTGAATCGTTGTCGCTGGAACAAAGTTCTGTAGATCTTCCTGATTACGGATGCCGAAGTCATCGAGGAAGTCGCCGGTAAAGGCCGTGATGGAAATGGAGGTGTCTTGAATCGAGGCTTCTTGTCGCTCGGCAGTAACAATAACCTCCTCAATTTGCCTTCCTGTGCTTTCTTCTGCCTGGGCGGCTGAAGCGGCTAAGGACGTTATGATGCTTAAGCCAGTGGCGATACCCGTTTTGTATAAGAGTGCTTTACGCATGATCTCCCCTCTCTTTTCTGTGTCGCTCCTCGCGACGGAATATGATGTGCGCAACCCCTGTCCCCGAAGGCGCGACTGGGGCGTACTGTGCTAAATATGTTTCAGAAAACAGCGTTAGATAGATAAGGTGTGGCTTGCAGGGGATGAACGGTAGATTCAAAGGGATAGATTGAAATTGTTTGTAACAAAACTCTGGTTTTGCTGGACGAGATTGGTTTGACTGGGGCGGTGGGAGGTTTTGTACCGATGCCATGTGATATGAACAACAAGCACGCAATGAAGCTGACGGCCGCAGAGTTGGCGCACTATGAAGAACACGGATTTGTTGTGCGGCGAGATGTCTTTGATAGGCAGGAGTGCGGTGTCTTCCGCTCGGCTGCCCAGCGAGTCGAGGCTACAATGCTCGCACTCGCTGACGGCGCTGAGCACAGCAGCCGATGTGCAGATTATCGTCTCGACGGGAACCGGTTTGTCGATATCGAACATGTCACCGTGCAGTTTGAACATGGTGCCAATGCCCGGCAGCTGCGCGTGGTGGAGCCGGTCAACGATGTGGAGCCCGTGTTCGATCGTCTGATTGACGACGCCCGTTTGTGCGAGCCGATGAGACAACTGGTACCCAGTGACCGGCTCGGATTATGGACTGCGAAACTGAACCTCAAGCATCCACGAGTCGGGTCAGATTTTGGTTGGCACCAAGATGCCCCCTATTGGATTCACGACAGTGATCATGTGGACAAGCTGCCGAATGTCATGGTGATGTTTGATGATGCGACGTGCAGCAATGGGTGCTTTCGGGTTATTGATGGCAGCCATAAGGCGGGCTGTCTGCCGGGTTGTGATGACGGTCGCCAGTTAGCAGGTTTCTACACCCATCCGGATGCTTTTGACGAGGACGCTCAAGTGCTGATCGAATGTCCCGCGGGTTCGGTGGTGTTCTTTGACCCGCATATTGTTCATGGGTCGGGTGTCAATGCGAGCGTCTTACCGCGGCGGGCGATGATTATCACGTATCAGCCTAGTGGCTTCGCGACACTGAAAAGCGGCACGATACGAAACGTCGGCGAATAGTCTAGAGCCAGACTTTTAGCACGCCGATCACGATGCTGCCCACAGCAAGGGTGGTGCTGAAAGACCAAACCATAAAACGGTCCATGCGGCGGGTCAGGGCGTCAAAACGCCGGTCGACTTGATCAAAGCGTTTATCGATTTGTTCAAATCGCCTATCGACCTGTTCAAATCGTCTGTCGATCTGAATCTGCATCGCCTCAAATCGCTTGTCGATTTGCTCGAAGCGCTTGTCGATTTGCTCAAAGCGTTTTTCGACCTGCTCAAAGCGTTTATTGGTTTGATCCAACAACAGCTCGAAGCGCCTGTTCATTTCCGAGAAACCTTGCCTTGTTAGTTCAATATGGTGGGCAAGGCTCTCTTCGATTCTGACGATTCGTTCAAGGATTTGGTTTTCGCTTGTGTCGAGTAGTGCCATAGCGACCTCTGCCAGTCGTGACGGGCGAGCGATTCTCAATAAGTGACGATGGTGATGCTACCGTCGTAACGCTGACAATTATGTGCGATATCTCGCAAATTCGCGTTGGCGTTGAAACTAACGAACCCATTCGCCGCTCACCATGACCGCTTCAATGCCTCGGGTGTGCTGAATATCTGCGAGGGGATTGTTTTGTAGCAGCACCAGATCAGCGCGCATGCCCGGACTGATTTGCCCGATTTCGTTCTCAATATTGAAAAAAGTGGCTGGTGTTACGGTGGCAGCGAAAAGCGCCTGTTGGGGTGTCATACCGCCTTGGACCAGCAGCTCCAGCTCCGTATGCAGACTGTAGCCCGGTATGCCAAGACCAATGGGTGTGTCGGTTCCCGCGCCAATGGGTACTCCTCGCGCTCTGAGGCGCTCAATCAAAAAGAGACTCCACCGCGCGAAGGTTGGATCGACCGGCTGAATCTGGGTTAGTCCGGCAATCCTTGCTCTCCAAGCATCCTGAGTGACTTGGGGCAGTGCAGAGACGGCGGCTGGCCAGTCGTCTCGTTCGAAGGGTTTCAAATGCGTTACGGTGTTCAGCCGCAGAGTTGGCACTTGAATCGTCTTGGTCAGCGTGTCGAGTACGTGATTGCAACGTTCCTCGTCGTAGGCGGCGATGGCGGGTAATCGTTGGTCACTGTGCAAACCGGCGCGCAGAGCGTGCCCTAGACCTTCGGTGAAACCACCGATGCGTTGCCGTCTTTGGTTGAGCAGCTCTTGCCAGTTGGATGCACAGGCCAGTTCGATGTTGCGCAAGTGTTCCATAGACCCAGCCATGGGGCCGGCGGTATCGGCGGTCATCATCAGTGGCACATGGGAGGCGATTGGCATATTCCGTTCTGCCGCGGCATCGGCCAATGCGGCATAGGTATCAGGCTGAACGAGTTCGTATATTTTGATGAAATCTGCGCCTGCATCCTGCAGTGCGCTCACGGTGGCGTCGGCGTCGCCGGGTTTAGGTACCCCGGTACCCAATGGCGGTCGCGCAGGATCCGTGCCGTCGTAGACGACGAATTTGCCGTCTAGCAGCGGACCCGAAATATAGATATTGGGTTTGGGCAGTGGCAGGGTGCGTCGTAACTTAGCCAGTTGCTCAATGTCGCCGCCGGTATCTCGCACGCTGGTAATGCCGTAGTCCAAAAACAGATCCGCCATGTGATCTGTGAGATTGGCGTCGTAAACAAAGTGCACATGCATGTCCCAAAGCCCGGGAATCAAAAATCGATTTTGTCCGTCAAAACGTTCTGCGTGGGTACTCAAATCCACCGACTGTGATGCGTCGGCGACGATCTTAATCACACCGTCCTCGATCAAGACCTGACGGTTTTCAAGCAGACCATTGACCGGATCCACGACATGGACGTTTTCGATCAAGAGCTGCTCGGGTGGAACATCGCCGCTACAGCCGGAGAGTCCCCCAATCGCCAGCAGACAACCCAGCAGTGCGGCCACACGCCAACGTGGTGGGTAGGATGGTCTTGCCATGGAGCGGACTCGGTTTGAGGGTTGGCGTTCTTGCATCTGTAATCTCTGAGGGCGGTGTATTGGTGGACACTAATGGGGTGTCTGGTATCGGTCAAACCGCAGTTCTCGGACCGAGGGCATTGGCTAGGTTTCTTGAGGTTGGGGTATAGTCTTTTGTCGAGGGAGTGAAATCTACAGGAGGGGATTGGATGAGCGTAAAGCACTACGACTGGACCGCGTATCACGCTGGCGTGCGGGGAAACAAAGTCGCCATTGTTGACTTGGATACTCAGGAAGAGGTGACCTATGGCACGTTAGATGACCGAGCGAATCGATTGGGCGAATGGATGCAATCTAACGGATTAAGTAAGGGTGACCGAGTGGCGGTGCTGACGCCCAATTGCCCTGAGGTTTTCGAGGTCGAATTTGCCTGTTCGAAAGTCGGTGCTATTTGTATTCCCTTGAACTGGCGCCTCACCGTGCCCGAGTTGCAATATATACTGGGCGACTCGACACCTAGCCTGCTGGTTTACGATGCTTCGTTCGCGGAAGCGGCAAAACAACTGATCGACCTTTGCCAGGTGCCCAATCAACTGGAGGTTGATGCTGAAAACGCGGGTTCTAGCTATCGTCAGGCACTTCAGTCGGTGACAGGAAACTATCAGCCGATCGAGTGTACCCATGACGATGTCGCGATGATCATGTACACGTCGGGTACAACAGGTCACCCGAAGGGTGCGATGATTACCTTCGGCATGAATTTTTATAATGCGGTGAACCTCGGCATTCCGTCGAATATCAACGCCGACACCGTTCAGTTGGTGGTGCTGCCGCTGTTCCATACTGGCGGCATGAATTGCTATGCCAACCCCATACTGCATGCCGGGGGGCGCATTTTACTGATGCGTGATTTTGATCCGGGCAGAGCACTCGGGGTGTTGGGCGATCCTGCCTTGGGTGTGACGCACTTCTTCGGCGTTCCTGCACCGTATCAGTTCATGATGCAGCATCCTGATTTCCCCACAACAGACCTTAGCCGCATTGTGACCGCCGGCGTGGGCGGGGCGCCTTGCGCAGAGGCCATACTGCTGGGTTGGATTGACCGCGGTGTGCCTCTGATACAGGGCTGGGGTATGACCGAAACCAGCCCCGGAGGCACGCTTTTGGATGCCGCCGACGTCATGCGTAAAATTGGGTCGGCGGGCAAGCCGCTCTTGCATACCCAGGTGAAGATCATTGATGACAATGGCGCAACCCTGCCTTGGGGTGAAGTGGGCGAGTTACTGATTCGCGGCCCGAATATCACACCCGGTTACTGGAACAAACCTGAGGCGACGGCGGATTCGTTTGTGGATGGCTGGCTGAAAACTGGCGATGCGGCACGTTTTGACGACGAAGGTTTCATTTACATTGTTGATCGTTGGAAAGATATGTATATCTCTGGCGGCGAAAACGTTTATCCGGCTGAGGTCGAAAACGTGTTGTACCGGTTGGAGCAAGTGGCGGAGGCGGCCATTATCGGCGTACCCGACGACCGTTGGGGCGAGGCCGGTAAGGCGGTGCTGGTGCTGAAGCCGGGGCAGGCGTTGGATGCAGACGCCGTGATCGCACATTGCTTGGCTAATTTGGCCAAGTTCAAAGTGCCTGCGAGCGTTGAATTTATCGATGCCTTGCCGCGGAATGCGACGGGCAAGGTGTTAAAGCGAACCCTGCGTGAGCAGTATGTTGATGAAAATGCACCGGCGATCAGCTAGTGCTGTATTTGGGTTGTTAGCGAGGCGGTACAGCAGACCCATTCATGGAAACCGTGAGAGGAACAAGACATGAGCGAAACCTACGAAGAAACTTCCCAAGCCGACATGCAGGGGGTTTTAGACCGCCAGCGTAAGGCCTATCTTGCCGAGGGTGTCGTCAGCGCCGCGACGCGTGTTGATCGGCTAGAGAGAGCGATACAAGCGGTTAAAAAACACCAGAAAGCCTTTGTTGACGCGATGAACGAGGACTTCGGGCATCGCAGTGAACACCAATCAATGTTTACTGACATCGCATCCTCTATCGGACCGTTGCGGCATGCGCAGCAACATCTCAAACACTGGGTGAAGAAAGATAAGCGTAAGGTCACGCCGGGCATTTTGGCGCTTTTGGGGGCCAAGTCTTGGGTGGAATATCAGCCGTTAGGCGTTGTTGGCGTGATCAGTCCGTGGAATTTCCCGGTGAATCTGACCTTCACACCACTAGCGGGTATCCTGTCGGCGGGGAATCGCTGCATGATCAAACCCAGCGAATATACGCCAGCAACCTCTGCCGCAATGGCCGTGGCCTTTGCTGAAGCTTTTGACGAAGAGGAAATTGCCGTGGTGACCGGCGGGCCTCAAACGGGTTCCGATTTTTCGGGATTGGCCTTTGATCATTTGCTGTTTACGGGCGCAACCTCTGTGGCCAAACATGTGATGCGAGCGGCGTCGGCAAATCTTGTGCCGGTGACCTTGGAACTGGGCGGTAAATCGCCAGTGATTATTTCGTCCAAGGCGGAAATGGACACCACGACGGATGCGCTGATGGCGGGCAAGATGCTCAATGCCGGACAAATTTGTTTGGCTCCGGATTACGTCTTTGTGCCCCGTGAGCGCATGGGCGAGTTTGTCGATTCCAGCAAGCGGGCGGTGGCGAAAATGTTCCCAACCCTGCTTGATAATCCCGATTACACGTCGGTGGTTAACGCCAGACACTTCGAGCGCATCAGCGGTTATGTTGACGAAGCGAAGGAGCGGGGCGTGGAAGTGGTTGAGATTAACCCTGCCAATGAAGACTTTCGTCAACAGTCGGCGCACAAGATACCGCCCACGTTGCTGATTGATCCGCCGGAAGATTCGGCGGTGATGCAAGAAGAAATCTTTGGGCCGGTGATGCCAATCAAGCCTTACGATACGATCGATGAAACCGTCGATTACGTAAATGCCCACGATCGCCCCTTGGGCCTGTACTACTTCGGCAACGACAAACAGGAAACTGAGCAGGTGTTGAATCACACCACGTCAGGTGGTGTGACGGTCAATGACGTCATCATGCACATTGCCCAAGAAAACCTGCCCTTCGGTGGTGTGGGCCCTTCTGGCATGGGTGCGTATCATGGCGAAGATGGATTCCGCACCTTCAGCCATGCCAAGGCGGTGTTTAAGCAAGCGACGTTCAACCCGGCGGAAAAGTTGGGTTTACGCCCACCGTACGGAGAAAAGCTGATGGGTATATTGAAGTCCCAGATGAAGTAGCGGCGAGCCGACGAAGGCGTAAGGCGGGGTTGTCAGGCAGTGCTTGGCAACCCCGTTTTATTTTGGGCTCGTGCTCTTCGGCGCTTTGGACTACGCGGGATTTTGCGGCATTGCCGGAACGCCCTCGGGAAGGTCGAACCAATTCTGCTTGGTATCACACCACACATGGAACTGCGGCTGGAACGTACTGTTGTCGTCTAGCGTACCGGTTTTCAGATACACCATGTCCGGTGAGCTCTGCACCGCCGAATAGATGGGCGAGCCGCAATCGCCGCAAAAAAAACGTTTCACGGTGTTGCCGCTGTCGGTATCGGGGTCGATGTAGAGTTTTGGCTCGCCGGCGATATGTAACTCGTTAAGCGGCACGCCGGCCAACGTCGAGAAGGCGCTGCCGGCTTGGCGCTGGCAGTTCTTGCAGTGGCAAACTCCGGTCATCGCAGGTTGGTTGTCGATACTGTAGCTGATGGCGCCGCAAAGGCACTTGCCGGTGACTGACATAGGTCTCTCCCCCAGTTATGGATTGTTTCGACGCATGAACCTCAGTATGCCCGACAATTGTGTATGCGAAACCGCCGGGTCGATGGTGCACGCTCTTAAGCAGAATATGCCACGAAGTCGTGCAGTCAACGGTTTTTGTCAGCTCCGGATCGGGTAGCATCACGCCATGGAAAATACCGTCACACACTCCGAGAGCCCGCACTGGATTCGCCGTGTTGAGAGTTGACCGTGTCTGCCTCGATGGCAACGAAGCGACAGCCTTTGATTATTCGTTTGCGCCGGGCGAGATGACCGTCGTGCTGGGTGGGAATTTATCGGGTAAAACCAATTTGTGCCGACTGCTTGCAGGCCTTCCGACTCGGGCATGCGGTGATGTCAGCTACAAGGAACAGCCGTTGACCGATCTCCCGCCGCAGCAACGCAGTGTGGCAGTGGTGTTTCAGGCATTCGTCAATTACCCGAATTGGACTGTTGCACAAAACATTGCCTCACCCCTGATTGCCCAAGGTCTTTCCCGCGAGGTTCAAGAGCAAAAGATACGCTCTTTGGCGCAAACGCTCGGCATTGGTGACTTTCTGGATCGCAACCCTGAGGAGTTGTCGGGAGGGCAACAGCAGCGATTGGCCATAGCCCGGGCCCTGGCCCAAAAAAGCCGATGTTCTGGTGCTGGATGAGCCGCTGGTGAATCTCGACTACAAACTGCGAGAGGCATTGGTCTTAGAGCTCAAGGCGCTCCTGTCCGAGACGCAGGCGACGGTGATTTATACCAGTAGTGATCCGCGCGATGCTTTCGCCCTCGGCGATCAGGTTCTGCTGTTGGAAAAGAATCGAAAGCTGCAGGCGGGCACACCGTTAGAGGTTTACCAGCAGCCGGCTAACCTTGCGGCGGCGCATTTGATGAGCGACCCCGGGGTAAACCGACTGCCATTGATCAAGGGGGACGAGGCCGGTGATTGGCGCACGGTGAGGCCCGAGCATGTGCGGTTGGGCTCCGAGGCAGCGCCGTCGGCAGATACTGAGTTGGACTTTGAGATGCAGGTGGACAGCGTTGAACGCAGTGGTGATGAGACCTTTGTACACGGCAGGGTAAACGCCACTGAACGCGCCGATGTCACAGAGCATTGGGTGGTGCGACGCCCTGGAATGCATTCGGTTGAGGAGGGTCAGGTCATGACGTTGCATGTACGACGCGATGACATCCTGACGCTGGTGGTGGACTGATATGGCGCGTATCCGCCTGGATGGCGTGGGTTTCACTTACCCCGGTGCCGATGCTGCGACATTGGCACCCTTGTCCATGGACATTTCTCATGGCGAAGCCTTTTCCCTGCTGGGTGCCTCCGGCGCAGGCAAAACGACGTTGCTGAACTTGCTGTCCGGTATTTTGCAGCCCACGCAAGGGCGCATCTATTTTGACGATGTCGACGTGACCGGTTTACCCGGCCGCGCCCGGCACTTGGCTCAAGTGTTTCAGTTTCCCGTGTTGTATCAGTCCATGACCGTTGGTGAAAACTTGGCGTTCCCACTGACCACCCGCGGTTTGAACAGGAATCCTGCTGACATTGCATTGCGAGTAAAGGCTGTTGCGGAGGAGCTCAATATTGAGGGCATCTTGAATCGCGGTGCGAACGGCATTTCGTTGTTTGAAAAACAGCTGGTCGCCATTGGCCGTGCCTTAGTTCGTCCCGACGTGTCCATGGTGCTGTTGGACGAGCCGTTGACTGCGGTGGAACCCAGTGTGAAGTGGCGTTTGCGGCAGACGCTTAAGCAAGCGCAGAGAGACTTGGGTGTGACCATGGTCTATGTCACCCACGATCAGACAGAAGCGCTGACGTTTGCCGAGCGAGTAGCCGTATTGGCTGATGGCGAAATTTTGCAGACCGGTAGTCCTGAGGATGTTTACCAGAACCCGGCTCATGAGTTTGTGGGGCATTTTTTAGGCAGCCCTGGTATGAACTTCCTGCCGGTTGCCGAACTGCCGGAGACTTTGCGGCACAGACTAAAGCACCAAGGAGATCCGGAACGGCTTGGATTCCGTCCGGAAAGCGCCAAGCTAAGCGCGGCCGGTGCCTTTGATTTGACCGGTGTGGTGAGCAGTCGGCGCATACTGGGTACTCAACAAGGCGACGTGATTTCCATGTATGGATTGCAGTGCGGAGACCATTCTGTGTTTGTTCGCTCTTCGGCATCTCAGGTCGTCGGTGATCCGGTTAGCATCGATCTGAGGCATTGGGTGGGTTTTCGCAATGGCATACGAGTAGGGCGGCATGGCGCAGAATAAGGTCAAAGACAATCGGGCGTGGATCGGGGTTTTGCCCGTGCTGCTTATTGTCGCCTTCAGCGGCGTAATACCCCTGATGACGGTGGTGAACTATTCCGTCCAAGATATTCTGGATTTCAACACTCGTTTTTTTGTTGGACTGGAGTGGTATCGCGAAACGTTGGCGGACCCGCGATTTGTTGATGCCTTTTTGCGACAAATCGGTTTCAGTGCCGCAGTGCTGCTGGTCGAAATCCCCCTCGGGATCGTCATCGCTCGGGGTATGCCCTCGGACGGACTACGGGCATCGTTGTTGCTGGTGCTACTTGCAACGCCGCTGCTGATTCCATGGAATGTGGTGGGCACCATTTGGCAAATTTATGCCCGCCCAGATATCGGCTTGTTGGGCGTGACCCTGAACGAATTGGGTATCGCCTTCAACTACACGTCGGAACCCCTGCACGCGTGGATGACGCTGCTCGCCATGGATATTTGGCACTGGACATCCTTAGTCGCGCTGCTGGCTTTCGCGGGTCTGACGTCGGTGCCTGCGGCCTGTTATCAAGCTGCGGAGCTCGACGGTGCCAGCAAGTGGCAGATGTTTCGATATGTCGAGCTGCCGCGACTGAAGGGCGTGTTGGTCATCGCTGTACTACTGCGCTTAATGGACAGCTTTATGATTTATACCGAGCCCTTCGTGCTCACCGGCGGAGGTCCCGGCAATACCACCACATTCCTCAGCCAATACTTGGCAACCATGGCCGTAGGGCAGTTTGATCTGGGTCCCGCGGCGGCATTTTCCGTGATCTATTTTCTGTTTATTTTACTTTTCAGCTGGCTGTTTTATACCAGCGTAATGCGAAACGAGGACGAGTCGTGAGCCGTCGCAGCCGTATCAGTCGATGGGTGTTGCTGGGTTACTGTGTCTATCTGATACTACCGTTGTACTGGTTGTTGACCATGGCGCTACGCAGCAACGCGGATATTGCCGGTACCTTTGAATTGCTGCCCAGCAGCCCGACGCTGGCGAATTTTGCGGAGATTTTGACCAATCCCGTTTGGTATCAGGGATTCGCCAATTCTCTGAGCTATGTGGTGCTCAATACGCTCATCTCGGTGAGCGTAGCGTTGCCGGCTGCCTATGTGTTTTCCCGCTATCGCTTCCTCGGCGATCGGCAGCTCTTTTTCTGGTTGCTGACCAACCGTATGGCACCGCCAGCGGTGTTTTTGCTGCCTTTTTTCCAGCTGTATTCTTCCATTGGGTTGTTTGATACACCCTTGGCCGTGGCCCTTGCTCACTGCCTGTTCACGGTGCCGCTGTCGGTCTGGATTCTGGAAGGTTTCATGTCAGGCGTACCAACCGAGATTGATGATATGGCGCGTATTGATGGTCACAGTTTCTGGTTCTTTTTTACTCGGATATTTTTACCGATCAATCGCAGTGCCATTGGTGTGACGGTTTTCTTCTGCTTCATGTTTAGCTGGGTGGAGTTGCTGTTGGCGCGCACCTTGACGGGCAGTGAGGCGAAACCCATTGTGGTTGTGATGACGCGCACCGTAAGCGCGTCGGGCATGGACTGGGGGGTGCTGGCGGCGGCGGGGGGGTTCACGGTGTTACCCGGCATACTGGTGGTTTGGTTCGTTCGCCAACACTTGGTTAAGGGCTTTGCCCTTGGTCGTGTTTAGAACGATGGATGAAGCAATCGTCAGGCGTGTTGTTGATTATTTTGATCGGTTGAAAAGGTATTGTTCATGAACTGGATGGCTTGGACTCTGCCAACGGGCCTGTTTTTTTCAGCCATAGCCTGCGCCTTGGTTTTGTTGATTGTGCTGGAGCTGAAAAAGCCTACGGCCCTCGTAAAGGGTTGGTTGCCCATGGCGACGACTCGTGGTGACCGTTTCTTTGTCAGTCTTCTTGGGGCCGCCTTTATCCATTTACTTTGGTTGGGCCTGACCGGTTGGCCTGTGCTGTATGCCAGTGGTCTGGCGATGCTGTGGTTAGTTGTTGTGATGGCTAAGGGCTAAAATGAACGAAAAGGAAAGAGGAGCGTGAGCATGGGAGATAGTGCCGTGTTGAATAACATCGTGAGGGGAATCGCTGGTGTCTGCATTGTTGCGGGTCTCGTGGCCTGTGGGCAGACAAGCGAAGAGGCCGCTGCGCCGAGAATCAGCGCGGATGCTTATGCGGCCAATGCCGCACGTTGGGTAGATGATGAGTTTCAGCCTTCCACGCTTGAGCGAGATGAGCAATTGGCAGAAATGGCCTGGTTTCATGCTGCAGCCCAGCCGTTTCGGGGTATGACCATTAATGTGGTCTCTGAAACGCTGACAACCCACCAGTACGAAAGCGAAACCCTTGCCCAAGCGTTTTACGACATCACCGGTATTCGCGTGAATCATGATCTGATTCAGGAAGGTGATGTGATTGAGAAGCTGCAAACCCAGATGCAGTCTGGCGAGAATATCTTCGACGCCTACGTGAACGATTCCGATCTGATCGGCACCCACTCGCGCTACGGTTACGTGGTGGCATTGAGTGACTTTATGGCCGGCGAGGGAGCGGATGTGACGTCGCCAACGCTGGATCTGGATGACTTTATTGGTCTGAGCTTCACCACTGGGCCGGATGGCAAGGTGTATCAGCTACCGGACCAGCAGTTCGCAAATCTGTATTGGTTCCGCCAGGACTGGTTTTCAGACCCGGCCCTGAAAGAGCAATTTTCCGCACGCTACGGATATCCGCTAGGGGTGCCAGTGAACTGGTCAGCCTATGAGGACATTGCTGAGTTTTTCTCTGTCCATGTCAAAGAGATTGATGGTCAGCGGGTCTACGGGCACATGGACTATGGCAAGAAAGACCCTTCCTTGGGTTGGCGTTTTACGGACGCATGGTTGTCCATGGCTGGCGCGGGCGACAAGGGTATTCCAAACGGATTACCTGTGGACGAGTGGGGTATTCGTGCCGAGCAGTGCCGCCCAGTGGGCAGTTCTGTTGTCCGCGGTGGTGCAACCAATGCGCCCGCTGCGGTCTATGCACTGCAAAAATACATCGACTGGTTGAAGGCCTACGCACCAGAACAAGCTCCGGGTATGACCTTCTCAGAGGCCGGCCCGGTGCCGGCTCAAGGCCAGATTGCTCAGCAGATTTTTTGGTACACCACATTTACGGCAGACATGATCAAGCCGGGCTTACCGGTGGTGAACGCTGACGGCACGCCGAAGTGGCGTATGGCACCGTCACCCCACGGTCCGTATTGGGAAGAAGGTATGAAGCTTGGTTATCAGGACACCGGCGCGTGGACACTGCTGTCGAGTACACCCTTGGAACGGCGCAAAGCAGCGTGGCTGTATGCACAGTTCGTGACCGCAAAAACCGTATCACTGAAAAAGACCTTGGTTGGGTTAACACCGTTTCGCGATTCAGACATTCGCTCCCAGGCCATGACAGATATGGCGCCCAATTTAGGCGGTTTGGTGGAATTTTATCGATCGCCAGCTCGCACGGCTTGGACACCCACGGGCACCAATGTGCCGGATTATCCTAAGCTGGCACAACTGTGGTGGGCGAACGTCGCCAACGCAGTCAGTGGTCAGGTGTCGGCACAGGTGGCCATGGACAGTCTGGCCCAACAGCAAGACCGCGTATTGGAACGGTTACAGAGGCACGGCACCTTGGGCGAGTGTGGGCCGCTGCTGAACGAAGCGCGTGATGCCGAGTATTGGTTCAGCCAGCCTGGTGCGCCTAAGCGTGCTTTGGACGACGAGAAACCGCAGGGCGAAACGGTCGATTACGATACCCTGCTCTCGTCATGGACCGCTCAAGACACGGAGACAGCCGAATAAGCGGTATGTCGTCCGTGGGTCAGGCTTACTTGACGTCTTTGAAAAAATCGATATCCCGGTCTTCGCCCTCGGGGACCGGAACTTCCTGAATGCGCTCGGGCACGTCGTCGAATTCCAGACGCAGCGCACGCGTCATGGTCGCATGCATTTCATACGTACAGATCGTGTAGGTCAGCTCGATGATCTGAACCTCGGACAAATGAGTCTGCAGGGCGGCAAAGGTGCCATCACTGACGCGGCCACCCTGTAGCACCAAGTCATCCGTGTAGGCCAAAACGGCACGTTCCACATCGCTGAACAAATCCGTAGAGGACCAGTGGGCAATGGCCTCAATTTGCTCCTCTGAAAACTTTGCTGCGCGCAACGCCTTGCAGTGCTGTGAAAATACAAACTGACTGCCTCGCGCGTAGCCTGCCCGGGCCTGACCCAGTTCTCGCAGTCGCGGAGAGATTTTACGTTTGCGGTCTCGATAGAACTCAAACCCCGCCACCATATGCAGTAAGCAGTCTGGCACATGGGCAAAAACCGTCCACCAGTTACCCGGCGTACCGGTGGCAGTACCTGGGTGGGTTACCGGGTCTCGATCTTTGCCAAACAGCGCGTCGTAAAACGGCAGCACCGAAGGGTCGGCTTCTGAACGTGGTACTTGGGGTAGACGTGGCATGTTCTCTCCTCCTGCATGCAAAGCCTGAGTATAAGCATCCCCGCGACGGATTGGGCAAAGGAAAAGTGAAGGTTTGGGTGCTGGTGCTGATGCCGCAAATCTCTACAATTGCCTAATGAACTTCGTCGAAATTGCCATACCGTTTTTCATTCTAGCCATGGTCGTGGAACTGGCTTACGGCGCGTGGAAGAAGAACCAAACCTATCGCCTCAACGACGCCGTCGCCAGCCTGATGATGGGCAGTCTGAGCCAGTTGGTCGGTGTGCTGCGGCTGAGTTTTGCCGCGGTGGTCTTCGCCGGTGCGGTCGAGCTACTGGGCGTTGTCGCTTGGACCCCAGAACACTGGTGGCATTGGGTGGCTGCCTTTGTCGCCTATGATTTTTGCTACTACTGGAAGCATCGATTTGGTCACGAGTGGCGAATTATGTGGGCGTCGCACAGTGCTCATCATCAAAGCGAAGAATACAACCTAAGCACCGCGCTGCGGCAAACCAGCACAGATTACATTGGCTTTGTCTTTTACCTGCCTATGTATTTGGCGGGCACGCCAGCCTACGTGATGATCAGCGTCGGGACCCTGAACTTGGTCTATCAATTTTGGGTGCATACCCAGCATGTGGATCGGCTGGGTGTGTTGGATTACCTGCTGGTCACGCCCTCCAATCATCGCGTGCACCACGCCAAAAACTCGAGCTACATCGATAAGAACTACGGCGGGTTTTTCATTATCTGGGATCGTCTGTTCGGCACGTTTTGCGATGAGCGCAAGGACGAAAAACCGATATACGGCATCACTCACGGACTGCGCAGCTGGAATCCGCTTTGGGCAAACGCGATAGTCTGGTGGCATACCCTGATACTGGCGGTGAAGGCACCGCGGTGGCGCGACAAATTTGCCGTATGGTTCAAAGGGCCGGGCTGGTTCCCGCAGGGCCTCGAGCCGAGGGATGCGGATTCCGTCGGCTGGGCGGATCAATACAATCCTTCAGTGCCTCAAAGCACCAAAACCTATGTCTTCTTGCAGTACGTCGTGCTGACAGCAGCCGGTTTCGCGCTTACCGCGGTGCAAGGCGATCTGGCGCGTCCCGGGGTGTTGGCAGTCTTTGGCCTGATCGCCGGATCCATGTACGTTGTTGGCCTCTGGCTTGAGCATCGGTCCTACCGGTTTGTCGTCGATTTAGGCCGGGCGCTGTTGTTGATCAGCGCCGGTCTGTGGATGCCTCTGCTGGCCGCTAACGGGGAAGGCACGACCTGGGTGATGCAGTCCTTGGGTTTAGCGAACCTGGTGCTGCTGGCACTTCTGTATCGGCTGCAACTCAGCGAGCGCAGCGTTGCTGCGCTGTCCTAGCCCAGACCCGACTCGAAGTTAACCCAAATTCTTGAAGTTCGGTGGTCGCTTCTCGATGAAGGCGGCGATGGCTTCGTGGTGTTCCGGGCTTTTGTAGGCTTCCGCCAGTGCCGTCAGCTCACGCTTTTGAACTTCCCGGATGTCCGGTTCTGCCATGTTAGCCGTCACCAGTTCTTTGACCGCGCCTAAGGCCCCCGGAGGGTTCTCGCCAATCTGTTTGGCGAGTTCGGTTGCCCGGGCCAACAGGCCGTCGCTGTCCGCTACCAGTTCGTCCACCAGTCCAATGCGCTGGGCCTCAGCTGCGTCGATGGTTTCGCCGGTGAGCATCATACGGTTCGCCAATCCAAAACCTGCGCGCGCGACCAAGTAGTAGGAGCTGGCCAGTTCCGGCACCACGCCCATTTTCACAAAGCGCGCGCTGAACTTGGCATCCGGGCTGGCCATGATGAAGTCACAAGGCAGGATCTGTGTCAGGCCAACGCCAACGGCGACCCCGTTAACCGCCGCGATGATCGGTTTTGCCCGTCTGACGAGGCCAACCCAATCCCGCGGTGCGCGGTTGTCGCCGCTATCGCCACTGTCCGCTTGATTTTTAAACAGGTCCTTGATGTCGGCACCGGCGCAAAAGCCTCGTCCCGCTCCGGTAAGAATAAAGACATCGACCGTCGGGTCGTCGTTACCGGCTTCGATGGCGTGCTGTAATTCTGCTCCCATCTGATAGGTCCAAGCATTTAGTCGGTCTGGACGGTTCATCGTGATGGTTAAGACCCCGTCATCCAGCGAGGTCAGAATGGTTTCGTAGGCTGATGCGTTCATTGTCTCTCCCCAGAGGCTTGCTCGTTCGTCAGTTTTCGTTTGTTTATCTCGGGTCTGCTGTGTTTAACGACCAATCGTAAACGTAGTCGATGTTTGAGTTGGAGCCAATGGGGTAGACCAAAAGAGTTTCGGCCAGGTCCGGCCGCTGTTCAGCCAGATAGGCCAGTAAGGCGCTCTCGTTGTCAGCAAAGTCCTCTCGGTACCAGTCGAACAAGCTGGACAGCTGCAGAACGCCTTTGTCGCTCAAGGAAAGCGCCCGAGGATGCTGCAGAAAGGTTTGTTCGGCTCGAGCAAGCGCATCCTCGATATTGTCTGAGGTGTAGGCGGTGCGGCTGAGGTTTGGGCAGCCGATGCTGGCGCAATTCAGTACAAAGTGAAGGCGGTGGTCTTGCCAGATCGGCCGCAGAATTCGGTGTTCGATGTCGTTCAGCGAAACCGGCTTACCTTCAATGGTGAGGTAGGTTTTGTCCCACGGCCCAAAGGACAACAGCGGCCCCATGGAGCGAATGCTGTCTTTCTTTGGATGGTCTAGCACCACTTGCACCGTCAGTGAGTTGTACAGGTTGACCCAGTAGGCCAGCTGTTGGCTTTGATTGAGTTGAGTGGGCTGAACGTTGCTCAACGTGGTCAGATACTGGTTTAGAAGGGTTTTCGAGGNNTCGNCGAAGTCGCTGTAGGCCACTCGATTGATNCCGTCATCGCTTGCAACGACATGGNGTGATAACAACGTTTGCCANGGGCGGTGATCGACGGATACGGTCGATTGNGGNTCGTGGGTAGCCCAGTGAGACCACAGNTGGTCTGTGGGTGCNGCCCNCGCNGGTGTCGCCCAGATCAGTGCGACCATGTGAAGTGCTAGCAAGGTGAATGAAACAGCGGTCCGCGCGAAAGACCTAAGCGTGTCAGACGGAAGTCTTCGTCTCAGGGTAGGGAGGATTGAACGGTTGAAGCTCATGGAGTAGCGCATCCTTTTCAGGTGTTGATTGCGCGACCATTTTGCCCCGTTTTACGGGCAGTCGACACCGTCAAGCCAAATGGATTCGGCCCGACGGTATCTTGTTGGCTAGAACTGATACCGCATTCCCAGCGTTACCGTCCGGCCAGGCTGAGGGGCCAGGTCCTTGATAAAGCTGGTGTGGTAACGCTGCTCGGTGTCACTTAGGTTGTCGCCGCGGAGAAATACCGCCAGCGTCTGGTCATTGGGCATGGTCGCCTGCCACTCCAAGTGGGCTCCGATATCGGTATAGCTCTTGGTGGGCAGCTCGTAGCTGGGTATTTCGTCCTGTTCGCCAACGCGCATGGCCTCTAGGGTCAGCGCTATGGTGCCCCAACGTTGGGTGACGCCAAGGCCGACTCTGTTGGGTGGTATCAGAGGGAGTTTTTTCTCCGTTGCTGTATCCAACGNGGCGCGAATCACATCAAAAAAACCGCGCAGCTCAAGACGGCCGTTGGCGGCCTCGATACCGGTCCAGCGGATTTCACCATCCAATCCTCGGAATGTCGCATCGGCTTGTTCCCAAACAAAGACGGGAAGCTCATCGTCGATCATCCCATTAGGATTCTGATAGATGAAATCGCTGAAAGACGCGTAGTAGGCATTGAGGGTTGCCTCGACGTTGTCGCGCTCCCAGCCAAGAATCAGATCGGTGCGGAAGACGGTCTCCTCATCTAGGGTAGCGGTGCCAATTTCAAAGCGCCCGGTGGCCAAGTGTGGACCATTGCTGAATAACTCTTCGCCCACCGGAGCGCGCTCAGCGTAGCCGAAGTTCGCGGTCAGGGTGAGTTCGTCGTTGATGGGGTAGATAGCACCAATAGAGCCCGCTAATGCGGTGAAATCTACCTTCTCGGCACCCTGAGGCGTGTGTTTTACGTTCTCCAGTCGCAGCCCCATTTCTAAGGAAACGTTGCTTAAGTCTCGTTCGCTAAGCCAGAACACACCGATATTTTCCGAATCGACCGGCGGCACAAAGGCTTCTTCACCGGAAACTGAAAATTCGCGCTCTGCGAATTGCAGACCCCACACATGCTTTGCCTCTGCAAAGGCGTGAACAAACTCCAGCCTTGCCTCAAGAGCCTCATTTTTAAACAGCGTGGCGACCTCGCCATCGGGTTCGATCTCTGAGTGCTCGTAATCGTTGATCCCAAGCCGCAGGTTGACGCTTTCAATCGTGCTGCCAAAACGGCTCATTGCGCCATTGTTGGTTGAGAATAATGGTCCTGTGCGGCCCATTTCGATGTCGACGCGGGTTTGTTCCATGTCGAGAATTGGGGTTTCAAAATCTTCCTCGTCACCATGCTCCTCCTCGTGGTCTTCGTCTTCATGTTCGTCTTCATGGTCTTCGTCATGTTCCTCTTCGTCATGATGACCGTGACCGCCGGGCAAACCGTAAACCGCATTGAGTTGGCTGACGGCGATACCCGAGAACCAATTTTCACCGGTGAAAGAAAAACCGATGGCTCCGCCGTCGGTAGAAAAGTGGCTGCCGGGNAAGAATCCCGGGCTNGCCTCTTCNTCATGCTCCCCACCTTCAGCTTCTTCAGCGGCGATCAAGGCGTCTGATTCTGTTTCGCCCGGAATGTCGTAATTGGTCGAGCGCCGGTCAAATCCGTCGATATGCCATGCGAACCCTTCACCTTCACCGTCAAGGCGGGCGGCAACAGCGTGTTGATCGCCATTGTCGCTGCCTTGGGCGGTAATCTTGCCGGTAGAGGTTTTGCCTAACTGACCGTGCGGGATTCGGCCGGTGTGCACATCGACCACGCCGCCAACCGCTCCGTTTCCGTAGAGTAAGGTTGCGGGTCCTTTCAGTACTTCGACGCTGTTCGCGATGAATGGCTCGACGGTGGTGGCGTGGTCGCCACTGGTCACAGAGACATCCATGGTGCTGAGTCGATCCTCCATCACTTGAACTCGGGCGCCTCCAAGTCCATGGATGATCGGGCGGCCGACTGCAGCGCCAAAGCTGGCGGAGTGAATGCCCGGTTGGTTGGCCAGCACATCGCCAAGATTGGGGGCGAGGTTACGGTTGAGGGTATCCCCAGTGACCGAGACGGTCCCTTGGGCCAAGCCCTCTGCAGACAGCGGGTGGGCTTGCACAATGACTTCTTCGATGGTGCTGTCGGATGTTGCATCCACCGACATGTTATCGGCGGAAAGCGGCGCGGCAAAAAACACCGAACTCAGGGCAAGTGCAGCAGTCGCCGCGCTGAGCGCACTGCGATGGCAAGAAATACAGGTAGAAACGGGCATATCAACTCCGTGTGCGAATAGGTTGGGTCTCTCAGGGCTGCTGGGAGACATTGGTCAATGTTCAGCTGAACGCGAGTTGGGGTGGGGGAGCCCGAGGGGTTGTTGTACGGTAACGTGACGGGAAGGGGTTAGAGGCTGGCCAGTTCACTTCATTTGCAAAGCCGAAGGCCAAAAGGGTCGTTGAGGCACACACTGCCGCTAGGAGTTTTGCGTTGCCGAAATCACAGACGACACAGTCTTGTTCCATGGCGTCAGGAGAGGTGTGATTGTGATCCACGCCGGAACAGAAAACCAAGGCGGCACAGACGATCAGCGTCAGCGGCGTGAGGCACCAATGGCGCCCATAGCACGACGCTCCGCTGGACGAGGCTACCTCGCTCAATTGGCGCACACAGTTCTGTCTTGGCGTAAGACTCATGCTAAGCGGCACAGAATTATTGTTGGGTCTCGTTGATCCATCGGCGAACCTTACGTTCGAGCAATGGTAAGGGCAGTGCGCCACCTCCCAGAACGACATCATGAAAGGTCCTGATGTCGAAGTTGTCCCCAAGGGCCGCCTTGGCCTCGGCCCGCAGCTCTAAAATTTTCAGCATGCCGATTTTGTAGGTCGTCGCTTGCCCGGGCATTACGATATAGCGTTGGATTTCCGAGGTAATGCTCTCCAGCGGTTCGGGTGAATTGGCGGCGAAGTAGTCAATGGCTTCTTGTTCTGTCCAGCCCTTGGCGTGCAGGCCGGTATCCACGACCAGACGTATCGCTCGCCAGATTTCGCCGGTGAGCCGCCCGAAGTCCTGATAAGGGTCGAGATAGGTGCCTGGAATCTCTTTCGCTAAATATTCTGAATACAATCCCCAACCTTCGGAATAGGCCGTAAAGCGGGCTTGGGTGCGAAACTGCGGCACGTCCTCAAGTTCCTGTGCGATGGAGATTTGCATATGGTGGCCGGGCAGACCTTCGTGATACGCGATCACCTCCAGCTGATTTTTCGGCATTGCTGTCATGTCGGACAGGTGCGCGTAGTAAATGCCAGGACGAGATCCGTCCGGCGTGCCTGGGTAGTAGTGCTGTGCTGCGCCATCACGTTCGCGAAAGGGTTCTACGCGTTTAACGACTAGGTCGGCCTGAGGCAACAAACCAAAGTAGTTGGGTAGTTGGGCTTTAATGCCATCAATCGCTGCCGTGGCGTCATCGATATAGCCCTGGCGACCCTCATCGGTATTGGGGTAGTAGTTCCACTCGCCATCGCGCACATGTTCGAAGAAGTCTTGTAGCGATCCGTCGAAGCCTACCTGATCTTTAATAGCCTCCATGTCTTTGCGCAGTCGGGCAACTTCGTCTAAACCGATTTGATGAATCTCGTCCGCGGTGAGGTCGGTGGTGGTCTGGCTGCGTAAGCGGTAGGCATAGTAGGCGGCGCCTCCGGGCTGGCTGCCGACACCTGTAGACACTTCAGGGGCGCGGTCTTTTTCATTCTCGGCCCATTGAATGATGTCCTCATAGGCGGGTTGAAGGTGGTTGATCAAGGCGTCCTTGGCCTGAGCCGTGAGTTGCCCCGCAGCGATGGAATCGATGGTTCCCGCCTCAAGAAGCGTTTTTACTTCTTGGCGCATATCGGCCCAGAGATCGCTGTCTTTCGCGGCGTTGGTGTCAAAGGGCTTGCCGGTGATGATACTCCGGGCTTGGGTAATGGTGCCGTCTAGCGCGAAGGGCGGTGAGACCACACCTTTGCCCGCCGCCTTGACCGCATTGGCGATGGCTTCTTCCATGCGGGGCTTCACCGCTCTAACCCGCTCGATGTAAGCCGTCATATCGTCGGCGTTTTCGACCCGGTGAAAGTTGATCAAGAAGGTTGGTACAAAATTTTGCACCCCGTTCATCTGCTCAAAGACCAGACCGTCATAGAAAAATGCCTTGGATTCCTGCATCCGCTGCAGTTGATAGACCCATAAATCGTAGGACAACAGCTCGTCGCCCGTCAGCTGCGAGGGGTCGAACAGCTCTTTCATTTGCACAACCGATGCGGTTTTCCATGCCAGTTGTTCGGCAAACGCTTCGTAGGTAAAGGCGTCTATCTCGTCGTTGCGTTCCTTGCGGCCCAAAAACGTCAATTCTATGGGCGAAAACTGAAGTTCCGTTGCGTACTGCTCGTCCAGCCACTGGGTCAAAGTCAGTGTGCTTTTGGCCCCCTCCACTGTGCCGTTTTCTGCACTTGTTTTGTCAGCGCCTTGGCTGCAAGCGGCAAGCGCGATACCCAAGGTCAGGCCTAGGAAGGCACGCTGGGATCGATAGGCGAGTGCTTTTATTGGCTTTGTTGAGTGATCCAAGGTCGGTTCTCCGTTTGACTGAGTGCAGCAACGCTAAAGGCTGAACGTTAGCCCTTGTATGCAAGTTATCAAGTACCGATTGCATGCTGCGGGTGGATTAATTGCGAAACTGTGAAACGCTTATTGCATACTTGGGGTCAAGACGGCCAAACCTGCTATGGAGACTGCAACCCCATGTCCGATCCAATCGCCGACCCTGATCAACAGTCCGCTACGATACCAAATGAAGGTCCATTGAGCGGCTTTCGGGTGCTCGATTTATCTTCGGTGGTTTCCGGCCCCATGGCAGCGGTGGTGTTGGCGGATCAGGGCGCAGATGTGATCAAAATCGAGCCGCCGGGCTGGGGCGATGGTATTCGTGGGTTGGGTGCGTCACGCAATGGACTCAGCGCGATTTACGCCATGATCAATCGCAACAAGCGCTCTATCGCAATCAACTTGAAACACTCTGAAGGCCAAGCACTGGTGCGGCAGTTGGCGGCGGATGCCGACGTCCTGCTGCAGAATTATCGGCCTGGTAAAATGGCACGGCTCGGGCTGGATTACGATGCCTTGAAAGCCGAATGCCCAAATCTTATCTATGCCTCCATCAACGGGATGGGTGAGGTGGGTCCTTACGCTGAACAAAAAACCTATGACTACGTCATTCAGGCGCTCAGCGGGATTTTGGATGTTCAGGGCATGATGCCCGCGAACAGCAATCCCTTGGAAGAAAGTGCAGATCCGGAGGAAAACAAACAGGCACTGCAAATGGTGCGTTCCATAATTTACGACAAAGTAACGGCGTTGACGGCCGCCCAAGGCATTACCGCTGCCTTGCTGGCTAGGGAGCGCGGTGCTGGCGGTCAGCATGTTCAGTTGTCCATGCTGGACGCTGCGGTGTACTTCAACTGGCCCGAGTTGATGTGGAACTACTCGTTCAAAGGCCAAGGTGTGCAGCATGCCGGTGACCTAGCCGACGTCTGCGGCATCAGTGAAACCGCTGATGGTGCTGTCGTTTCGGGTTACCTAGGTGCGGATTGCAGCCAATACGCGACGGATGAGCTGATGGAGCTTCTGGCCTACAACGAAATTCCCGCCGGCCGAGTGAATACACGAGCGCAGGTCATCGATGACCCACAGGTTCAGGCAACGGGCATTCTGCAAGACATCGAGCACCCTCGCGGCGGCCCAATGCGCCAGCCGCGCAGTGCGGTACGTTTCAGCCGCAGTTCCGAGCCGCGCCTGCAGGCTTCAGCGGATCTGGGAGAACATACCGTAGAGATATTGGCAGACTTGGGTCTGACCCTCGAGCAAATGCAGGAGCTGGCCCGCCAAGGGGTGATTGCCTAGGGCGGCATTCATAGATTCCAACGTCTGCGTCGGTACGATCAGCTGCCGTGCAGCAAGACCATACGCCCCAGCGTGTTTCCCGCTTCCAGTTCCCGCTGTGCTTGAGCACCGTCCTCGATGGGGTGCTGACGATGAATCTGCGAGCTGAACCGAGACTGGCGGATGCCCTGACAGTAGCGCTTCCAAACGTCAGCGAAATCCGTGGAGAAATAGGCATCGCTGCCCTTGATCTGAGCTCCTCGCTGAAACAGAAAGCCCAGAGACGGAATGCTCACGCTGTCGCCGGTGGTGTTGCCGCAGGTTACTAACCGTCCTTGCGGTGCAAGTGCGAACAGGGTTGGTTCCCATAGGGCTGGCCCCACATGATCGAGCACCATATTGACGCCTTGGCCCTCGGTTTGATGCATGACCCAGGCGGTCACATCGGTGTCTCGATTTGTGGTTGTCGCGGTGGCACCAAGAGCCATTGCTACGGCACACTTTTCCTCGGTGGCTGCGGTCACAAAGACTTTGGCATTTGCCGCAACCGCCAGTTGGGTAGCTGCCAGCGTGAGCGCACTGGTCGCACCGTGTAGCAGCAGGGTTTCTCCCGCCTGCAGTTCGCCTATCCGGAACAGTGCGTGATGCGTGGTCATCCAAGCCGTGGGAAACACCGCAGCGTCGGCAAAGGATAGATCCGCGGGCAGCGGATGTACGTGATCGGCGCTCACGGCGCAGAGTTCACCGTAGCCGCCAGGATGTGTGGCCCCTAGCACCCCTAACTCGCCATAGCGTTCGCCGTGACCCGCGAAAGAGGAATGCGCTGATACACCGTGTAATGACGGATCGACGACAACGCGATCGCCGGTTTTGACTCCGCTGACGTCACGGCCGATCTCTACGACGGTGCCGGCCATATCCATGCCGGCAATCTGCGGCAGCGTGAAACCCGGCAGCGTAAACCAGCCATGGCGCTGCACAATGTCCAGTCTATTGATCGCGGTCGCGGCGACTTGAATCAGCACATCGGCGGGTCCGATGGTAGGGTCTGGCCGGTTCTCATAGCGCAAAACTTGGGCTGCGCCATGTTCTGAATAAAAAAGTGCCTTCATGGGTAGGGTCTTACTGACAGAGAAAAAATAAGGTGGTCTTGTAGGCGTATCCAAGCGGACAAGAGTAGCAATAAAGCGGTGGGAACAATATGAACGGACTGAATCTAGACTTCGTCACTGTCGATGTGTTTACCAAGGACACCTTTGGTGGGAACCCCCTTGCCGTGTTCTTTGCCTCAGACCGCCAGGCGGCCTCACTGACGGAGCATCAGATGCAGAGCATTGCAGCGGAAATGAATTACTCTGAGACCACCTTCGTGTTGCCCCCGGTTGATCCGGCAAACACGGCTCATATTCGCATTTTCACACCTAAGTCTGAATTGCCCTTTGCGGGGCACCCCAATGTCGGCACGGGTTTTGTGTTGGCATCCTACCCGGAGGCAGTGCCTGTTACTGGCAAACTTGAGCTTAAAACCGATGAACGAGACGGCAGTCAGCAGCGTTTTATGCGCTTTGAAGAACAGGCAGGTTTGGTAGAGGTTGCGGTGACTCTAGACGCCTATGGCAAGGCAGAAAAGGCGAGAATTGCCGCGCCTCGGGCCTTTGAACAGCGGTCCGGGCACAGTACGCAAGTGATGGCGAAGGCGCTTGGTTTGGATGTGGATCAGATCGCTGCGCAAAGCGCGGGATCGACGATTGTCAGCGTGGGTATTGAATTTCCTGTGGTGGAGGTGACCGACCCTGCTGCCTTGGCTGCCTGTCAGCCTCAAATCGAGACATTCGAGCAACTCAGTCTGAATGCCTTGTCGCCGGATTCGCAGAGTGAAGACGTGGCAGAAGCGTTTTTGGTCTATGTCTACTGCCGTACGGGCTCGGGTGAGGCGCAGGGGCGTATGTTTGATCCCCTGCATGGCATTCCCGAAGATCCCGCCACGGGTAGCGCGGCGGGTGCGTTGGCTGGCCTGCTTGCGGAGCAGGATCAAGTGCAGGGCGGTGCTCGGTACACGATCTCTCAAGGCGAAGAAATGGGGCGACCGAGTCGAATAACAGTGGACGTAGTGCGCCACAAGGGGCAGATTCAGCGAACGCATATCACCGGATATTGCGTTGAGGTAATTCAGGGTAAGTTTCGGGTGCCCGGTAAATAACCCTTAACTCATAGGAGGCACAATGGATCTGAATACGGAATACATTTGGCTGGGTATCGGCTTTGCTCTGATTATTGCCGAGGTCACCATGGGGAATTTCATCCTGTTTTTTCTCGGCCTCGCGGCCGCCATGACGGGTCTCGCTCTGTGGTTGGGCCTACCAGCAGGAAACGGTATCCCTTTCATTCTGTTCGCCGGACTCGCCCTGGTGTTGCTTGTCGGCGTGCGTTCTCGCCTGAAGTTTCACTTGGTTGGAGACTCGGTGCAGGGCTCTGCTGATGAAGATTTTATCGGTAAGGACGTCACCATCGTGAGTGGCTTTGACGCTGCCAGTCAGGGCCGCGGTCGGGTGAACTACCGTGGCGCCGATTGGAATGCGCGCAGTGCTCATGCGGAAATCGCCGCAGGCGCGTTCGCCAAAATTGTCGGACGGGATGGTAATACTCTGATTGTTGAACAGGAGACGAACTGATGGATATGAGTTTTTTTCTCGGCGTACTGCTGGCCATTGCTGTGGTCGTCATATTGCTCAAGACCGCCCGGGTTGTACCTCAGCGAGAACAGTTTGTGGTCGAGCGGTTAGGTAAGTACGCGAAAACCTTGGATGCCGGCTTTCATATTCTGGTGCCCTTCGTAGATGTGGTGGCCTACAAGCACACGTTAAAGGAACAGACCGTCGATGTGCCTTCGCAAAGCTGTATTACGAAGGACAATATCTCGGTGGAGATTGACGGCGTCATTTATATGCAAGTCAGTGATGCCAGAGCCGCCAGCTATGGTATTCAGGACTACATGTTCGCTACCGCACAATTGGCCCAAACCACACTGCGTTCGGAAATCGGCAAAATCGAGCTGGACCGTACCTTTGAAGAGCGTGAGACCATTAACTCGCAAGTTGTGCACGCGGTGGATAGGGCGGCAGAGCCTTGGGGCGTTAAAATTCTGCGTTACGAGATCAAGGACATTGTGCCCCCAGCATCGGTGAAAGACGCTCTGGAAAAACAAATGCGTGCGGAGCGAGAGCGCCGGGCTGTGGTGGCATCTTCTGAAGGTGAACGGCAGGCGCGGATCAATGTTTCAGAGGGCGAGCGTCAGGAAGCCATCAACCTGTCTGAAGCAGAAAAGCTCAGGCAGATAAACGAAGCGGAAGGTCGTGCCGAAGAGATACGCCTGATTGCCGAGGCAACGGCCGCCGGCGTGCGAGCGGTGGGGGCAGCGGTGAGCGAACCGGGCGGCCAAGATGCGATTAATCTGCGGGTCGCCGAGCAGTGGGTGAAGGAATTTGGCAAGTTGGCCCAGGCCAACAACACGATGATTGTGCCTGCTCAGTTGGGCGATGTTTCGACCTTGGTATCCACCGTAATGGGCACCATGGGCAATATCCAAAAATCCGATAGCTAGCGGTTTGCCTTGTTGTGGGTACTCGACTGATGTCGTGATACCCCCGGCTGGCGCAGACCTGCGTGCTTGGTTTTGCGCCCGCTCACTCGGGCGCGCCACCGCCGAAAAGCGCCGGCGGATACGTTGCGCCGCATAACCTGAATGACGTCAGGCTCACCAATACCAAACTGGGTTTTGATCGCTTCAAACGGCGTACGGTCTTCCCAAGCCATTTCAATGATGCGACTGATGTCCGATGCGGATAGAGCGCAATCGGTTGCTGTCTGTTTCATGGTGATTCCAACGAGCGATGCTAGCTTCGGGCGATTCAGTTAGTGAGCGGAAGAGACAACAATACTGCATCAGCCTGTATGCAAACCGTCAACGTCAGCCGGCAAGCCATAACACAGCAGCCAATGATCCCGAGAGCATAATGGTGAGGTTGATTCGCAAAGGCAGATACCAGTTGGGTAATTCGTTGCTGTCCCGCCAGTGCCATTCAAACGCCAACAGCAGCCATAGCCCGGTGATGAGGCAGACGCCTCCATACAACGTTGGGATCAGCAGGGCGCAGCCGGTTGTCAGGGAGGGCGCAACCCCAACAATCAGTCGCAGGGTGGCATTGGTGTCAGGTGGACTCTCCATATCCCCTCGAACCGCGAGCCCCCACTGAAGGCCCCCTAGAAACGAGAAGATCACTCCAACGTAGAGTGTCGCAGCATCCGTCAATTGAGTCGTCAGTTGGGGCCAGCCCCAGATGCCGAATAACAAAGCCAGCATTGGCAGTAGGCCCGCATAGCCCAGCAGTTGGGGAATTCTCGGATTAATCTTCAGTGCAGGCATGACAGTCCTTTAGCGCGCGGCGGGCATTGCGAGCTTACGTAGCCCCACGGCGGCGTAGACACCAACAGCCAGGTGTACTGGCCAAAGGCCAAACGCGCCGGGTAAGAAACCTTCTTCGATGAGCCAACGATTGAATACCAGTGCGAGGTAGTAGCTCAGCATCCAAACCATGCCGGTAGCGAGTCGGGCGTAGGGACCTTGTCTGGGCTGAACGGTGGCGTTGGCTATCGCGAGGAGGGCAAGAATCACGCAGAAAATCGGTAATCCCAACCGCCAATGCAGTTCCGCTTGATGGGCTGGCGTGCTTCCAAGGCTGCTAGTATCCAATGATTCGATGTCCGTGACTTGCTCGAGTACCGGGTCGCTGTCGATGCTGATATCAAGGCGTTCAAAAGACATCACGTCAAAATTTGAAGCGCCGGACTTTCCTACGTAGCGCCGGCCATTCTCTAAAGTCAGCGTTTGTCTGCCATCCGCATCGGGGGGGCTGCGCTGTCCTCGTTCCGCCCAAACCGACATCTGGCTGCCGTCGGGTAACTGCCGCTGAATAAAAACATTGAGAATGGTTTGGTCGTCATCATCCAACGCGTTGCTATACGTCACCTGATCACCGTCATTTTCAATACGAAAAATGCCTGGCTGCAAAGCGCTGAGGCCAATGCGCTTTTGCAGTTCCACCAGTTCTTTTTCAAGCGCGTATTTGGCGGAGGGGGTGACGGACAGCGAGGCGGTACCCACCAGCCCGGTGATTAGGATGATTCCGGGCATCAGCCAAGCCAGCAGAATTTTGGTGCTCATGCCGCCACTGCGCAGTACGGCCATTTCTTGGCTGGAATAGAGTCGACCCAATCCCATTAACAGTGCGATATAGAGCGCAAAGGGTAGAACAAGCTGTATCAATTCCGGCATACGCAATAGCACGATGTAGAACACACGGTTCGCGGGGATGTTGCCGGCTGCGGCTTTTTCCAAGAACTGGATGAGTTTGTCGCCCAAGGCGATGGACAGCAAAATGGCCAGGGCGGCGAGAAAAATACCGAGCACTTGACGATTGATGTAGCGAGCGCCCACGGGGACGAAGAACCAGCGCATTGGAAAGACCTTCCCAGGAAATCAGTGCAACGAGTGTGCACGGTTATGCCGGTGGAGCAAAGTTCTCACTTGGTTTTCTGTTAGGCGCGCTGGTCGGCCCGAGGATTATTGGATGTGCTCCCTAGGCATCAAGCCGCTTCAGAGGCACAATATCGCTTTCCATAAATCGCAAATGCGATTCATGTCTCCACCCGTCGGGTGGCAATCTAAGGAGCATAGGCAAGGCCATGAAAGATGAAACACTGGCGATTCACGCTGGCTATACGACAGACCCCACGTCCCACGCAGTAACCACACCGATTTATCAGACTGTTGCATACGAATTCGATGACGCGCAGCACGGTGCTGATCTGTTTGATTTGGCCGTACCGGGCAATATTTACAGCCGAATCATGAATCCCACCTGTGACGTTTTGGAGCAGCGTATTGCGGCCCTGGAAGGCGGTGTGGGCGCGCTGGCCGTGTCTGCTGGTAGTGCGGCGATTCATTACGCCATCATTAACATCGCCAATGCCGGGGACAATATCGTGACGGTACCGCAGCTGTATGGCGGTACATACACACTCTTTGCGCATATGTTCCCAGCCCTTGGTATCGACGTGCGCTTTGCAGCAGACGATTCGGCAGCGGCGTTGGAAGCCCTCATTGATGAAAAGACCAAGGCTGTATTCTTTGAAACCATAGGCAACCCCGCCGGAAACATTGTGGATATTGCGGCGGTGACTGAGATGGCTCATCGACACGGCGTATGCACCATTGCGGACAACACCGTGGCCTCACCCTCGCTGCTTAAGCCCATCGAGCACGGTGTGGACATCGTCGTGCACTCGGTGACCAAGTACATGGGTGGTCACGGTACGACCTTGGGCGGCGTAATTGTTGATTCAGGCAAGTTCCCTTGGACGGACAATGCCGCGCGTTACCCTGGACTGAACCAGCCGGAAGCCAGTTATCACGGTGTGGTCTATACCGAAGCCTTTGGGCCGGCGGCGTACATCGGTCGGGCGCGAACGGTGCCATTGCGTAACACTGGGGCGGCGCTGTCCGCGCAAAGCGCCTTTCAGTTGCTGCAGGGCATTGAAACCCTCCCTTTGCGGATGGAGCGCCACTGCGAGAACGCCATGGCGGTTGCCAAGTATTTGCAAGCCCACGACAAAGTGGAGTGGGTGAGCTATGCCGGTCTCGAAGGCCATCCGCATCATGCGCTGGCCCGAAAGTACATGAATGGCACAGCATCCGGCATCATGACCTTTGGTGTTAAAGGTGGATTTGAAGCAGGTGTCAAGTTTTACGACGCCCTGCAACTGTTTAAGCGGTTGGTGAACATTGGTGATGCCAAGTCGCTGGCATGCCACCCAGCATCGACCACGCACCGACAGTTGAGTGAAGACGAGCAAAAAGCGGTGGGTGTGGCTCCAGAAGCCATCCGTCTTTCGGTTGGCATCGAGCACATTGACGACATCATTGCCGATTTGGAACAGGCCCTAGCATAGCGGCTGTTTCACGACGGCCGCAGCCTCGGCGGGGTACCCCGCTGAGGTCTGCCTGGGTCAGACCAGTGTGATGGTGTTCAGCAATGTCGCTGAGAACTCGGCCAAAAAGGTCAGGATGGGAAGGCCCATCAAACTGCCTATGACGAGAGCCAGCAGAAGCATTGCACCGTAGCGGGCATTATAGAATCGATACAGCCGAGCCAACTTGTTTGGCAGAAAGTGCGGCGCAATGTAATGACCGTCTAACGGGCCAATAGGTAGAAGATTGAAAACCATCAGCAGCAGATTGATCTGAGCTAGGATGGTAAAAAACAGCTGGGCCGCGGGGTTTTGCCATCCGGCATGCCACGCCAAGACGAAGCCATTCCAACAAATCACCGCCAACAGTAAATTCATTAAGGGACCCGCTGCGGCCACCCATAAATCCGCCCGAGGGCTGGTGAAATTCGCAGGGTTTGTGGGTACGGGCTTGGCAAATCCGAAACCAACGATGACCACCATCAGCAGTCCCATGGGGTCAATATGCGCGATTGGATTCAGGGTGACGCGCCCAGCCCGCTCGGCGGTGTCATCACCAAACCACTTGGCCACCATGGCGTGACCCAGTTCGTGGACCGTCAGGGAGAGAATCAAGGCGACGATCAGCAGTGTGAATACGGCGTATTCGCCTCGCCAAAGCAGTTGCAGCATACGTACCTCAGATGGTTGGGGTGGTGGTGACGTTTGGATGGTCAGTGTGAGCTGTTCACGAAGCTCGGTTCAAGTGAATTTGTGATTTACAGCCAATGTCCGGGCGTATGCCCCTTGCTCATACGCAGGTATATTGGTTTTTTTTTCGAGAGCATTGCATGCCCCTGAGCCTACGCATTTGGCGCTTCACCGATGGCCGGCCCGGTCACGAAAAGCAAACTGCCGGTCTGCTGCAGGGTTTTCGTGAGCGCCTGCCTGTCCACGCAGGCGAAGACGCCGAGTTGGCTGTGCGTGATATCGCCCTAGTGGATTACGCCGACGACTGGTCGGCGCTGTGGCGGGATCCGGCCGATGCTCCGGATCTCTTGATTGGTGCCGGTCGCCGGACCCATCTGCCCATGGCGCGCGCGCGCTGGCATCTGGGCAGTCGCGCAATCGTACTGATGAAACCCAGTCTGCCGAGTTTTTGCTATGACCTTGCCCTTGTGCCCGAGCACGATAGCGCGTGGTCTGAGCGAAAGGTTTTGCGCACACTGGGTATGTTGGGGCCGAGCGAGTCCGGTACAAAAGCGCCGGATCGAGGGGTCATCTTGCTGGGTGGGATGAACGATCACTTCCACTGGCAGGACGCCGAGATCGCTGAAGCGGTGGCGAATATTGTTCAGCAGAGTCCAGACGTCCACTGGCAAATTTCAGATTCGCCTCGCAGTGCGGAAGGCTTGGTTGGCGCGGTCGTGGCGGCGCTGGCCGGCGCGCCAAATGCAAGGGTGCTCCGCTATACAGACAATCCGCCTGATTGGCTGACTCAGGCGCTGGCGAAGGCCAGCCAAGTTTGGGTGAGTGCTGACAGTGCATCCATGCTCTACGAAGCGTTGTCGTCTGGCGGCCAAGTGGGCGTTATTGAACTGACGAGCAAACGTCGACGAAACAAACTGCTGGCCGGTATCGACGCGCTGCGGCAGCAGGGGCGAGTGGGTCTTTCCTCCGCGGGCTCTTTGCTCGATCAGGGCCTTGATCCCGAACCCTTGCAGGAGCACCGGCGCTGTGCCGAGTGGATTCTTGCGCGCTGGTTCAGCTGAGCGCTAGCTCAACACACCGGCGTTATTGAGTTCGGCTAGGGTGGCCTCGTCCATGCCAAGCCAATCTTTTAAAATGGCGGCGCTGTCTTCGCCAACCGCCCGGGTGCGCTGATAGTCGTCGCAGGGGGTGGTGTCGAACTGAATGACCAGCCGGTCGATCCATGTGGGTCCCAAAGTCGGGTGTACATCGTCCATGGGTTGCAGGAAGCCTCGCTGACGCAACTGAGGGTCATGTTCCACGAGGTCGGCACCGTCTTGCACGACCCCTGCGGGCACACCGGCCTGCTGACATTGCTGCATAAGCGTGAGGGCATCGGCGTTACGAGTCCATGCCGAGAGGTGTTCGTTCAACAACTCACGATGCTCATAGCGGGCTGCCTGGGTGGCAAAGATATCCTGCGCCGCCCAATCCGGTTGCCCCATGAGTTGGTAAAGCGCCTGCCACTGGGATTCGTTCATACAAGCAATGGCGATCCAGCGTTCACTGACTTGGCGAGCCGTTGCTTCGTCGGCGCCGGTTTCCTTAGTCTGATCGGCGCATCGGTAGCAACCGTGTGGCGCTACCGCATCGTAGGGCAGGTCGTTACCCACAGGACGAGCCTTTGTACCGTTCGCCGCCAGATCGAGTAAGGAGGGTCCGATGAAGTTAATGCCTACCTCGAATTGTGAAATGTCCACACGCTGACCGCTGCCGGTTGTGCGCCGGGCTTGCAGCGCTGCCAAGACCGCAACGGCCCCGTGCAGACCGGCCTGATGGTCGTTATAGGAAAAGCCGATACCAATGTCCTCGCGGCCGGGCACACCGGTAGTCGCCGTGATACCGCATAAGGCATGAATGGTGGGAGCGTAGGTGACGTATTTTGACCACGGGCCGCCGTCCCCCATGCCAGACATCTGTACGTAAATCACACCGGGATTGGTTTGGCTCACCTCGTTATAACCAATGCCCCAGCGATCCAGTACGCCTACCGAAAAGTTGTCGATCACGATGTCTGCTTCGTCGGCGAGCCGCCTTGCGAGCGCCTTGGCCGAGTCGTCCGACATTTTTAACGCTAAGGCGCGTTTGTTGCGATTCCACATCAAGTAATAGGGGTGGTGGGGGTCTTGGGTTGTCACTGCGCGTTCGCTGGAATTGATCTTGATGACGTCAGCACCCATGTCGGCAAGCATGCGTGTGGCGAAGGGTCCAGCCAGCACGTGAGTGAAGTCCAACACCTTGATGCCAGCCAGCGGTTTGCTGCCTGGCGCGTTCTCGGCCTGATGTGTGCGCGTTTGCCAGCGTAGCTGGTCAGCGACGGCGCTGATGGGGATTGCCTGAGATTGGTATGGCTTGAGCTGCCAAGGTGTCTTGCTGAAATGATAGGGCGTCCCCGGGGAGGTAATGTTCACGTCGTCAATCTGATACGGCACATACCAATCCCGCGCCTGCAGCTGCGGGTTTTCGGCCACTTTTTCGATGGGCAGAACCCAGCCGTAGGGCGCGTGCCGCGACTGGGCCTCGTGAAACAGTGCTTCCACGTCCTTGGTAGCGACCCAGCGACTCATGATGTCCATGGCGCGCTGGGTTCGCAGTCGCAGATTCTCCGGCTCCATGTATTTGGGATCGATCAGATCTTCGTGCACGTCCTCTTCGATCCACCACATCAACTGATTGTCAAAATTCGGCGCCGGTGTTGCCATGATGCAACCGTTCTTGCCCGGCATAACCCCATAGGCATCTGACCAGTGCAGGGCGCCGCGGCGGGGCAGTACTCGACCTTCTGGGCGGTTCAGGGTTTGCTGATAAAAGTAGAACATGAAGACCTGTTCCAGACACGATGCGATGCTCTCGTGGACAGATAGGTGTGTGCTCTGACCTTGGCCTGTGTTGCGTTGGTGGTATAGAGCGCTGAGTGCGGCGATGGCCGCATAGGCACCTGAAATCATAAAATTCAGATCACCAAAGTTCTTCAGCGGCGGTGTGTTCGCGTCGCCGGTTGTGGCAGCCGCGCCGCCCAATGCACCGGCAACGATGTCGGGCGCTAGGTAATCTGACCATGGCCCCTCCTTGCCGAAGGATGACAGTTCTACAACGACTAAGCCGGGGTTGGCGCGCTTGGCGGCCTCAATGTCCACGAGTGCTGCTGAATCGCTTTGATCACATCGGCAAATAATATCAGCGGCTTCGGCCAGCCTTTGCAGGGTTTGCCTTGCCGCTGGGTCTGCGCTGTCGACCTGGACAAAGGTTCGATTGGATGCGAAGAAGCTGTGCCAAAGTGATATGGCGCCAGTCTTGGACTGCAAAAAGGGCCCGCGTTGGCGTAGTGGATCGCCCGTCGCGCTCTCTGGGCGGATGACTTGCGCCCCGAGGTCGGCCAGTAGTTTGGTGCCATAAATGCCACGTTCATCGGTTAAATCGATAACGCGTATGTCTGCTAACGCCATGAAAGTTCCTTATTCCTCTCCGCCAAAGACAATAGCCCAGCGAAATGGTCAGAGAAAGTTCAGAATGCTATGTTGATGCAATGCAGCGCTCGGGGAGGCGACAATGCTTAATGCGGAACAAATCCGTTTTTTCAAAACTCAGGGCTATTTGATCGTCCCGGGTGCCATGGATACCGCGCTTTGTCGACGAGTCAGAGACCTGATGTGGCAGGCGCTGCCGCCGAATACTCGACTGCAACCAAATGATCCGGCGAGTTTTGTTGGACCGTTCAGTGAACAGGACGAAAGTTCTGATGAGCGGCATATGCGCGCGGACTATCGATGGCTGAACCGATTTCTTGGGGTGAACGCTGATGTCATTCGACTGATTTATTCGGAATTCATTTGTCAGATGGCTCAGCAATTACTGGGAGGGCGGTTACGGCAGGCGGTGGTTGATGGGTCGCCCATGGGAAGTCACGGTCCGGCATGGCCCGGTGGGCCCACGGATCCCGCGCTGGGCAACGAGGGTGCCCGCGGCGTGTACTGTACCTTGCCCTACGGCAACAAGGCTCGTGAGGCGGATGGCTGCCATACGGACGGCCACCCTTTTCAGCTAGGCATCGTGGGTTTGCTGGACGATTGTCCTGCGGATGGCGGTGCGTTCAAGGTATGGCCGGGTTCCCATACCCGTTTGTTTCCTACTTTCGCCCTACGCTACGACCAGCCGAGAGTTCCCTACTACCCTCACCTGCCCGCGTTTAAGGGTATTAGCCACAGCGAGGCGTACAAGGCGGAACTGAGTCGCATCATTGATGAGGTAGAGCCGGTAGAATGTTACGGCCAAGCTGGGGATATCGTATTTTGGCATCATCGTCTGGCCCACGCGGCGGGCCAAAATTACAGCGAACAGATTCGACAGGCGGTATTGGCTGACTTCTGGACCAATGATTTGGATACCCTGCGCACCAAGCCGGTGACCGCAAACATGTGGGAGGACTGGTCCCCAGCCTTGCAGCGTGCCGGATAGCCGTTGACCACGAGAAAAGCAAACGAACGGAGTAGTACATGACCGAGACCACAGATAATGCAACGCAACACC
Organism: Gammaproteobacteria bacterium; assembly: GCA_002704225.1. Taxonomy (GTDB): domain Bacteria; phylum Pseudomonadota; class Gammaproteobacteria; order Pseudomonadales; family Azotimanducaceae; genus UBA4421. The sequence goes on along the minus strand of PAFU01000028.1, from coordinate 19,677 downwards.
GCAACGATATGTACGGCAACATTGAATCGCGTAGCGAGGATGATCCCAATGTCTCTGCGCTGATACCTGCCGCGACGGTTGTCCTGCTGCGCGATGGCGTTTCCGGTGTGGAAGTGCTGATGCTGCGTAAAAACTCAAAAATCACTTTTGGCGGCATGTGGGTATTCCCCGGCGGCAAAATTGATGCTGCCGATTACCCCGGTGGTGAGGTCGATGCGAACAACATCGAATCTGCCGCACGTGCGGCTGCGGTGCGAGAGACAGAAGAAGAAGCCGGAATTACCGTGGCGTCTGAGGACTACGTGTTCTTGTCTCATTGGACACCGCCTCCCGGTCAACAGAAGCGTTTTGCTACCTGGTTTTTTGTCGCCAAGGTACAGGGTGCCATGGACGTGGCAATTGATGATGGCGAAATCAAGGACCATGCTTGGCTAAATCCCGCGGAAGCACTGCGTAAACATGGCGAGGGTGAAATCGATCTGGTGCCACCGACATGGGTGACCCTGTATCACCTATCGCTGAAAGCGTCAGCAGACGCGGTAATAGAGCATTTCGGCCAAAACACCGGCATCACCTACAACACTCGAGTGGTGCCTGCAGCCTCCGGCGAGCGTGTGGCCATGTGGAAGGGTGATGCCGGATACGACGAGTGGAACCCGGACATCGAGGGGGCGCGCCACCGTTTGGCCATGCCGCAGGGTGGCTTCGTGTTTGAGAACACGGTCGAGCGTTACTGAAACGTTTGCTGACGTTGTAAGGAGAAGAGATGCTGGGTGCGCACCATGTTGAGAGTCAGGCTCTCGAAAATGAAAGACGACAGGGGTTTGAGTTACATCATCTCAGTCCCGTGATTGGTACAGAAGTGCTGGGTATTGATCTGGCCCAATCGCTCAGTGATGAGGTGGTTGAGTTTTTGCAGGCTTTGCTGGTAGAGCGCAAGGTCATTTTCTTCCGTGATCAGTCGCTGACTGCTGAGCAGCACATCGGGTTCGCTAGGCGTTTTGGCGAGCTGGAAGTGCATCCCTTTGCGTCCAATAACGATGCCTACCCGGAGCTTATTCACTTGGATAACGGACCGGACCGGCCGCCCACCATAAACATTTGGCACAGCGATGTGACTTGGCGAGAATTTCCCTCGCTGGGCTCGGTGCTGCGTGCGCGTGAGGTCCCTGAGGTGGGTGGCGATACCTTGTTTGCCAACATGGAAGCTGCCTACGACGCGCTGCCGAAGGACACCCGAACGCGTTTGGACGGATTGGTGGCGGTGCATGACAACACGCCATTTTTGGAAGGTATGCGCAATCAAGGAGCATCGGAAGAGGCTATTGAGGCAAAACGCCGGGAGTATCCGCCCATGCGCCATCCTGTTGTCAGGACCCATCCGGTCAGCGGGCGCAAGTCGCTTTACGTAAACAGCGCCTTTACCCGTTACATCGAGGGTATGGATTCACAGGCATCCGACCTGCTGCTGGCCCAGCTTTACCAGCAGGCCAGTATCCCAGATTTTCAATGTCGCTTTCGGTGGCGCGCTGATTCGCTCGCGTTTTGGGACAACCGAGGAGCCCAGCACTATGCGGCGGCAGACTACTATCCTGCGGTGCGAAAGATGGAGCGGGTAACGGTGATTGGTGATCGCCCGGTCTAGTCCGGGCCGTACTCAGGCCTCAAACAGTCGTCGAGGGTTATCCACGAAGAGCATTTCAATGTCCCGGTCCGTGGCCCCAAGCTGGTGCAGCTGAGGGATCACATGCCGATGCATAAACAGGTACTGATCCGGATTGCTCTTGTGAAAGTCGTGCTGCTCGGCAATGCTGCCATCAGGCTGCTCGTTATGAATGTGCAGACAGATGCAGTCATGGGACGGGCACAGTCGTTCGCCATAACCCATGTCCATTAGGCGCTTCAGGGTCACGGTTCGCATATGGGGGCTCACCAAGCGCCCGGGGTATCGGTCCAGTCCGAGAAAACAGCCTTGGTCCAAAATCCACGTCAAATATTCGGTGTCAGTGGTGTCATTGCTGTGATCGATTTTAACCTTACCCAAATCCACTCCTTCCTCTTTGAAGATGGCGATCTGCCGTCGAGCCACCTGGCCGGTAGGGTAGGAGTGCACCATGATCGGCACGCCGGTCTGCAGGTGGGCGCGTGCCACCGCCCGGGCCATGGTTTCCAGCGGCGGTGTTACGCCTTCGAAATCCGCCGCACACTTGAGCATGCCGGCCTTGATGTTGGTGCCGCGAAAGCCTTCGGTGAGATCTTTGATGAATTCATCGGCCATTTGATTGGCGCCGACGCCTTGCATAAAGCGGGGTACATCCAGCCACCAGCCAGTGACGTTGATCAAGTTTACGCCCGACGCCTCGGCTACGGTTTTGAGCAGCGCTGGATCGCGCCCCAAGTCGAAGGTGGTGGCATCGAGCATGGTGTCGATGCCATGAGCCTTGGCGGTTTTCAGGCACTCAATGGCCCGCTGCTCTCGATTCGGCCCCAGCAAGTCAGGATAGTGGATCGACAACCCACTGGCGGCGACCATGACATGCTCGTGCATCAGAGTGAAACCCAAGTCTTTGCTGTCGATCTCACCCAGTACGCTGTTGATGGTAGCCATGGTTACTCTCCGGCCTGAATTGAGGGTTTAACGCTGCATGGCGCTCAGGGGCAGGGTCATTTCTTGATCCTCTGCGGTGGTGACCTGAACCAGAAATTGGCCTGCTTCCGTCAGGCTGTATCCCAGTTTCTTGAGACCACCGGGGCTGGCGGCGGTAAAGCTCACGCTTTGGTGTCCAATGCTTTCCAGCACCATCTTCTGGGCGTCGGCCCGAGCCACAAAGCCAGGGTCCCACTGTTGAATGTGCAGTACCAAGGTGTCGTCCATTTCTTGAATGTTGACGATTTCCACCATGGCAGTGCCCTGTGGAGACGTAATACGCACTAAGGAGGCGATGCTGCCGGCCTTGGCCTCGGTCCAGTTTTCTTCCAGAGTTGGGCCGCCGATGTCGCCGGCCCAACTGCCCGTCATCCATGTCAGGTTGCTGACCACTGGCTGCTCAGACGCTAAATGATGGCCGCCCACTGCTGTGCCGGCGAAGGTCATGGCAGTAATGAGGGTGATGACGGATAAAATTGCTCGACGCATAGGACTCTCTCGCTGATTGAATTGGATCACTCCAAGCAATCTGCCAGAAAGACAGCGATGAGGCTAGACTGTACGCCACATGCTAACCATGAGAGGGAGGGCCCATGCTGTCCAAGGGAGACGACTTTCCAATTCACCAAAGTCCAGAGCCCATAGCCTATGCCGGCCAGAGCCGGAATTTTTATGATCGCTATTTTTTCAACGGCTATGACATTGACGGTGACGTTTTTTTCGCTCTGGGCATGGGGATTTATCCGCACCTGGACGTAATCGACGCTGGCTTTTCACTGATTCGTAATGGCGTGCAGCACAATATTTTGTGCTCTCGGGCACTGGGTATGGAGCGTATGGACACCCAGGTGGGCAGCATCAAGGTTGTTGTCATGGAACCATTGCACAGTCTGCGGATTCTGATTGACGCGCCTCAACACGGCATTGAGGCCGATTTGCTGTTCCGAGGTCGCGCGCCGGCCCAAGAAGAGCCGCGCTTTACTCGCCGTCTTGGCTCCCAGTTATTTATGGACTACACCCGTTTAACGCAAAACGGCAGTTGGGAAGGGTGGATCAAGCATCAGGGGGAGCGGGTCGATGTAGCCCCGGTGCGCTGGCTGGGCACCCGAGACCGCTCCTGGGGGGTGCGGCCGATCGGTGAACGAGACCCGCAGGCCAATCCGTCAGCGGAACCGTTTCAGCAGTTTTATTGGCTTTGGGCTCCGATAAACTGGGATGACGGTGTGAGTTTGTATCATCTCAACGATGACGAGTTCGGTGATCCGTGGAACACCGCTGGGGCCTTCGTGCCGCTTAACGGAGCAGGCGATCCAGAACCCATGGCTCAGGTGTCATCGCATATCGATTTTATTCCCGGCACCCGGCATGCCAAGGAAATCCAGATACAGTGGCAGCGCAGGCGCGATGCTGGTGAGGTCACCATCACCATGCAACCCAAGTTTCATTGGTATATGAAGGGCGTGGGTTACGGCCACGAAACCTTCGGCCATGGCTTCTACCATGGCGGGCCTGCGTCGACTTATGAAGAGCATACGCTCAGTGAAGTCGATGACGCCCACACCCTGCACATTCAAGCCATTTGCGACACGCATATGACCGGCTCGTTAGGAGAGCGCCGCGGTCACGGGGTGCTGGAGCAGTTGATTATCGGGCCGCATAAGCCCTCTGGGTTTACCGAGTTGTTGGATATGGCGCCATAGCCAGTTTGGCACTGGTTTCATGGGTTTCGACTACTGGGTTTTGGGCAGTCTCGGTTTCGTACCGATGATGCCGAGCTCTGCCAACTCGACGATTTCCGAGTCGCTGAGCTTCAAAATATCGCCCAGCACAAACGCATTGTGTTGGCCGAGGGTCGGGGCCGGGCTCGCGATGGGGATAGGCGCAGCTTCGGTGCGAAACGGCGCACTGGCGCTGGGTTGGAGGCCCACATAATCCCGCTCTAACCATTGCAGGTATTGACGATCTTTTAGCTGGGGTTCGTGTAGCAAATCCTCGCCATTGTTGAGCTTGGCAGCGGTGATGCCCTCGGCCTGCAGTCGGTGCATAACCGCCTCGGGGGAATGTAGGACTGTCCATTGCGCGACGACCGAATCAAGATCTTGACGTCGCCGAAGCCGGCTGGCCAGATCGCCAAAGTCCGCCAGTCCGGGTATGAGACGTTGGATGCTGGCCCACTGGTTTTCTGTCTGCACTTGAATCAAAACCCATACATCCTCGCCCTGACAGGGATACACCCCATAGGGCGCATGTTCGGGGTGCGCGTTGCCATGGCGTTCTGGGGCTGTGCCGTGCACCGACTGATGTAGCACACCTTGAGCGGCGAGAGGCAGCAGGCATTCCACTTGGCTCAGGTCGACAAACTGACCTTGGCCGGTGCGTTGCTTGTGCCACAGTGCCGTCAGAATGGCCGCCGTGCCGTTGAGCCCGCCCACGGCGTCGCCAAATGCCACATGCTGCATCGTCGGCGGCTGATCCGGGTCACCAACCAAGTGGGGAAGGCCGGAGGAATGCTCAACCGTCGAGCCGTAGGCGCGAAATTCCGACCAAGGGCCTGTGCTGCCAAAGGCGGGCATAGACACCATGACCAGCTGGGGGTTGGCCTCAATCAAGTGCTGGTAGTCGAGTCTGAGTTTGGGTAGCACGCCGCCGGAATAGTTCTCGACGAGGGCGTCGGCGGTAGCCACCAGCTGCAGGAGTAGCTCTCGTCCTCGAGGATGTTCCAGATCCAAGGTGATATCGAGTTTGTTGCGGTTCACCGAAAGATACTGAGGTGACTTTTCAGCGCCATTGTCTGCAATCCATGCTTCGGTGGCCTCCCAACTGCGCCACCAGTCGAAGCGTTCGCAGCTTTCGACCTTGATGACCTGAGCCCCCATGTCGGCGAGATTGCGTGTGGCTAGTGGCCCGGCCCACCCCATGGTCAGATCAATGATGCGCAGGCCTTCAAGGGCGTTATACATGATCGGCACTCCACAGCATGTTGTCAGCGCCTAGTCCGGCAACCGGTCCGCCAAGGTGGGGTGGAGTCGAGAACAGACGGAACGGGGTGGATGGCGCAGCAAACGTCTCACCTGCCGCTTCCACCTGGCTGAAAGCTTGCCGGCTGCGATATTGATCGACGTCAAACAACTCTTCCATGGTCGGTACTCGAGCCAGCGGAATGCGCATGGCCTGTCCGCGATAGAACAGATCCTCGGCGCTGTGTTTGGATAATGCGGCGAGTATCTCCGGTTCGAGCAGGTCAGCAGATTCCAGTCGGCTCACGCTGTTTTGAAATAGCTCAATATCGGCAAAATGCTCTAGGTCCAGCAGCTTGCAAAAAGCCTTCCACTGGCCGGGTGTCAGATTCGTTACACCCAGCCAGCCGTCCTGACACGGCCAAATACCCAGCGGATAGGTGGGGGGGAAGCGATTGATGCCCATTCTGGGTGGCTGGGGGTTGCCCATGTGGGCGTTAATCGCCGCCAGATCGGTGAAGCACATGTTGGCTTCGAGAACGCTGGCGTCCAGTTGAAAGTGGTCATGGTGATTTCCCATGCGCTGAGCCAGCAGATGCCCCAGCGCGCCGTTATAGGCGCTAAGGCCACCTATGATTTGTGCTTGAAAGCCCGGGGGAATAATGGGTGGGCCTTCAGGAGTGCCTATGCCTCGCATCAATCCACTCAGCGCATGAATCGCGGCATCGGAACCGCTCATGTCGCTGTAGGGCCCAGTTAACCCATACCAGCTGATCGCGCAGGTATTGGTCTTGATGTCTGACAGGCCGTCCGCGTGGGCTAGGTAGTCCGGATCGAATATCACCAGATCTGCCCGACGAAGAACCGGTTCGTCCGTGAGACGCGGGTGCGTTGCGACCACACTTTGCTTGTTGGTGTGCAGGTATGCATGCATGGCACTGTCGCCATTGGCGAGCAACGGCGACAGGGTTCTGGTGGCAAAGCCGTTTGCCGGTTCGAGATTCACCACCACCGCGCCGTAGTCGGCAAAGAGCTTGGCGGCATAGCTGGTGGCCACGCTGCCGCTCACGTCGACTACGGTCAGATCATGAAAAACGCCTCGCTCGACGTTCATTTTCTGCGTTGGCGTCTCTGCCACGCTCAATCCAATTCCGCCAACCAGTTCAGCAGATACCCGTTCACGGTCTCGGGGGCTTCCTGTTGGGTCCAGTGCCCTATCTTGGGGATCAGTACATTGGTGCGCAGGTCTTTAACGAAGTTTGGCATGTTCTCAAGCGCGGGCCCTGCCATGGCGATGACGCCGTCTCGTTCGCCTGCGACAAATAAGGCGGGTTGATGTATCTCGGTGGGTTTGTCCGCACTGAGCTCCCAGGTTTCATTGTGATTGCGGTAGTAGTTGAGCGGTCCGAAAAAACCACTGTGAGTAAACTCGTTAACGTAAAAGTCCAGATCCGTGTCGGATAGCCACGGGCCCATGCGTTCGGGGTCGATGAGGCTGGTGAGTAAGTCGTCGTGCTCTGACTTTTCCCCGAGAATGTTGACGTCCATTTCTCCGCTGGCCAGATGGTAGAACTTGCGTAGGGCGGTACGTATGTCCTTTTCAAATTCAGCCTCGGCGACGCCGGGCGTTTGGAAGTACAGCTGATAGAAGAATTTGCCCGCAAAGAACGCTTTCATGGCATCCAGTGGTGGTATGGGTGAGCGTGGGCTGAAGGGGACGGACAAGACCCCGACGGCGGAGAAGATTTCCGGGTGCCATAGGGCGCAGCTCCAAGCGGTGGGGCCGCCCCAGTCGTGGCCTAGCACAATGGCGGTTTCGTAGCCCAGGGCAGCGACCAGTCCCTTAATGTCGTTGACCACTTCAATTTGATTGTAGGCACCGATGTCTGCCGGCTTGTCAGAATCGCCGTAGCCGCGCATGTCGGGTGCCACCACGTGGTAGCCCGCGGCTGCCAGTGGTGCGAACTGATGTCGCCATGAAAACCAAGATTCCGGGAATCCGTGTAGCATCACGATGAGCGGGGCATTGGGATCGCCCTGTTCGGCAATATTCAACTCGATGCCGTTTGTTGCGATGCGTCGATTGGTAATCTGGGGGAATGCGTTGGACGTTGTCACCTAGGCTGTTTCCTGAAAACTGCGATCCCGAATCATAGAACCAATATTTGGAGTCAAACAACTGTGCAAAACACGGATGATGTGTCAGCAATATTCTTCGATTTGGATGGCACGCTGACGGATCCCAAGGAGGGAATTACCGGCTGTGTTCAATTCGCCTTGGAAAACATGGGTGAAACCGTGCCCGCCAAGGATGAACTGACCTGGTGTATTGGCCCGCCCTTGTTGGAAACTTTCTCGCAGCTGGTCGGGTCTGAACGAGCTCAGGAAGGCGTTGACTGGTATCGCCAGCGCTTCAGTACCATTGGGTTGTTTGAGAACAAGGTCTACGAAGGCATCCCGGAGGTGTTGAGGGATCTCGCTGGGCGGATCCCGCTCTATGTGGCGTCCAGTAAGCCCTTGGTCTTTGTGGATCAGATTCTTGCGCATTTTTCGTTGGATGGCTTTTTTACGCAAACCTTTGGTTCGGGCCTAGACGGATCGCTTGCAGACAAAAGTGAGCTGTTGGCGCATGCGCTCTCAGAGACCGGTGTGAATGCCCAGGGTGCCTTGATGATTGGCGATCGTCGTCACGATGCGGTAGGTGCTCAAAACAACGGCATGGACTTTATTGGTGCGCTCTACGGCTATGGCGACATCGATGAGTACCGAGCCTCAGGTTTCAGTCGCTGGGTATCGTCGCCCGCGGACTTGCTTGCTTTGATCTAGCCGCTCATTAACCCGGGCGATTGGTTCGTTCGGTGAACAGCTCTTTTGGTCTGATCTTTTCGTACTCTGCCAAGACGGGAGCAAACTCCTCTGGCGTGCTGGCGTGAATGATGATGCCGTCAGCGCCGGCAGTGAATTGATCCAACCATCGTTGCGCGCAGGTTTTGGCATCGCCTACGGCTGCGGGTCGCCAGTGTTCTGGTATCAGTTTCTCGATTTCGGCGAGTTCGTTGTAGCTGGCGACGCTGTCGATGGCACCCGCCATGTTGGCCACGACGGGTGCGCTGCGAAACGCGTGCAGTGTTTCCATATTCCAGCCGTTGACGTTTACCAGCGCTTCGCCGTAGCCGGGTATTTGCAGATAAGTGGCCAAACGCGCCACGATGAGTTTCAGGTAACGCTCTTCGCTCACGTCACAAGCGGTTGCGAAGACTGACCACAGTTTGCCGCCGGATCGGCCAGTTTCGCGTTCACCGGCGCGGAAGTGGGTCACGGCCTCGCTCAAGGCTCGATCGCTCATGAAGGTATGCAGGTGCGCGCCGTCATACACCTTTCCCGCCTGATGTAAGCTGTTAGGGCCAAAGCCCACGTAGAGCACGGGAATGTCCTCGTTCACATAGTGCGCGAGCTGCAGGGCTGGATAGCTGCCTAAGGCACTTTGGTGATTCAGTTCGCGCTCGCCTCGCCACAGCTTGCGCATCAGCTCGATGAATTCCGCCTCCCGCTCAAAGGTGGGGAAGTCGACGTTCATTGCCTTCCAGCGCAAACCCACACCCTTGGCCAGGCCCAGAGCAAATCTTCCCTCAGAAAGACTGTTTAATGTAGAGCCCATGGAGGCTGTAATCACCGGGTGCCGGGTATTGAGATTGGTTCCTGAGGTGCCGATATAAATATTCTCGGTCACCGCGGCGACGGCACCGCACAAGGCGGATATTTCTTTGTAGTCAGCCCGCTCGGAAATCATGATGTTGCCAATGCCCAAGGCTTCAGCGTCTTGGGCCTGCTTTAGAATGTCTCGCGGCGTGCGGCTGTGTCCGGGCAGACCATAGAAGCCGAGTTCGGGAAATTTTGACGTATACGTGGGGTGCATGGGGTTCCCTAAGGTCGAATGGCTTTCATGTACGGATTGAGAAAGGTTTCCTCAGGATCGACGCTGTCTCTTACCCGCCACCAGTCAGCCCACTTGTGGTGCTGTTTGGCCAGTTGGTCGCCACTGAGAAAGTTCGCCTTACCCCAATGCGGCCTGCCGTCAAAGTCTAGGAAGATTTCTTCGCATGCACGGTAGTAATCGGCATCCGGTAAATTCACGTCCTGATGAACGGAAATGGTGACGGTATCCCGCTGGTAGGCTGTCGAAAGCCACACATCGTCTGCAGCGAGGGTTCGATATTCCACCGGCCAACGCACGTCGGTAAATGTGTTGTTTAACAGCGACTGAATGGCCTGCATACAGGCGGGGCCTTGATCCGCCGGTACGCTGTATTCCATTTCCGTGTGCAGGTGCGGGCGATGGTTCGGCAGTACCTCAAAATTCCAAGCGCAGCGTTCACCCTCTCCGCCCAGCGGGTACTGTGCTGGTGCGTCGGTGGGGTTGATCACTTTCAGATTGGCGCTGTCGGTTTGGGGATACCAGAAAAATTCGCAGTGGCGATTGTTGGCTATGAGATCGTCGAGGTCGGCCAACAGATCACCCAGGGGCAGTGTCCAGCTGCGTTCTTGCAGCCGATAGGACGGCACGCAATCCAGCTGCAGTGCCGTGATTAGCCCAAATGCACCCAGATGCAGGCGGCTTGCCTGCCACAGTTCGCTGTTCTGCTGAGCCGAACATTCCACCACCTCACCAGTGGCAAGTGCGATGCGCGCGCCGGACACCCGGCTACTGAGGTTCTGCAGGGTTGCGCCGGTGCCGTGGGTGCCGGTGGCTGTCGCACCGCTGATACTTTGCTGGTCGATATCCCCTTGGTTCGCCAACGCCAGACCGTGGCGGTGCAGGGCAGGGCCCAAGGTATGGATCTTAGAGCCGCCGCCAACCCATGCGGTGCCCAGATCCGTATCCACGGACAGAACGCCGGACAAGGCTTGCAGGTCGGCAATGATGTCGCCATCGACAACAAGTTCTTTGTGGGAATGACCGGCACCGACTGCGCGGAGTGACTTGCCTGCCTGTGTACTGGCCTTGGCCAGTGCGGCCGCCTGTGCCTCAGAATAGATGAAACTCAGTTGCTCCGGTTTGCTGGACAGGCGTCCGGACCAGTTTTGCCAATTGGCCATAGGTATCTCGCTCTGTTGGTTAGCGGCCCTGAAATTCCGGCGCGCGTTTCGCCATAAATGCCGCGACGGCTTCTTTGTGATCTTCGGTGGCCGCACAGCGCATTAAGGTATCGGCTTCGCGGGCCAAGTTGTCTCGTAGTGTGCCTTCAATGGCGCTGTTGATGTTCCGTTTCATAAAACCCAAGGCGATGGGCGGGCCCGAGGCAATCTGTCTTGCCAGCTCGGTAACCGCTGCCGGAAAGCGCTCGTCATCCACCACTTGATTGAAGATGCCTAAGGCTAAGGCTTCGTCTGCTTGGACTCTTCGCCCCGTGAAATACAACTCCTTGGTTTTGGCCGGCCCAACCAACTGATTGAGTAGCCAACTGCCGCCATAGTCACCGGAAAAGCCGATGTTGCGATAGGCCGTGGTAACGAAGCTCGACGCCGCCGCGATGCGGATGTCGCAGGCTAACGCAATACACATGCCTGCTCCGGCAGCCACGCCGGGTAGTGCGGCGATGGTGGGTTTTGCATGATCAAACAGTCGTAGGGTGAGCGTTTCCTGTTTATGAATCAGGGCCCGCACCTTATTGTCCATTGTGGGTCGTTCAGTTCGTGGCGTATTGGCTGCTTGTGCATTGTTGTCGCTCATGCCGCCCACATCGCCACCGGCGCAAAAAGCGGATCCGGCACCGGTGATGACAATGCAGCCCACATCGTTTCGGGTTTCCAGCGCCAACAGTGTTTGGCGCAGCGCGGGTGTGAGATTGTCAGAAAGGGCGTTACGTTTCTCTGGGCGGTTCAAGGTGATCGTGGCCACACGCTGGTCAATGTTGCACAACAGCTCATCGGTTCCGGTATTCAAATTCTCACTCATGGTGTTCCCCTCAAGTCGTTCATACGATGCCATGTTCCTTCAGATAGGCAATACGTTCGGCGTCTAACCCGAGGCCTTGCAGCAGTTCATCCGTATGGCTGCCTACCTCGCCGCCCGGCCACTCTGTGCTGCCTGGTGTCCCGGTGAGCTTGGGCAAAATAGCAGGAATCGCCAGTGGTTGGTCTTGGTTCGGTACTGCGACGTGCTCGAACAGGCCTCTGGCTTGATAGTGCGGATCATCGAAGGCATCGGCGATACTGAAAATGGCACCTACGGGCACATCGGCATCCTCCATGATTTGGATGACCTCAGCGCTGGTGAGCTTGTCTGCCCACGCCGCAATGGCACCGTCGATGAGTTTCTGATGGGTGACTCGACCGGGGTTGCCTGCCAGACGGGGGTCATTGGCTAGATCTTCGCGGCCGATGGCGGTCATGAGTCGCACGTAAATGGAGTCGCCGTTGCCGCCAATCACCACATGTTTTGCATCAGCGCACAGGTAGGTATTTGTAGGCACGATACCGGTGATGGTCGAGCCTGCAGGCTGGCGCACGTCACCGGCACCGGAATACTCGGGCACGATGCCTTCCATCAGATTGAACATGGATTCGTACAGGGCGACATCAACCACCTGGCCGGTTGTTTCGGATTCGCTTGATTTGCGTGCGAGCAATGCGAGCAATATGCCCATGGCGGCGTGCAGTCCTGCGACACTATCACCCAAGCTCAGATTGGGCCGTACAGGAACCTCTCCGTCAAAACCGTTGATGTAGCGGAAGCCAGAATAGGCTTCGGTTACCGACGCGTAGCCGGGCTTGCTGCTGTAGGGCCCGGTTTGTCCGTAGCCCGAAATTCGCGTGTAGATCAGTCCGGGATTCTGCTGTTTGACGTCTTCCGGTCCCAGTCCCCATTTTTCCATGGTGCCGGGTTTGAAGTTTTCGATCAGTACGTCGGCATCACCCAACAGTTTGCCCAATACGTCGCGACCTTCGGTGGTGCGCAGGTTCAAGGTCAGTGATTTTTTGTTCCGTCCCAGACTCCGCCACCAAAAGCTGGTGCCGTCTTTGTCGAGCAGTCTCCAGCCTCGGATGGGGTCGCCGTCGCCGGGGGGTTCAACCTTGATGACGTCGGCACCGAAATACGCCAGAAGCGTGCCCGCAAACGGGCCGGCGAGCAGTTGGCCTACCTCAATAACGCGAATGCCGTGTAGGGGTTTGTTGTCCATAGATTGTTAGCTCTTTGTCGTGGTGCCACTGGTGTTGCGTCGAACATCCCGGAATGGGCCGTCGTCAACGCGCGGTTCCTTGGGCAGGCCCATGACCCGTTCCGCGATGATGTTCTTTTGAATCTCATCGGTGCCACCAGCGATGGAAATGGCTGGAGTGGAGACCAGAATTTCAGCGATAACGCCGCCCATGGGACTGTTGGGGCCGGTCAGAAGCGCATCGTTGCCGCAGATGGCGGTATGTACTCGGGCGGCAAGACGAGCGACGTTGCTGGCGGCGAGCTTGCCCAAGGAACCCTCCGGTCCTTGAGGCTTACCTGCCTTCGCCGCAGCCTTTGCACGCTCGCCCGTCCACTTGGCGGACTCCGCCATGATGTGCAGGCGGGCAATGTCCTGACGCTGTGCCGGATCGTTGATGGCACCGGTTTCCATCGCTCGCTGCAGGATCAAATCCACGCGACCGGCGCGTTGGGGGTACCACGTATAAGGTTCGTTAGCGATAGCAAATTCTTCTTCAAGATCCGCAAAAATTTTCCCCTGACGGCCTTTGCGAGCACCGACGTCCCGGGCCCGATCAAAGGACCGGCGTTCATTTGCCAAGGTAGTCATGGCGCATTTCCAGCCGCCGCCCGCTTCGCCCACCAGATCATCGCGATTGACCACCGCATCAGTCATAAAGACTTCGTTGAACGAGGCGTGACCGTTCATTTGCGCCAGCTGGCGTACTTCCACGCCGGGTTGCTCCATATCAATCACAAAGTAGCTCAGGCCTTGGTGCTTGGGCGCGTCCCAGTCTGTACGGGCCAACAGCAGGCCGTACTGAGCGTGGTGGGCGCTGGTATTCCAGACCTTTTGGCCATTGATGATCCATTCGTCTCCGCGTAAGTCGGCACGGGTTGTGGCGCCGGCAAGATCCGAGCCGCTGCCGGGTTCGCTGAAGAGCTGACACCACTGGTCCTCGCCAGTGAGAATGCCGCGTAGGTACTTTTGCTTTTGTTCGTGAGATCCGTGGGCGAGCAGAGTAACCGCCGCCAGCATGCGCACGCCGCTTTGCGCTGCGCCGACGGCACCATGATCCGCAAAGGCCTGCTCAACGACACCGGCGTCCAGCGGACTCATGTCTTTGCCATAGTAGTCACTGGGCCAACTGGGAGCTCCCCATCCAGAGTCGGCAACCAAGGAGCGCCAGGTCAGCAGATCCATGTTCGGGTCCCAATGCTCGCTCAGCCATTGGGTTACTTCGGCATGCAGTGTTGTCGCTTGGCTCATGCGGCACTCTCCTGAGAGGTTGTGGCGGTTTCGATGGCGACCATCATGCGTTCTCGATGTTCTGCCGGTGTGCCAAACAGCACTTCGCTGCTTTTGGCGCGCTTAAACCACAGGTGGGTATCGTTTTCCCATGTGAAGCCGATGCCGCCGTGAAGCTGAATGGTTTCCAGCGCCGTTTGCAAATAGGTTTCACAGACCGCGGCCTTTGCCAGGCTGGCGTGTTCGGTTAGCCGTCGGTGTTTTTCCTGGTCGATGGTTCGCAGATCGCTGCAGCTCGCCAAGGTTTGGGCTGCCTGATAGGCGGCGCTACGACTCAGCTCAACGTCCAACAGTAAGTCGGCCAGCCGATGTTTGATGGCTTGGAACGACGCGATGCTTCGCCCGAATTGATAGCGCAGCTGGGTATAGTCCACGGCGGAATCAAGCAGGCGCTGGCAGCCTCCGATCATTTCGTTGGCCAAAGCAATGCAGGCCACGTTCAGCAGGGTGTCGAGTAGTAGGTCAGGCGCATGGTTTAGCCGTGTCGCGACGACGTTATTCAGCTCGATATCCGCCATCTTGCGGGTTGGGTCCATGGTGTCTAGGGCGGTAAGGGTCAGTCCGCTGGTTTCACCGTCAATCATGTACAGAGCGATGCCGTCGCTGGCACGCGCGGCAACAATGAGCAGGTCGGCATTGTTGGCGTCAATCACGAATCGCTTCCGACCGTTCAGTAGACTGTTGCCAGCTTCATCGGTGGTGGCGGTGGTATGAATGTCGTCGTCTCGCCACAGTCCAGTGGATTCAGTGACCGCAAGGCTGCAGCGCCGCCCACCGTTGGCCACATCACTTAACCAGCGTTCTTGTTGATCCGCATCGGCGCAGATCAGCAGCGCGTAAGCGGACAACACGGCGCTGCTCAGATACGGCCCGCAAAACAATGCCCGACCCATTTCTTCCAAGGCAATGCCAAGCTCGACCGGACCAAATCCTGCACCGCCCAGGTGTTCGGGTACGTGGATGCCGGTGAGTGCCAATTGGGTGCTGGCTTGCTGCCACAGTTGGTCATCGAAGGCGTGCTCCGTTGCCATCAACTGACGGACTCGGGTGGTGGGCATTTGGTCGGACAGAAAGCGTTGAATGCTGTCCCGGAATTGATCTTGATCTTCAGTAAAAACCAGCGCCATGAAACCTCCCCAAATGCATGATCAACGGATGCTACCATGAGATCTCGAGCGTGGTGGCGTGATAGGGAGCCGAGGATGACCATTACCTGTATTGAGGATTTGCGTGTCTTGCATCAGCGACGCGTGCCGAAAATGTTTTATGACTATGCAGAGTCAGGCTCTTGGACTGAGCGCACGTTTCGCCGCAACGAAGAGGCGTTTACCGAGATCAGACTGCGTCAGCGGGTGGCCAAGGACATCAGTCAGCGCAGCGTTGCAGGGACCATGCTGGGCGAATCCCAGCGGATACCGGTAGCTTTAGCTCCTACGGGACTCACAGGTATGCAGCATGCCAACGGTGAAATTCTGGCGGCACAAGCGGCGGAGGCCTTTGGTGTGCCTTTTACCCTGTCGACGATGAGTATCTGTTCCTTGGAGGATGTTGCCGAGCACACGGAAAAACCGTTCTGGTTCCAACTGTATGTGATGAAGGATCGTGATTTTATCCGGGCGTTGATCGAGCGCGCCAAAAACGCTGGCTGCAGCGCTCTGGTACTGACACTGGATCTGCAAATTATTGGTCAGCGCCACAAAGATTTGAAAAATCAAATGACCGCACCGCCCAAGCTGACCCTGGCCAACCTCATCAATATGGCGACCAAGCCCCGCTGGTGTGCTGGCATGTTGACCACGCGGAGACATTCCTTTGGCAATGTGGTGGGGCATGCCAAGGGAGTCGAAAACCTGACATCGCTTTCCGCATGGTCGGCGGAGCAGCTGGACCCATCGCTGAGTTGGGATGATGTGGTATGGGTCAAGGAGCAGTGGGGTGGCAAGCTGATTCTCAAGGGCATCATGGATGCGGAAGACGCGGTTATCGCAGCAAACTTGGGCATTGATGCCATCATCGTCTCCAATCACGGCGGTCGCCAGTTGGACGGTGCGCCGGCCAGTATCGAGGTGCTGCCGGAGATCGTTGCTGCGGTGAATGGAGCCTGCGAGGTCTGGCTGGATGGCGGTATTCGCTCGGGCCAAGACGTGTTCAAAGCAAAGGCCCTAGGCGCGGATGCCACCCTAATCGGCAAGGCATTTTTGAATGGTCTGGGCGCAGGGGGCAAGGCCGGGGTGACTCAGTGCTTGGAGATTATTGAGAAGGAACTGGATTTGACCATGGCGTTCTGTGGCAAGACAGACTTAGGCGAAGTCCGTGACGATGTGCTTTACACTGGGGGGCTAACAAATCACACGTAGCCGATTAGACGGCTGATAAGGGGAGAAAAATGGCGGTATCGACACAACTTTTTGATTTGAGCGGCCAGATAGCCGTAGTGACCGGCGCGTCCAAGGGCATGGGCAAGGCCATGGCCCTGGCGCTGGCCGAGCATGGCAGTCAGGTTGTGGTTTCCAGTCGCAAACTGGACGCCTGTGAAGAAACGGCCGCAGAGATTAACGCCGCTGTCGGCGCCGATCGGGCGATCGCTGTCGCCTGCAACATTGGCTACAAGGAGCAATTGCAAGGCTTGGTCGATGAAACGCGATCTCGCCTGGGCGCGATTGATACCTTGATCGCCAATGCCGGCGTGAATCCTTTTTATGGGCCGATGTCAGAAATTCCTGACGAGGCTTTTGATAAAACCATGAATTCCAACCTGCGTTCTAACCATTGGCTGTGCCAGATGGTGGCGCCCGACATGCTGGCCAAGCAGCGCGGCTCCATCATGATCACCGCCAGCGTTGGTGCTTTTGGGCCGTCGGAAACCTTGGGTACATACAACATCTCCAAAATGGCGGACATCGCCTTAGTGCGTAATCTGGCCATGGAATGGGGCCCCCAAGGTGTGCGTGTGAATGCCCTGTGTCCGGGCTTGATCCGTACGGATTTTGCCAAAGCTCTGTGGGACAACCCGGAAGCCGCTCAGCGTGTGACGGAACAAACCCCGTTGCGTCGTTTTGGTGAGGCGGACGATTTTAAGGGTATGGCGGTATTCGTTGCCTCAGATGCCAGTGCCTATGTGACAGGCCAAGCCCTGACGGTATGTGGCGGTACCCATATGTTCCGATAGGAGGTTACCGGCGGATTCTCGAGCACCCGTAGGAAGGAGCAAGACATGCAGCAATGGCATGAACCCGTCGCAGGGTTTCAATATCGAACTCATGTGTTGGCGTTGACGGCGGAAACCCAAGTCGAACGATTGACCGCCTGCGGTATCGATCCTCAGGTTTTCGGTGATGACGTGGATCCGGCTTTTTTTATTGGTCTGGCCATTCATGCGGGTATCGACAGCGGCATCAGCGCCGAGGGCAACATCAATATGCTGCAGCGTATGATTCAGCATCGGCCGGCCCAGCTTGGCGAGCCGCTGACGGTACGCGGCGAGATTCAACGCGTAACCTCAGTGCCTCGCGGCTTGCGAGTGGAAACCGATGTTTGGTTTGAAGACGCCGCAGGCCAGCGGGTCATCAGTTGTCCGCGCACCTCTCTCCGGCCGCAAAAAGAGAGAGCTGCCGCCAGNGGCTCCGGGNGCNGGNGNCNGGCCCCNGCCGGNTATACCAGATGTCGCCGCGCTGGCATTGTTGGATCGCTACGAACTGACGCCGGAACGGGTCAAGGCCTACAGCGTCGAGGGCAACAGCATTCACTATGAGCAAGAAGCAGCGGAGCGAGCGGGTTTCCGCGCGCCGCTGATTGGCGGTGGTATGGGGGTTCATTATTTGACCGCTCAGATGTGGCAAGACCGGCGTCCTTGGGCCTTTGACGCATCGATTTATTTTCGTCGCCCGATCTTTTGGGACGAGGCGGTTCAAGTCGGTGTGCTGGGTCAAGCGAACGCTTGGCAGGGCATGGGCCTGCTGAAGCTGCCGCTGGCAGATATTGACTCAGGGGTGACTAAGGTAGGCACTGAGCTGGCACTGTCGAGTTACCAGCTCGCTGACTGAACGGTTCTCTTGACCCGTTAGCTCAGGGGAAGCTTCACCCGGGCTGTGCCAAACACTCGTGTCTCGTCCTTGGTGTTCTTCACCGTCATATCGAGTTCGACGATGCCGTCGTCTTCGTCAATATCGGTCACCACAGCGCTGATGATGGCCGGGGTATCTGCCAGCATGGGCGCTCGAAACACGGTATCGACGTTTTCAACATGGCCGGTGGGTGCCCACTGGTGAATCGCACTCGTTAAAAAACCCATGCCCATGATGCCGGGCACCAGCGCACCGGGAAACCCTTCCTTGCGTGCTCCCTCATGACTTTCAAAACGTGGGCCGCCCCAGCCAACGGCCCGGGCGAATTTTCCGACATTTTCCAATGAGGTGTCCGGCTCAAAGACCGGCAGTTCCGAACCAAATTCAACGTCTTGGATTGTAGAAATACTCATGCTGCTGGCTTCTCCCGGACAACCATTCTGGAATCAATATTGGCGAGGTGCGTGTTGGCTTCATCAAACAGCTCAGTGCGTACCACGATGAAAATCATACGGCCCGATCGGCCTTTCTTGTCATAAATGTCGTGCAGGTGGGCTTTGACCGACAAGGGAATGCCGGCGCGTACCGGCGCGAAACGTTCCACGGCTTTGCCGCCGTCCATGGGTATGCCACCCAGTGAGGGAAAGTCGATGGGCAAATGGCGACCAGAGGAAATGCTGCATAAGTAGGCGGGTGTCGCCTGAAAGTCTGGGTGAGCGGGGTCGATAAACTCTGCTCGTGCCTCGCCGGATGCTGTGGCGCTTGCCAAAAGATTGTCTGCGTCGATCTGCAGATCGCGGCTGGCGAACTCTGTATTCAGAAATTTACTCTTGAGCTCGTCAAGATCAACCATCTGTGTCTCCTCTCCCAATAAGTGAAGCGACCGATCATACGGAGCCATTCCGTGGTTTGCCAAGTGGTCTTTGATCAGCAGCCGGTGGGTCCTACTGGCGCTCTTTGCGCCCATTCTGTCTCGGCACTACACTCTGGGACTGAATTTATCGGGAGAGAAAGATGGGTCCATTGACAGGATTGCGGGTGATCGAGCTACAGGGTATTGGCCCCGGGCCGTTCTGCGGCATGATGCTGGCGGATATGGGGGCAAGCGTCATCAAGGTCGAAAAACCCGATGGTGATGACAGCCGCCGCTTTCTGCCACCGGAAATCAACGGCGAAAGCGCCGCCTACATGATGATGAACCGCGGCAAACGCGGGATTGCCCTGAACCTCAAGGATCCGGACGCGGTCGAGGTGCTGCACGCATTGCTCCGCGACGCCGATGTGGTGATCGAGAACTATCGTATGGGCACGATGGAGAAACTCGGACTGGGCTATGACAAGCTGCGCGCCGAGAACCCCAAACTGATCTATTGCGAAATCTCAGGATTCGGGCGCACGGGCCCCTATTCCCATCGCGGAGGTTTTGATCTGATCGCGCAAGGCATGTCAGGCTTGATGTCGATTACGGGCGAAGGGCCCGGCCGCCCACCGGTGAAACCCGGCGCCCCCATCTCGGACAT
>PAFU01000059.1 GCA_002704225.1 Gammaproteobacteria bacterium | reverse complement strand
ATGTCGGATACGAGCCGCGTCTGGACGACTACCGAGTCGGTTTTTTCACCGACCGTATAACGGATATGACGAGTCGAGACCCTGCGCCCTACCGTGATGTAATCAAGCGTTGGCATCTGGTCAAAAAACATCCGGAAATGGCTGTTTCTGATCCGGTAGAGCCCATCGTCTGGTGGCTTGAAAACACGACGCCACTCGAATTTCGCGACATGATTACCCGGGCAGCGTTAAGCTGGAACAGTGCGTTCGAAGCGGCGGGCTTCAGTAATGCCATCGTGGTCAAGCAACAGCCAGATGACGCCGACTGGGATGCCGGCGACATTCGTTACAACGTGTTGCGCTGGACATCATCGGCGACCCCACCCTTTGGTGGCTACGGCCCCTCGTTTTCTAACCCGCGCACCGGTCAAATTATCGGTGCCGATATCATGTTGGAATTTGCGTTTTTGACCAATCGTCTGCGTATTCAAAATCTGCTGCAGCCTGATGATTTCGCGCACGATGGGGTGCACGAACATTACTGCTCTCTGGGCGCGCAAATGCAGGCGGATTATCTGTTTGCGCAACAGGCCCTGCTCAGTACGGATGCTGGGCCAGCACTGTCCGAGCGATTGACCGAAGACAGCATCTACATGCTGATTCTGCATGAGATCGGTCATACCTTGGGGCTGACACATAACATGCGTGCAAGCCAGCTGCAGTCTGATGTGTTCGATGCGCAAGCCGTTGAAACCCAAGGTCTGTCAGGGTCGGTGATGGACTACGAAGCGGTGAACGTGGCGCCAGAAGGCAAGACTCAGACATGGTTCTACCAGAAGCGGCCTGGCCCTTACGACGCCTGGGCGCTGCAGTACGGCTACGGCGAGTATTCTGACGCCCAGCTGCAGGCATTGCTGGCACAGTCGACGCAAGCCGAGTTGGTTTACGGTAACGATGCTGACGACATGCGGCGCTCAGGCAATGGCATTGATCCGCACATCAATATTTACGACCTCAGCAATGACGCAATTGGCTATGCGGAGATGCGGCTCGCTCATTTGCGAACGGTTCAGGATCGTTTGCCCGAGCAGTACCGCGGCGAGAGCTATCAAGGGTTGGTCAATGCGTTCGCAGCGCTCATGAGTCAGTATCGCCGATCCGGTGGGGTTGTTTCACGCTATGTGGGGGGGGTTCATATTGATCGCCAGCCGCCGAATGTATCCCGTCGGCAGCCCTATACACCGGTGTCCGCAGCGCAGCAGCGCCGAGCCATGGATGTGCTGAATCGCTACCTGTTTGCGCCCGATGTCTTGCAGGGGGCAGAACCGTTGCTTGTCCGGCTGCAGCCCCAGCGGAGAGGGTTCGACTTTTTTGGCAAACCGGAAGATCCAAAAGTCCATGAAGCTCTGCTCCGCGTTCAGAAAAGTGTGCTGAGCCACTTGCTGCACCCCACCACGCTTCAGCGGCTTGTAGACACGCGCCGCTACGGGGGGCGATACAGCGCCCATGAAATGTTGCAGACCTTGAGCGACGGTCTCTTTGCCGCTGACCTTGCAGGCAACGTCAACAGCTACCGGCAAAATGTTCAGATTGAGTACGTGGGGATGTTGGAAGCGGCCCTAGCCAGCAGCGAATACAGTCACAACATCAAGGCGGCTATCTACGCTCAGCTCCGCCAGTTATCGGATTCTTTGGCCGGAAAAATTGGTGCCAAGGGGTATGTTATGTTGAATGCCGCCACCCAGGCGCATACAAACTATTTGGATTTCACCTTGCGCAAAGCGTTAGCGGTAGAAAAGTAATGCCCAATCTGCTCAGTTTACCGCTTACAGTGGGCGACGACGCTTGTGACCTGACAGCGTGCTGCGTACCATTTCGTCTTTCTAAATCAAGCAGGCCATTGATATGTTGACAGGGAGTATTGTCGCTCTGGTTACCCCTATGCATGAAAGCGGCGAGGTGGCTTGGGACGCGCTAGACGAATTGATTGAATGGCATGTACAAAGCGGTACCCACGGCATTGTTCCGATGGGAACGACAGGTGAATCAGCGACCTTGGACACCGAAGAGCACTTGCAGGTCATTAAGCGCACGATTGATCGGGTGGCTGGGCGCATTCCGGTGATTGCTGGAACCGGCAGCAACTCTACGGCAGAAGCGATTCATCAGACCCAAGAGGCGGAAGCCGCTGGTGCAGATGCCTGCTTACTGGTGACGCCCTATTACAACAGGCCGACTCAGGAAGGTTTATTCCGGCACTTTGAGGCTATTGCTGCGTCTACCTCAGTACCTGTGGTTTTGTATAACGTACCGCCTCGTACGGGCTGTGATCTGACGGCAGAGACCGTTGGCCGACTCGCTACATTGGATGGCATCGTAGGCATCAAGGAAGCTTGTGGTGATGCATCTCGAGTGACTCATATTCGAGATGCAGTGGCGGCTCACGGCGTGGACGAGTTCTTTATTCTGTCCGGCGAAGATGCGCAAACCATGCAAATGATGACGTTGGGTGCCGTAGGCACGATCTCTGTCACCGCCAATGTATTGCCCGCGCAGATGTCCGAATTTTGTGCCGCATTCTTACGTGGTGATGTCGAGCAAGCGTCTGCCCTGGATCAGCGATTGCAGCCAGTACATGACATTGTTTTTGTCGAGTCGAGTCCGACGCCCACCAAGTGGGCCTTGGCGGATCTCGGTCGTATGCCCGGCGGTATCCGTTTGCCACTTATCCCGCTCAGTGTTGAGCATCATCAAGAAGTGCGTCTGCGTATTCAGACGGCAGGGAACAACCAATGAAAAAGCTCTCCGTACTGGTTTTGCTGGCCGCGATGGCAGGTTGCGGCATGGTTCCGTCCATACCGTTTGTTGGCGATTCGGATGCACCTGAAAAGCAAACCTACGTCGATCTCCGCCCCCAGCCGACACTGCAAATCCCTGAGGATTTGAAGCAGAGCGAGTTGGGCCAAGTGTCGGCTGTGCCGGAAATTAGCACGCAACGAAACGCTTCGTTTTACCCAGACCGGCCACCCTTGCCCGACGCAAAGTATGCGTCGGACAATCGTAACGAAGTGCGTATGCAGCGTCTGGGTGATCGAAATTGGTTGGTGATTCCGGAGGCACCCACCACGGCTTGGCCGAAGATGAAACAGTTTTTCGCGGACAACGGCGTCGTGCTGACAGATGATCGTCCTGAGTTTGGTCGGTTGAACACGGGTTGGTTGACGGATACCGGACGACCCGCGCGGGACGTGGTGCGCACCTTGCTGCAAAACGCCCGGAGCGAAGCTGCTTTGGAAGTCGGCGACGATCGATTCTTGATTCGTGTTGAACAGGGATTGCAGCCTCAGTCCACAGAAGTGCATTTACGTCACGATAACGACGCCCTAGGCGACGACATTCCGTCAGACTTGGTGCGAGTCCAAGAGGTGAATTCCGACCTGCTAGCCGCAGAAAAAGAGCTCTTGGAACAGATTGGTGGCTACGTCGCCGCACGTGTTGCCGAAAGCACCGTATCCAAGGTGGCACTGCAGATTGGTAGTCAGCCGAAAACCGATATGCAACGTAATCGCGACGGTATTCCAGAGCTCAGTTTCTTTCTCGATAAGAAACGGGCCGTGGCGTCGTTGACCCAATCCCTGCGTAACGCGGGTGTGATCCTCAATGTGGAAGATGCCGACGCTGGACGATTCGATATCAGCATTCCAAGCGAAGTTCTAACCGGAAAGAGTAGTCGCGGTTTCTTCTGCCGGGTAACGTTTAGCTGCGGGTCGCGTGGTGAGAGCGATGTCACGCTGCTGATGAGCGAAGCGGTTGGCACTGAAAAGGGCGACGCCTACAAAATTTACGTGCTAGAGAACGGTCAGTTAATGAGCGACGTGGATAAGGCACAGCAGATTCTTGTTCTGATCCGTGAATTCGCGACCTGATCAAAAGGCAGTCTGAATGGGCGTAGCATCTTTAGGCAGCGGTAGCCGAGGAAACGGTACTCTTGTCGCGATAGGCGGTTCGGTGTTTCTCGTGGATTGCGGTTTTAACCTCAAACAGACGGAACAACGTCTTGCGCGCCTGCAACTGAGCCCCGGAGATTTGTCTGCGATTTTGGTGAGCCACGAACACAGCGATCACATCGCTGGTGTTACCGCTTTGTCGCACCGTTATGGCATCCCAGTCTTCGCTTCTTACGGCACATTAAAAAACGGACCGAAAGATTTTAGCTGCACCCCGTTTGATGGTGACGTGCCCTTCGAGGTGGAAGGCGTGGTGGTGAATCCTGTAGTTGTCCCACACGATGCTAGAGAGCCAACACAATTTGTACTGCAGCATGACGGTATGAAGATTGGCGTGCTCTCGGATTTGGGCAGCGTAACCGAGCATGTGGTGACTCAGTTTTCCGATTGCGATTATTTGCTACTCGAAGCGAACCACGATCGCGCCATGTTACAGCGCGGCAGCTATCCGCCTGCACTGAAGCGGCGGGTTGGTGGCGATCATGGCCACCTGTCCAATACTCAGGCTTTCGAACTGTTGGAGCGTATTGCGCACGCAGGTCTGCATGTGGTTATTGGGCATGTGAGTGAGCAAAACAATGATCTTAATTTAGTGGAATCGCTCTTTGCGCCACTGCGGCCTCAGCTTGCAAGTCTGAGTATCGCAACCCAGAAAGAAGGTCAGCAGTGGATTGGCGAGCAACCCATGACGCGTCAGATATCCTTCGATAAGGTGATATAAAATACCGCTGAAGGCCTATACAGAGGCCGCGCTGAACGCACCCAGAACCAACTGCCATTAAGAGAAAAGACCGCATGCAATCCGTTAATGTTTCCATGGAAAATTTCCAAACTGAAGTGGTAGACGCCTCACAAAATCTGCCCGTGGTGGTGTTGTTTTGGGCAGAACAGGTGCCTCAATCGGTTCAGGTGAAAAACCTCGTCGAACAGGTGTTGGCTGATTACCAAGGCAAGGCCGCACTGGCCCTGTCGGATGTTGCTCAAGATCAAACCTTGGCGCCGAGGCTGCAGGTGCAAGGTCTGCCCAGCATTCGTATCATTCACAAGGGAGCGGTTGCAGAGCAGGTTGATGGGCCCATTGATGAGACCCAATTGCGCACGATAATGGACGGCCTGACGCAGTCCTCTGTCGAAGCGATGCAAGGGGACTTAGATCAGTTGATGGCCACCGGCGATTTTGCCGGTGCCGCAGCGATCTTGCAGCAGAGCATTCAGGAAGAACCAAATAACCAGTTACTGCGTGTGGAGTTGGCCGACGTGCTAGTGCGCAAGGCTGACCTAGACGACGCGCGGACGGTGTTGGCGTCCATTCCTGACGGTACCGACGGTCGCAGCCGTCCCCAGAACCGCCTGGAATTTGTTGAAGAGGCCGCGGGCATGGACAGCTTGGACAGTCTGCTGGCGATGGTTGAGTCAAATCCTACTGATCTGGAAGCCCGTTATGCGCTTGCGGTCGTGCAATTGGTGGCAGAAGAATACGAAAGCTCGCTTCTCACGTGTCTGCACATTCTGCGTGAAGACCGAGAGTTTCGAGATGATATTGGCCGCCTGACGATGATCCGAATCTTTGATGTGTTGGGTAAGGGTAACGAGTTGGCCACCAAGTACCGGCGGAAGTTGTTCAACGCGCTTCATTAACAGTTGCCGTGAACCAATCCGGTGCACGGCCTTGCACTGAAAAGAACGCCTCTGTCTTTGCTGATTTGATTTCCTGACGCCCTGATCGAGCGCTTTTGGATGGGGGTTGACGAGGGTGTCTGACGCATTTAAATCGCGTAAAAAAAATCCAAATGGTTGTGTTTTCGACGCAAAATATGACTTAAATTGTTAGCGAGCACTAACTATTACGCCAGTTTTTATGCACACGCAGATCCAAAAAATCCGTTAGTGCTAAGATGCGAGCCAACTTTACTTAGGTTTACCATGTTTTTGTCGTAAACCATTGATAATTATAGAAATTTCTCATTTTTCTGTCTAAAAGAACCTGTGTGCGGGACTTTGTATTTTCGGAAGTGCACACATCGCGAGCAAGTTATCCTCAAAGTTATCCACAGGAACGGTGCGGTTTTACTCACAAATTGCGTCGAAGAGGGCGTACGTTTTCGTGTGAGAATTTTAGTAACAAAAAAAATACAGAAGGTAACGCCGACCCAGTTTTCTGAGTCATCCCGTCACCAAGAGGTTGACCGCTGAGAAAGATCAGGCAACGTAGGCCAAGAGTCTCTTTGATCTTTCAATTTTAGGAATACGAACCATCATGGCTGATTCTCAGAACACCGATCAGGCGCTGTCCGAACAACGGTTGCAAGAAGCCCTCGCCCGCTACGAGCAACTGGGTGTTCGTCAAGTCAAGCTAGGCCTCACGGACATCGACGGCGTGATTCGCGGTAAATACGTCGGGCTCCGCAAGTTTGCCAGTCTGCTCACCAAGCAAGGTGGGTTTTGCGACTGTGTGTTTGGGTGGGATATGGACGACCAGCTTTACGATGCCGGCGACTACACGGGGTGGCACAGCGGTTTTCCCGATACAGGCTTTCGGTTGCAGGTAGATACCGAGCGCTGGTTGGCCGAAGAAGAGTGTCCGTACTTCATTGCCGAGTTTGTGGAACGAGACGGCAGCGACCATGTTTTGTGCCCGCGCACTCGACTGCGGTCGGTACTCCAGCGCATGGGGGCGCAGGGCCTGACGGTGCGCGCAGGGTTTGAGTACGAATTTTTTGTGTTCAAAGAAACTCCCCACAGCATTCGGGATAAGGGTTATCGGAACCTGACGCCCATTACCCCGGGAAACTTTGGCTACTCGGTGTTGCGGACCTCTGCCCTAGGCTCCGAATTTTCGCAATTCATGAATTACTGCGCAGATATCGAATGTGAACTCGAAGGTTTGCATTGCGAAACCGGTCCGGGCGTTTGGGAAGCGGCTCTGGCCTCACAGGAGGGGTTGGAGGCAGCGGACCGTGCGTCGCTTTTTAAAACGTTCGCCAAGGGCTATTTCCAGCGGCGGGACATGCTGGCGACCTTTATGGCTAAGTGGTCGATGGACTATCCGGGTCAGAGCGGGCATTTGCATCTGAGTATCTGTGACCAAAATGGCAAGAACGTCTTTTTTGACCCGGACGATGCAGACGGCATGTCGCAAAAAATGCGCCAGTCCGTCGCCGGGCTGCAACGCTATTTGCCCGAATTTTTGGCCATGCTGGCGCCAACCGTGAACAGCTATACCCGTCTGGTCAAAGGCGCGTGGGCCCCCACAGCGGCAACCTGGGGTGTCGAGAACCGAACGGCATCCATACGTGTGATACCGGGAGACGAAAACAGTCAACGTATCGAAGTACGCGTTGGTGGTGCTGATGCCAACCCCTACTTAGTGCAGGCTGCGGCGTTAGCCGCCATGGAAATGGGTATGGCCGAAGACTTGGTTCCCGATGAGCCCATTGCCGGCAATGCCTATGAGGCGGAAGCGCATTTAGCTCCCGGCTATCATTTCGCCTCAGATCTAGCTTCAGCGGCCAGTCGCTTCGCCGAATCTCGCGCAGCCAAATACTGTTTCGGGGAGGCCTTTGTAGACCATTTTGCGATGACGCGGCATTGGGAGGCGCGTGAGTACCACCGCACGATCAATAGCTGGCAGCTTGAACGCTATTTTGAAATAGTTTGAATCGAAGAGAAGAAGCGGCGACCACATCAGATGACTTTGCACCTTGGTATTTTACAAACAGACTCGGTTCTCGAAGATTTGCAGCCACGCTTCGGCGATTATCCGAGCATGTTTGAACAGCTCTTTCGTGCCCAGGATCCAACCGTCGCGGTGACAACATACGATGTGCAGCGCGCACTGCCTGAAACCCTAGCCTGCGATGCCTACTTGATCACCGGCTGTAAGCTCAGCGTCTACGATGACCTGCCGTGGATTCGCGATCTCGCCGATTTTGTAGGCCGCGCCATCGCCGACAAGCGAAAAATTCTGGGTATTTGTTTTGGCCATCAGCTCATTGCTCATTTTTTCGGCGGGCGTGTGGCCCCAGCCCAGGTGGGTTGGGCTGTCGGGGTGCAAACCAGTGACTTGGTCAAAACCCCACGCTGGATGGAGGCTGTAGGTAAACCGCCGGAACAACTTCATCTGGTGTCGAGTCACAAAGATCAGGTTGAGCGACTTCCCCACGGTGCGGAAGTGTTCGCTCGCAGCGATTTTTGTCCAATATCTGGGTTTACCCTAGGCGATGA
The DNA here is from genome assembly GCA_002704225.1 of Gammaproteobacteria bacterium. Taxonomy (GTDB): domain Bacteria; phylum Pseudomonadota; class Gammaproteobacteria; order Pseudomonadales; family Azotimanducaceae; genus UBA4421. The sequence continues at coordinate 5,354 of PAFU01000059.1, read as the reverse complement.
GGTTCTCACGATTCAAGGTCACCCGGAACTCAGCACCGATTACTCGGAAGCGCTCATGGGTGTGCGACGTGAGTTGTTGGGTGAACAGGTTTACCAAGCCGGCATGGACAGCCTGCAGCAGCAAACAGACGAGAAGCTGTTTACTCGGTGGATGTTGGCGTTCCTGCGTGATTCATCTGCTGTGACCCAGCCTTCCGAACGCGCTGCTCGTGGCTAAGCCCCCCCGCGGTTTTGCGCGTTTTTTGGTACGCAGCGCTGGGTTGCTGAAAAACCCCCGGTTACTCAAGCAACTGCTGGCTCGGGCCGTTGGCAAGTTAGGCCGTGCCGACAAAGGCCCGCTGGCTGAAATGAAAGAGCAGTTGCAGCGCATGATCGCCCTAGTGAAAGCCTACGTATCGGGCGACTATCGGGCGGTTTCTACCCAAACGATGGTGACAGTGGTCGCGGCGATTTTGTATTTCGTTGTGCCCTTTGACGCAGTGCCCGACTTTCTCTTTGGCTGGGGGCTGGTCGATGATGCGGCCGTATTGAGTTTCGTGGCGGCCCAGATTGCTGGCGAGTTGGATGCCTTCGCCGAATGGCAAAAAGCCCAGGCAAACGACGAGAACCTACCCAGCGATCCATCGGACGATGAGGGCCGCTAGATTGCGCCAGCGAAAATCGTCTCGCCTTTCTCGGCGGGTTTCTGGGCCGTTGTTACTGACGGTCATACTGCTTCTGGGCCTCGCTTCTGTGCGAGCAGCTCAACTCCCCCAACAAAACCTAGTCCTTGCTTACCGAGTGTATGTGTTTGGCCTGCCGACATGGTTCGATGCGACGGTAACGGTCAGATTTGCGGGTGAGCGTGTGTTCATGAACAGCGAGTTAAACAGCTGGGTTTTCAGTAACAGTCATCATACCGAGTTCAGTCTTGCTGACTGTCGCTATCGCCCCCAAGGGTACCGCAATCATGGGTTCAGTCCCGGCTGGCGTTTCGACGACACGTTGCAGTACGACTGGGAAAATAACGCCGCGCGTTATCAGGGTCATTTGCAGCGCCCTGGCGAAACCGAAAGCACCTATCAGGAATTGGAACACCCGTTGAGCGAGCCTGAGAGCTATGGACAGTATGTCGATAAACTTTCTCAATTCTTCGTCATCGGCTGTCATTTTGGTGTCCAGAGCGACAGTTCGCCCCTGCTGCTGAACTATTTGGACGACACCTTGGGCCGGTACCGGATGACACTGATTCCCGATGACAAGACGATCAAGGTGGCGGGCAGTTTCTATGACACGATTCGGCTGGAGTCCGAGCCCTATGACGCGACCCCCGGGAGCATTCACCAACGGGTCAATTATTGGTTGGCCCCCGAGCTGGGCTATCTCCCTTTGCAGGTCAAGACCAAGCTCGGTCGCCTACCTTTGACGGTTCGCTTGACCGGATTCAGCGGAATAGCTGACCCGCCTTGAGGCTCGGTATTTAGGCATTAGACCTCGTTAGTGAATTCCGCCACTATTCCATCGCTTATTAGCCGCTTGCGGGGGCCTTCACTGCTTGCTGGTGGTGTTACTTTGGGGACGTCATAGGGAGGGAGCAGACCATGGATTTTCATTTTGCCTCGGCTTGGGAGTTGGTAGCCGATAAGTATCCGAATCGCATAGCGACGATTTCCGATAACAAGACGTTGCCTTGGAAAGAGTTCGAGCGGCGGGCTTCGTGCATTGCCAGTTTGCTGGAAAAATACGGACTTGGGCCGGGTTCCAAGGCGGGTCTGTATTTGCACAACAGCAGCGAGTACCAAGAAGCGCAATTCGGCATTTTCAAGATTGGCGGCTGTCCAATCAACGTCAATTACCGCTACAAATCAGACGAACTGGTCTATTTGTTAGAAAACAGTGACGCCGAAGCAGTATTTTTCCAGTCTTGCTATGCCATGCGTATATGGGAGATTCGTGATCGACTCCCCAACGTCAAGCTGTTCATCCAAATCGATGACAACACCGAAGCCTTGCTCAAAGGCGCTGAAGATTATGAACGCGCGATACGCGCGTACCAGCCGTTGCCACGACGACCTCAGAATCCGGAAGATGTGTACATGCTCTACACCGGCGGTACCACCGGCTTACCTAAGGGTGTGATGTATCCCCAGGGTGCCTTCGCGGAATTTTTCTTGGCAATGGGTGCTGCCGGTCGAGAGTTAACACCGCCGGAAAATATGGCGGGTTATGCAGCGTTTCTAGAGCAAATCGCAGAGCCTCCTGTCAGCCTGCCGGCTTGTCCGTTGATGCATGGCACCGGTGTATGGCTGGGCAGTTTCGCCCCCCTGTTGCTTGGTGGCACTGTGGTCACCACTTCAAAGCTGGGCCTGAATCCGGATACGTTGCTGACCATGGTAGAAGATCATGGGGTAACGGATATGGTGATTGTGGGCGATGCGTTTGCCCGGCCGATTTTGGCAGCATTGGATGAGGCAGAGAAGCGTGGCACGCCCTATCAGATCGAATCCCTCAAACAGATCACGTCCAGTGGCGTCATGTGGAGCCAAGAGATCAAGCAGGGCTTGTTGCGTCATCAGGACTTGGTGCTTGCCGATGTGATGGGCTCTACCGAAGGCGGTATGGGTAGCTCCGTGATGACGCGGGAGGCGACGGCCAGCACGGCAAAGTTTGAACTCAATGAAGGCGTCGCGGTGATTACCGATGACGACCGTTTTGTTGAGCCCGGTTCTGGGGAAATGGGCAAGGTGGCCACATCGGCCTTTGTTCCGCTGGGGTATTACAAGGACCCGGAAAAGTCAGCGGCTACCTTCCGCGAAGTCGAAGGTGTGCGCTACAGCTTCCCCGGTGATTACGCCACGGTAGAGCCCGATGGCTCCATTACCTTGCTGGGCCGTGGCAGTGTCTGCATCAACACCGGTGGCGAAAAAGTCTTCCCCGAAGAAGTGGAAGAGGCGGTGAAACGTCACGACCTGGTGGAGGACTGTTTGGTCGTTGGCTTGCCCGACGAACGGTTCGGTGAGCGGGTGGTCGCTGTCACGTCATTGCGTGATGGTGCCAGCGCGAGTCCGGACGATGTCATTACGTTCACGGCGGATCATCTGGCGGGTTACAAGCTGCCTCGACAGATTCTGCTGGTTGATCAGGTGCGTCGAGCACCCAATGGCAAGGCTGACTATAAGTGGGCAAAAGCGTTTGCTGAAAAAAGCCAATAGCGGCTGAAGGCGACAAAACGCATCGAGAGTAATTTATGACAAAAGAACAACCATTGGGGCCGTTAGCCGGTGTCCGAATCATCGACCTCACCAGCATGATATCTGGCCCAGTGGCGACCATGATGCTGGCGGATCAGGGTGCGGATGTGATCAAGGTTGAGGCCTTAGACGGCGACTTGGTTCGTGGCGCAGGGGCGACACGCGCGGGCATTACGTCCACCTTTATCTCCTCCAACCGCTCCAAGCGCGCGCTTGCCATTGATCTGAAGACTCCCGCAGGTGTCGAAGCGTTGAAGAAATTGCTGCAAACCGCGGATGTGATGGTGCAGAACTTCCGGCCCGGCGCCATCGAACGCATGGGTTTTGGCGAAGACGTTGTGCGGGCGCTCAAGGACGACATCATTTACGTGTCAATCAGCGGTTTTGGTGATACCGGACCCTACGCGCATCAGCGTGTGTATGACCCGGTGATTCAGGCGCTGTCTGGTCTAGCGGCCATTCAGGCCGATGGAGAAACCGGGCGGCCGAAAATGATTCGCACCATCATCCCGGACAAAACCACCGCAGTGACTGCTGCTCAGGCCATTACCGCCGCTTTGTTTTCCAGGGAGCGTACCGGCCAAGGGCAACATATTCGTCTTGCGATGCTCGACACCATGGTGGCGTATCTGTGGCCGGAAGGCATGGGAGGGTTTACCTTGGTCGGCAAGGAAGTCAAAAATGCTCGGGCGCAGCTGTCGCCGGATCTGATTTTTAAAACCCAAGATGGCTACATCACCGCGGGTGCCATGAGCGATAAAGAGTGGCGCGGCATGTGTACCGCTCTGGGACACTTGGAATGGTTGGAGGACCCGCGTTTTCTGACGGTAAATGACCGCGCTGTGAACGCGACGGATCGCATTTCGATGACCGGCGACGTGCTGGCCACCAATACGTCGGCCTATTGGTTGGAACGTCTCGATGCCGAAGGCGTTCCCTCAGCGCCGGTGCTGTCTCGAGAAGATGTGATTACCCATCCTCAGATTCAGGCCAATGATCTGATCCACGAATACGATCACCCCATCGCGGGCCGTATTCGACAGCCCCGACCGGCCGCGCGCTTTGATCAAACTCCCTCGGGCATCCAGCGACCGGCTCCGGGTTTGGGTGAGCACAGCAGCGAGATACTGATGGAACTGGGTTACAGCGATGAGCAAATCGAGAGCCTGATCGATCAAGGTGTGCTGGGAGTGATGACACCGCCGGAATAACGGTGCCATCCTAGATGTCAGACTGCGCAAAGGATCTAGCGGACTTCTGGGTCACGGCTGGCGCGGTTGAGCCAAAGCTGGACCATCAGTCCCAGCCCCAAAATCGTCGCCAGCAAGTTCAGTACGCCGCCAAGAAACGGTAGGTTAATGGCGATGGTCACGATGATCAGGCCAACGAAGAGGACGAGAGCCAAGCCTGGGTTGTCGCTTCGACTGGCCAGTACCGAACGACCGACCAGATGGGCGAAGACGATTTTGGCCAGATACCAAGCGGTCAGCCAAGCCGTTATCGTAATGAATGACAGGGGCAAGCCAACGACGGTGATGGCGATGATAACGGCCACAATCGGTACGGTGACAAGCACGAGAAAGCCGATTCCGGCCGTTTTTATGCTTTCTTTGCCGTCGCCAAGCTCCACCCGGCCAAGGCTGGGAGCAAGGGTAAAGATCAGCCACCCGACGACGAAGGCACCCACAAACCACAGCAACCCCCAAAGATAGAAGCTGTTGGATACGAAGCGGTTACGGGCCTGAATGTTTTGAGGCTTGCCCTGGTAGTCGATCTCGCCTCGAATGATTACGTCGTCGCCAAGCATCAGCCGGTCCTTGGTGGAGGTGCGATAGACGATATCGCCCCCGACCCTAGCGTTATCGAGCAGATTGATGTGTTTGGTCGCGACGTTGAGATTTCCGCCGATTTCACCGGAAACGACGAGACGTTCGGCAGCAACGAGCATGTCTTTGGCGATCTTGGCATCCATCGCGAGAAAGAACAAGGCCTCGCAGTTGAACCTGATTCTTTTTGCGCTCAACTCCAAGCTCAAGCTCCACGGCAAGGGCAAAACTCAGAATTTGGCCGGCGTCATCAAGATGATCGATGATATGGTAGAACTTTTGGGAAAGGACCAGGCAG
>PAFU01000027.1 GCA_002704225.1 Gammaproteobacteria bacterium | reverse complement strand
GTCGGTGAGCAGGGTGAAATTGAGATTTTTGGTGTCGGCTCACTGAAACGCCCCACCCGCATGTACCGAGGTACGTTGGTTGAGCCCGGTCAGACGATGACGGCTATGACCCCTTTATTGGGCCGATACTCCTTGGTTGTGGGCACCTCAGATGGCGCTGTGACCCAATACGGAATGTATACCGACGCTGCAGGTACAAGGCTTGATGCGATCCGCCAATTTGCTCTGCCCTCTCCGGCACAACGGTTTGTCACGGAGCCGCGGCGCAAAGGCTTCATGGCCCTTGACCAAGACGGCGACGTTCATCTCATGTACCCCACATCGGGTCGCAAACTTGCCAGTTTCGCTGCGGGTTTGTCCGCGGACACCCCCATGGCCATATCGGCTCGCTCTAACGCTCTTGTCAGCGCCCCAACGGATAGCACAATCAGTTTGTTGCAGCTGCATAACGAACACCCTGAAATTTCCTTGAGCGCGCTGTGGGGCAAGGTTTGGTATGAAGGCTACGACGAGCCGATTTACAGCTGGCAGTCTTCCTCTGCGGACAATGATTTTGAACCTAAGTTCTCGCTGACGCCGCTCGCCTTTGGCACCTTGAAAGCAGCCTTCTACGCACTGCTGTTTGCCGTCCCAATCGCCATCATGGGCGCTATCTACACCGCCTACTTTATGGCGCCCGGAATGCGCAGCTGGGTGAAGCCCGGTATCGAAATCATGGCCGCACTGCCAACGGTAATTCTGGGCTTTATCGGGGGGCTTTGGCTCGCGCCCATTGTTGAGGATAATTTATCCAGCGTGCTGAGCATCTTTGTCGTACTGCCTGTGGGGTTGTTCATCCTCGCTTTGCTCTGGTCAATGCTTCCCGATCAGTGGACCCGAGCCTTTAGTGGCTGGTACGGCATGATTGTCGTTCCGTTGATTCTGTTGACGGTTTACACCGCCTTTGCCGCTGGTCCATGGTTTGAAGAAGCCTTGTTCTACGGAGACAGTCGCGCCTGGTTTCGAAACGTATTGGGGCTCGATTACGATCAACGAAACGCGTTGATTGTCGGTTTGATTATGGGCTTGGCCGTTATCCCAACCATCTTTTCCATTGCAGAAGATGCGGTCTATGCCGTACCCACCCACCTTGTCAGAGGCTCCCTGGCCCTTGGCGCCACCGAATGGCAAACCTTGGTTAAAGTGGTTTTGTTAACCGCCAGCCCGGGTATCTTCTCAGCCGTCATGATCGGTATGGGCCGTGCTGTTGGCGAAACCATGATCGTGCTTATGGCGACAGGTAATACACCGCTCATGGAATGGAATATTTTCGAGGGCATGCGCACCTTTGCCGCAAATATTGCTGTTGAATTGCCTGAGTCGGAACTGGACAGCACGCACTACCGAATCCTCTTCTTGGCGGCGCTGGTTCTCTTCGCCTTCACCTTTGTTCTCAATACCGTTGCCGAAGTCGTGAGACAACGACTGCGCGCGCGATACGGAAGTCTCTAGTATGTCTGAAATCGCGAAACCGATGAAAAACAAACCGTCGTTCTTCCAGCGATGGTTTGCTTCGGGTGAACCTTGGATTTGGCTAAACGCCGCTGCCGTTGGCATCAGCGTCACCGCAGTAGTCGGCATACTGCTGCTGTTGGCGGTGAAGGGTCTTGCGCACTTTTGGCCGTCTGATATCGCATTGATCCAGTACGAAACCGAAAGCGGGCAACCACGTTATGTTTACGGCGAACTGATCGAACAAGATACTCTCCCCGTACAGCAGTTTTTGGAAAGCGGCGGTCCTGAGGCTTGGGTAGACGAAAATGCCGAAGTCATGCAGCGCTGGTTGGTCAAAACCGGTAACCGCAAAATTTCAGCCCCAGATTTTCGGTGGATCTATCAAGCGCAAATTCAGTCCATCGACTACCCTTCAGAAGTGGTCGCCATTGAGCGACTGGAATGGGGCAACGCGTATGGGGTGCCCATCAGTATGGAAATCCCGGAAAACCTCGATGGGACCAGCGCTCTGCGTACCGTTATCGGTGATGGTGTTACGGCTGCAATAGCGGAACGGCTGACACAAACGTCAGCCATCCGCGACGAAATCGACAGCCTCGAAGGCGGCGTGCTGAATCGTATCAACAACGACCTTGAGCGCCTGCGTTTAGAACGCCGACGTATTGAAATGGCAGGCATAGAGGTGCCGCGCCTTGCCGATATCGTCACCCGGGAAGACGAGCTACGGGCGGAGTACGCGACGAGCAGTACCAAACTGCGTGCGCTTTACGCCAAACTCAATCAGGGCCAGCTACTGATCGAGACCGCCGAAAAGCTGCAGATTCGCATCAAGGTCTCGGATGTTCTGCATACTTGGCAGCCCAACCCAATGACCGGGCTTGAAAAATCAGGTCTGTATTTATCAAATCTGTGGCGTTTTCTCTCCGAGAACCCCCGGGAAGCGAATACCGAAGGCGGTGTATTCCCTGCGATCTTCGGCACCATTTTGATGGTGCTTTTGATGTCACTGATCGTGACGCCCTTTGGTGTCATTGCAGCCGTTTATCTGCGCGAATATGCCAAACAGGGCCCGCTTGTGCGGATTATACGCGTCGCGGTCAATAATCTGGCCGGGGTCCCGTCCATCGTATATGGCGTTTTTGGTCTCGGCTTTTTTGTCTATTTCTTGGGCGGCAACATCGATCAGTTGTTTTACCCCGAAGCCCTACCCGCTCCAACATTTGGCACACCCGGTTTGATGTGGGCGTCTCTGACGCTGGCGCTGCTGACCGTGCCTGTTGTGATCGTTTCTACCGAAGAAGGCCTAACGCGGATTCCTCGATCGCTTCGCGAAGGCAGCATGGCATTGGGTGCGACTCAAGCGGAGACATTGTTCAAAGTCATTTTGCCCATGGCCAGCCCGGCCATTCTCACGGGCGTCATCTTGGCTGTGGCTCGCGCGGCTGGTGAAGTGGCGCCCTTGATGTTGGTGGGCGTGGTGAAACTGGCACCGACTCTGCCCTTGGATGCGAGTTTCCCGTATTTGCATCTTGACCGAAAATTCATGCACCTTGGTTTCCACATCTATGATGTGGGCTTCCAAAGTCCAAATGTGGAAGCCGCACGACCGCTGGTTTACGCAACTGCCCTATTATTGGTGACACTTATTGTGGCGTTGAATCTCACCGCTATCACCCTACGTGGCCGCCTTGAACGCTTGTACCGAGGAGTAGAAAGTTAATGTCCATGACGTATCAAACCCCAGACGCCGATGCGTCGCTTGGTGATGAGCCAGAAGAGACCAGTCTGCACGTCAACGACCTGTCACTGTTCTATGGGGAAAAGCAGGCCCTCGCGAATATCAACATGGGCATTGCGACACGCAAAGTGACGGCATTCATTGGCCCCTCGGGTTGTGGCAAGTCCACCCTGTTACGGTGTTTTAACCGCATGAACGACCTCATAGACGATGTCAGCATTACCGGCGACATCGACTTTGAGGGACGCAGCATCTACGACGAACGCGTCGATGTGGCAAGCCTGCGACGAAAGATTGGCATGGTGTTTCAGCGCCCGAATCCGTTTCCAAAAAGCATTTATGAAAATGTGGCCTACGGCTTACGCATTCAGGGTGAAACCTCGAAAGTGGTCATTGATGAGCGGGTAGAATGGGCGCTAAAAAGCGCTGCATTGTGGGATGAGGTCAAAGACCGGCTGCGAGACTCCGCGTTGGGCCTGTCAGGTGGGCAGCAGCAGCGCCTGGTAATTGCCCGAGCCATTGCCATTCGCCCTTCCGTGCTGCTGTTAGACGAGCCTGCATCGGCCTTGGATCCGATCTCGACATTGAAGATTGAAGAGCTGATCCACCAGTTAAAAGACGACTACACCATCGCGATTGTGACACACAACATGCAGCAGGCGGCCCGGGTATCTGACTACACCGCATTTCTGTACATAGGCGAACTGGTAGAGTTCGGTACCACAGACAAAATTTTCCGTAATCCTGACGAAAAACAGACTGAGGATTACATCACAGGACGATACGGTTAGAGGCATTTATGCATAAGCACATCTCAGAGCAGTACGACTTGGAGCTGTCTCAAATTCGAGACACGCTAATGGAAATGGCAGGACTGGTGGAAGTGCAGGTAAACAACGCCTGCACCTCGTTGGTGAACCACGATATGGAACTCGCCGAAGAGGTGCGTGATGTGGAATCTCGCCTTAATCAGTTTGAAGTGGATTTGGATGATCGATGCGTATCGATCATTGCCAAACGGCAACCTACCGCTGGCGACCTGCGCGCTATCGTCAGTGTCATGAAAGTCATCACAGATTTAGAGCGTATCGGTGACGAAGCGGACCGCATCGCCAAAATGGCGTTGGAACTTGCCGATTCGGAAAAACCCGAGCATCAGTACGCCGAGTTCAGAGCCATCCACGCCAATGTGATGAAAATGCTCAAGCGAACCCTTGATGCCTTTGCGCGCCTTGATGTGGAAAGCGCTCTGCGAGTTTTTGAAGACGATGAAAACATCGATCGTGCCTACAACAAGATCGTGCGCCAGTCGATTGAGAACATGCAAAGCAATCCCCAAGAAGTCGAGCGATCGGTTAGCCTGATGTGGGCAGCGCGCGCCTTGGAGCGCATCGGGGATCACGCAAAAAACATCAGCGAATACGTCATTTATCAGGTGAAAGGACATGACGTGCGACATTCCGATGTTGCTGGTGAAATGTTGGAGTGATCATCGGTTTAGCTGTGAACAAACACCGCTAGGGTGTTGTCATGGCATGCGCGTAAACGTACTATGCGCCGCCTGCCCAGGTGATGGAATTGGTAGACATGCTAGATTTAGGTTCTAGTGCCTTCGTGGCGTGAGAGTTCGAGTCTCTCTCTGGGCACCATCTCTTTTTTAACGATCTTNACAAANCCCNGAAATTNNTCACGNTTTCATCAGCGTGGACTCAGGCGGTAGACANTTCTCNTCCTCAATACACCTTTACCAAGNGTGAGGCACAAAAGTGTCTACCGTTTGTCTCTGGTGACCACGCCCCTAACAACCGAGATACAGGTGTGGCTGCACATTTTGAGGGCTGTGGAGGTTGTGAAGGCTTGGTTTGAAGAGACCCGCAACCGAATTAGCTGATCCTTTTGCGGGTCTTGGCCNTCCCTACATTGGGTAGAACGTCATCTGAAAATCACCTGTGGTTAGGTTCAATTCTGATTTACACAGGTTTTGAGTGCCATCAGTAATGTCATCCAATGAATGCAGCGTTAACGTCGTTCCCTTTCTCGTCCATATACCTGCTCTCACTGCGAATTCTCTGTTACCGGTATCGTCGATTCCCATTGCGCGTCCCGTGAAAGAGCCTTGAGTTTTTGAGTTTGGATTGGTCGCCATGTTGTATGTAAGGAAAACTCTGCCGTATTTCCCAGCAATCGCCGCCACTGTAATCACACCGCCATCATCAGTTAATTCTAGGTTCATTAACTCTCCCTTAACGGAGAAGGTTTCCCCTGGGATCGTAATGGTCGGATGATCATCAGCCGTTACGCCTGCTGAAAAAACGAGCAAAGCCGCCGCGATAAACATGTTTCTNAATCTATTCATAACTCTTCCTTTTCTTATTGTCGGTCGTGGTAGAACCACAGACACAGGTTGGCAAGCAATCGCGTTGAGCGCAATGGAAACGTCCGGGGATAGCAGTGGCAGGATCGTGAATGTCTTTTCAATCCGAAGGTTTAGCGTCCGAAAAACGCAATATTGGCCGTGTTTGACCTATGGTCGCTCAAATTAATCCATTCATTGGCAGGTTTGTAAGGATCAACGCGCTAAANTTCTCAAGGCGGCAACCGATTACCTCTAGAGCGGCAATAGTTTGCCGGTTTGTGAAGGTTTTCGGGGACGCCCATGATTGTTAACACAAACCTGTCATCTCTTAACGCGCAGAGAATGCTACTTGAAAACACCAAGGCAGCATCAACTGCGATGGAGCGCTTGGCGACAGGGTCTAAAATCAATACAGCGCAAGATGATGTTGCGGGNTCCGCTATTGCTGACCGTATGACGTCGCAAGTGCGTGGCTTGAATATGGCGTTGAAAAACGCTGAAGATGCGCGATCCATGCTTTCCGTTGCTGAAACGATGTATCTTGATCAAACAGACATTGTTCAAAGACTGCGTGAGCTTGCTGTTCAGGCTGCGAACGATACTAACTCCGCAAAAGACCGTGAGTACATGCAATCTGAGGTTACCGCTCTCGTCGCGGAGATGGATAGGATCGCTGGCCAAACGATGTTCAACGGCGAAAGTATTGGGGGTTGGAAAAACTTCCAGCTTGGTTCGGACGCTGGCCAGAGCATTGGAACGCANATAACCACTCTGAGTGGACATTCGGGCACAACGTATGGGACTGCGACGCAGGATTATGTCGCTGGATCTACAAATCTTGAGATCAAAGGCATGTCCACTTCTGGCCCTTTTGCCTTTGGCGATATTTTGTTGGCTGGTCTGTACAACCCAGACACGTACTTTGTTCAGGGCGTATCTGCCGCCCAAATGCATGACGACGGCACCTTTACCCAAACGATTTCACTCAGTGCCGGTTTGGCTCAGTCCATTACTGCCGGGGACGAAATTGTATCGTCGATTGGCACAATCGATTTTTCCATTACTGATGACCCAAATACGCTGGAAAATGAACAGTTTACGCTCGGAGGACGCGGCAGCTTATATAGAATCGATTTATCTAACGATGCGGCGGGAGCACTGCAGGGCATAGACTCGGCTCTGGAAACGTTGGCATCGGTGAGAGTGGGAGTCGGCGCTGTTCAGAACCGGCTAAACCACACGATCTCGAATCTAATGGGGCTGGCCGAACAAACCACCGCAGCCAGATCTAGAATTGAAGAGGCTGACTTTGCTACGGAGAGTGCAGTGTTAGCAAAAACTCAAGTGCTTCAACAAACAGCCACCGCCATGCTNGCGCAAGCAAATGCTAAACCGCAGTTGGTGCTGGAACTGATTAAGTAGACCCTCCCTCAACACGCTCGCCCATGCTGATAGTTAAGTCACTACAGGATTGGTCACCTGCCCCGCATTTTTTCCTCTTGCTAGACTTACCAACCCCGCGTTAAGACCTAAAAACCTACTGTTCAGGAGAAACTAATGAACATTTTGCATCCAATGCTTGGGATGATCGCTTTNTCCGGCCTGTTAATCCTTGTTCTTCTTGCTTCTCGGCTTGCTCCCATCATCAAGTATTGGGGGGATCTCCAATTTGCTGAGCATTCAGAGGATTTGAGACCGCAACTACCCAGACCNCTTCGATTGATTACTGAGAANTACAACCATATTTTTGAANAGCCGACCCTATTTTTCGCAACCTGCGCCTATATTTACATGGCAGGTCAGACCGATGCGCTTCACGTCTGGTTAGCTTGGGCTTACGTTGGCCTCAGAGTGCTTCACACGATCACTCAAGTGACAGTGAACAACGTAACTCTGAGGGTTGCCTGCTTTGCAACGTCCAGCGCGTTCCTAGTCGCTATGATAGTCAGAGAGGCTCTTAAGTTTGTGTAGTTTTCCCGGCGTAGAAATCCACCAGCCTTTGGTCCCTATCGGGCAGACAGTGTCTTTCTGCTCACCTGTTATCACTTGAGTCATAAAGAGGTGGACTAGAGGTCGAGAAAACAGCCGACAACGATTGTGTTGCGGCCGCATTCGATGAGAATGTAACTTGAAAGCCCACGCCCTCTGACGCAGGATTTAGCCTAGACAATTCGTTCTAAACCGCAACGGTAGAGACCCTTATGAATGTTTTTCAGAATGATGACCTTAGATGGAAGCACTTCACCGGTAGTGACCGGTTTGACTATCCCATTGATTTTTATTCAGCCCTGTTATCTGTACGACCCGATGGCCACATAGACCTGTTGTATTGGTGGGAACCCAACAGCTACTGTCACTTTCACCGACATACCGCCAATACCACGTCCCTGGTGCTAAAAGGTGAGCTGCATGTCATTGATGTAGATCCAGAAACGGGAGAAGAACTGAGCGTCAAGATCAGACCAGTCGGCGATTTTGCCAGCAAAGCACCTGGCGACGTGCACATGGAAAGAGGCGGCCCCGAAGGCGCACTTGTGATGTTCAGTTTATATACCGAGGACGGCTCTTTGGCCGAGACTTTAGCCAGCAACGGTCGTGTCCTTAGCACATCGACCATCGACCCGATTTTGCAGCGACACGCGAGCTAACCAACCCGCAGCAGCAGTCTGCGCGCCTGAAAACGTTTGGCAGAACAACAGTCACCCCCCAAACTTCGTTCACTTGCTCGGGGAGACCTTTGAAAAACGCTCGGGGCAAGGCTGGACGAACCATTGAGCGATTCTAATCAGCGTTGCCAAACGGCGCCGATCCAAGCGGTTGATCCGTGGGGGGTTTCTTATCTGAGCAGGTGTTTTAGCCCCATCCTCACCTATCGCTGGCACCAACAAGGGAGCGCGCCACACCCACAGATCGCCGCCGAAATGTTCAATAAGCGATCATCGCAGCAATTGCGGCAACACCAATGGTTGTCAGTATGAGCCCTACAACCAGTAGTATGAGATTTCTTGAAGTATCCGCATCGTTCGTTGATTCTGACATGTATCCCTCGCGCCAATTTCCTCGTCAAAAAAAGTACGCGAATTCAGAGGTCTGCGTCAACAATCAAAACGAGGCCTAGAAGCGCTGGCCGCGGTCACAGGACAGGCACTTTGTCTGTCTTTCAGACTCTGGTCAGGCCTCGACAAAAGCTGCAGGATCGGGTCAAAACCCAGGTAAAGATCGTGTTTTGCACGCCAAAAACCTGAGACGGTCGAAGAAAAACGTTTCAGATTCGTCATCGGCCCGTTTTCTCCACCAACCCTCTATTTCACGCGAAGTGCCTTGGGATGATGGTGCCCGCCGGGCGCATGGATACACCGGTGCTTTGAAAGAGCGTGGATGTTTTGGTTTATTGTGACGCTGTAATCGTTAGCAGCATAACCGTTACAAATACGGCAATCCCTGTTCGTAACGTATTGTAGGCGTTCCATTTTTCTTCGAAACGTACGCGTTCCTCTCGCAACGCCTGGGCATCCAAATCTGCAATATGTAGATTTTGGATATGCCGATTTAAAGGCAGATGAATTGCTATGGTCACTCCCTGCACACCCAGCAAATACATGGCGCCAACAAGGGCTGTTAACCAACCATCCGACTGATCGGTCCCGACTGTTACGGCTATCATTAGACATACGATGGAAATGATAGACCCTATCCAAATGAGGTTAAAAACTGGCTGACCGCGCTGGATAACGCCATCCGACGCCTGAAAAGCCGTTATAAAATCCCGATCGTTGAGGTTGGCCAGACCGGGCATTACAACGATTGCAAACGTCAGAATAAATCCCGTCACTAGCGCACAGGTCAGGGTTGAAAGAACCAACAAAACATCAACAACCATCATTTAGTCTTCCACCTCGATCATAACGGCGCCTAACGCAAAACGTTATCAGTTCAGATTCGAATGCGCTTGACGCAAACCGATGTTTGCTGGAGTAAGTCCAAACGCGGACAGGTCACTGACGTTCCCGGCGCTCAATCCATCGTACGTCAGGTAGCAAACATCGTGCATTTTATACAACGGCACCGTGGGGAACAGATGATGAATCAGGTGATCGTGGTGATAGACCAGTAGCGAACTGTCCTCACGCTAAGCCCCAGTCAGATAAGCTGCTGGGGTTTTGCGGTTCCAGCGGCTCATCGCTGCATGTTGCGTCTCGCCCGGTTTTGCGGGACGCTTCCAGCGCTTTATCACCCACGTTGCCAAGGTTCTATCATGCGATCTCAGACTTCCTATCTGCAAATCATAGCTCTGTTAATCGGTGGATTGTTTGCCGGCTTGGGCGCTCACGCCGATACATCCACACCGACCGACATGGCCAACTCGCCAAACACGCACCTAGACGTCTATAAATCTCCCACCTGCGGCTGCTGTGCCCATTGGATCGACCATGCTGAGGAAAGCGGTTATACCGTGGACGCACATCACCCGGAAGGCCTCACCGACTTTAAGTTGGCGCAAGGTATTGGCCTGCGTTATCAATCCTGTCATACCGCCATTTCTGCAGAGGGCTACCGCTTTGAAGGGCATGTGCCGGCGAAATACGTCACCCAGTACCTTTCGGCTCCACCGCCAGGATCCATCGGTCTGGCAGTCCCCGGCATGCCCGTAGGCAGTCCCGGTATGGAAATGGGTGATCGATTCATGCCCTATCAGGTGCTGCTTTTGCAAGAAAACGGCAGCCACACGGTCTATGCCGATCTAAAGCGAGCACAAGACCAGCACTGATAAGGTTGCGCTACGAATTGGCGCTTCCTGCGCCAATCCCTGCCCATCCGAGGCTTTTCCAAGTCTAGTCGAGGCTTTACCGGATTCTTCGCCGCCTCTCGCGTTAAAGAGCCGATATGCTGCGCTTCATTTGCCGGAGATGTCTATGTACCACCTCAGCGAAGCCTACTTAATGGCGACCTACATCTGTCTACTCGCGTCCTATCTCGGTGCCTTGCTCTTTGGTACCGCTGTCGTCGCTCCGATCGCCGTTGGGTCGTTGTCCGAAACCCAAGCAGGAGCCTTTCTGCGGCGATACTGGGTGATCTACCACCGCATCGCTGTGATTGGCGGTCTGCTGTTTGCCGGCGCAGCGGCCTTGGGCTCTACCGTGTCGGCAGTGCCCGCACCCTATGCACTGTTGATCGTCTGCCTAACCGGTCTAATGACCCTATGCTTCTACGTGGCAATGACGCTGATTCCATCGATTAACCACGCGAAGGACGCCGGCGATACTCAGACCTTTGCCCGTCTGCATCGCCGCAATGTCAGCTTGGTCAGTTTCGGCATGCTGACCACCCTAGTGCTGTTGATCGCGCTGGTTTATGTCCTGCCCGGTCAATTTACCTTCTGGCCGACAGCTGCTTAAGGCCCGAGCCGCACGAGGCGATCGCTGAAGACAGATACCGGGGTGCTCTGCTGACGCAATATGGCACCGATGGGGTATCGCTGAGGGGCATTGGCCGCCCAAGCACTCTGCAATACCTCGGCCTTTTCCTCACCGGTAATGTGCACAACAATTTGCTCAGCATTAAGCAGACGGGCCAAGGTCATGCTGATGCGCTGGTGCGGGGCCACTGGCGGATCGACGAGCAAACAGGCATCCGTCGTCGTGGGGTTCAGACCCGCCGACAACTGAGGGGCATCGGGGAATAATGATGCGGTATGCGCGTCATTTCCCATACCCAAAATGACCAGATCGAAGGGCGTACTCCCTTGAAACTGCCGGTTCAGGTCGACCACCTGTTGTTCTGGGCTGTCGGCTTCGCCTCGCAGCGACAACAACGAGGTCAGTGCTGAGGCTGGCAATAGCCGGCGTAGCTGGCCTTCGTTACTGTCTGGGTGATCAACGGGCACCCAGCGCTCATCCGCTAGCGTGATTTGGATGCTCGACCAAGGCAGAGGAATCGCTGCCAAACAGCGAAAAAATCCCAGCGGTGTCGAACCACCTGAGACCACCAGCGATGCCTTACCCCGCTCCGCTACGCCTTCACTCAGGCACTGTGCGACGTACTCGGCCAGAGTAGCATCCAATGCCTTCGTGTCCTCGAACACCAGGCATTGGGGTTTGGTTGCATTTTCCGTTCCCGCCGTTGTTACAGGTTTACTCATGCCAGCTTCGCCCGTCTCGGCCAATCAACAACTCCGCCTGAGCCGGCCCCTTGGTGCCCGCTGAATAGGGATTGACTTTCAGGCGACGGCTTTCCCAGGCGCTGATGAGCTGATCACACCACAGCCAGGATTGCTCGACTTCTTCTCTGCCAACGAAGAGTGACTGGTCCCCACGAATAACGTCCAAAAACAGCCGTTCGTAGGCATCGGGAATACGCTCAATACCGGACGCGGCGAGAAAGTTCAGGTCCAAGTTCTGGCGAATCAGTCCCATGTCGCCTTCGATTCCGTGCTGCTTTGACAGCATCTGCATCTCGATCCCTTCGTTGGGCTGCAGTCGAATCACCAAGCGGTTGGGCGAATTTTCGTGAGAGGCAAAAATGTTGTGAGCCAACGTTTTGTAGGTGATGACGATTTCCGTCACTTTCTCACCCATGCGCTTACCGGTCCGCAGATAAAACGGCACACCGGCCCAACGCCAGTTATCGATGAAGGCTTTGACCGCAACGAAGGTCTCTGTATCTGAATCTGGGTTGTCCGCGTCTTCCAGATCCAGATAGCCCGTCAGTTCTTCGGCCCTGTACCAGCCTTGTGTGTACTGGCCCCGCACCACATGATCGGCCACGGTCGCGTCATCAATAACCCGCAAGGCTCTGACCACCTTCACCTTCTCATCCCGAATGTCGTGGGCGGTCATGGTATTCGGCGGCTCCATGGCGACCAGACAGAGCAACTGCATCAGGTGATTTTGCAGCATGTCTCGCAGTTGTCCGACCTGGTCGTAATACGAAAAACGACCATCAATGCCGACGGTTTCCGCCACCGTGATCTGCACATGGTCGATGCAGGTATTGTCCCATTGGGCATTGATAAAACGATTGGCAAAACGCAGTGCCAACAGATTCTGGACTGTTTCCTTGCCCAGATAGTGATCAATGCGATAAATCCGGTTCTCGTCAAAGAAATGGCCGACGGTTTCGTTCACTTCTTTGCAATTCGCGTGATTCCGACCGATGGGTTTTTCTAACACCACCCGCGATCGCTCCGAAAGGCAGCCCGACCCGTTCAAATTTTCGCAAATGGTTTGAAACAAACTCGGTGGGGTCGCGAAATAAAATACGGCCACGCGCTCTGGCCTCAACTGCTGGGAAAGCGCCGCGTATTGGCTGATGTCCGTGAACTGCACCGACACATAGTCCACGCGCTGACAGAATCGTTGCCACAGGCCTTCAGACCACCGCTGCTCGCCTAGGTACGCTTTCAGCGTTTGTTCCTGACCTGCCATAAACTGATCGGTGCTTATGTCTTCCCGAGACAGCGCGAGAATGCGTAGGTCTGGGGACAACAACTCGCTATAATCCAAGTGCATGAGAGCAGGCAGCAGTTTTCGCCTGGAAAGATCTCCTGCGGCGCCGAATAGAACAAGGTCGATGTGGTTATCCTTCACGATGGACGTTCCTATAAAGCTAAGGAATTCACGGTATTTACTGCCTGCTGGGTCAGTTCGGTGATCTCTGACCACGCGTTCCGACGCTGTAGCGCGACGGGCGTCAGCCAAGACCCACCCACGCAAGATACGCATTCAAGCGATAAGTAGTCGACGAGGTTATGCGGACCAATGCCGCCGGTAGGACAGAAAGTGGCCTGAGAAAAAGGTGCTGCCAAGGCTTTCAGCGCCGAGATGCCGCCTGAAGACTCTGCTGGAAAAAACTTGAATGCGGTGAAGCCGTATTCGAGGCCCAACATGATATCGCTGGCGCAAGAAACACCGGGCACCATGGGCATGGACAGCCCTTGACTTGCCTCTGCCATGGTTCGCGTCAGACCCGGCGTGATCACAAATTCACAGCCGGCGTCCACTGCTGCCTCCAGTTTGGCGACGTCGGTTACGGTGCCAGCACCAACAATGACATCAGGTACTTCTGCGCGAATACGCCTTATCGCTTCCAAGCTCACAGGCGTACGCATGACAATCTCGAGCATCGCGATACCGCCTTTACGCAGCGCGTGGGCTATGGGTACCGCCTGTTCGGCATCTGTGATTTGTACAACCGGCATAACCGGTGTCATTTCCAGCAAGCTGTGGCTGGTTACCTGCATCTCGTTAACCTCGTATGTATTAGGAATGGCCTCGTTGCACTAGGTAGGCAGCGGCCCCTTTTAGACCGATATCTTTGGCCGTAATAACTCGCACTGGAATGTCGGCCAGAAAGCCCCGCAACCGACCCTTGGACTCAAACCGGTTCCGGAACTCGCTTTGCTGAAGAATGCTCAGGACTTTCGGGGCGATACCGCCGGCAATGAACACCCCACCTCGGGCACCCAGTGTGAGTGCCAAATTTCCTGCGAAGGATCCGAGAATCCGACAAAACAAGTGCAAGGTTCGCATGGCCAATGTATCCGACCCATCGATAGCCGCTTGATAAACGTCTTCCGGGCGCTCGTGTGCGGGTTCACGCAACGCCAACTCCGCTAAGGCCTGATAGGTGGATAAAATACCGGCTCCGGACAAGAGCCGTTCGTAGGACACTCGGCCAAAACGCTGCAGCAAGATGTTGAGTACGGCGATTTCCTGAGCGTCTACTGGCGCGTAGTCCGCATGCCCACCCTCTGCCTCAATCACCACGCTCTGTTCCTGACACGGTACCACCGCGCACACGCCCAAACCGGTTCCCGGCCCCAATACCGCGACGGGCTTGGTTGGATTACCAGCCCCACCGCCCAGCTGCACGTAATCATTCGCGGCTAACGTCGTGGTGGCATAACCAACCGCGGCAAAGTCGTTAATAATATGCAAAGGCCCACCGTCCAACTGCGCCTGAATACCATTTGCGTCGATCTCCCACGGGCTGTTGGTAAACTTAAGTACCGAACCATCCACGGGCCCTGCCACCGCGAGGCAAGCGCCTTGGGGAGTATGCGCCCAGCAGCCCGCTGAGCTTACATGGGTACAAAATTCGGTCAGCACATCCGCAAATATCGCGTGCTCCGCCACCGAGTAATAGACCACGTGGCACAGACTGCCGCTTTCCACGTCGACAACGGCGAAGCGCGCGTTCGTGCCACCCACATCCGCGACCAGCTGCCAGGGTTGTTTCACTGAGGAGACTGGCATCTAGACCACAGCCTGCCGTGGAGCGCTTGCAGGTGAGTCTTGGTCGGCATTGACCGGCTCGTCAAAAAATACGCTGGCCCCTGCCTCTGCACTGCCGGTTGCTTGCCGAAACACGGCAAAGAATTCGCGTCCCACGCCCAGGTTTCCGACGCCCTTGTTGTGAGCGGCGTCTCGATTCGCTATCTCATCTTCAGACAGCTCGACCCCGACGGTTCCGGCAACGGCATCCAACTCGATCCAGTCACCATCACGCACCTTGGCCAACGGTCCACCCAAACTGGCTTCTGGTGTCATGTGAATGGCAGCCGGGACCTTACCCGACGCGCCGGACATCCGACCATCGGTGACCAGGGCAACACGATGGCCACGATCCTGCAGCACACCCAGAATCGGCGTGAGCTTGTGCAATTCGGGCATACCGTTGGCTTGGGGGCCTTGGAAACGAACGACGACGACACAGTCCCGATCCAGAGCGCCCGTATCGAATTTCTCCTGCAGGGCGTGTTGATCGTCGATCACTACTGCTTGAGCCCGCACCTGACGATGCTCGGGCTTGACTGCGGATACTTTGATGACACCGCGACCGAGATTACCCGTGAGCAGGCGTAAGCCCCCCTCTTGGTCAAAGGGCGAATCTGCAGCTGCAAGCACCTCGGTGTCTAGGCTCTTGGTTTGGCAGGGCTGCCAAGACAACCGACCACCGTCTAAACGAGGTTCCGTGCTGTAGTCGGCTAGAGTATCTCCCCAAACCGTTTGGGCATCGCTGTGCATAAAGCCGTGTTGCATCAATTGACTAAAGAGATAGCCGGTCCCCCCTGCCGCGTGAAAGTGATTGATGTCTGCCTGACCATTGGGATACACCCGGGCAAGCAGTGGTACCGCGCGAGACAGCTCATCGAAATCCGTCCAATCAATGACTATGCCTGCGGCTCTCGCCATGGCGATCAGGTGAATCGTATGATTTGTCGAGCCTCCGGAGGCCAATAGTGCGACGACGGCATTCACGAAGGACCGTTCATCCAGCATCTTGCCGAGCGCCTTAGGCTTGATGCCCAAGGCCGTCACCCGAGTGATGTGATGTGCAGCCTCAGCCGTCAGCGCGTCACGAAGTGGCGTGTTGGGATTCACGAACGATCCGCCTGGAAGCTGTAGCCCCATGGCCTCCATTAAAATCTGATTGCTGTTGGCTGTGCCGTAAAACGTGCAGGTGCCCGCCGAATGGTATGATGCGGATTCTGCATCCAGCAGCTCGTCTCGAGAAATTTTGCCCTCGGCGAACAGTTGACGAATTCGGGCTTTTTCGCTGTTCGCGATGCCAGATTGCATGGGTCCAGCGGGAATAAACAGCATGGGCATATGACCGAAGCGCAGCGCGCCCATCAGCAGGCCAGGGACGATCTTGTCGCAGATGCCCAAGCACACCACACCATCAAACATCTGGTGAGATAAGGCGATGATGGTGGATTGGGCGATATGATCGCGGCTGAACAGACTCAGCTCCATGCCTTCAAGCCCTTGGGTCACACCATCGCACATCGCTGGAACCGCACCCGCGACTTGGGCCGTTCCGCCCATGCTGCGCACATGCTTTTTGATCAGTTCCGGATATTCTGCGTAGGGCTGGTGGGCCGATAACATGTCGTTATATGCCGTCACGATGCCGATATTGGGAGCGTTCACCAACCGTATGGTTTCTTTGTCTGACGCATCACAGGCGGCGAACCCATGGGCCATATTGCCGCAGGACAGCTTGTTCCTAGGCGGTTGACCGTGGGTACTGGCTTCAATGAGATCTAAGTAGCGGCGGCGTTCATCACGGCTTCGCTCCGCAATACGTTGAGTTACCGCATCGACGATCGGGTTCATAACAATTTTTCCAAGTAGGTAACGTTCTGGTGTCGCCGTTATGCGGCGTCAGCAACCTGTTCTCGTTGTGGGTCAGTTGCAGCCCAAAGGATAGGCGCGGACATAGTCCACGACCAGTTCGCCGGGCAGATCCGACTTCTTAATTTTACCACCCAAGCTTCCGCCTAATGCTAAGTTGAGAATCAAATAAAAAGGCCGCTCATCAAACACCCAAGGATAGGGGGCGATGTCCTGAGGCGTGGCTCGTCCGTACTCCTTATCGTCAACAAACCAGCGGATTTCCTGAGGTCGCCACTCCACCGCATAAACATGAAAGCCATCAGTCCAAGGCACCGGTGCCAAAATCGATTCACTGTAGTGCACGTTATTCGGCCACAGATCGCCGAAGTGGATGGCACCCAGAACCTTCTCTGGCGTGTGCCCACTACTCTCGAGAATGTCGATCTCACCGGCAAGAGGCCAGCGCATGGCACTCTTCGGCATCATCCAGAATGCGGGCCAAAAACCGTCGCCCTTAGGTATCTTCATGCGGGCTTCGAAGCGCCCATACTGGGCTGCAAAACGCCCCTGCGTTGTCAGCTTTGCCGACGTATACCAACGTGAATGGCTGCGTTCGCGCTGTCCGGTAATATGCAGTGCGCCCGCCTCGATCCGCGCGTTTTTGGCCAAGTACCACTGTTTTTCATCATTGCCCCAGCCGCACAAATCCTGGTCACAGCCGTCGCCTTCAACGAATTGCCATTTGGCGTTATCGACCGTATCGCCATCGAATTCGTCCTGCCACATGGGCGTCGAGCAGGCAGTTTCTGCCTGAAGACCCGTGCTGACTAGTAAGAGCATGCCAACCAGTAAGCGTTTCGAACAACCGACGCTCATCGCGTGTTTACCACCATGTAATGTAGAAGGCGCACAAGATCAGAGTCACCAATAACGCACTCAAATTAAAACCGCTGGATGTTGCGAAACTCACATCACCCAACTCCACGGCTCCGGCTTGGGGCCTAGGCCACAGATGCGAAATGCCAACGGCCAAGCCAGCGCAAAGCAAAAAGACGAGACCTACGCGATCAATGAAGGGAAGCTCTGGCGCGAAGACAGAGAATGCGAATGACAATACGGCGGAAGCGATAGCTGCTGTCAGTGCCGCTGTGGCGGTGGTTTTGGCGTAGAAAATGCCCAGCATAAAGATCACCACGATGCCGGGCGTGAAGAACCCCGTGAACTCTTGGATGTACTGAAAAGCCTGATCAAAGTTACCCAGCAGCGGGCGGGCTGCAACCATGGCAATGAGCATGGCCGCTAGCGCGACGATCCGGCCCACACGCACCGGGTTGGCTGATGCGTCCCCTTTGTTGAAGGACGGGAAGATGTCCATGGTAAAAATCGTCGAAATGCTGTTCGTCATCGACGCTAAGGACGACACGATGGCAGCCAACAATGCCGCAAACACCAGTCCTTTGATGCCCATCGGCAACAGGGTCATCGCGTGAGGATAGGCTTGGTCTGGCGCACTGATTCCTGCGCCAAGTACGAAAACGGCGATACCCGGCAACACCACGATGACTGGCATCAGTAGCTTCAGAAACGCAGCGAAGGCGATACCCTTTTGCGCTTCGTCGATGCTCTTTGCCGCCAGCGCTCGCTGAATAATGTATTGATTGAAGCCCCAATAAGAGACGTTCATCACCCACATGCCTCCGATCAGAACGGAAAGCCCGGGCAGACTCATGTAGTGCGGGCTGTCTTCACTGAGAATCATGTCGAATTTCTCCGGAGCTTGCTCCATGAGAAGCCCGAAGCCCGCGAGCACCCCTGCCCCGTCGGATACTTTGTTGAGCAATATCCAAGAAATGAGCAAGCCACCCAGCACCAGCAGTACGACCTGTATGATATCCGTCAACGCAACGGCCTTGAGGCCCCCGTACAGCGAGTAACCTGCGGCAAACACGCCCAGCAACAGCAGCGCCACATTCAGCTCCACCCCGGCAACGGTGTTGATCGCCAATGCGCCAAGCCAGAGGACCGAGGTTAGGTTTACCAGAACGTAAACGCCGAGCCAGAAGAAGGCCATGACTAGCCTGACCCGATGGTCGTAACGCTGCTGCAAGAACTGGGGCATGGTGTAAATTTCGGCTCGCAGAAAGACCGGCAGCAAGTATTTACCCACCAGAATCAACGTAATGGCGGCCATCCATTCGTAGGAGGCAATGGCCAGCCCGATGGCATAGCCGGAGCCAGACATCCCGATAATCTGTTCGGCGGAGATGTTGGCAGCGATCAAGGACGCACCGATCGCCCACCAAGGCAGCGATTTCCCAGCCAAAAAGTAGTCCGATGCGTTTTTGTCCGTCCCACTGCTGCGTGAAACCCATTGAGCAAGAAAAAACAGTGCCAAGGCGTAAACGCCTACAATCACAATATCGATGGTTGCCAACATGTGTATCCCCTCCCAGGACCTCTACAATTGCCTTACGGACAAAACTCGATCGCCCCTGTGGGAAGATCGGAGCGCAGCGCGACTTCGCTGATGCGCACCTTCATCGACCCTTCGGTGAACAGCACCGCAGGACTACTCAGCTGGTTTAGATTCGCGCCACGTTCTGCAAAACAGCTCAGTGGAATGGCGACAATCTGCCACTGTAACAACGGGGCATCCTGCAGCAATTGCGTCAGATCCACTTCGCCGCTGCAGGGATAGCTGCAGTCCATTCGCAGCGACACACGAGAACTGGGCGATTCAGCAACCTGTGCATCAATCACGAGGTATCCCTTTTGGGCGGCAAGCGCACTCACATCAAGGGACTCCTTAGAGCGCCAGTAGACCTGACTACCCGATGCGCCCCGTCCCTGCCAAGTCAGTTCGACGCTGTCTTCCTGGATACGGCGATCATAGGTTTTGAGCTGCAAATTACCGCCAGCAGTTGTGGCCGTTGAGCCGAACACCTCGATTTCCCAATCAACGGAATCGCCGATGAAAGTTCGCCATGGATCTCTTGCTGTGCCACCAAACACGAGGCGATCGAGCTTGTTCGGCCTGCCCACAGGCACTTCATTTAACAAACCCACCTCACCTGGCTCGGCGTAGCTCAGTCCATAACCGTAGGCAAACAGATGGTCGCTAACGGGAAGCGCTGGATCCGAGGCATTCAGGTCTGCATTCGGCCAGTCGAAAGAGAGCCGACCAGCGAAGTCGTGTCGTGGCTTTCCATCCGCGCCCGCAACGAGGACATCGGCAATGGCCCCGCCTTCTGAACCGGGCAGCCACGCTGCCACGAAGGCGTCAGCCGCATTCAACTCCGCGTTCATCCACATAGGACGCCCAGACAGCAAAACGGCGACAACCGGTATACCCTGAGATTTCAGTGCCTGCAGTAGGCGCAGATCACGCTGATCTTCTTGTTGCCAGGCCAGAGTCCCGACATCGCCCTGACCTTCGGCATAGGGCGTTTCACCAAAGACCACAACCGCCACATCAGGTTGCTGGTTAAAGCTTCCATCAACACTTAATTCGGCACTGCCTCCGGCGTCAGTCAGCGCCTGCTGTAAGCCGGCAAAGATCGACGTCGCGCCGGGAAACGTCTCGTTGTTATTCCCTGTGCCCTGCCAGGTAATGGTCCAACCACCGGTTTGCATTTCAATGCTGTCCGCACCTGCACCCGCTATCAATACGTTAGCCGTTGGCGATATGGGCAAAGTGCCACCGTTATTCTTCAATAATACCAGAGACTTACGCGCCGCTTTTCGCGCAACTTCTCGATGTGGCTGGCTGCCCACCAGTGCCAGCAACGGTTCGGCCCGCACTGATGGCATGGGGGCGTCGAACAGCCCTGCGGCGAACTTCGCGGATAAGATACGACGCACGGCCTCATCAATTCGTTCTTGAGTGATTTCCCCGCGCTTCACTTGTTCGATGGTATTGAACAGCAGCGGCTTCCAATCTTCCGGGGCCATAATCATGTCCATGCCCGCATTGATCGATTGGGCACAACTGTCATTGGTGCAGCCCGGTATTTGGCCCACGCCGTTCCAATCGCTGATGACGAAACCCGTAAAGCCCAGTTGGCCTCGCAAGACATCATCCAGCAACGTCTTGTCACCGTGAATCTTGTTGCCATTCCAACTGTTAAACGACGCCATCACACTGGTCACACCGGCATCTAGGGCGCTGTAATAGCCTTGGCCGTGAACTTCCAGCAGTGTTTCCAGGGGCACATTGGTGTCGCCTTGATCGACACCTCGGTAGGTGCCTCCATCGCCAATAAAATGCTTTGCGGTGGCAAGTAACCCTTCGCTTTGTAGGGCTTTCACAATGACGCCGGCGTATTCACCCACGATGTCCGAGCGGTCGCTGTACCCCTCATAGGTACGTCCCCAACGGTCGTCGAGGACGACAGCAACCGTTGGCGCAAAAATCCAGTCGATACCCGTTGCGGCAACTTCCCGGGATGTGATTCGACCGATTTCTCCCATGAGTTCTGGGTCATTGGCTGCACCGAGACCGATATTGTGGGGAAAAATTGTCGCGCCGATGACGTTGTTATGACCGTGTACGGCATCTGTTCCCCACAACAGGGGGATTCCCGCAGTCCCTTCGGAGGTATCCAGAGAGGCCTCGCGGTAGGCGTCCGCCAGCGCCACCCAGTCTTGCAGAGACGACAATTTTTCATCGTTGGGAAAAGACCCGCCGCCATTCAACACGCTGCCAATGCCGTAGGCTCTTACATCGTCAGGGGTTACATGTTTGATTTCGCCTTGAATCATTTGAGCGACTTTTTGCTCGAGGGTCATGGACGCCAGCAGTGCCTCGACCTGCTGTGCGTTGGCGTGTGTATCTGGCACAGTCGATGCTCCCTCTGAATGTTCATTACTGGGCTTCGCTCCGCAGGCGCCCATTAGCAGCGATAACGATAAAAGCGTCGCCTTCACTCGAACAAAACCAACCATGTGCCCACCCCAGACTGCAGAAGAGTGGCTTTGAATGAAGCCACGGACCCTTGTACCCATGCGCACATTAAGCAATGCGCCACATGAACCACATCCCCTTTGCGATAAAGGGGATTGGTACCGAGCCAAACAGGAAGATTCGGTCTAACGGGCCATCATGGGCGGCTCTGCTTTGCAGTAATGATCAATGAACCGTTGGTGCGCAGGCAGTTGGCCGACTACCTTGCCAACATTGGCTCGGATGCCTTTCAAAAACCCGTCCAGCTCGCGCTTGTCCATCATATTGACGATGGGGTGGTATTGTTCAGGTTCCATGCCCTGCCCCAACATCACCTGAATCCAGGAATTCTCTCCGAACAGTTCGGTGGGCACCTTGAACACCCGCCCGGTTTCACGAAACAGATCGATTCGGTGCTGGAGTGAATCTGGAATCGGCATGGAACTGCAGTGTCGCCAAAACTTCGTGTCGCGCCGGTTGGTGACGTGGTAATGCAAAATAATGAAATCACGTACGTTGTCGATTTCAAATTTCATCTGATTGTTGAACTCATCGACGTCCGGCTGCCGAACGCCATCGTAGGGGAACATTTGCATGAGCCGGATCACCGCTCGCTGAATCAGGTGGATGCTGGTCGATTCCAATGGCTCCATAAAGCCACTGGCCAAGCCCATGGCGATCACGTTTTTGTTCCAATGTTTGCGGCGGGTCCCCGTGGTGAACTTGATCACCCTAGGGTCTGTTAAAGGTTCTCCCGCCAGATTGCCCAGAAGTTTGCTGGTGGCCTCATCGTCAGACCAAAACTTGCTGCAAAACACCATGCCATTGCCGACCCGGTGTTGCAGCGGAATACGCCATTGCCAGCCCGATTCGTGTGCAATGGATCGGGTATAGGGCACCGGTGGTCCTGCGCTTTCGGTTTGCACCGCCACGGCGCTGTCGGCAGGCAAGAAATGGCTCCAGTCGTCGTAGCCCGTATGTAGGGTTTGCTCGATTAACAGGCCGCGAAAACCCGTACAGTCGATAAACAGGTCCCCTTCAATGCGCTCGCCTGACTCCAGCTCCACGGCAGAAATAAAGCCGTTACCGGCGTGCTGCTCGACTTGACGAATTTTGCCTTCCTTGCGCACGGCACCGTTTTCCTCGGCGATGCCTCTCAGGAATTTGGCGTAGAGCGACGCATCAAAGTGATAGGCGTAGTTCAACCCATTGTTGGGCAACACGGCAAATCGGTTGTCTTGAGCCGCGACAAGTTCCGTGCAGTAGTTACCAAATTCCTCGCTCAAGCCCAGTTGCTTGCCTTTCAGCCAAAAATGTTGAAAACCTGCTGCCCAGCAGTCCTGTCCGGTATAACCAAAGGAGTGGATGTAATCGTCGCCTTTGTCACGCCAGTTCTCAAAAGAAATACCCAGCTTGAAGGTACCCTGCACTGCCGCTACAAAGTCTTGCTCCTTGATCTGCAGCAGTTCGTGCAGCGTTTGCAACGTTGGAATGGTTGCCTCACCGACGCCTACGGTGCCGATCTCATCGGACTCGATGAGCGTCACGTCCAGCGTTTTACCGAGCAGTTTGGCGATCGATGCTGCCGCCATCCATCCCGCGGTACCGCCTCCGGCAACCACAACTTTGTGTACTTTTTGATGCTCCATTTCCTTCTCCTATCCTTCTTCTGGCGTCAGACTCGCCATCCCTATGACTATTGATTCAGTTTGTTGAGCAGCAGCGCACGCATTCTGCGGGCACTGTCCTGGGTAAAGGTCGATAAGCAGCCCCGCGCGTGTTCCGGTATGTGGCCGTGGGTGCTTTCGTCTGCTTCGAACACGTAATGATTGAATAAGTTTGCCCACGCCTTGCGTTGATGGGGCGGTAGATCGCGGATGGCCAGCATCGCGTGCAAAAGTGCCCCGGTAGGCGAGCCAAGCTCGGGCAAGGAGTCGCACCACCAGTAGTTCACCAGCAAATTCAACTCACTTTGAGACTCCACGTGATGCCACCACATGCTGGGGATAAACACCGCATCTCCCGGAGCGAGTTCGACGACCCGCGCATGCTCCAGTGCTGTTGCAAACTTGGGAAAACGCTGCAAATCCGGATGGGCAAAGTCCACCAGGCTGATGGCCTGACCCGATGGGGTCATTTCCAGCGGCCCGACGTACAGATTGTCTACCTGTTCCGGTGGAAACAACGTAAACCGTCTGTGGCCAGCGACAACACAGGCGATATTGTCCGGGAAGTCATAGTGAGCGGAAATCCGGGTTTGGTTTCCCAACCAAAAACTGACGAGTGGGTTCGCGACCGCTAGGCCTAAGTCGTTGACCTCGCGGAAGCCTGGCAACCATTGATCAACCACCGTAGAACCTACGTAAATTGACTGGGGTTCGTGCTCACCAGCACAAATTGCTTTCAACCTGGCCAGCACCTGATTCAAGGGGGCGGCGGCACTTTTGAAGTTGAAACCGTCCATGTTGTCGTTATAAAAATAGCGACCTTGGTGTTCCGGCTCAGTTAGGTAGGCGGTTACCGGGGCGTCGGTAGCAAAGCCGCCCAAGTACCTTTCTGCCGCACTGGCATCAGAGCAGCCGGCCACAGCGGGCCAATCAACCACCAACCCCCGCATGACCACAGGCTCGGAGCTTTTTAGCACATCGACAGGAATGTCGTTTGGACGGCAGTCCGTTCGCTCCTTGATAACATTCATCCCTTGCATCATGACGCGAGCTATTCGCTGCCTCTCAGCTGAGCGTTTTTACGGGCCACCAGTTTTTCCATATTGGCCGTCGATGCAATCACCATAAAGGCAGCGAGCAGAAAGCCTTGTTCGTTGAGTTCACCCAACTGCTCTGACGTTAGCGCGGCCAGTTTGGTCTCGTTAATGGCACGAAAGCCAAACAACTGGTTTTTGGACTGGTCCATCAACTCAATTTCAACGTTTATGAGCTCGAGCAAGTCCAAGCCCTGCAAAGCAGACACAAACGCTTTGGCGTGGTCATACCCCAACAGCACCTGTTCCAACGTGTCGGTCGCTTGATCCAGAAATGCTGAGGTGCCACCCAGGGGTTCGAACAAGCGTTCCCCTACGGTTTCGCTGATCCTCGGGCTGTCCATGTCAATGGAGACCACCTGTGTTTTGTTGTCTCCTTCTCCTTGAGAACCAATGAGAAAAGGTTGCCTTAGGATGCTTTTGGGAACGTATCGCGCATCCCAGCCTCGACTGTCCAAAAACAGATTTTCGCCTTTCTCGAAACCGAACAGAGCAATCGGCAACAGGCCGCCTGCGCCGCCGTCTTCGATAAAGAGAATGGGATAGTAAGCCTGCACATTGCGGAATTCCGCCGGGTACGTCATGGCGTACATCACACCATCGCCCAGCGTCTCTGAATGGCCGCTCATGACCTTCAGATTCTGATGTTCCACGTTATTCAGCAACGCAAATTTTGTCACAACCCCTCCAATGGCGTTCGTTGTAGCCGCCTAAGCGGCGGTGCCTGCGCGTTCCGTCATGGAACGGATCAGGTCTCTGTTCGATGGTAGAGCAGCTCGCATTTGCGTTCCCCGCTCGCGTGTCATTTTCACCGCACCCTGTGCCTTGGCCAAATCCTTTGCGAGTCGCGCAGAGCTCTGTTTGCCATGCATCTGTCGCTGTTTCATGCCATACAACACGTATTGATAGCTGGCCGATGGGAACAGTTCATCTATGCGTGGCGCGTCATCATGCCAAGGTGCCTGTTGCCGCCAAAGAAGGAGCTTTTCAGTCAACGATTCGGGACAGCTGCTTGGATCTCGATTCGCCCGCCAGTAATCACTGTCATCACGTTGACTGAGCACATAATGCAGCTTCAAAAACTCGATAATACCCTGCCAGTGATAGTGCATTTTCTCGTTAAAACGTTTCGACACCACGTCCATAATCTGGCGGGTCGACGGAAAGTGATCGCACAGGATGTTGGCCGACTGCTCAACCAAGGCTAAGGCGGAGGCTTCAAGGGGTTCGATAAAACCCGCTGACAGGCCCACCGCCACGCAGTTGTGATCCCAAAACGTTTTTCGATAACCCGGCACAAAGCTGAGTTCGCGAAAGGTTAGGTCCGCCACAGCTATTGCTGGTGCGGTCTGTTCGATGTATCGGCAGAGTGCCTCATGGGCCTGATCAGGGGTGGTATGCGACGCCGAGTGGACATAGCCCAGTCCACGCCGACTTTGCAATCCGATATCCCATATCCAGCCTGCGTCCTGGGCCGTGGAATGCGTCGTTGAGGCGATGGAAGCGTCTGGACTCTCATAGGGGACCTGTACCGCCAACGCGCGATCGTTAAACAAAATGCCGTCNGCGGGAACCAAATCGACGCCCATTTGCTGACCCAGCAGCAAAGACTGCTGCCCAGAACAATCNACAAAGAGNTCTCCAGCCAATTCGCCGTCGTCCAGGATCAGNCNCGCGATATCNCCGTTTTCGGCACGCTCCACACCGTTAATGTGAGCTGNCACANACTCTACACCGAGATTNTGTGTCACATGGCGCTTCAAGACTTGCGCGAACTTTCCGGCATCGAAGTGGTAGCCGTAATTGACGTTGAAGGCAAAGTCTGGGGTGCCACACTGTTTGGGAGCTAAGCCGGCTTTCACGACGTCAGCCTGTGGGGTCACAAAGTCGGCGAAGGCGCCGGAATGTTCGAAAGTCAACCAGTAATTGGCAAGGTTAAGACTGGAAAACTCGGTGGGAAGACTGAAGGGGTGCAAATACCCCGAATCCCCTTGGCACGACCAGTCCCGGAACCACGTGCCCTGCTTGAAGCTTGCGTCGCAATCGCGAACAAATTCCGCTTCCGACAAGCCCAGCCGCTGCAATGTTCTGCGCATAGAGGGCCATGTGCCCTCTCCCACACCAATAATGGGGACATTGGGGGATTCGATTAAGCTTATGGACACCTCAGCGTGCTCTGCGGCCAACAAGCCGGCCGTTATCCACCCCGCGCTTCCACCGCCAACAACGATGACGCGGGCAATGGGAGCCGCCGCTCGGTCTGCAACTATTTCGCCACTCACTCCATACTCCCACTCACTCAACTGAGTTGCCTGACCATCAACCCTAAGTGGCCGAAGGATAACGCAAATCCTGCACCTTCGGCTTTCATTTATTTCGACTTTTTTGTTACTAAGTACCTAATTTTCAAACAAAAAAGGCTGCCAATGGCAGCCTTCTCCGAGAGCTTCTTTACGAGGCAAGGCGCCGCGCTCCAACGCCTGACTCATACACTAGAACGTGTACCGGAAGCCTAAGTTGTAACGAGAGCCTGACTGTCCGGCAAATAAGGTTTGAGCCTTAGTTCGACCATAAACATGAGTCGTCTCATTTGTTAGGTTAATCACATCTAAGAAGACAACAGCGTTTTCGTTAATGTCATAGCTCAGGCTCATATCCCACTGAGCGTAGTCAGAAACATAGGTTGGTGGCCCTGCACCCACATTGTTCTGCCCCGTTCCAGCCAAGAAATCGTCACGCCAGTTGTAGGCGATTCGAACCTGATAGCCGTTCTTGTCGTAGAAACCGATAAAGTTCGCGGTATCACCGAGTCCTACCAGAACAAACTGCTGCTCCAGGCTCATGTTGTCGTAGCCAACATCCGCATCAACCAAGGTGGCATTAGCGATCAGACCAAATCCGGTTTCACCGAAGTTGTGCTGAATGTTTAACTCCCAGCCCTTCATTTCCGCGTCCTGAATGTTCACAGGTACCGTGAGATTGAAGTTTGCAAGCGGATCACCTGCCACGCCAGAAACCGTACCGGCTGCTGCATCAACCGCGGGAGAATCGGCGCGGTTCTCAAGAATCCATGCCAATTGATCACCAGTTGTTGCCCCAGCGCCCAGTGCCGCTTGAGCTTCTTGAGCCAGCGCACCTTGACCTGGGTGGGGTAGACCAAACAGAGGCTCAATCACAGACGACGTACCAATGAAGTTCTCAACGTCTTTGACGAAATAGCCCGCCGACACGTAGCTTCCATTACCGTAGTAATACTCCAGCGAGAAGTCGTGGTTGGTAGATTCATAGGGAAGTAGACCTGGGTTACCCCGGCTACCCGTACCGCCATCGACTCGGACCAACGAGTTGATCGTGATGCCACCTTGAATGTCACCATAGCCCGGACGAGACAGCGTCTTGCTGAAGGACATACGTCCGACCAAGTTCTCGGTGAGATCCCAGCGCATATCGAGGTTCGGTAATGTGTAGTCATACTCACCCTGCAAGCGAGTAAAGTCCCCTCCGCCCTGTATTGCAGAGAATTCATTGCCGCCTACCCAGTTGATACCAGTGTAGTTTGGTGCCAAAGCCTGAGAATCGACTTCGGTCTCTTCCTGACGTATGCCAAAACGCATGGCAAGAGGCTTGCCGAAGGTTTCTGTTGCCATATTGACCTGGAAATAAAGAGCTGTGGACTCTTCCGTTGTCCGACGATCCGACGTATACGTGCTTGAAGCACACAGGCCGGTTCCGCAGTCACCCATGCCACCAGAGGCTTGGAAAATGGTCGCATCACCAGATGCCATCAAAGACTCTGTTCGAGCGATCAGAGCAGGCATGTCATAGGTGAAGTAGTCGGTTACCAAGCGAGGGTCATTGCCGGCAGAAAATTCGTCAAACGCACCGGCTGATGACGCAGGGGTCAAGAGATCTGAAATCGCACCGGGTTGGGTTACACCACCCCATGCGTCCCGCTGCACGACAGCGCCTGCGGAGCGATTGTTTGTTTCGGTGATTTGCACACCGAAATCAATGCTCTGTACGAATCGGTCTTCGCCAAATTCAAACGAACCGGCGATTTTCGATTGCTCGACTTCCATACGCTGATAATCGTTCGCGAAGACGCTGCCGGTGACAATCATGTCGTCTGCAGACAGCGGACGCGCCAGGTCAAGTTCCAACACAGGCAGTTCACTGTCGAAGTGCGTAGTGGTTTGATTCCGGCTGAAGGAGGCAATCGCCAACTGAGATGCGTTACCGAACACACTGTCAGGCTTTGATTCAGCACTCGAATCATGGTGATCGAATTCAAGCGTCAGACGATCGCTCACATCCCAAACCAGGTTAAAGCCAACAGATTCATTTTCCGATACCGACGCATCTGAACCCGCTGCCATCGCGAAGTCGCCTGTGCCACCGTTGGCTTCAGAATAATACACGGGGGATGCGTTAGGACCGTCAGTCCACTCGCTGCTTTGGCCACCGAAGTTGTACCAAGCTGAATAGTTGTTGAACGTGCGCTCAAGCTCGACTTCAGAATAGGTGTAATCCAGAGTCGTTGTAATGTCATCCGCTGGTCGCCACTGCAGGGTCAGCTGACCATTGGTTCGCACGCGATCCCACTCTGCCAATTCGTATCCCGTGTTCTGAGGCACGCTGTAGCGCTCGTCAGGAGAAGTCGTACGATTGACCTGAGTCGTTGGGTCGTTAGGAATGCCGCCCCACTCGGTTGGGCTGTTTGGGTTACCCCAGTCGTTGTCGACGTTCCCGCCGAAGGTGCGCCAGCCGCCAACACTTGCCGTGTTTGCGCCATTATTGCGTTCCTGACGTACCACGCTGAGTGCCACACCAATGGTGTCATCCGCGAACGTGTTAGAGAACAGCGCCGAAATTTCTGGTGTGTAATCATCGCCATTCGTGGTGGAATCGTCGTGCATTGCCGAAATTGCAGCGGTGGCCTTGAACCCTGGGGATTCCAATGGTCGCGCTGTTCGGATATCGATGGTGGAACCGATACCACCTGTCGGCACATCGGCCTTACCGCTTTTGTATACGCGGACAGAAGAAATCCCTTCTGACGCCAAGTTACCGAAATCGAATGATCGACCCAAGGTGTTGGACAAGGTAGAGGTAGGCATTTGGCGGCCGTTCAGCAACACGAGGTTGAAATCGGGGCCGAAACCACGAACCGTTACCTTGGCGCCTTCACCGCGTTCGCGGTCAATGGCGACACCGGTAATACGCTGAAGCGATTCCGCAAGGTTGCTGTCCGGAAAGTCGCCCATGTCTTCAGCAGAAATCGCATCGACAACACCCGCGCTGGTGCGCTTGATGTCTGCAGACTTCTTCAAGCTTTCACGGATACCGTAAACAATCTGCTCTTCTAGGACTCCGTCTGCGGCTTGTTCCTCTGCGACTGCGAAGCCGTAAGGTAGCTGGAGTCCGAGGGCGAGTGCTACGCCCGCGGCCAAGGGCGCCTTCTTGAATTGTGTGATCTTCATTATTCTCCCCGATCAACGCGCAGCATGCGCTGCATTCCCATTTTGGAACCGTAACTTTCCGTAGACAGCACTGCTGAGACAACTCAAATGAGACAAGTAGGATTGTGACTGCGACGAGGCGGATTCAATCAAGGAGAGAAGTGACGAAATCTCCGGGCAGCAACGGTTTCTCCGAGGCAAGGCCCTCAGTCAAGATAGTCGACTAGCGCTTCTCGAAAGTTACGACTGACTTTCAGTGTCACGTCATTAGGCAGATGCAACAGGCTCTCGCCCTTGCCCAAGGATACGACAGAAAGGATTCGCGTGAGGTTAACCAAGGTGGACCGGTGAATGCGTGCAAATCGTGGATCCTGCAGCTTTGCCTCGAGCTGTTTCATTGTGCATCGCATGATGTGAGTGGCACCCTGAGCATGAATGCACATGTAATCACCTGCAGCATCGATCCAATCGATATCATCGTAGGGAATCAACAGGGTTTGCTGGCCGTCCCTGATGGCGAGTTTTTTCTCCACGAACTCCGGGCCACGACTGATTATTTGCCGTGGCGCTGAGGGCAGTTCACTTAGCGCCGTCATCAAACGCCCTTTTTCGCCCAGAGCAGGCTCATCTTCACGGGTCCGGGTTCGATACTTGCGCACGCGCTCCAGCGATTGTTCAAGCCGCCGGGGATCAATGGGCTTGAGCAAATAGTCCAAGGCATGAACATTGAAGGCGTCTACAGCGAAGGAATCAAATGCGGTGGCAAAAACCACCGAAGGCATTTGCTCCGGCTGTATCTTACTGATGAGTTCAAACCCGCTCATGCCGGGCATCTGGATATCAAGAAAGAGTAAATCCGGTTGCCAACGATTTATGGCCTTAAGGGCCTGTGTCGCGGACCGATAGGCACCTAATACCTCAATATCGACATGGGATAAGAGCAGGGATTGCATCACGTCCAGCGCCAAGGGCTCATCATCGACAACCAATGTTCTAATCACGTTTGGTACCCCCGGCGTGCGTGTCTAATGGAAAGCCAAGGTCGACACAAAAACCACCCAAATCTGACTGTCTGGTTTCCAGATGACCGCGTTCGCCGTAAAGGGTTGCGATGCGTTCACGGACATTTCGCAATCCGAGACCCGCTCCAGACACCTGACCCGGGGCATCCGACGATTGCCGTCCACTCCCGGAATCTTCGACGCGGACGCGAAGAGTGGAATCATCGGCGTAGGCAGTAACCTTGATGGTCCCTCCCTGCTCGTTCTGGGCAATGGCATGCTTAATGGCATTTTCAATCAAGGGCTGTAGCAGGAAACTTGGCACCAGCGCCCGATTGGAGGCTTCCGCAATGTCGAAAATCACCGTTAGTCGATCCACAAAGCGGATCTGTTCAATGGTTAGATACAAATTTGCCGCCTCCACCTCTTTCGATAACTCGACGCTTCGCTCTGCACCATGTTCAAGGGAGTAACGCAGAAAGTGACTGAGATTGAGGAGCATGGTGCTTGCTTGATCAGCAGCACCCTTATCAATGAGCGCGTAAATTGAATTCAACGTATTGAACAAAAAATGGGGGTTTAGCTGATAGCGCAGCAAGGTTAGCTGGCTTTCTTTGACCGCGGCTTCC
The DNA here is from genome assembly GCA_002704225.1 of Gammaproteobacteria bacterium. GTDB lineage: Bacteria > Pseudomonadota > Gammaproteobacteria > Pseudomonadales > Azotimanducaceae > UBA4421. Next base: position 5,018 of record PAFU01000027.1, on the reverse strand, counting down.
GCGCGTGTGCGCCTGAGCACCTCTTCTTTTTGTAGGGTCTCTGCGGCCAGCAACTGATCACGTTCGGAAAGCAATAGACGGTAGTACTTAATGCCGTGATAAAAGGCCGCCCAGCACAAAAAGATGAAAATCGACGGGAAGTACCAACCACCGAAGTCTGCCCATAGATTGGTTTCGTCGGTCATTGCCTCGAATGTAGCCAGCCGAATCACTGCCCATGCTAAGGCGAAGATCATGACAGATAAGACAGCGACCACCGCCCTCACCGCCCAAGAGGCGCTCCAATAGCTGCGAAACACGAAGCGCAGTGGCCAACTCAACGCGATGCCTAAAAACGATTGCAGAACGTTATGCAGCACATAGGTCAACTGGGGTTGGTTGTACCAAAGATTCAAACTGACGTAGCTGATCAGCGAAATACCCAACCAGCCCGCAAACTGAAGCAACCAAAATTGAGCCTCTCGGCTGGCAACAAGCCTAGGCACGAGCGATTGAACGAACGAAGGCATTGTCGAGGGATTGACGATGAGGGGTTCAGCCACGGTATTCCTTTGTTGAAATCCTTGGGCATACTAAGGGCTCTGCGGCAATAAGCCTAGCCAACAATTGGATACTTGGGTGATTCCTATGACTCGTAGCCAGCCACTTGGGCATGCTGTTAGCGAACAAGGCGATATCTGATGCCCCGAGGAAGGAACAGCCTCATGAGCAAACTTCCGTCTGCTTTGACGCCTTTGGCAATCACGCTGATGTTGTTCGCGAGTTCGCCAAACGCCGCGGGCTACAGCAACGATGCCTTTGAGTGCTATGTGGCTGCGTATTCGGCCCTGGGGGAGAAACCGGCATTGGTTAACCCTGCCCTGCGTGTTGGCCTCCACCCTCAGGGCAACGATCCAGTGATTCATATCTACGGTGATGAGCTGAGCATCTTGCCGCTGAAATCGGTGACGATCTCCGATCGTTTCATTCGCGGGCGAATCCATTCTGCCCAGAAACCTCTGGAGTTGGGCGGGCTACTGCTGCGACAAAGGGGGTTGACTCTCACCTTTAACCTCACTGAGTTCAAACGGGGCACCCAAGAGCGTTTATCGGATCTGTCGTTCCAAGGCGAGTGTTCATCAGTCGGTTACCAAGACGGTTAGGCGACAGATGACGGGGTTTCGGGTAACGATCTGGCAGATCGTTTATGCCCAAGGCCCTGCAGATCGATCGGATTAGGTCGCCGGCCCCGTCAAATGCCCGAAAAGATTCAGCCCGGCGTCATCGCCAACTCATGCGGCAAATCCATCGTAGCGCTGACTATCGAACTGGATTGTTAACGCAATGGACAGGTCCCTGCGATCGTGTCGAAAGCATTACCCTCCATCAAGCCCTGCCTTTTCTGAAATCGCATGGCTCTGCAGGCGATAGAATCGAAGAAAAAGTGCGTATCGGGGTAACGAAGTTGCAGCCCTTCGCGCACAACCTCGCTATACTCTTCGTCTTCATCCACTGGAAGCGCATCTCCCCGCTCTTGCAAACCGATAGTTTGCTCAGCGAGACAGTGCTTCTAGGCGATTGGCCAGTCAGGGTTACGAACGCGCGTATTCCTCGACGAGGGTCACCCCTCTCAGCCCGGGTGGTGAAATTGGTAGACACAAGGGACTTAAAATCCCTCGGAGGCAACTCCGTGCCGGTTCGAGTCCGGCCTCGGGCACCATATTTGTTCTTAAGTAGCCTCTAGAGCCCTGAAATTACTCATGTTTTCTCAAACATGGCTAATTAGGGTAGATAAAATGGTAGGTACTTTTAATCCCAAACACACGTATACCAAGCGTGGCATATCTTACTTCTCCAAAGATGTACCGGCAGAACATAGGTTTTCTCCTAAATCCATAAACTCAGGTTTTTGTGTCTTTAATCGCATTTAGTTCGCTGGGTCATCGCCCTGCCACAGTTCTGCTTCTGGCCAACCTCAACTTGATCCTGAGCATCAGCCTTTACGACTGTGCATCCTGACGAACTAATCATCAGCGTCAAAAGCAAACCCGTGATGATGTTTCTCATTCGGCTTCCTATAACGAGTACCTATAAAATCCTGTCGAGGCAACACTATGCGGACAATACTTCTCTCAGTGTCTCTGGTGCAAAGTACATAAAGATCAAAAAGCCGGCGAGTTCTAACCAGTGCCAGTTCTGCCTCTGACCGTTAATTTCGGCTTGTTCGCCGACGCCATACGACACGCAAAGCGCGGAAATATAAAGCAGTAAACCAATTACTATGCCTCCCATAGAAATCTTAATGCCCAATTGAACATAATCAGAGAAGCGTGCGATCAGCCCAACGAGTACGCAGAGCATCGAAGAAANAAAAGCAGCGTCAGCTATTGTTGCTGTGAGAGTTTTTTTTCTGGTCGCTAACGCTAGAGTGAAAACAGCGGTAAAGATCCCTATTAAAATAGGAGACACGTAGGGCCCCAGCCCTGCTGAAGACTCCATGGCCCAAAGACAGACGGCCAACATCACGCAGGTTGCGCAGTAGATCGCCTTGGGTGAGCGTGGAATCAAATTTTCTGTTAGGTCTTGGCCGGCTACGAAAACTCCAATGCCAGAAACTATTCCTCCATACAGACCGGTGATCAGCATCAGTGCCGTATAACTGTAAACCTGAGCGTAGTCGGCGAGGTTGAGCGATATCCCAAAAGCGCCAGCTAAGGCGCCAAACAAACCTACAGGGATACCAATATCTCTCAAAACCGCAAATGCATTGGTACTGCCCGAAAGGTGAGATGTTGCTGCGAAAATACCGCAACTCATAACGACGATTGCAAAGGAAACACCGTCGATGTAGATCGAAAGTGGAATCGTTTCGATCATTGCGCTATCACCCCAGCTAACACCAGCTAAAGACACCAACACTAACCCCAGCACTAAACGTCTAAAGTTTCTCATCTACTTCTTGTCTCCACTAAAGGGCAGTACGTTGCTGCTCCCGTGAGCCAGCCTTTGCTCGTCTTCTTCCACAATAGCCTCAAACACTCTAGCCAGCGAGCCAGTAACGCTAAGGATTGTCATTAAACACTGCCCCTTGACTCTTCCTATTGCGTATCGCACCTTTCAACAATCAAGGCTGCGCTCATTTCTTTAAGGATTAACAGATATAGAGGTTCTTAATGGGACAAAGACAATATGTATATGAGGATTTAAATAGCCTAAGCGACGAAAGCTTAGCTACTTTGCTATCCAGCTGNCCTTACCCNNTACTCGCACTTGTGATGAAAGCAACGCCAGAAGCAATGAANGANAGAATGCTTAGCCTACTAAACGGGGACAAGAGACGNTTGGTATTGAACGATTCTCAGCGACTAGANCTTGAAAATCTCAACATTTCCCGCGAGGCCATCATTGGAGAAGTAGAGGCAGCGCAGCGGACTATTATTAGAAGTGCGAGAGTTCTCTTGGAAGACGGCCAAATTCAACTAGATGGATGATGACTCTGTAGGGAAAGCGCGGCTAAAAATTTTATTAACTAGACACTCAGTGAAGAACTCCAGCACCAAACGCCTAAAGGTCTTCATTTACACTTATATCCACAAAGGGGATTTCTTTAGCGTCTCACATGCGTGAAAAATCCGGTTTTCTGCCCTCCGTGAAAGCTGCAATTGCTTCCAAATTAGCTGGCCCGCCCATAAGAGCGAACAGCTTTGCATTCTCGCGTTGGTAGGTTTCTCTCAGTGCTTCCCGCCGCGGGTTCATCAACAGTTCTTTGGTAGTGATCAAAGATGCCAAGGGCTGCGATGCGAGAATGCCCGCATGTGTGTAAACAACCTCCATTAAGCTGTCAGGATCCACTATTTCAAAAGCCAGACCCGAATCCTTACATTCTTCAGCACTGATCCACTCCGAACTGACCAAAGCCCAAAAAGCTTTTTGATATCCGATTAGTTGAGGAAATGTAACTGTGCTGCCAGCTTCAGCGGTCAAACCAAGGGACGAAAAGGGCGCGCGCAAACGTGAGTTGTTTGCCATAAAGACCATATCGGCTAGGCCGGCAATCGTGCAACCAAACCCTACCCCAACGCCATTTATTGCTACGATAAGCGGCTTCGGAAAGTCTAGAAATGCGTCGAACATATCAGCCAGACTGTAACGTGATTTATAGGCATCATCGCCTGGATTTAAATCCATACCGGACGAAAAAGCGCGTCCAGCGCCGGTAATAATAAGAACTTTTATGGTGTTGTCTGTCGCAGCATCTAGCATGGCGGACGTCACCTCGTCGCGCATCAGGTCGTTGAAAGCGTTCAAGGCCTCAGGACGATTGAAAGTTAAAGTTCGTACGGAGTTATTATCATCTGTTGTTACTACCATCTTTTCTCCCGTCCGTTTTTTCTGTCTTACCTGTTTCGATCCGACTGTGTTTTTAGTGCTGCAAGCATGCAAACAACAATGTGAGGTCAGCGTCCTCACCCCATCCAAAAGCAATCATCAGTGACAAAGGTAACCCTGTAATGATGTGTTTCATGGCCAGTGAATCCTCAAGGTGACAAGGTGCCATGTCAGCTTTCTCACCTTTTACTTTAGGCTGCTTGCTATATGTGATCTCAGACCAGCCAAGTAGCACCTAGATAGCCGCATGCTGCCGTGGTTGCCATCAGAAACGCCCCGGGCATCTTCATCAACTCTTTGTGACCACTTAACCCTAGAAAAATGAACAGTAAAGCTCCTAATAGGTTGATGGCGATAACGGGATACAAAGCAATAGATGACAAAAGACCGAAACCAACTAAAAGAAACGAGATACCGCCGACAAGTAAAAATATCGTGAAAACGTGCCAGCTTACGAGGCTAAGCGATTTGCTGAGTGGCTCCAAATCAGTTCTGTTGATGTTGTCCATATACATTCTGCCGCCAAATACCCCGTGGAAAAAAGCTCCAAACAACGAGAGCGCAGCTGCGGTCATTAATAACCAAAATGCCAGCATAATCATTCCTTTCGCGATGAGTTAATAAGAACTCTGGGAGTGTTGCTTGCAATT
>PAFU01000026.1 GCA_002704225.1 Gammaproteobacteria bacterium | reverse complement strand
AGACGGCAATTGGACCGTGAAGCTCAATTTAAATCCCGCCTCCTTGGGACCAGTGGGCGTTGATCTGCAGGTAAGGGACGGCGGTATCGAAGGACAAATTGCGGCCAGCGACCCCAATGTCCGTCAACTTTTAGGTGATTCGATCCCGAAGCTGCGCCAGTCTTTGGAAGCCCTCATGGGTGAACAGGGTGGCGTTAATATCGAGTTAGGCGATGGCAGAGATCGCGGTGCGAAACGCGAAAATGAACAAGAGATAGAACTGTCTATGGATCTTTTGGCGGACGAGTTCGTGCCGTCACAACAAGACATGGCGAGCGGAAACATTCTTCGGGATGGTTTGAATGTTTTTGTTTAGACTCACAAACGTATAACAGGAGTTAACAATGGCTGAAGTCGAAGAAGAAGCACCATCAAAGGGCGGCCTGATAAAGATCATATTAATGGTGTTGGTTGTTTTACTCATCGCTGTTGGGTCAGCCCTGGGCGCCCTGTTCTTTACCGGATTTTTTGAAGAGAAAGAAGCGGATGCGGCTGAAGAGGCCATCGCTGAGCTTGAAGCGGAAATTGAAGAGACTGATGCAGTACAGATGCCCGAAAAAGTCTCGAAAGAAACCGCTGAAGAAGAAAAATTCAAACCGACATACTATACGTTTGACCAACCTTTCGTGGCCAACGTGGCGGGTTCGCGCAAGGTTATGCAGATCACCGTGGCCGTGATGACGTTTTACGATGAGCGTGTGTTGACCGCCATTGAGGATCACAAGTTTGCGATTCAGTCCGCGGTGCTGGATCGGCTTCGGATGGTGACAGAAGCTGAGTTGCGAGAAGAAGATTTTCGACGCGATCTGCAAGAGGATCTGACGATTATCATGAACGAAGTGCTTGAGAAGTTTGAGGAGTTCAAATTCGCGGGTATTGAAGAAGTGTATTTCATCGGGTTCGTTGTGCAGTAGCATGCGAACCCTCACCCTTGCGTATAGACAGTAATTCAAGAAAACATCGATATGGCTGAAGACAACGACAAGCTGCTCACTGACGACGAGTTGAGCGCCATCGAAGACATGGTGGCCTCCGGTGATTTGGGCGGTGAAGGCTACAATGTCGGGTTGGCGGCCAACGCCTACGATCTGACCTTGCAGGACACGAGCGTCGGCGTAAACGTCACCGCCATCGAGCAGATCAATGATCGTTTCCATCGATTCATGCGTGCGGGACTGCTCGAAGAATTGCGTTACAACGCTCGGCTGCAACCGGGTCGTATTGAGATCATCCGTTACGGTGACTACGTGCAAAGCACATCACCACCGCTGTCCGTCAATGTCACCAAAATCGATCCGTTGCGCGGTGAATGTTTGACTGTGATCCATTCCCAGGTTGTTTTCAGCTGCTTAGACAATTGGTTTGGTGGGTCCCCTCAATCATTGACCTCGGTAGCGCCGGGCAGAATTTTCACGCCGACGGAGTCGGCAGTGATCGATAAAATTCGCGACGTCATGTTCAGTTCTTTAGCGGAGGCTTGGGCACCTTTCCTGCAGGTAGAGTGCACCTTGTCGACGTCAGAAATCAGTGCGGTATTCGCCAATGTTGCAGCGGACGATGACATGATTATTTTGAATCGATTCGAAACCATGGGTGACGGTGAAGACCTCGGTTATATGGATATCGTTTATCCCTACGCAAGCTTGAAGCTGGTACGCGACGTATTGCGCTCGCGAATTCAGACCAGTGGTAGCGATGCAGATTCCGATGCGCTGTGGTCGGAAAACTTGCTAGATAGTCTGGATGAGGTGCCCATTGATGTCGTGGTTAAAGCCGCCGATTTGGCGATTTCCGTTGATCAGCTTTCCAATTTGAAAGCTGGGGATTGGTTACCCATACGCCCGCCAGATCATGCCGAGGTGGTCGTTAACGGCTTCCCTGTCTTTACCGCTGAAGTGGGCAGTCGGGGGAATCAGGTGGCGATACAAATTGTCGAAAGCATAATGCCAGAGGAAGAGTCATGAGCGAGACAGAAGAAACAGGACAAGAGCCAGAACAAGTGGCCGAAGGCAACATCAACCAAGATGTGATTCGCGCTATCCCAATTACGCTGGCGGTTGAGGTTGGAACCACAACCCTGAAACTCAGAGACCTGTTGCGGTTGTCTCAGGGTAGCGTACTGGAGTTGGATCGAGGCGTTGGTGAACTGATGGACGTCAAGATCAACGATACCGTGATCGCCAAGGGTGAGATCGTCACCGTGGGCGATAAGCTTGGCATCAGTGTGGTGGAGATTGTTGCTCCGCTAGAACGAGTGAAGACGGTTTAGTTCATGGAGATGTCGCCGCTCGTCTCTGCGGTCGTCAGTTTCGTCTTTGTTATTGGATTGCTGCTGGGCACGCTCTGGTTTGTCCGCAGTCGCGGGATTGGCATGGGCCCGATGAATGGACAGGGCCTACGAGTGGTGAACAGTCTTCGACTGGGCGGAAAGCATCGCCTAGACGTAGTCGAATACGGAGGTCGTCGGTTGTTGTTGGGCGTTGCGCCGAATCAAATCACGCTTCTCGACAACCAATCGCAGGATTCCGCTGTAGCCTCTGACGGATCAACCGAAGCATCGGACAATCAGGCTGGGACGAGCGGGTCCTCCAATGCGTTGTCCTTTGCTGGCCAGCTCAGACAATTTATGCAACGCGACGAGTAAATGTCACCAGGCGGCGTTGCTTCGAGACAGTGTGACTTAACCGCGTCCTCGCCTTGGCAGCGGACGGCCCCCCTCCTTGGGCAGCGTATTGATGGCCTCATCCAATAAACGTTGTACCTGCGTCACCCGCTCAGTGGTGAGAGCGGTGCCAAGCCACACCGGTAAGTTGTTGCGGATTTGAATCAATGCCAGAGCGCTGCAACCTGCTCCCCTCGCCTCTATCCATTGACCTACCTGGGCACTGCGCTGACTTGGGTCGTGGGTGATTGCCGCCAGTTTGCGCAAATTTTGAACGAGACATGGCAGTACCGGACCAGCGGTGGAGACGGTCTGATTGCTCGCTAACGGCTCGGATAGAGCCCGTTGCTGACCCTCTACCTTATCAATGTACTCTTGAGCGGTGGTCGGGAGCGGAATGTTAGGGTCAAATCCATTGGGCCCCAAACGGTAGCTCGCCAAGGCCAAGCGCTTACGCGGCTGTTGTGCAAAACCCGCCAAATCGTCGAGAAGTTCACGCAGGTAACGAGCACCCGCATCAATATTGGTACACGGATCGAAGAGGTCTTGTCGTTCAGAAATGCCCAAGTGATTAGCGGTAATCGGCCACTTGATTTGCATCAGCCCGATGGCGTCAGAGCTGGAGACGGCATCAGGATCCATACTGCTCTCCACAATCGCAATGCCGATCAAGAGTGATTCCTCGACATCGAAAGTATTGGCTGCTGCTGTAAAGCACGACTGGAATGGCAGTTCATCCAGTGGATTGAGTGCNGGTTCCTGGGCGTCTACCTCCGCGTCNGGCATGGGTTCCGGCATNGCGACAGGGGGCNTCTGAGGNGATNCCGTCTGNGCGCGCNGTGGGGTCTGGGCCTGCGCTGCTTCGANANCGGTCTCACTGGGTGGGTCCGCCGCGTCAGCTTCGGCTAAGCGGCTGGCCTCCTGTTCTGCAAGAAACGCCTGAAGTTCCGGAGGTAGGTCCAAATCGACGACGATGGGTTCGTCGTTGTCCGCTGGGGCGTTTTGTTCAGCCACGGCGTTGTCGATCACCGATTCATTGCTTTCCGGAAGAGGGTCAGCGCTTGCGGCATTGGCTGGGAGGGTCTCCACGAGCAGTACTAGGCTCAATACCACTGCTAGGAACCCAGAGAAATGGATCATTGGGGTTCGCTCCGTGGGCCATAGGTCTGGGGAGTGACCGAGTTCGTGCATGCAGGGTCCGAAATATCTGTGTTGTCACACAATGGTAGACGGATTGCTGGTAAAAGCGACAGCCTTTGCTGCTCTTCTCTGGGTANGAGCCATGAATACCTGTCGGAAAATTGACGAAATTGGTTAAAGCGATGCAAGAAGCGGCCGACTAACCGGCAAAATCCCGCCATCGATCCGTAAACTATTGATATACATAACAAATAAAAATGGCACGTTCTTTGCTTCGACTGCCCTGTGAATACAAACCAAGCAGGGGCGATCCCTTGCCAATGACGTAGAAGGGTCCTATGAAGCGAATTTGCCACGGCATCTCCAAGCAAACGCTCGNCAGTGTNCTGGTTGCAGGGGTATTTTGCCTTTTGCCTCAGATGGGTTTTGCCGAGGGCATTCCGGCGCTGAAAATTCTCGAGGGCAATGACGGCGGAACGGAGTATAGCCTCTCCCTCCAACTCATCATCGTGATGACGNTGTTGGGCTTGCTGCCGTCGATTTTGATTCTCATGACCTCCTTTACCCGAATCATTATCGTTCTGTCGCTGCTGCGGCAGGCCATGGGTACCGCTCAAACCCCGCCCAATCAGGTGTTGGTAGGCATCGCCCTATTCCTCACGTTATTCATTATGAATCCGATTCTGCAGGCCATCTACGACGACGCGCTGATGCCGGTTCAAAACGATGAAATCACCTTTCAAGAAGGTTTGGATCGTGCTCGCATTCCACTGCAACAATTCATGTTGGGCCAAACCCGTGAAAAAGACATGGTGCTGTTCATGGAAATGTCGGAAACCCCGGCGGTTGACGATGTGGCCGACGTCCCTTTGACGGTGTTGGTTCCTGCCTTTATCACGTCGGAGCTCAAAACCGCGTTCACCATTGGATTTCTGATTTACATTCCTTTCATTATTATTGATTTGGTGGTGGCCAGCGTCCTGATGTCCATGGGCATGATGATGTTGTCACCCATGATGATTTCCATGCCTTTCAAATTACTGTTGTTTGTACTTGTCGACGGATGGGGGCTGGTAACCGGTTCCCTTGTCGCTACGTACATAACTTAGGGGATCTGATGGATACCTCCTTAGTCATGGACATCGCCTTGGATTCGCTGAAAGTCACGATTTTGGTTGCGGCTCCGATTCTGGCGGCGGCGCTGATCTCAGGTTTGTTGGTTGGTATTTTGCAAGCGGCGACATCCATTCAAGAAATGACTCTGAGCTTTATTCCCAAATTGGCGGTCATGGTGTTGTCGCTGGTGGTCTTCGGTGAGTGGCAAATTGCCGTGCTCGCGGAGTATTTCCACGACATCTTTGAACGTGTCCGCACGATCACCCTGTAGCGCCATGACTCTGTTCGTAGCCGAAATCGTCGAGATGCTGCAGACCTTCATGTGGCCCTTTGTCCGTGTGACTGCGGTCATGATCACGGCACCGATTTTTTCCCAGCGTGCGCTGAATCTCCGGGTTCGCATCGTGACGGGCTTTGTTCTGACCTGGATGGTCTATCCCTTTATTGAGATTCCACAAGTTGATCCCTTCACGGTTGGCGCGATTTACGGTCTCTTCAACGAAGTCACGGTTGGTGCTCTGATGGGCGTCACCCTTCAGATCGTCTCAGCGGCGATTATCGTAAGTGGCCATGCAGTTTCGTCCAGTATGGGTTTGGGCATGGCGAACATGGTGGACCCCAACCTCGGCAACGTACCGACGTTGTCACAGTTTCTCCTTATTATCGGATTACTGGTCTTTCTTGCCCTTGGAGGGCACTTGGTGTTGATCAGTATTTTGGTTCAAAGCTTTACGNCAATTCCCGTTGGTAGCGGCTTGCTCAGCACGAACGCGATCTCAGGGTTCCTCACCTGGTCTTCGCANATATTTATCGGTGCGGTGATCATGGTACTGCCAGTGATGCTGGGCCTGTTGATGATCAATGGATGTTTGGGTGTGATTTCCCGAGCGTCACCTAGCCTTAACGTCTTTGCTGTGGGTTTCCCGGCACTGATTCCCATCGGTTTTTGCATGGTGTTACTGAGCATGGTGATCGTCATTAGCAAGATGGAGGGTCTTTGGTTTCAGGCTTTCCAAACACTCAATGAAAATATGTTGGGCTTGTAATGGCTGAAGAATCTCAAGACGACAAAACAGAAGAACCCACCGCGCGACGCCTGGAAAAGGCCAAGGAAGACGGTCAGGTGCTGCGCTCTCAAGACATGACCATCGCCGCCGTGACCGGTTCGGTGATCGCTGCCCTGTATCTGGGTGGATTTTGGATGGGCCCGCGTTTCGTCGATACCTTCNCCGAGGCGTTAACCATTCCGGCGAATTACGCGTTTGAGGCGAACTTAGCCCTGAATCGACTGTCGATTTTGGCCATGGACAGTTTTGTCACCGTCATTCCTGTCTTCGCTTTAGCCATTGTGGCGGCCATTGGCTCGGCTACCGCCCTAGGTGGATTTGTCTTTTCCGCGAAGGCTTTTGCGCCCAAGGCCAGCAAGCTCAATCCAATCAAGGGCATGAGCAGGATATTCGGTCTCAAGGCATTGGTTGAGTTGGGGAAGTCGCTAATGAAATTTTCCCTAGTGGCCGCCATTGGCGGTTCGTATTTGTACCTGAATTTCGACTCGATCATGAAGATCGGTGACGGACCGATTGATGCCGCGATTGCGGCGAGTATCGAAACCGTTTTGTTAGGAGCCTTGGTCTCAACGGTGGCCCTCATACTGATCGCCCTAGTTGATGTGCCTTATCAGCGCTATGAGTTCATCAAAAAANTGAAGATGACTAAGCAAGAGATCAAGGACGAGATGAAAGACATTGAGGGTCAACCGGAAGTTCGCCAACGCATTCGTGCGAAGCAGCGTGAAATGGCTCAACAACGCCAACTGGACGATGTGCCATCGGCGGATGTGGTGATCACAAACCCACAGCACTTTGCCGTGGCGCTTGTTTATGAGATGGACAAAGAAGAAGCGCCGCGAGTGGTCGCAAAGGGTAAGAACTTTATGGCGGCACGGATTCGAGAAAGCGCCACAGACAATAGTGTGGAAATTTTTGAATCACCCTTGCTGGCGCGAGCGCTGTATTTCACTTGCGACGTTGGCATGTACATACCTCACGGACTCTTTCATGCNGTGGCACAGGTAATTGCCTATGTCTATGGACTGAATGCCGTTAGTGAGGACGGGCAGAAAGTGGCTAAGCCGAAGCCCAGGGTCCCAGACGATTTGATCTTTGACGAAAGCGGTCGCCGACGCGACAGCCTCGCCGAGGCCAACTAACACACGAACAGATTGGAAGAGGAAGAACTAGGATGATCCCGTTAAAGGAAGAACCTAAATTAAAAAGCGCGTTGTGTTTCAGTGACGAAGACGCCGAACAACTGTTGAGCTGTCAGGCTGCAATTGCTCAGGCGGGCAATGTGGTGATCACCGCTGCGCGTCATGAAAACTTGCTGGCCCACTACACTCGNACCATGCTGGCGGAAATCAATCAAGCTGCCAGCAGAACGGTCGCGATCAGGCGCATGCCGAAAACCAGTGACGGTTTGCTGGATGGGCTGAATGAGCATTTGGCCTCGTTGGATATGGCTTCTCTAGAAACGAAACGGGTGGTGAAGACTCGAGAGATTTGGCTCTATGAATTGCCGGGGCCTGCCCAATCGGACCTGCTGCAAATGGCGGCCAAGATGATTGGCCAGTTCAGGGCGGCCGGTGTGTCCATCATCGTCCACTCTCGTCAGGCCCGCCCGGATTCTCAGCATTTGCAGAAGCTGGCCCAGAGATTGAGGGCGACACACGTCGTGTTCCAAACCCCGAATGAAGAACAATGCCGTCGTTTGTCGGAATCTGCGAAAGGCTGCCCCGAAGCAGCGCAAATCAACCAGTTAATTCGTTCCTTGGGTGTGTCGATTGAGCACGAAGAAGCCGGACAATTAGCCGATCTGCCCTCTGCATCCAGCCTTACCCAATTGATGCAGGAAGCCGAAAAGTCCTTGCCCGTGATGAAGAAGATGCCCCAACCAAAGAACGGGTCGCCGGTCTCTGTATCGCGGACAAAGAATAAAACCGCGACGGTAAATCCTGCGCCCAGTGGTGTATCCAATGCGCGCATCGTGATCAGCTCGGGCATCGCCTGCATGCTGATTATGGGTCTGTACTTCAGCCCCAATCTAGATCCCTACGCCGCGATCAGTAATGGCGTTAGCGGGATTCAAACAGAGATCGCAAAGGCTCTAGCGCCATCAACGATTACNGAAGATCAGCCTGTCGCTTCCCAAGCGATCGATCTTGCAAGCCCCCAAGCACAGCCGAAGACGGCACCCGTCGTCGCTGAGGAGCCGGCAGTAGTCGATCAACGNTTAGAATTGATAGAACCAGCAGTAACGGGACCTGTTGCCGATTCAGCGCAAACGCCAGCAGANAGTCCAATGGCTGTCAGTGCGAAAACAGAACCTGCGTTGTCGACTCCCGCTGACGTAGAGGAAGGCTTAAAGGCTTTGTTCCCCGTAGCCAAACCCGCGCCCCCTGCGGTGGAGCCCGGCATCTACGTACAGCATGCGTCGTTTCGTCTACCCCAAAGTGCACTGATATGGCAGAGCAACAACAGTCAATTGCCCGGGGTGAAAGTTGCCACCAAGGGCGAGCGATTTGTAACAGTGAGCGGACCCTTTATCGATCGAGGGCAAGCGGTTCAGTACCTGGCGGAATTTGGTATCACAGCACGCCCGTACTTTATCAGTGGCGATATGCTTAGTATGCAATCACGGATTTAAGGGAAACCGATCCATTCCAGTTGGAGAAAAATAATGGCAGACGAAGAAAAACCAGCGGTAGACGATCAATCGACCGAGGCTGTGGAGCCACCGANATCCGAAGCTGAGGAAATTGTTGAAGTCGCTGATGCGGGCGCACCAGCGAAAAGCGACGCTCAGGAAGCAATAGAAGCAATTGCGAAAAATGTTCAGGAGCGAGCATCAGAGATAGAAGATGTGTTGGCCGATGTGAGTTCACCCGCGGCCTTACCGAAATCGACGGCCTCTGTGCCCAGTGAACCCGCGTCCGCTGCGACTTCGGTCGACGTAGCGGAAGAGGATGAGCCCAATCTGCAAATCAGCGTCGGCGGNGAGAAAGTGCGAATCTCTACCGCCCATCCAATGATTGAAGAAATTGCCGAGCAGCTCCACAAATCAAGGCAATTTACGCAGTACGCCGTGGGCTCTCTATGNATCGCATTGTTGGCGGCGGTGCTTTTCTACGTGCTGATGGCTGCCCAACTGTCCTCGAAGGTAAAAGAGATTGACGGCATGTTGGGGGCGATGGCGAAGCGAACCCTGCAAATGACGAAGGGCATCGAGACGTTTAGCGCCCTNGGAGGGCGANTGGANGAGACNGNNGCCAATCAACTGNTGCAGCAAGAGATGCTAGCGGCGAACGAAATTGCCATGGTGAATCTAAATGAGCAGCTGAGTTTGCTGCCAGAAGTGGTGACCAAGAACGCCAATGAAACCATGCAGCAGGCGCAACAGGTGCTCCTGACAGAGCTGAAAGCGCTGCAGGTTGAAAACGCGGCAGTAAAAACGAATCTGGACCGATTGGAGAAAAGTTTGGAGGCGCAAAAGACCGAAGTCTCCGCCCTACGCGGCGTTCGACGAGAGCTGTCTACGGTCAGAGCGAGCATGAAGCAGGTAGAGACGACCGTAGCCGATCTTTACATTATTGAGCGGGCACGACTGGCAAAACAGGTGCTGAGTCCAAAGGGTGACGTGGTTGGCGATTAACGAGTGTGTTACCCGTTTGAGCGCGATTGTTCACTTTAGGTAGTCGGAGGATACTGTTATAAGTGAGTGAAGACGACGGACGACGAGTCAGGGGCCGCCAGAACAAAAGGTATTGGCCTCTTCGCAAAAAGGTTTGTATATGAGAGAAAATCTTGTGCCGATTTTGTTGATCACCCTAACGATCGTGTTGATCGTTATATTGTTTATTGTGGTGAGCTATATCTTCATGCGCTTGAAATCTCTTGAGCAACGGCAGGCAGAGGGTGTTATGGCGTCGCCTCAAGAAGGGAAAAAGGGCGGCTCATTATCCGGCTTTCGCGGCAAGGCGATCTGGGATGCTCTAGAGAATCCCGGTAAGCACCCGGGGGTTATCGACCAGCTTAGCAGTCGCTACGCGTTTGTTTTGGCGCGCCATATTGAGCAGGTGATTGATCAGGGCCAGCTGGACAGGCAGCGTAATCGAGAATCCGTTCCAGAAAGCAGCGCGCCGATTGGNGGCCTGCGCGGCGAAGTACAGTCNTGGCTGCCNCAATCCTATGTGCAGCGTTTTTATCGGGTTGGCGGCNAGTCNTTGACCGCCACAGAGGAAGAGCTGGCAGAACTCCGCTCGGAGGTTCGAGGCTTGGTGGACGAAATTTTGCACAAGCTCAACATGACCGATCAAGGCCGGGGTATCGCCAACCTGATTACGTCGCATACTTTGGACTTTGACAGCCAGGCTCGAGGCGAGGAATACGACGCCGCCGAGCCGGACGATACGCAAACCCAGCAGGCTGAGTAGCCTTCTGTCGGTGATCGTTGTTGACTGACCTCTGCTTTTTAGCACCAGACATCGCGCTCAGGTAGGATACGGCCTTTGTAANAGAGACAGGGCTGCCCTTGGACATCTCGCATATCCTTGACGGACTCAACGAATCCCAACGCGACGCCGTATCTGCGCCCCTNTCCAATGCGTTGGTGATAGCGGGTGCTGGCAGTGGCAAGACCCGTGTGTTGGTGCATCGTATTGCGTGGTTGATCGATGTGGAGGGGGTTTCGCCTCATGGCATCCTGGCGGTGACGTTTACCAANAAGGCGGCGGCGGAACTGCGCGCCCGTACCGAGTCGTTGCTCAATGTGTCGGCTCGTTCCATGTGGGTCGGTACCTTTCACGGCTTGGCTCATCGACTGCTGCGCATGCATTGGGCCGAGGCCAAACTGCCCCAGAATTTCCAGATTATCGACNGTGACGATCAGGTTCGACTGATCAAACGCATCATGAAGGCCCAAGATATTGATGAGAAAAAGTGGCCTGCCCGTCAAGCCGCTTGGTTTATTAATGGCCAAAAAGACGAAGGTAAGCGTGCCCGTGAAGTAGCCGATGGAGAAGACCTGTACCAGATCACCCACAAACGCATCTATCAAGCCTATGAAGAAGCCTGTGATGAAGGCGGTTTGCTGGACTTTGCGGAACTGCTGCTGCGATCCCATGAACTGTGGCTTAACGATGCCAATCTGTTAGCGCACTACCAACAGCGTTTTTCACACTTGCTGGTGGACGAGTTTCAAGACACCAATACCATCCAGTACGCTTGGTTGCGCGTGCTCGCCGGTCAAACCGGCAAGGTCATGGCGGTGGGCGATGACGATCAATCCATCTACGGCTGGCGTGGCGCGAAGATTGAGAATATTCATCANTTTACCGAAGACTTTACNGATGTTGNCACNGTGCGCCTTGAG
Source organism: Gammaproteobacteria bacterium (assembly GCA_002704225.1). GTDB lineage: Bacteria > Pseudomonadota > Gammaproteobacteria > Pseudomonadales > Azotimanducaceae > UBA4421. Next base: position 205,482 of record PAFU01000026.1, on the reverse strand, counting down.
CAAAACTACCGCTCCACGCAAACGATATTGGATGCTGCCAATGGGCTCATTCAACGCAATACGAACCGGCTCGGAAAAGAATTGTGGTCNCAGGGCAATAAGGGCGAGCCGATCAAGGTCTATGCGGGATTCAACGATCTGGACGAGGCTCGTTTCATNGCTGAGCGAATNCAACAGTGGATAGAAGACGGCGGCAGTGCCAACGAAGCCGCAATTCTGTATCGATCCAATGCCCAATCTCGGGTGTTGGAAGAAGCCCTGCTGCGGTTAAACATTCCATACCAGATCTACGGAGGGCAGCGCTTTTTTGAACGTGCTGAGATCAAGAACGCCCTCGCCTATATGCGTCTGATGGAAGACCGCCATTCAGACCCTGCCTTCGAACGAGTCGTGAATACACCGACCCGAGGCATTGGCGACAAAACTCTAGAGGGCATTCGCCAGTTGGCNCGGACGAATCAAACGTCTTTGTGGCAGGCCGCAAAGGACGGCCTTGCGGGCGGCACATTTACCGCCCGCGTGAACGGCGCTATGGGTGGTTTTGTGGCATTGATCGACGAAATGGCCGACGCCGTTGCGCCGATGCAGCTCGATGAGCTTGCCGACCACATTCTTGAAGCCAGCGGGTTGATGGATTTTCACAGCCAGGAACGGGGTGAGCGCGGCTTAGCCCGCAAAGAAAATTTGCAGGAATTGGTGTCGGCTTGCCGGCAATTCAGCGGCGATTTGGTGTTCCCCTTTGAAGACAGCGACCGCGCCGAAGTCAGCGTGCTGCAAGANTTTCTCGACCAAATGACCCTCAACGCAGGCGATCGGCAAAGCGCTCAAGGTCCCAGCGTGCAGATGATGACCCTGCACTCGGCTAAGGGCTTGGAATTTCCCCTGGTGTTCTTGGGCGGCATGGAAGAGGGATTGTTCCCCCATCGCATGTCCTCAGAGGAACCCGGCCGCCTCGAAGAAGAGCGGCGACTGGCCTACGTGGGAATCACTCGGGCCATGCAGGAGCTGTACCTGACCTACGCTGAAAGCCGCCGTTTGCACGGGCAGGACAGCTACAATCGGCCGAGCCGATTTTTGCTGGAAATACCCCAAGATCTGCTGTCAGAGGTGCGGATGAAAGCCAGCACCCAAGGCCTCTTCAGTGGCGGTTATGCCAGTGGCGGGGGGTTGCTCGAAGAGTCCGCCAACGGTATGCGCATGGGACAGCGGGTCATGCACGGTAAGTATGGCGAAGGCGTCGTGCTGCAGTTTGAAGGCAATGGCGAACGCGCCAAGGTACAAGTGAACTTTGCCGAGGGTGCGAAGTGGCTGATGGNTGGCTATGCCAATCTTCAAGTAATGGATTAACGCAAGGGGGGAACGCCATCATGAAACACCAACACACGCAAAAACGGATGGTCAGATTGTTTGCCGGTCTGTGGCTGACGCTGATGCTAGCAGCCTGCACGCCGGCTCAGGAATCCACGCAAGGCGCGGCTCAGTCTGGCGCAGCGGACGCACAGGTCTATCAGTGGAAAATGATCACCACCTGGCCCAAGAATCTTCCGGGTCTCGGTGCGGCGCCAGAACGGTTAGCCGATCGCCTGCGGGTGATGAGCAATGGTCGGCTGGACATCAAAGTCTATGGTGCTGGCGAACTGGTGGGTGCGCTGGAAGTGTTTGATGCCGTTTCCCAAGGCACCGCCCAGATGGGCCACGGTGCAGCCTATTATTGGCGCGGCAAAAATCCAGCCGCCGCCATGTTCGCTACGGTGCCCTTTGGCATGAACGCCCAAGAAATGAATGGCTGGCTNCATTACGGCGGCGGCATGGANCTGTGGCGGGAACTCTACGCCCAGTTCAATTTGGTGCCCTTTGCNGCAGGGAACTCTGGTGTGCAGATGGCGGGCTGGTTCAACAAAGAAATCAATTCCATCGATGACCTGCAAGGTCTGAAAATGCGCATNCCTGGCATTGGTGGCGAGGTGCTTTCCCGAGCCGGAGGCGTACCCGTTGTTNTGCCCGGCGGCGAAATTTTCACNGCGCTGCAAACNGGGGTTATCGACGCAACAGAGTGGGTGGGTCCTTATAACGACTTAGCCTTTTCACTGCACACCGCGGCCAAGTACTACTACTACCCCGGGTGGCACGAGCCCGGTCCTACTTTAGAAGCCTTTGTGAACAAAGAGGCTTGGGAAGCACTGCCGCCAGATCTGCAAGCCATGGTTGAATCCGCCACCCAGGGGATTAACGACGACATGCTCAGCGAGTTCACCGCCCGAAACAATGCCGCGCTGGACACACTGATCAACGAGCACGACGTGCAGTTGCGACGCCTGCCCGACGACGTGATCGAAGCGTTACGCCTCGCCTCGGCAGAGGTTGTTGCGGAAATTGCCGATGCTGATCCCCTGGCGAAACGCATTTACGATTCGTATATGACCTTTCTTCGGGACGTTCGCCGCTACACCAGCATCAGTGAGCAGGCGTACTTGAACGTTCGTGAAGAATCGTCGTTGGATCAAGCAGAGTAGTTATGGAACTGAAGAACACCGAATACGAAGTAGACGCCAAGGGCATCGCGATTATTTGGCTCAATCGGCCCCAGCGTATGAANGCGTGGACNGGCCGGCTGCACACGGAATATCGCTACCTGCTGCNGCAGGCCAATGACGATGANGCGGTGCGTGCCATCGTGGTTACTGGGCGGGGCAAGGGCTTCTGTGTGGGCGGCGACAGCCAAGCACTCAGCGGTCATGCCGATCGTGGCGCATACAACCCGGGCATCAGTGCGGACATCGCTAAACCGGGATTCGGTACTTATGAGCATTTTGACGCGTCTTTCGCTTACCACTTTGGTCTGAATAAGCCCGTGATTGCGGCCATGAACGGACCGGCAGCAGGGGTTGGCTTGGCGCTGGCGTGTTTTGCNGANNTNCGNTTNGCCGTGCCNGGNGTNAAATTNACNACNGCTCACGGCAAGTTGAACCTGCCGGCGGAATACGGGCTGTCGTGGATGCTGCCNAAAATTGTTGGTCTTGGNCGTGCCAATGATCTGCTGTTGACCAGTCGAGTCTTCACCAGCGATGAAGCCCTGCAGCTTGGCTTTGTGAACCAGATTTTTGAGCNGNCAGATCTTGTGGAACAAACCCTCGCCTACGCGCATCAGTTGGTTACCAGCGTATCGCCGAATTCCCTGCGTCAGACCCGATGGCAGATTTACAAGGACCTGCACCGGGACGTGGCCAGTTCGGTGATCGAATCCGAACGCCTGATTGAGGACATGGCAACAGAAGAAGACTTCAAGGAAGGCATTGCTGCCTTAGTTGAAAAGCGGCCACCGAACTGGCCTTCGGTACGTTAGGACAAACTCGGACTAGAGCTGAGAGGGCAACCACGTCGCCAGACTGGGCCAAACCAGCAGGGCCGCAAGCAGCGCCAGCTGCAGCCCGATAAAGGGCAGTACGCCACGATAAATCTCGCCAGTAGTGACCTGTGGCGGTGCGACACCGCGCAAATAGAACAGAGCGAAACCAAAGGGCGGCGTTAAAAATGATGTTTGTAAATTGACCGCAATCAGCACACCCAGCCAGATCGGATCCACCCCCATGGCCATCAGTACCGGGCCGACAATGGGCACAACCACGAAGGTAATTTCGATAAAATCGAGAATGAANCCCAGCAAGAAGATCACCAGCATGACAATGCCCAAGGCTCCCCACATGCCACCGGGCATTTGGGCAAACAATGCCTGAACCATTTCATCGCCGCCNTAGCCGCGAAANACCAAGGAAAAAATCGACGCGCCAACGAGAATGAAAAACACCATGCCGGTGGTGGACAGTGTGGCANTCCCNACCTCGGATAATACCNNTTGGTTGANGCGCCNNTAGGAAAGACCNAACAACANGGCGCCGAAAGCACCGACGCCGGCNGCCTCGGTAGGTGTCGCGTAGCCGCCNAAAATTGCACCCAGTACTGCGACGATCAGCAGCAGTGGTGGTGCCAACGCGCCCAACACCGGGGCCAGTGCCACATCATCGGCACGCTCGGCAGGTGGCATGGACTGTGGCGCGATGATGACCCGCACCAAGATGTATCCCANATACAGGCCCACCAAACACAATCCCGGAATGATCGCGCCGGCAAACAGGTCACCGACGGAAATCGATTTGGGGGCAAATATGCCCATACTCAGCTGCGCCTGCTGATAGCCGTTGGACAGTACGTCGCCCAACAGCACCAGGGCGATGGACGGCGGAATGATTTGTCCCANGGTGCCAGTGGCGCATATGGTGCCCGTNGCCAAACTGGCGGGATACCCTCGCTGAAGCATGATGGGCAGAGACATCAGTCCCATGGTGACCACGGTAGCGCCCACAATGCCTGTGCTGGCGGCCATGAGCATGCCCACCAGAATAACGGTGATGGCCAAGCCGCCTCGGTATCGTCCTAACAAATTGGATAGGTTGGATAGCAGGTCTTCAGCGATGCGGGTTTTTTCCAGTAAGACACCCATAAAGACGAAGAGTGGCACCGCTATCAGGGTTTGATTGGTGATGATGCCGAACAGTCTGCCAGCGGCGAAGCCCAAGTCCGCAGGGTTGAACGCGCCGGTCAGNGTNCCCACGAAGGCAAAGATCAAGGCTACGCCGGCTAGGGTGAGTGCGACCGGATAACCGGCCAGTAGCGCNGCAAAAGCCATCGCAAATAGAGCCAAGGGCGTCAGATTCATGTTTGGTACTTCGCCAGTAAGATGGATGCAATACCGGCGATTCCTTGAAAGATCAGCAGCACGCCGGTNAGTGGAATCAGNGTTTTGAGNAGAAATACAGCTGGTATGCCNCCAACNTCGGCGGAACCTTCCAGAATCCGCCAGCTATTGCCGACATAGGGTAGGCTGACCCAGACCATAAACCCGGCAACCGGTAACAAAAAAAGTATGTGGCCAGCCAGATCGATCCACCCTTGCTGATCGNGTGTGAGACGGCTGTAAAAAATATCGACGCGCACATGGGTGTTTTCACCGACGCCAAGGGCGATGGCAAGCATAAAGAATGCGCCGTGCAGGTACATGACGCTTTCCTGCAGTAGCACGCCACCGGTGTTTAAGGCGTAGCGGAGAATCACGATGGCAAAGGTCAGAAGCACCATGGCGAGGGCCAACCAACGTAACGGGCGAACGACTGCGTTCGCCAGCGTACTGAGATGAGTGAGTAGTTGCAGAAGCGTCACACCCTACCCCAGTGTCACTTCGATCAACGTGGACGTGAGTAAGGCGACGCCGACCCAAATGTTGTTCTTGAAGGCGGCAAAGCAGCCTTCACGGCTGCGGTCACGAATCAGGCGTTGCTGATAGGCAAAGAGGCCGGTGGCNACGATGAGTCCGATGAAGAACGCATTCTGGTAATCCAGACTAACCCCCAATAGAAACCAGGTGCCTAATGCCAGGCTTTGCAGCAGGCAGATNATCAGTCGATCCAGGTCGCCGAATAAAATCGCCGTACTCTTGATGCCTACGACGAGGTCGTCGTCACGGTCTACCATGGCGTATTCGGTGTCGTAGGCCACGATCCAGAACAATGAACCAATAAACAGCAGTCCGGCCTCGCTTGGCACACCCAATCCTTGGGCAGACCATGCCATCAGTATGCCCCAACTGAACGCGGCTCCGAGTACCACCTGAGGCAAATGAGTATGGCGTTTCATAAAGGGGTAAATCACCGCCAGTCCCAAGCCTGCAAAGGCGAGTAGCTGGGTCGTCGTATTCAAAAATAGGATCAAGACCCCAGACCCCGCCACCAATCCGATGAANAAGCTCAGCGCCTGCTGCTCGTTGATCGCCCCGGTAACCAGCGGGCGATCCTTGGTGCGTTTGACGGCGCCGTCCACGTTTCTGTCGGCGAAGTCGTTAATGACACAGCCCGCGCTGCGCATGGTGAAGGTCCCGACGGTGAAAATCACGATCAGAGTCAGGGGTGGTATGCCGTCCGCCGCCATGACCAATGCCGCTAGCGTTGGCCAGAGTAACAACAGGGTGCCNACGGGCCGATCGAGCCGCATCAGGCGCAAATAATCTTGCAATGAGGCAGAGGGTGTTTGGGTGGTCAAAACGTCTGTGAATCCAACGGGNGAAGACTGAGAGTGTATTGATTTCCCGAAGACACCTCCACCAGACAAAGGCGGTTCTGGCGACGCTGAGATGAGCGATGAGCGTTGCTTTTTTTCGGTGCTGTCTATAGCGTACGGCGCTTTTGCGACAACGACAAAGTGAGCACGTTAACGATGAAAAAATGGCAATGCATTGTGTGCGGCTGGATTTACGACGAAGCCGAAGGCTATGAAGACGAGGGCGTGGCGGCCGGTACGACTTGGGATGATGTTGATGAGGACTTTATTTGCCCAGAATGTGGTGTTGGCAAGGCAGATTTCGAGATGATCGAAATCGGTTGAGCTATAGTCGGGCGACTGCATCGAGCTATTGGGGGTAGCGTGAGCCTGACACAACGAATTCTAATCGCCATGGGCGTCGGCATAAGCCTCGGCGCACTCCTTCAATGGCTGGCACTGCCACAAGATCACCTATTTAACGCCGTTGTTCTCAATGGGTTCATTGATGGCGGCGGCCGNATCTTCATTGCCCTGTTGAAAATGCTGGTTGTGCCCTTGGTGTTCGTTTCCCTTGTGTGTGGCGCGGCGAGTCTTGGTGATACCGGTAGCGTTGGCCGGNTAGGCGGTAAAACGATCGGTCTGTATTTGGTGACCACAGCAGTTGCAGTGTCCTTGGCCATGTTGATCGCGCTGACTACCGACCCCGGGCTTGGTGGAGAAAGCGCCAGCGGTATGGCGTCGGCATCGACCTTTGAGCCTAAGACGGCTCCCAGCGTGAAAGACACGTTCGTCAACGTGGTCCCGAGCAATCCCATCGCCGCCATGGCCGATGGCAAAATGCTTCAGGTGATTTTGTTTGCCCTACTGTTCGGGCTGGCCTTGAGCAAAGCGGGTGCCAGCGGCGAAAAATTGCGCGGTTTCTTTTCAGATCTCAATGACGTCATGATGCGGCTGATTTCAATGATTATTGCTCTGACGCCCATCGGGGTGTTTTGTTTGATGACTCAGCTTGGGGCAACGTTAGGCTTGGCAGAAATTGCCAAAGTCGCCATGTACTTTGCCACCATCGTCATCGCTCTGTTGGTGCATGCTTCCTTGGTCTATCCATTGCTGCTGAAAACGCTGACGGGTCTGAATCCCTTGGTATTCCTCCGCAAGATGCGTGAGGCGCTGCTCGTCGCGTTTTCCACCTCGTCCAGCGGCGCGACGTTGCCGGTGACCCTGCGTACGGTGGAACACAAGCTGGGCGTGCAAAATAATGTGGCGTCCTTTGCGGTTCCTCTAGGCGCGACCATCAACATGGACGGCACCGCCATCATGCAGGGTGTTGCCACGGTGTTTATTGCACAGTTTTACGGCATCGACCTTGGGTTAAGTGCCCTACTGACCGTGGTGCTCACGGCGACATTGGCCTCGATTGGTACCGCAGCGGTTCCTGGAGTGGGTTTGATCACACTGACCCTGGTGCTTGATCAAGTGGGTTTACCGGTTGAGGGTATCGCGCTGATCATTGGCGTTGATCGATTGCTCGACATGTTGCGTACTGCGGTCAATGTGACCGGTGATGCCACGGTAGCCACCATCGTCGCATCCAGCGAAGGCCAGTTGGATCGTGAGGTCTTTGGCGCGCCAGAGGTGCCAACGGGGTCTTAAACCGACAGATGCTCGTTGTCAGAGGCTGCCCACGTATTGAGTAGCCCNAGAAGGTAGGCGTGATCGTCAGAGCCTTGGGGTGCCGTTAGCAGGGCCTCGCTTCGGGTGACCACNCTNGGCATCAGGTGGGCATGTTCGCCCAAGTCGGCAATCTTGAAGCTTTGCTCGCCAGACTGCCTCGTACCCAAAATATCCCCGGGGCCGCGCAGTTTGAGATCCTGCTCGGCCAAATAAAAGCCATCCTGACTTTCTCTCAGCGCATTCAACCGATGTTGGCCAGTTTGACTGACGCCAGGCTTGAAGAGCAAAAAGCACCGACTGGCCAGACTGCCTCGTCCCACCCGACCACGCAATTGATGCAATTGAGCCAGCCCCAGCCGCTCAGCATTTTCGATAAACATGTGCGTGGCATTGGGCACATCGACACCGACTTCGACCACGGTTGTCGCCACCAACAGTTGGTATTCGCCAGCTTTGAACGCACGCATGACCTCAACCTTTTCATCACCCTTCATACGTCCGTGTAGCAAGGCCACCTTGGCATGGGGTAGGGCATGACAAAGCAATTCGAAGGCCTCTTCAGCGGACAGCGCCTCAATTTCGTCCGACGGCTCGATCAGGGTGCAAACCCAATACGCCTGTTGGCCTTGATTTAGTATCTGCTCTAAGCGAGCGATCAACTCACCGCGTTTCGACTGGGCCGCGGTATGTGTGGTGATGGGCTGTCGGCCCTTGGGCAGTTCGTCGATGACAGACACGTCCATGTCGGCGTAAAGCGTCATGGTCAAGGTGCGGGGAATCGGGGTGGCGGTCATCACCAGCTGGTGTGGAAAGGCGCCTTTGTTTTGCAGTGCCATCCGCTGGTGCACACCAAAGCGATGTTGCTCATCGATAATGACCAAGGCGAGTTTGTGAAATACCACCTTGTCCTGAAACAGTGCNTGGGTGCCGATCACCACCTGTACCTCGCCGCTTTCAATATCCGCCAGTACCTCTCTTTGCGCCTTGGCGGTCATTTGGCCGGTGAGCAGTGCAACGCGAATACCCAGGGGGTCCAACCACTGNTGAAAATTCAGCTGATGTTGTTCGGCCAGCAGCTCTGTCGGGGCCATGACTGCGGTTTGGCAGCCGTGTTCGATGGCACGGATGGCGGCAAAGGCAGCGACGATGGTTTTTCCTGAACCCACATCTCCCTGCACCAGTCGCAACATCGGCACATCGTTTTCTAGGTCTTCGAGGGTTTCACGAATCACTCGGCTNTGGGCTCGAGTCAGGTCAAAAGCCAGGTTGTCCCTGAGCTGTCTGCCCAGGCCCGCTTTTTGAGTGAGAGCAATGGCCTGTTGTTTGCGCCGCTTGAGTGCCCGCCGCTTCATGACCACGTAGTAAGCGCACAGCTCATCAAGCGCTAATGCCTCGGTGATCTCGTCAATGCGTCTTAAGTCGTCTGGTCTGTGCAGGTAGAGTAATTTTTCGAAGGGCGTGCCCGCCTCCGTCGGCCAACGTATATGTTGCAGGGCCCGCGTGAGATTGCGCAGTCTTGCCTGACCTAACCCTTGGGTGGTGGGATAAACGGGTATCAACTCGGGCTTGGGTGGTGGTGGCGTTTCGTCGAAAATCTGATATTCAGGGTGGGCAATGGCCAAATGTCGGCCGATAAAAGCAACGTTGCCAAACGCACGCACGTATTTGCCGGCTTCCAAATTGCGCTGCTGTGCTTTATTGAAATGGAAAAATCGCAGGCGTAGGTCGTGCCGACCGTCGCTGATCAGCACCTCCAGACCGCGGCTGCGACCGAAGGTGATTTTGCTGCCGAGAATCTCGCCCTCCACAAAGGCCTCTTCCCCCGCTCGCAGGGCACTGAGGGGAGTGATCTTGGAGCGATCNTGGTATCGGGCGGGAAGATGNATNAGTAAATCCAGCAGGCGATAGATGCCCAANCGCTCCAAGGTGTCTTGAANNTTGGGGCCAATACCCTTGAGTTGGGCGACGCTGCCTTGGGGATCCGCTGCCATACGCGATCGGTGTCGGTTAGTTAAGCACCATAATGGCATCAATCTCGATTTGTGCACCCTTGGGCAGTGCAGATATTTCGACCGCGGCGCGCGCAGGATAGGGCTCGGGCACGTACTCGGCCATGACGCTGTTGACGTCTGCGAACTTATCCAAATCCGTCAGGTAGATGTTGAGTTTGACGCAGTCGGCCAGTCCGCCCCCAGCGGCTTCAGCAACGGCCATCAGATTCTTAAAAACCTGATGGGCTTGTTCAACAAAATCGTCGCTGACTAAGGCCATCTGCGCCGGATCAGTNTGCGGCACCAGCGGGATCTGTCCTGAAATGAAGACCATGCTCCCCGGGCCGGTTTTGACCGCTTGAGAGTAGGTGCCGATGGCACTGGGGGCTTTTTCTGTGGCGATGGTTTCCCGAGACATAGTGTTCCTAAGTGAGTTGCCCGATGTTGGGTTGGCTGTGGTTTTAGCTTACGCGTCTGGCGACGTTGATCACGGCGGTAATGCGACGCAGTCGGCGCATNAGTTTGGCCAAGTGATCGCGGTTGCGCACGGTGATGCCGACGTTGACGGTGCTGATTTCGGCGTTGCGCTCTTCAACATTGATGCTCTCAACTCCAGCATCGCAGGAGGTAATCTCCGCAGCCACCTCGGCCATGATGCCTTTGCGCCGGCGCACATTGACCCGCAACACGGTTTGAAATTCATCGTCCACGTCGGAGGTCCAACGTGCCGGCGTGATTTCGTGTGGTGTCCGTCTGCGAACCTCATTCAAATTGTTGCAGGTCTCTACATGCACGACGAACCCTTTGCCCGGTGTCATATGACCGACGATATGGTCGCCTGGTAAGGGGCCGCAGCAACGTCCGTAGCTGACCACCAAACCCTCACCGCCAGCAATGGTGACAGGTCCGGCGCCTTCGACGGCAATGGCTTGATAGTCGGGGTTTTCAGCAGACAGCAGCTTTTGTGCGGCCAAGTGAGCGGAGACGTCACCGTTGCCAATGCTTTCCAGCAGTTCGTTCAGTTTGCGTACGCCAAGCTCTGAAAACACCCGGCGCAAGCGTCTAAAGTCCAGATCGTTGATGCTGGTATTGGCGGCACCCAACACGCGGTTCAGCAGCTTGCGGCCCAGTGCGATGGACTGACTGCCTTGCTGCTGTTTCAGCTCGCTGCGGATGGCAGATCGAGCCTTGGACGTGACCGCAAAATTCAGCCAGGCCGGATTGGGTTTGCTGTCCGGCGCGGTAATGATTTCAACTTTTTGACCGCTTTGAAGTTGCTGGGACAACGGTGCCAGTTGGCCATCGACCCGGCAACTCATGCAGCTGTTGCCAATATCGGTGTGTACGCAATAGGCGAAGTCGACCGGGCTGGCCCCTCTGGGCAGTTCCAGAATTTTGCCCTTTGGCGTAAAAACGTAGACCTCGTCTGGAAACAAATCGATTTTAAGGCTTTCGATAAATTCCATCGGATTGCCTGCCCGGCTCTGCAGCTCCATCAAATCAGAAACCCACTGACGCGCGCGCTGCTGGCTGGTTTCAAACTCCGAATTGGATCGGTAGAGCCAGTGCCCGGCAATGCCGTTTTCTGCAACGGCCTGTTGCTGCTTGGTCCGAATCTGTACCTCAATGGGCGCGCCGTGGGGGCCCATCAGCGAGGTGTGTAAGGACTGATAGCCGTTCACCTTGGGAATGGCAATGTAGTCTTTAAAGCGAGCGGCCAGAGGACTGTATAAGCCGTGCACTACGCCCAATGCCCGGTAGCAGGCGTCGGGCTGATCCACGATGATGCGGAAGCCAAAGACATCCATGATCTCAGCGAATGACTTNTGTTGGGTCTTCATCTTGCGATAGATGGAAAAGATGTTTTTTTGTCGACCGATAACGTCGGCCACAATGCCTTCGCGATTCAGCGCCGTCGCGATGGTGGTTTGTACCTCATCGACCATGGCTTTGCGATTGCCTCTCGCGGCGGTGACGGCGCGGGCAATACGATCCGAGCGCAGAGGGTATAGGGCGCGAAAAGCGAGCTCTTCGAGTTCGCTTTTGATCATCTGGACACCAAGTCGATTGGCAATAGGTGCATAAAAATCGAGCGTTTCTCTGGCGATGCGCTTGCGTTGGGCATCGGACATCACACCAATGGTGCGCATGTTGTGCAAGCGGTCAGCCATCTTGACCATGATCACGCGAATGTCCTTTGCCATCGCCATGGCCATCTTTTGGAAGTTCTCGGCTTGCGCTTCGTCGCGACTGGCGAAAATCTTGCTTAACTTGGAGACGCCGTCGACGATGTCCGCAACCGAGGAGCCGAATATTTCGCCAAGATAGGCGCGGCTGGTTTCGGAGTCTTCAATCACGTCATGGAGTAAGGCCGCCATCAGAGACTGATGGTCCATATTCATGTTGGCCAAAATCTGAGCGACGGCGGTGGGGTGCGTAATGTAGTCGTGCCCGGTGCGCCGGTGTTGGCCTTGATGGGCTTGACTGGCGTAGGTGTGGGCATCTCTGACGAGGCTAATCTCCTCGTCGCTAAGGTAGGTTAAGTTCGCAATCAGAGAATCAATGGTTGCAGGGGCCGCGACGTCTTGTCGTTTGGCCTCGGCCGCCAGCTGGGCGACAAANTATGACTCTTCGCGAGTCTCAGCCTGCGGCAGGCTCATGGTCTCCTAATCGACCGGCGTCCAAATTCGCCACACTGAAGTCCGTGTTGATTTCTTCGTCTTCGGGAGAAATTTCTTGGCTGTCCAGCAATTCGTGGCTCATAACGCCCTTGGCGATTTCACGAAGCGCGATCACGGTCGGCTTGTCGTTTTCTTCTTCCACCAATGCTTCGGTGTTGTAATTACGAAGTGCGCGTGCGCGCCGGCTAGCCAGCATGACTAGGTCAAATCGGTTGTCCACATGCTCCAAGCAATCTTCAACGGTGATACGGGCCATGAATGTCTCGTTTAAGGTGGCGAAAAAAGGAGAGAGAGGATACCGCCTGCTCGGCCCCAAAACAAGATAGGGGCGACTTAAATATCCGCTCCAACCAATTCTTTCACCTCGTTTTTTTGCAATTGGACGACTCTGGTGAGGCGAGCCGCGTGCACGATACTTGCAACNTCCNGTAGGGCGGTTTCGAAGTCGGCGTTGATCACTAAGTAGTCAAAATGAATCGCTTGAGACATGTCCAGTTTGGCCTCTCCAAGNCGCTTTTCAATGCTTTGTGCCGTGTCTTCTCCGCGAGAGNTTAGGCGAGCGGCCAACTCTTCCACCGAAGGAGGCAACACAAACACGCTGATGGCGTCGGGAATAGCCTCGCGAACCTGTTGTGCGCCCTGCCAGTCGATTTCAAGAATCACATCCTGACCCAGTGCGCGCTTGGCTGCCACTTCAGCCTTTGAGGTGCCGTATCGCTTACCAAACACATTGGCGTGCTCGAGAAATTTGCCTTCGTCGATCATCTGCACGAACTGGTCATCACTGACAAAGAAGTAATTTTCACCGTCCACCTCACCACCCCGAGCGGGACGGGTCGTGTGGCTAACGGAGACCACCAGTTGGGAGTCGGCTTCCAAGGCGGCGTTCACTAAGGAGGTTTTGCCGGCTCCTGAAGGGGCGGACACGAGGAAAAGACTGCCTGTTTGCATAACTTATTCTTTGTTCTTGCTTTGGAAGGACACGAATGCCGTTCGGGTTTTTCGCTTTCGCGGTATTTAATCAAGGATCAGTGAACTTGCCCAGTGAAGNTGGGATTCGTTCGAGGTCTGTCATGATCGGCGTTGGCGGTTTCTGCTGTTACTGGATGTTTTGCACTTGTTCACGGATTTGCTCGATCAAGACTTTTAGCTCGATTGAGGCCAGAGACGTTTCCGCGCANACGGCCTTGGCNCCTAGGGTATTGGCCTCACGATTGAGCTCTTGAGTCAAAAAATCCAGTCGTCGGCCGTGGGGTCCCGAGCCGTCGACCAGCGCCCGGGCTTGTTCTACGTGGATCGCTAACCGGTCCAGTTCTTCGCGCACATCGGCTTTCTGCGCCAGCATTACCACTTCTTGGGCAAGGCGATCGGCCTCGATCTTGACGGATAACTCGTCGATACGATCCTGCAGTTTTTGTCGCTGTAATGTCGGCAAGGTCGCTGCGATGGGCTCCAGCTGTTGTACCTGTGCGTCGATCGCATTGAGACTCGACTTGACGATATCGTGCAGCTTGGCTCCCTCGTCGGCTCGGGCCGTGCCAAGTGCCACCAGCCCCTCGTTAAAAAGATCGACGGCGGCGGCAGCCATGTCGGTGAGGGCGCCTTCCGCGGTGCAGAGTAGACCGGGCCATGACATAAGCTGACTTTGTGTCATCGGGACGGCTTCCGGAGCTTTTGNAGCAATCACAGCCGCATTTTCCAGCAGGGTATTGAGCAGGGTCTCATTGACGGTAAGGGCGCTTGCGGGCTGGGTTGTATCGAGTTTCAGAACGGCGTCCAGCTTGCCGCGCGCCAGCGNTGTTCTGGCCTGATCGCGCAGCTGTTGCTCGATGCTGCGCAGCGACTCGGGCAGACGAAAGGTTGTTTCGAGGTATCGGTGATTGACGGTCTTCAGTTCCCATATCAGATGGTAATTCGACGTTTTGCTTTCGGCTCTGGCGAAGCCCGTCATGCTGTACATGGTGCTCATAGTGTCGCGTTCTGAATGGGAAAACCTGAGTCTAACGCATCTCGTCGGCGGACGAAGGTAGCGGGTGGCGTAAATTTGTATTGTGTCGGTCTCAGAACTTCCTTACCGTGCGACCGTTCTGTAACCACATGACTCTATCAGGAGACTTTATGCGACCCAGTGGACGAGCCAATGACGAGCTGAGAAACATCCGTTTTACCCGACAATTCACGAAACACGCAGCGGGCTCTGTGCTGGTGGAATTCGGCGACACGAAGGTCATTTGTACTGCCTCGGTTGAAAATTCTGTGCCGGGTTTTTTGCGTGGTCGAGGTGAAGGCTGGGTAACCGCGGAATATGGCATGTTGCCGGGCGCCACGAACACGCGTAACGATCGGGAAGCAGCCCGTGGCAAGCAAAATGGCCGTACCGTTGAAATTCAACGTTTGATCGGCCGCTCACTGCGTGCCATGGTCGACATGAAGAAGCTGGGNGAGCGTACGATTCGAATCGACTGTGATGTGATTCAGGCCGATGGCGGNACGNGAACCGCATCGATCACCGGCGGTGCACTGGCCTTGGCGGATGCGATTCGCAGTATTCCAGCAGAGGAAGCGCTGGTGGGGTTTGTCTCTTCCGTCAGCGTGGGTATCTATCGTGGAACGCCAGTGCTCGATTTGGACTATGCCGAAGATTCCAACGCAGAAACTGATATGAACGTAGTGCGCTTGGGCGATGGATTCATTGAACTGCAGGGCACGGGGGAAGCCGCGCCATTTACGAAGTCGGAACTTGCCCAGTTGATTGATTTGGCGGAAAAGGGGACCGAGCAATTGCTGCAGCTTCAGCAGGCTGCACTGGTTTAAGGTAAGACGCTGTGACAGATAAACGACAATTCATTGATTTTTTGGTGCAACAAAATGTCCTGAAATTTGGGCGTTTTACCCTGAACTCCGGACGCATCAGTCCTTACTTTTTCAACCTGGGTTCCGTTGCCACTGGCGGAGCCTATGCGGAGCTAGGCTCCGCCTATGCCGAAGCAGTCCTACAATCCGGGGTGGAATTCGATTTGCTTTTCGGGCCTGCGTATAAGGGCATACCTATCGCGGTTGCCACGGCANTGGCCTTGGCCGAGCGCGGGGTGGATGTTGGTGTTGCTTACAATCGCAAGGAAGCCAAGGATCACGGAGAAGGGGGTCTGCTGGTTGGCGCACCGGTCAGTGGTCGAGTACTGATGTTGGACGACGTGTTGACCTCAGGGAAAGCCATTCGCGGCGCAGCGGATCTGATTCGATCGGAAGGTGCCGAGATTGCTGGAGTCGTTATCGCGATGGATCGCGCGGAAGTAATGGCAGGCTCTGAGGAAACCGCCGTTTCCGATTTGCGCGGCGAGCTAGGTGCACCGGTGATCAGTATCGCTCATGTTTCAGACGTGCTGACCTATCTTGACCAAGCGCCTGCCCAATCCGAGGCTCTGAGCGCCATGCGGGCCTACGTTGAGCAGCACTGCGCTCTTTAGGATGGAGACTTAGCGTCCAAAAACGCCGCGTCGAATCACAAACCAATGAGCGTCCCAATCCGCTGTNGGATTCTGCTTAAAGTCGCTGCGAACAAATTGCGCGATTTGGCCTTCAGTTAAGGTCATCAGCACCCTAGCCAGTACGGCGGGCTGATTGCCCGGCAACGGGTCGGTTTGCAGACTCANATCCCGCAGTATTTGCCGCAGTTGGGTTTCGATTCGATCCAGCAATTGCCGCATACGTGCGCGCAGGCGATCGGTTTCCCCCTGCAAAGCGTCACCGACAAAGAGTCTGGCAAAGCCCGGGTTGCGCTCGACAAAGGTGAGCACGAGCAGCACGATGTCACGGCATTTGGCTTCATGATCTCGGGGCTCTTTGGCAATGGCAGTCATTCGTGAAAAAAGGGTTTCCTCGATGAACTCGATCAAGCCCTCAATCATTTTGGCCTTGCTGGGAAAGTGTCGGTATAAAGCGGCTTCGGATAGGCCCACCTCTTTGGCGAGCTTGGCCGTTGTGATTTTGCCGCCAGGGTTGGCCTCCAGCATGTGCGCGAGAGCCTGCAAAATTTCGGGTTTGCGACTGGTTCTAGGCATGATCCACCTGCTGACTGAGAATCTGGGTGCCCACGCCGGAATCGGTAAAGACTTCCAGCAGGAGCGCGTGCGGGACACGGCCATCCACAATGGTGACGCTGTCAACACCGCCAGTGACGGCATCCAGCGCACAATCGACCTTGGGCAACATCCCTTCACTGATCGTCCCGTCGGCAATCAGCGCCTCGACCTCGTTTTTTTCTAGCGAAGAAATGGTTTCTTTTTCTGCATTCAAAATCCCTGGCGTGTTGGTGAGCAGCACCAACTTTTCGGCACCGAGTGCCTGAGCCACAGCGCCGGCAACGATGTCAGCGTTGATATTGAAAGACTCCCCGTCTTTGCCAACACCGACTGGCGCGATCACAGGAATGAATTCCGACTGAACCAAGGTATCGAGCACATCAACCTGAACGTTGGTAATGCTGCCCACATGACCAATATCGATGATTTCTGGGGCGCTGGCGCCGGCNTCGTTCGATGCGCTGGTCATGGGCATTTTTTCTGCTTGGATCAGATCACCGTCTTTACCGGTCACGCCAACGGCTCGTCCACCGTGGGTATTGATGAGCGAGACGATTTCGGGATTGACGAGCCCCCCCAACACCATTTGCACCACATCCATGGTGGCGGAGTCGGTTACGCGCATGCCGTTGACGAATTTAGACTCGATGTTGAGGCGAGACAGCAACTCGCCGATTTGAGGGCCACCGCCATGTACAACAACGGGGTTAATGCCCACGAGCTTCATCAGCACCACATCGGCGGCAAAACTGTCCTTTAGCGCCGCTTCGGTCATGGCGTTTCCGCCGTACTTGATGACCACGGTGGTGCCATGAAAGCGGCGGATATAGGGCAGAGCTTCGGTCAGTACTCGGCTCGTTATGTTGTTATTGGATTCGGTCATCTCGCTGTCCGTACTCCTCGGGTGTGCTGGTGGCTATTGGGTCTACAAAAACGCTAACGAGCGATCTACTTTTTGTAGTTCCGTTTGAAACAGAGTCTGAATATCCATCAAGGCGGACTCTGTGTCTGCTTCAAATCGCAGAGACAAAACTGGGCTGGTGTTGGAGGGCCGAATCAGGCCCCAACCGTTGTCGAAGTCCACACGAATGCCGTCGATATCGGTCAGGCTTCCTCGACCAAAGTCGCCAGTATCCGTCAGCGCCCGCATCACGGCGAATTTGTGCTCTTCCGTGGTTTGGATCTTTATTTCGGGGGTCGTCACGGTCACCGGATACTTGGCAAAGCATTCGTCAGCGCTTGCGTCGGTTTGGCTGAGAAGTTGCAGCAGCCGGCCAGCGGCAAAAATCGCATCGTCGAATCCGTACCAGTTTTCTACAATGCAAAGGTGTCCGCTGAATTCGCCGGCCAGGGGTGAGTTGGTTTCCTTGATCTTGGCCTTGATGTGGGAATGTCCGGTTTTCCACATTAAGGGTACGCCGCCTGCCTCGCGAATGATTTCGGGCAAATATCGGCTGCACTTCACGTCGAAAATCACGGTTTCGCCTGGGTTGCGTCGACAAATGTCTTCAGCAAAAAACATCATGAGCTTGTCGGGCCAGATGATGCCGCCGGCCGGTGTAACGACGCCGAGTCGATCGCCGTCGCCATCAAAAGCCAAGCCGATGTCTGCGCTGGTTTCTTTGACCTTGGCAATCAGGTCTTGCAGNTTTTCAGGTTCGGCAGGATCCGGGTGGTGGTTGGGGAAGTTTCCGTCAACCTCGCAAAACAGTGGCGTCACATTGCAGCCTAAGGCTTCGATGATCTCAGGGGCAATGCCGCCGGCAACGCCATTTCCGCAGTCCACAACCACATTCAATGGCCGACTGAGTTCACAAACAGGCAGCATCTTGTCGCGAAAAGCCGGCACGATGTCGGCGGTTGAAATCTGGCCGCTACCTTCGCTCAGGGTGTTGTGCTGCAAATTGTGCAAAAGCGTTTGAATGCGTTCCTCGGCCAGGGTGACGCCGCCAATCATCATCTTCAGACCATTATATTCCGGTGGATTATGGCTGCCGGTGATCATGATGCCCGTACCGGTTTGCAGTTCGTGGGTCGCGAAATAGAGTAAGGGCGTAGGCACCAGGCCAACGCTAATGACATCCATGCCACCCTCGCAGAGCCCGCGGCTGAGGGCATTCTCAAGTCCAGGGCTGGAGAGGCGTCCGTCTCGCCCCACTACTGCTGTGTTTTGGCCTTCGGCTAAGGCCGCCGTCGCAAAGCTTCGACCGATCCAATAGACCACCTCTTCGGTCAAATTTTGGGTGGTAATGCCCCGAATGTCGTAGGCTCGAAAAATACCTGAATCGAGAGTCGATGGAGGCTTGGTGTTGCTCATGGTGCTGCTGGTTCCTCTATATTTCTAAATTTCTAATTTTTGAGGCCGATTTTCTCTTTGAAAAGCGCTGTAAGGTGGTGAACCAGCTGGTTCGCGATCTCGGTTTTGGGTTGGGTTCCGAAATCAATCTCGCCGTGTTCATGAATCAAGGTCACTGCGTTGTTGGCACTGTTAAAGCCAATGCTCTGGTCAGAAACGTCGTTGACCACGATGGCGTCTAGGCCCTTGCGCGCACGTTTTTCGCGGGCATTGTTCAAGGTNTCGTTGGTTTCAGCGGCAAAACCCACCACTACCTTGACCTGATCCGACTGAACGACGCTGGCAATAATGTCCGGATTTTCNACCAGCGCGAGCTGCAGATCGGGCTCTTCCAGCCGATGGCGCTTGATTTTTTGCCCCTGGGCGATGGCGGGTCGGTAGTCGGCTACCGCGGCGACGCCGATGAAAATATCCGTTGCAGGTAGGGCACTGTGTACCCGTTCGTACATGTCTTGAGCGGTTGTAACATCCTGGCGTTCGATATCGGAGTGAGCGTCTGCAACGCCGGGGCCAGCGATCAATATCACCTTGGCACCCGCCCGCCTTGCGGCTTCGGCGACGGCCAAGCCCTGCAAGCCGGAGCTGTGATTGCTGATGTAGCGCACGGGGTCGATGGCTTCACGTGTGGGTCCTGTCGTTACCGTTACCGTGCAGCCTGCCAGGGAACCCTGCCCGTCTCCCGTGACAGGTTGTCGGGACAGCGCTGTGAGCAAGTCCTCGGGTTCGGTCATACGTCCGGGGCCCTGATCTCCGCAGGCTTGATCTCCGCTGTCGGGCCCAATGATGCGGCATCCATCGGCTTCGAGGGATGCCAAATTACGCTGAATGGCAGGGTGCTGGTACATCTGTTGGTTCATGGCAGGCGCGATGCTCACTGGGGCCGGACTGGCCAAGCACAGTGTGCTCAGAAGATCCGAGGCCTCACCAGAGGCCATTCGGGCGATCATGCTGGCGGTCGCCGGCGCAATCAGGATTTGGTCCGCCCACCGTGCTAATTCAATGTGGCCCATGGCTGCTTCCGCCCCGGCATCCCACAAATCGTCGCGAACGGGGTTGCCGCTGACCGCCTGCAGGGATGTCGCGGTAACAAACTGATGGGCATTCGCTGTCATCACGACCTGAACGGACGCACCGGCCTCTACGAGTCGGCGCACAAGGACTGGGGTCTTGTAGGCAGCGATTCCACCGCTGATGCCAAGCAAAATATGTTGTCCTGACAGGTTTGACGTCATCTCGGGCATGGCCCATTCCTCAAAGTGATGCGCGAACGGAAAATAGGGTTGGATCAAGGTGAAAAATGGCTTCAAAAAGACCCCAACAGCTTCGTGACAAGGGTAACACCGAAGACAGCGCCAGCGTTATTGCAAACTGGGTTGAAGATGAACAGCCAAGGGCACGTTTGAGTCGCTACGGTGCGTCAGAAATGTCCACGGCAGAGCTGCTGGCGATATGCTTGGTGAGTGGTATGCCTGGGGAGGATGCGGTGCAATTGGCCCGCCGCCTGCTTGGCGAATTCGGTGGCATCGGTGGCTTGCTCGCCGCACCGTTGGACCGTTTGCGAGCCTCACACGGCTTAGGTTTGGCCAAGGCAGCGCAAATTAAGGCGATTCAGGAGCTGGGCGTTCGGGACACGGAAACCTCCCTCGTCAAAGCTCAGCGTTTTCGGGATCCCTCAGCGGTAGCTGAATACCTGCGAAAACGCATGGGCTCGCTGGCCCATGAGGCCTTCGCCTGTTTATTTCTGAATGCAAAAAACGAGCACCTTGGCTTCGAGATTATGTTTCACGGCTCCATTGACCGCACACATGTGCATGCGAGGGAGGTGTTGAGGCGCGGTTTGGAGCTCAATGCCGCAGCGATTATCGTTTGCCACAACCATCCGTCGGGCAACGCCGAACCAAGTCAGGCAGACATCACACTAACGCGCTCCCTCTCTGACTTGCTGGCTCAAGTGGAGATTCGACTATTGGACCATATCGTCGTCAGCACACACTCTTGGGTCTCGATGCAAATGCGAGGCCTGCTTTAGTCGTCCACGACAAACTCGGACGAAAAAGCGTGTTTTTGGGGCGTTTTGGACCGGTTTTCTTGCCCTGCCTAGCCCACTTTGGTATAAACGCGCCTCAAATTTTTTGGGACTCCCATTATGTCCAAAGTATGTCAGGTAACAGGTAAGCGTCCGATGTCTGGAAACAACGTCAGCCACGCGATGAACAAGACCCGTCGCCGTTTCTTGCCAAACCTCCACACCCACCGTTTTTGGGTGGAAGCGGAAAAGCGTTATGTGAAATTGCGAGTGTCTTCTAACGGAATGCGCATTATCGACAAGAAGGGTATCGACGAGGTACTCAAGGACGTGCGCGCTGCGGGTCATAAGGTATAAAGAGCCTTTGGCCGGGTTGCGGTAGCACTCGACTTAACGAATAGGAAAATTTCCATGCGAGATAAAATCAAGTTGGTATCCAGCGCCGGAACAGGGCACTACTACACCACGGATAAGAACAAGAAAAACACGCCAGACAAGATGGAGATCAAAAAATACGATCCTGTCGTGCGTAAACATGTGATCTACAAAGAAGGCAAGATCAAGTAACAGATGCCCGAACTCCCGGAAGTCGAAACGACTCGACGGGGGATTGAGCCCTTCCTAACCGGGCACACGATCCAACGAGTTCATGTGCGCAACCATCGCCTAAGATGGCCGGTATCACTGCCCGAACATTTATCGGGCAGTCCAGTACTCAGCGTCAGTCGACGCGCCAAATATCTTCTGATCGAAACTCAGGCTGGAGCCTTGGTCGTGCACTTGGGTATGTCCGGGAGTTTGCGGGTGGTCTCTCCTGATGAGAAACCGCGGATTCACGATCATGTGGACATCGAAATTCAAAACGGTCCATGGCTTCGATACAACGATCCGAGACGTTTTGGCAGTTTTCATTTCGCCGAACTCCCCACCGCTGAGCATTGGTTGCTGAAAAATTTGGGCGTGGAGCCGCTAGGGAACGAATTTTCTGGCGATTATCTTTTCGAAACATCCCGGAACCGACGAGTTGCAGTTAAAAACTTCATCATGGACGGCAAGGTCGTTGTTGGTGTTGGCAATATATACGCAGCAGAGTCGCTGTTCCGAGCCGGCATCCGGCCCGGCGTGGCGGCACATCGCGTCAGCCGATTGGCGTATCAGCTTTTAGCAGAGGCCATTCGTCAAATTCTCGCCAATGCGATAAACGTCGGGGGAACAACTTTGCGTGATTTCGTCGGGTCCGACGGTCAACCGGGCTATTTCAAACAAAGCCTCTATGTGTATGGTCGGCAAGATGAGGCATGTCGGGTATGCGGGTCCACACTGAAGCTTCAGATCCTAGGACAGCGTAGTACCGTTTACTGCCCTTCTTGCCAGACATTTTCTGGCTGGAAAACGCCCGTCTGCTGATCTAGATCGGTTGCCTAGCTTTTGCTCAATGCGGCAATCACCGCAGGATGCACAAACTGGGAGATGTCACCGTCTAGGGCTGAAATCTCTCTCACCAAGGTGGAAGAGATAAAGGAGCAATCTCTGGAGGTGGGTAAGAAGACATACTCCATTTGCGGGTCCAGGGAGCGATTCATTTCGGCCATTTGAAACTCATAATCAAAATCCGTCACTGTACGTAAGCCTCGCAACACGAAGCGAGTATTTTTTGACCGAACGTAATCCACTAGCAGGCTATTAAATCCGTCCACAGAAACTCGGTCGCCAAAAGGTGCCAGTACTTCGCGGCACAGCTCCATGCGGTCTTTCAACGCAACGGCAGGATCTTTTTGGGCGGACGTTCCAATGGCTAAAACCACGTGATCGAACAGGGTTAGGGCACGTTCAACCAAGTCGGTGTGGCCATTGGTAATAGGGTTAAATGAGCCTGGGTAGACCACGATGCGTTCTGCCATGTCGCGATATCCTTAACGAAGGGGAAATACTGTTCTTAGGTCGAAAGCGATGCTAACGCCGCCTCAGTGCATCTGCAATCTGGCATGGAGACGCAAAATTTGCTTCGTTATTGGGCCTGAACAAGCCAACTTCGGGTGCTGCCGGCCTTGGTCGATTTTGCCAGACTCAAGCCGTGTCTTAGCAGCAGAGCGTTTACCGTCGCTTCCTGTTGCTGGTCGAATTCCAAATACAACCATTGGCTCATAAGACGAGACTCGCAGATGGCGGTTACCGCGGTTTCCAGTAACCCGTTGTCTGCAAACGGAGGGTCTACGAAGATGACGTCAAAGGATGAGTGACAGCGCCCCAGAAACGATCGAGCGTCAGCGATTTCCAGTGAGCAGATATCCCCCAAGTCCAGAGTGTCGATTGAGTGGGCTAAGTGTTTCGCCGTCTCAGCATGCTGTTCAACCAGTACAACCTGCGCCGCACCAACAGACGCAGCCTCCATGCCCAATACGCCGGAGCCGGCGAAGAGATCCAGACATGTGGCGTCAGGGAGTGAGGGACGTAGCCAGTTAAACAGTGTTTCTCTTGACCGCCCAAGGGTTGGTCGCAGTCCTTCGACTGACGGGAACGTCAACTTTCTGCCACGAAGCCTACCGCTGTTGATGCGGATTTCTTGAGGTGTATTGCTGCGAACATTTTTTTTCAAAGCTTCGTATCCAGACTCAAAGTTTGCATCGTGGATGCTATAGAATTCAGGCCTGACAGACGATGGGTAGATGGCCTGCCTTATCGCTCATAGGCCAAGAGATAACGAAAATGATCGAGCCGACCGAAACAGAGTCCGCCTCCAGTTCAGACCAACCCGCTGCGAAGGGCTTCTTCGGCAGACTGCGCAACGGATTGTCGAAAACGCGAGACCAGCTGGCGACGGGTTTGGGCAATCTGCTCTTGGGCGAAAAAGAAATCAATGAATCTGCGCTGGAGGATTTGGAAACCGCGCTCCTGACCACCGACGTTGGGCTCGAAACCACCGAGGCGATTATGAGCGAGCTGACGGATCGTGCGGGTCGTCGTGAACTGGCGAATATGGGCGCGCTTTATCAGGCACTGCATGCACTGTTGGTGCAGCGGCTGCAGGGAGTGGCCCGGCCGCTTTCCCTTGCAACGCGCAAGCCCGATGGCCTGCCCAAGGGGATCTTTTTTGTTGGCGTGAACGGAGTGGGTAAAACCACCACCATCGGCAAACTTGCCAAGCGCTATAAGACTCAGGGTTTGAATGTGATGTTGGCTGCGGGAGATACGTTCCGAGCAGCTGCAGTGGAGCAACTCCAGGCCTGGGGCCAACGTGAAGACATTCCTGTTATCGCTCAGGCTCAGGGCTCTGACAGTGCGTCGGTGGCCTTCGACGCGGTGCAGAGCGCGCAAGCCAAGGGTGTCGATGTGCTCTTGGTGGATACCGCAGGACGCCTTCAGGCAAAAAGCCAGTTAATGGACGAGCTGGCGAAAATTCAGCGGGTCGTAAAACGCCTAGACCCTGAAGCCCCTCACGAAGTGATTTTGGTGCTCGACGGCGGTGTGGGTCAAAATGCGCTGAGTCAGGTCAAATTGTTTAACGAAACTGTGCCGCTGACGGGCTTGGTGGTGACCAAGTTAGACGGCACGGCGAAGGCCGGGGTGCTCTTTGCTCTGGCGTCTCAAAGCAATGATGCCCAGCAGGTGCCCATTTGTTTTATCGGTGTTGGTGAGGGAGTTGAAGACTTGCGTGATTTCGAACCGGAGGAGTTCGTGGCGGCTTTGTTGCAGTCCGACGACGTCGCCTGATCATGGCCCTGTTGCAGCTCCAACATGTGACGCGACGCTTCGACAATGGGCAAGAAGGGTTATCCGATGTCTCGCTGAGTATCGAGTCGGGTTCCATGGTGTTTCTGACCGGTCACTCCGGTGCGGGAAAAAGTACCCTACTGAAAATGCTGATCGGAGCAGAAGCGCCAACCACGGGAAGAGTCTTGGTGGATGGTAGTGATGTGAGCCAACTGGGTCCTAGACAGATGCCTTGGTATCGGCGTCAAGTTGGCATCGTGTTGCAGGATCACAATCTGCTCGAAGATCGAACGGTATTCGACAACGTTGCTCTGCCTCTGCGCATTACGCACCTGCCGACCAAGGATATAGCGCGTCGCGTGCGGGGTGCCTTGTCGACGGTAGATCTGAGCGACAAAGGTGGGCTCTTTCCAAGGCACCTGTCTACTGGCGAGCAGCAGCGTGTCGGCATTGCTCGAGCCGTGGTGAATCGACCACGCATTATTTTGGCGGACGAACCGACCGGCAACTTGGATCCTTACCTGTCGCGTCAGGTCATGTCGTTGTTTCACCAGTTCAGCGATTTAGGGTCTACGGTGCTTGTGGCCAGCCACGATATTGATCTGATCAAGGATCAAGGTTGTCGAATTTTGCATCTTTCTCAGGGCGCGCTTGTTCAAGATACCGCTGCTCCTCCAGAGGCCTCCAGGTAATGGCGGGGGATGCCAAGGTAAGGGACGGGGACGGACTGGTCGCAGAGAGTGCCCTGACTGTCGAGCGACCGAAGGGGGGACGCCTGCGCGCTTGGTTTGCGGATCACAGCCGGGTTGCCTCGGATACCTCACTCTTTGTGAGCCAGCGCTTGATGAGCAGTTTTTTGGTTTGGTTGATGGTTGGTGTGGCGCTAACGCTCCCGGGCTTACTTTGGATTGCCCAGAGCAATGCCCAAACCTTTAACCAGGAGTGGCAGGGCAGCGCTGGTCTGACGGTCTATATGAAGCTGGCCGCGTCGGAGCAGTTAATCGACGACATGGAGGCCCGCTTGAACCGTGAAACAGGGGTCGAACGAGTCATCCTAACGACCCCGGATCAGGCCCTGAGCGATTTGCTAGAACAAAGCGACGATTCGATGTTTCTGCAAGACGCCATGACTGCCGTAGGCAGCAATCCGCTGCCGGCTTCCTTTGCCGTTGTATTGAATGACGGTCGCTCTTACCTCCAGCTGGACGCCCTCAGTCGCAACCTCTCGGCCCAAACCGGGGTGGACGATGTTGTGATCGAAATGACTTGGTTGGAAAGGCTTCGCGACCTTTCGGATTTGGCGAATCGAATGGGTAGTGCGCTGTCGATCATGCTATTGATCGCGGCGGTACTGGTCGCCTTTGCATCGGTGCGGCTGGCCATCGAATCGCGCCTGGGCGAGCTGCGGGTACTGGCGCTGATCGGAGCGACTCCTGCACAAATGCGACGACCGTTTTTGTATTTTGGTTCAGCTTATGGCATCGGCGGTGGTGTAACGGCCATTATGCTGATTGCTGTTTTCCTGAACCAGATCGAAGCGCCTCTGCAATCATTGTTGGCCTCTTACCGAGCGGGTATTGACATCGTGGGCTTTACCCCGGGCTTTTTACTCGCCATTTTACTGGTGGGTTGGTTCTTGGGGGTTGCGGGCGCCTTATTAGCCCTGTTTCAGCGCGGCGGAGCAGACAAACCGCCATCCTAACGAGCGTTTCCATAACGAGCCCTTTTGTTGAACTCTGTCTCAAAACGCTGTTAGCACTCTCTCTTGACGAGTGCTAAAATTGGCAGTAGCGTTACGTAAAGTAGCAATCAAACGACAGCTGTCAGTGTATCCCACACGAAATTCGTGCAGGCAAACCCAATCGAGGGCAGAGAAAATGACAACAGATGTAATGAAAATGCCAAGCTTGGCGCCAGGGGCCGACCTTGATGCCTATCTGCGTACGATCAGCCAGTTTCCTATTCTCACCCCAGAGGACGAGCGGTCCCTTGCCCACCGGTTGAGAGATAATGAGGACTTAGACGCCGCTCGGGAACTCGTCATGTGCCATCTGCGCTTCGTCGTGCATCTGGCGCGCTCATACAAAGGTTATGGCTTATCCCAAGCGGATCTGATTCAAGAAGGAAATGTTGGGTTGATGAAGGCGGTCAAACGTTTTGATCCAAACGTTGGCGTGCGTTTGATTTCGTTTGCCGTGCATTGGATCAAAGCAGAAATGCACGAGTACATTCTGCGCAATTGGCGAATCGTGAAGGTGGCAACAACCAAGGCCCAGCGCAAATTGTTTTTCAACTTGCGCGGTGCCAAAAAATCCACCAGTTGGTTGAGCGTCGAAGAAACTGCAGCGATAGCGGACGAGTTGGGTGTGCCCACGGCCGAGGTGACGCGCATGGAAAGTCGGCTGAGTGCGAGTGATATGGCTTTCGACGGTTACGGAAGCGACGACGAAACGGCGACAGCTCCGGTTCATTTTCTGCCTTCTGCTGCGCCGGATCCAGCGGATCTGGTAGCAGACGCACACAGTGACAAGGATATGCATTTGCGGCTCAGTGCGGGTCTCGCCGGATTGGATGAGCGCAGTCGCGATATTCTTCAGCAGCGATGGCTCAGCGACGACAAGTCCACGCTGCACGAGTTGGCCGCCGAATACGGGGTTTCCGCTGAGCGCATTCGCCAGCTTGAAAAGAACGCGATGAATAAGCTGAAGACTGCTATCGCCGAGTGAGCGACGGTTAAGCATTCCCGTTTACTGTGCGCCCGACACGAAAACGCCCTCATTAAGAGGGCGTTTTTGTTCGGATTCGCTAAGGAATCCCGCAATCAGCCAGCCATTAGAGCGCGGCTTGAACGCCAAAGACAATCACGTCCGTATCCGACGACTGATCCGACCAAGACCTATGTAACTCGGGGATCGGGGTGGTCAGTTGCGGATCTCGGTTGCCGCCACTCAGGAAGTTCAAAGGCACCCAACCGCCAACTGGCCTAAATGACTCTCTGCGTTGTGCAGGGTGTTTACCTGGCTTAGGGCTGACATTGGCACCTCGGGCGACGACCTCAACCTGACCTCAACGCAGCCGTCTGGAAATTCAAGCGTCCAACGGGTCCGTCCTGTACAATTTTCGGGGTCGGCACTGCGCTGATGCACCTCTCTTTTAATGGAATTTTAAATGCTGCCAATCTTGGTGAGCGCTAGATTGTTGATGAGCATCGCTGCCGCCTATGGCCTGATCGCCGTTTTGCTGGGGGCATTTGCCGCTCATGGGTTGAGAGATGTGCTCTCAGCATCGAGCTTGGCCAGTTGGCAAACGGGTGTGACGTATCAAATGACGCATGCCCTAGTGCTGCTGGTCACCGGCCTTTGGTTGCGCCAAGGCGGTCCAAGGCTACTGAAAGCAGCCGGTGTCTTGTTCGTAACCGGTGTTCTGGCCTTCAGCGGCAGTATTTACGCCTTGGTGTTGCTGCAAGCCAGTTGGTTGGGGCCAGTGACGCCTCTCGGTGGGTTGTGTTTGATAGCCGGCTGGGCCTGTTTACTGGTTGCGGCGGTTCATTCGGAATAAGGCCTGTTGAACGGATCTGGAAACCCATAGGAGCTTCATGTCTACCACCCGGAATTTGGAATCGAGTGAGCCGGATACGGCGTTTAACTACATTCGGCGGCGCGGTCGCTTCACCAAGGCCCAGGCCGCTGCTCTCGACGCGCTGACTGAGCAGTATCGTTGGGCCAGCGAGGATTTAGACCAGCGCCCGTTGGGTATGGAGATCGGCTTTGGTATGGGCTTTGAATTACTCGCCTGGGCCCAGCAACAACCTCAGTGGCGGCTTTTGGGTGTTGAGCTGTACCAGCCGGGTATAGGATCTATGCTATCGCGCCTGAAAAAACTGGGCATCGAAAACGTTCGCTTGGTTGATCAACCTGCCCAGCTCTTACTGCAGCAAGTATCCGACGAGAGTCTGTCGGAGGTGCGCATATTTTTTCCGGATCCTTGGCCGAAAAAACGCCACCATAAACGCCGACTCATTCAGCCCGAATTTCTTGAGCAGCTGCATCAAAAGATGCATGCGGGAGGCATTGTGCGCTTGGCAACGGACTGGGCTCCCTATGCCGAATGGATGGTCGAGCATTTTGTCGAACATTCCGGTTTTGAGCCGGTTCAGGATGAGATACGCGGGGCCAATGAGCCGTCTGTGGTTGCTGAAGAGGTGCGCGAGGTGACGAAGTTTGAGGCTCGCGGTGAGCGGCTCGGTCATGAGATCCGTGATTTGCAGTATCGGCGACGGCCTTGAGTCGACTCCGGCCTCGTTTTACAAAAATCGCTCGAGCACGCTGTCTAAATACCGTAGACCCAGAGGCGTTGTAGCGCATCGGTCGGATGCCACCAAATCCAGAGCCACCAGTTCTCCCCAAACCGCCTGATTGTCATGCCAAGGCATGTTTGTCCGTTCCTCAAAAACGGCTTGCTCAACACCGTCGATCAACCGCAGCGCGTTCATCATGAACTCGAGTCCTCGTTGCTCGGTACTCACCGGTGCCGGGGCGATGGTCGTCGGGTCGTGTTGATATAGCCGAGGTTGGCTTGGCCGCTGGGTCCGCATAATGTGGTCGCCGACACGAACTTTACCGTGGGCCCCAGCCCCGATGCCCAGATAATCACCGAAGCTCCAATACGTGAGATTGTGTATGCACTGCTTGTTGGGCTTGGCAAATGCAGACACCTCGTAGCGCTCGAAACCTGCGTCTGCCAGAAGTTCCAGCCCTGCAGCCTCTATGTCCTGCAGAAAACCGTCCTTGGGTAACAGGGGCGGGCGGCGAGCGAATTCGGTTTTCGCTTCGATGGTGAGCTGGTACCACGAGATGTGTTCGGGCGACAGATCAATGGCTTGCTGTAAGTCCGCCAAGGCGCCCGCGACGGTTTGCCCGGGCAGTCCCCACATCAGGTCTAAGTTGATGTTGTCGAAACCGGCGTGTCGGGCGCGCTCAAGAGCCTGCAGGGTTTCGTGCATCTGATGCACTCGCCCTAGGGCGGCAAGCTGAGTATTGGAAAAGCTCTGCGCACCAATAGACAGTCGGTTGATACCAGCGGCTTGATAGTCTTCGAAACGGAAATACTCGGAACTGCCGGGATTGACTTCCAAGGTGATTTCCGCAGCTCGGTGAGGGATCTCGCGCATGAGACGGTGCAGGTGTTCAGGCTTAAACAAGCTTGGTGTGCCGCCGCCAAAAAAGATGGAGGTGAAATTTTCCGAGGGCGTTTCGGCTAGGCGCTTTTGTCCCAACAGTTCGTACTGGTGCTGCCAGTCTGATAGCAAGGCCTCTAAGTAAGCGTCTTGATCCGTGGTTTCCTTCAGCGGATGAGAATTGAAGTCGCAGTAGGGGCATTTTTTGATGCACCACGGGAAGTGCACATAGAGCCCCAGCGCACGACTGTCCGTTCTTGGGTCGATGAGCACTGGGTTAGGGGGTTGCGATGAAAGGCTGAGCGTTGAGCGATTGCAGCATCAGTGCACAGGCTTGGCCTCGATGACTGATGGTGTTTTTGTCTGCTTTGACCAGTTCCGCAGCGCTTTTTTTCAGGTCCGCCACCCAGAACAGGGGGTCATAACCGAAGCCTCCACTCCCTCTGGGTTCAGTCAAAATTTCCCCATGCCATTGGCCTGTGGCAATCAACGGTGTTGGGTCTTGGGCGGATCGCAAGAAAACCATGCAACAAAAAAAGAAAGCACGTCGGTCGGCGTGAGGAGCCAGCTCACGGAGCAAGCGCGCATTGTTGTCGGCGTCAGTCGCCGTCTCTCCAGCGTAGCGTGCGCTGAAAATGCCCGGTGCTCCGCCTAGGGCAGAAACCACCAGTCCGCTGTCATCCGCGATGCTGGGCAAATCTGTGGCGGCGGATACGGCTCGCGCCTTGATTAATGCGTTTTCAACAAAGGTCGCGCCGTCTTCTACGGGACTGGGAATGTCGGTGTCGGATTGGTTAACGAGGTTGAAGCCGACGTTCGCCAGCATGGGCCGCATCTCGTCAATTTTGCCTTGGTTGCGTGTGGCGAGAACAAGATCCATTACTCAGACCAGTACAGTTTTTGCGTGAGCTTAAGGGTCGTATTGGCACCCTTGGATGTCGGAGTTGCAACGACCTGTGCATCGATATCGATTCGATGAACTTCTTCATTGGCGTGACGAATCGTCGCGAGATAATAAATGGCTTCGCCGTCGACTACTTCCGTAAACGTGAGTCCCTGACGTTGCCCCAGCAAATTCTGGCTGGAGCCTTCCAGAGCGGCCCTGACCCCGACACCGTTTTTATCAATCACAGAAATATTGCAGAGCGCCCGGTCCTTGCCGCGACGAATGTTGTATCGCGCGGCGATGTCTGGCTTCAGCATCGTGGTGGGAATGACAATGTAATGCAGCTCGTAGTCGCCAAAGCGCTGCATCTGCTGGGCGTAAGCGGGTTGTATGGCAAACAGTAGGGTCAGTGCGAACACCCACGTGCTTGCCTTCCTTGCTTGCTGAAATACTGTGTTCACGAAGGTCTCCCTAAGCGGTAGAAGGCGTGACTGGCCATCAAATTTGGGGCCAGTGTGATGGACCAGTGTTCGCGGTATTGAGTATTGACCACTCGACGCTGGATGATGCGAAAATTCTCTTCAAGGCACAGGCGCTCAAAGTCTTGAGTCGTGCACAGATGGATATTGGGCGTGTTGTGCCAGTTATGCGGTAAATGCTTGGATACGGGCATATGTCCCTTGAGCCCCAGCTGAGCCCGGCACCGCCAATGACCGAAGTTGGGAAATGTGACGACGCACTCCTCACCGATGCGCAGCATCTCCCGCAGCAAGCCTCGCGGGTCGCGGACGGCTTGCAAGGCATCGGTCATCACGACCATGTCAAAATTGTCGTCGGCAAAGTTGGCGATACCGGCATCCAGATCTTGCTCAATGACGTTTACGCCCTTGCTCAGACACACCTGAATGTTTTCCGGGTCTTTGTCCAATCCGTAGCCGTTGACGTTTTTTTCTGCCTGCAAGTTGGCTAACAATTCACCTGTGCCGCAGCCTAGGTCAAGCACCCGGGCATCCGCATTGATGAGATTGGCGATAAGAGCTAAGTCGCCTCGCAAGGTCATTCGGATTCACCTTGTTGGGAGTTCAGTGATTGGTTTAAGAAGGTTTTCAAGGCGTCGGTGTAACGATCTATGGGCAACAAAAAAGAGTCGTGTCCGTGCTCGGATTCGATCACAGCGCTGGCGACATTTTTTTTCGCTCGTACCAAGGCGTCTACGATCTCCTGAGAGCGCGCAGCAGAAAAGCGCCAGTCTGAGCTAAACGACAAAACCAAGTATCTGCAGGTCGCCTGATGAAAAGCTGAAACCAGATCGCCATCGGTCTCTCTAGCAGGGTCGAAGTGATCTAGCGCCTTGGTCATCAATAAATAGGTATTGGCATCGAAATATTGAGTGAAGGCCCGGCCCTGATAGTTCAGATAGCTCTCGACCTGAAATTCCACGTCGTCTCCAGCATCAAAGTCACCTGACTTAACTTCTCGGCCAAATTTTGTTCCCATGCCATCGTCAGAAAGATAGGTGACGTGTCCGATCATCCGCGCAAGGCCCAAGCCCCGATCCGGGTTTCTGCCGTCCTCAACGTAACGACCCTCGTTGAAATCCTGATCGCTGGAAATGGCCTGACGCGCAATTTCATTAAATGCGATGTTTTGCGCAGACAACTTAGCCGCCGAGGCGATGGCAACACAGGCGCGCACGCGGTCTGGATAATCGATAGACCACTGCAGCGCCTGCATACCACCCAAACTGCCACCGA
The DNA here is from genome assembly GCA_002704225.1 of Gammaproteobacteria bacterium. Lineage (GTDB taxonomy): Bacteria > Pseudomonadota > Gammaproteobacteria > Pseudomonadales > Azotimanducaceae > UBA4421. Next base: position 173,055 of record PAFU01000026.1, on the reverse strand, counting down.
CGACGGCAGCAAAAACATCAATACCCAAGTGGTCGGCAAGTGCCGCTTGGGTATTCACCCAGTCCTTTACGACAACCTGGGGAAAGTCTGGGCCATAGGTTTTGCCCGTGCTTGGGTTGATGCTGCGTGGACCGGTACTGCCATGGCACCCACCCAAGTTGTTCACGCTCACAACGAAGAAGGCATTGGTATCGATGGCCTTGCCTGGACCAATACAGGCATCCCACCAGCCCGGCTTTGCATCGCCCTCTTGATGCAAACCAGCCGCATGGTGATGACCGGAAAGGGCATGACAGATCAGCAGCGCATTGGACTTGTGGGTATTTAACTGGCCATAGGTCTCATAGACTAATTCGTAGGACTCGAGCACGCTGCCGTTTTGCAGGGTCAGTGGCGCCGCGCTGTTAAAGCGCTGCGGGCTGACGATACCAACGGATGCCGCTGCGGAGTTCAATTTCTCACACCAGTCCGTAGGCTCGCGGTAGCGACTGTTGCAGAATCGAGAGCAGCAGAATCAATACCATGGGCGAAAAGTCCAGAGGGCCTGCGGTCGGCAGGATGTTTCTTAAAGGCGTCATTAGGGGAGCCAGCAATTCTTCGAGCAAGGACAATGCCGGATGGTAATTGCCTTGGCTGATAAAACTGGCGATTACCAACAGCAGGGTCGACCACCAATAGAAGTCCACCAAAATGGTGAGCAGGCGGACGAACCCAGTTAACAAATATTGCCCGATACCCATGCCGCCCATCGTAATGAGCGCGACAAAGATGATGCCCATGAACCAGGCCAGCAGGAGCGATGCCAGATCGACGCGCCCAGTCTTCGGCAATAACCGACGCAGGGGAGCCGCGATGCCGTCGCTGCCTTTAACAATGGCTTGGCTGATGGGGTTGTAGAAGTCAGCAGCGCAGGCTTGGAGCAGGAATCGCACCAAAAACAGCATTGTCGCTAGTCGAAAAATCAGATCGACGATCATATAAAGAGACGAATTCATGCGTCGCTCCCAAATTCTAGTGCCAAGGCTTCTGCGCGATCCTTTGCGGCCTTAAGTGCGTTTTCCACGGTTGTTGGTAATCCTTGCTCTTGCATCACGTTCAGCGCCGCTTCGGTCGTGCCTCCTGGCGAGGTCACATTGCGTCTGAGGGTCGCGGGATCTGCGTCGGGTTCACAAGCCATCAGGGCGGCACCCCTGGCGGTCTCCGCAACCAGCTTTCGGCTGGTATCCGCATCCAGCCCCAAGGCTCTTGCACTGGCAACCATGCTTTCCATCAACAAAAAATAGTAGGCGGGACCGCTGCCAGACACTGCAGTCACAGCGTCAAGTTGAGTCTCCTCGGCAACCCAGACGCTGCTGCCGACGCCATTGAGTATGTCTTGAGCTTCCTGGCGCTGGGCGTCATTCACTGAGGAATTGGCGAACAGCCCAGTAATGCCGGCACCCAGCAGCGCGGGTGTGTTTGGCATGCAGCGCACGATGGGCTGTTCATTCGGCAGCCAGTCTTGAAGGCTGCGCATGTCAATGCCAGCCACAATGGAAATCACCAGTTGATGCCGCTTCAGCGGCGGCAGCTGCTGCAGCACGCTACCCGTGATTTGCGGTTTGATGGCAAGAACAACGATATCCGCCGTGTCGACGGCGACGGCATTGTCCGTCGTTGTCTTGATGCCCAAGTTCGCCAAGGCGTTTAGCTGCGCCTGGGCCGGGTCCGCGGCGACAATATGACCCGCCGGCGTGCCGCTGGTTTTTAGGCCGCGAATGAGGCTGCCTGCCATATTTCCTGCGCCGATAAATGCAATGGTCATCGCTGTATTTCCCAAAAAACGTTCAGGCTCGGTCGCCAAAGAGGGCCGTGCCGATTCGGATATGTGTTGCGCCGGCAGCAATGGCGTGTTCCATATCACCGGTCATGCCCATGGACAGGGTGTCCCAGTGCTGCCGCTTCTCCGGTAACAAACCGGTTTTCACGTCACGGTGTAATTGTGCCACGCTTTCATAGCTGGCCCTAGGATCCGACGATTGACTGAGGATGGTCATCAAACCTCGAACCTCAAGCTGAGGCAACTGCATGAGTTCCTCCACGAAGGAAGGCACCTGCGACGCGAGGCATCCGCTCTTATTGGGGTCAGCGTCGATGTTGACTTGGATCAGCACCTTCAGAACTTTGCCTTCGGGGCACTGCGAGCTCAACCGCTGCCCAATTTTGACCCGATCAACCGTATGTACCCAGTCGAAGTATTTGGCCACATCCTTGGTTTTGTTGGATTGGATTGCGCCAATGTAGTGCCACTGTGCATGGAGTTCGCGCAGTTCCTCGATTTTGCTTACGGCTTCTTGAAGATAGTTTTCGCCGAAGTGCGTTAGGCCCAGATTATGGGCCTCGGCCACGTTTCGGGCGGGTTTGGTTTTGCTGACTCCGATCAGCGTCACACTCTGCCGGTCCCGGCCACTGTCGATGCAGGCCTGCTGAATTCGCTCGTGTAGCGCATTAAGCCGTGTTTGGATGGACGGGTTTACAGGTTTTGACATGACCTATGTGCTTTGTTGTTCATGGGAATCGACTCGTGTGGAGTGGGTTGGGTCGGCAAGGTAGGTTTGAGCAATCAGGCAGGCTGAGCGGGTATGGATGTCCCTACCCTCCAAGTCGGCGTCTTCCCGTACAGCCCAAGAACTGAGGCGTTCGTCCGCGAGAAAAACAGGTGCTTGGGAGCGCTTCGCCAATGTCTGAGCAAACGCGGTGGCGCGGTCGGACATGTCGGAGCTCGTGCCATCCATGTTGAGCGGCAGGCCTACGATCACGGCAAGAGGCCGATACTGTCCTAACAATCGCTCGAATTCTGACCAGTCGGGTTTGCCGTTTTTCGCCCGGATCGTTGTCAAGCCGTTGGCGGTTTGGGTCACGGTTTGGCCCACGGCAACGCCGATGTGTTTGAGACCGAAATCGATGCCGAGTACGTAGCCGTCTGTCATTAACTGTGACCTGCTTCCGGGGAAACCAAGCTCAGGTCAATGCCCAGCAAGCCTGCGGCGGCATCAAGTCGTTGCTCAAAGGGCTGATCGAACAAAACGCTTGGATCGGCTTCTACGGTCAGCCAGACGTTGCGGGAAATTTCACTTTCCAGTTGTCCGCCTTGCCACCCCGCGTAGCCAAGGGCGATCATGAAGCGCTCTGGGCCCTCGTCATTGGCCACAGCGCGCAAAGACTCCAACGCACTGGTGAGATGCACACCGTCGGTTACCGTGAGTGATGAGTCGTAAGTGTCCTCGCCCGCAAACAGCATAAACCCACGGTCGGTGGATACTGGGCCTCCAGCGATTACCGGATGATCTACCCAGTGCCGCTTTGGATTCAGATTCAACTCGTTCAGAAGTTCCAACACCGACACATCCGATGGTCGATTCACCACGAAGCCCATGGCCCCGTCGTCACTGTGTTCGCAGATATAGGTTAGCGTGGCCGCGAAATAATCTTGATGAAGGGTCGGAAGGGCCAGCAGAAAGTGATTCGTCAGGTTCATGATGTTCCGAAAAGTGGTATCACCCTAGTTAATTGACGCGCCGCGGCGACTGAATTGCCAGGTGCGCGTGAACGAAAGTTGATCATAACGCTTGCGCATGGCTACGTTGAAGGGCTGATACGGCGCAGCCTGACGCACGGTTTCCAAGGCCGCCTCGTCCAGTATCGGGTGCCCCGATGAGCGGAGTAAAGCAACTTCGAGCAGTTGGCCTGTGTGGTGTATGACGACCCGCATGGTCAGTTCGCCTTGCAGCCTGCCCGGAGGATAGTTGTTACCACCCAAGCGCTCGCACTTGCGTCGCCACATGGCTAAATAGGCGGCCTCGTCAGTGCTTGGCGCGCCGACGTTTTCCAAGTTTCGTGTGCGGCTGTCGCCGAGCTTCCGCTCGGCTTGTTGGTCAAAGCGCAGGATCTGCTGGGTTAGGCTCTGTCGATCCAGTCTGGGTTTTGGCCTGCTTATCGGCTCAGGCGTTACTGGAGTGGGCTTCGTTTCGGAGCTGACCACCGCTTCTGCGGACTGGTTCGGCGTGGGCGTTATCGGTGACGTACTGAACGCCTGAGACCTAGGCGTTTGCTCGGTCTGGGCCGCCTCCGCTGTCGTTTGGCTGCCATCCTGAGTCTGGGCGTCTCCGGCCCGCTGCAAAGCGATGGCGAGCGGCGGCGACACCGGTGCGGGTTGTTGGCTTGAACTATTAAATCCGAGCAGCACGACCGCGTGCACACCCAGCGCAAGCACTCCAGTGAAATACAGTCGTTGCCGGCTTATCTGCATCAACACCCCTAGCGGTTTCGCGCATCAGGCCAATAACGACTCAACCAGATCACCGGCAATATCCAAACCAAATTGCGCGTCCAGTTCACGGATACAGGTTGGGCAAGTGACATTGATTTCTGTGAGGTAGTCACCGATGACGTCGATACCCACAAAGTTCAGGCCTCGCTTGACCAATTCTGGCCCCACTTGTTCGGCGATCCAGCGATCTCGGTCGGTCAATGGCCGACCCTCGCCGCGTCCACCTGCGGCCAGATTGCCACGGGTTTCTCCGGCGGACGGAATGCGTGCTAAGGCAAAGGGCACGGGTTCACCGTTCACAATCAGAATGCGTTTGTCGCCATCCACAATTTCCGGCAAGTAAACTTGGCCCATGATTTGTTCGGTGCCGCTGTTCGTCAGGGTCTCCAACACCACAGATAAGTTGGGGTCTGCTTCCATGACGCGAAAGATCGACGCGCCACCCATGCCATCCAGCTTCTTGAACACGACGTTTTTGTGTTCTTGATGGAAGGCTTTGAGCACATCCATGCGGCGGCTGACGACGAGGGGCGGGCAGCATTGAGGAAAGGTGGTAGCGAAGAGTTTTTCGTTGCAGTCGCGCAGTGATCGAGGGCTGTTCACCACTCGAACGCCATCTGCTTCAGCGCGCTCGAGTAAGTAGGTGGTGTAAATGTATTCCATGTCGAAAGGTGGGTCCTTGCGCATCATGACGATGTCCATACTCGAGAGCGGCTGGAACTGGCCTGCTTCCATGCGGAACCAGGGATCGGCGCCGCCGTTTACGCTGGCGGGGTCCAGCTCGGCAGCAAAGTGATCGGCCAGAAATAGCCGGCTCAGGAAAGCGCACACGCGGCTTTCGGAGATCATCAGATCTTCTTGGCGGAAGTAGTACACCTCGAGTCCTCGAAGCTGCGCCGCACGAATCATGGCGAGGGTTGAATCTTTTTTAATGGCAATAGATTCAATGGGGTCCATCAGAAAAGCGATCTTGGTCATGGAATAGTCTGCAACGTGGTAAAACGCTACGGTAACGATTGTTATGCCAACGACGCAAATCCAATGGCAGTTGACAGACCGGTGCAGGTAAATTTTCTGCCCAGCAAACACTGTGCCGAGTACCATGGGGATATGGGATCAAACGAAAAAATGAGCGTATACGAACCAAAGGTCTTGATGGCATCGCGATGCACTTAACAGCCCAAGAAATTGCAGGTCTGCGACAAGATTTCGAACGAGGCCTTCTGGCCGCCATCATTGATGAGCAGCGCACCTCCGGTGTCGCCGCAATGGCCCGTGTGGCTCAGGCATTCAGTATTGAAGAGCAGGCGGACAGTACCTGGCATTTACTGGGGCGCTGGCTCGATGCCGTTCACAAGGGTGACGCGGTCTTGACCGCGGAGAGCTTCGTACTCCTCAGAGATGCGGGAAGATATCTGAAGACGCTTGATCAGCAACGGGTTGGGGCGGAACAAGTGGCACTGCCGGTGCTGGATCCTTTGCGTACTGCACTGACAGGGCTACTGGTCGAGCTTGACGTTGAGGCGCCCGCAGAATCAGAACGCTGGGATCGGCTGCTTGATCATCTGGATCAGACCAGTGAAGTGGCTGACCTACGAAGCGGGTTCCAGCAGGTATACGACTATGGAGCGGAGCTTGGCTGGGCGGATGTCATGGAAATTTGCGGATCTCAGACCAATCTGTTGGACCGATTGCTCGATGGAACCTTAACGATTGACGTGCATCATTACCAAGTGCTGACGGATGCCAAGCTGTTGCTCCGAGATCTTGGCGCCCCGCAAGCAAAGGATGGTGCTTCCAGACCGTCGCAGATCGATGACCTGTGGTATGAGCGGGTGATTGAGCGAGCAGACGTGTTGGCTTCTGGGGGTGAGTTTGATCTGGCTACTGACGATGGCCCTCAAACAATGGAGGCGACAGCCCAACTTACAGCGGTGCTGGACATTCTGCCGGGTTTATTGGATGGCGTACGGCAAGAAGTGGCCAGTGGTCCATCGGACTCCTCTCTGGATCATAGCCTAGAGACCCTTAGCCAAGCCGTTCAAGCGCTCCAGCAAAAGTTGCCAGACTAGCTGGGCCAGCCCCTAGCCTGTTGAACCAGTGCGATCCCAACCGCTGGCATCGTCTCCGCGCGCAAGATGGTACTGCCAAGCCGATAAGTCGCCACGTTTTTGCGTTGGAACAGTTGTTTCTCTGTGTCGCTCCAACCGCCCTCAGGGCCCACAAAGATCAGGGGGTTGTAGGCCGCCAGCCTTGACGGCATCGCGTCTCCTTCGGGTTCAAATACGATGGGCTGAACCTCGCTGGCTTGCTGTTCTAAACAGTCGGCAACGGCTCGTGGTTCGTGCAGGCTTGGCAGCCAGAGTTGACCGCACTGTTCGCAGGCGGAAGCGATAATGCGTTGCCAATGCCCCATTTTTTGTGCCAAGCGGTCTTCTTTCAGGGTTAGGTTGCTGCGTGCACCCTGCAGTAGCCAGATATGTTGCGCGCCGAGTTCAGTGGCCTGTTGAATGGCTCGATCCATGGCTTGGCCCTTGAGCAAGGCGATGGCCAGCGAGGGCCCATTTGCGGGTTTCGGTTCAGGGGGTTGGCGCTCAAGCACCTCAACTTTCGCTCGGCGCTGATGGGCAAGGCTGACCTTGCAGCGGTACAAACCGCCTACCCCGTCAAAGATGTCCAGTTCGTCACCTTCGCTCATGCGCAGCGCTCGGCATAGGTAGTTCGATCGTTCTGCATCCAGCTGCAGAGCGTCGCCTGGGGCATGCGCTCCAGCGATGTAAAATCGGTTCAAGCGTGACACGTTGAAGGTTCCCTAGTGTTCGGGGAACCCCAAATTACGGCAAATTTGGCTGCTCGCTCCCCATCGATTCAGTGTGTAGAAGTGTAGCCCAGGTGCTCCCATTGTCAGCAATTTCTCACATAGGTTGGTGACAACCTCCACACCGAAAGATACCAAGCCTTTTTCGTCATCGGCGTAACCTGCCATGGACTTACTCAGCCAACGCGGAATGTCAGCCCCGGCCTTGGCGCTGAATCGCTGCAACGAATCGATGTTCGTGATCGGCATAACCCCCACGTGAACGGGTATGTGCACGCCGGCTTTTTCGCAGCGTTCCATAAAGTACTCGTAGGCATCGGGCGAATAAAAATACTGAGTGATTGCGGAACTTGCCCCAGCATGAACCTTGGCGGCGAAGTAGCGCATATCCTCTTCTGCTGACGCGGAATCTGGGTGTATCTCGGGGTAGGCGGCGACGCTCAACTCGAATTGTCCGGGAAAGCGTTGGTGCAGTTGCTCAACTAAATCTCTTGCGAAGACGGCGTGTTGGTTGCCGTCGGAAGGTTGGTCTCCTCGAAGGCAAAGGATGCGTTGAATCCCAAGGTTTCGATAGTGTTCAACCAGGCGGCCGACCTCCGCGTCAGTGCTACCACCAACGGAAAGATGGGGGACGGCATTGGCGCCGGAACGAACCAGCTTTTCCACCAAGGCTTGTGTACCCTCCCGGGTAGAGCCACCGGCGCCGGATGTAACGGAGAAGTACTCGGGGTCGAATGCCGAGAGACGTGACGCCGTACCGCTCATCAGGCGGTCGATACCTGCATCGTCCTTTGGCGGGAAAAATTCAAAGCTCAAAGATGGACGAGTCGCGGTGTCGTTTGCATGGCTCATGATGGGTTCCTAGGAACCCATTACGGCGAGCTCCTGTAATTACGAGATAGCGGCAGCCAACGCATCAGCTTTGTCCGTGCGTTCCCAGGTAAAGTCGTCACCGGTGCGGCCGAAGTGCCCGTAGGCGGCAGTTTGCTGATAGATGGGGCGTTTCAGGTCTAGCATCGCGATTAGGCCCTTTGGCCTCAAATCAAAGTGTTCACGGACAAGTTGAATAATTTCATTGTCGCTGATCTTCCCTGTGCCATAGGTATCCACGCTGATGGAGGTAGGTTCGGCGACCCCAATGGCATAACTCACCTGAATTTCGCAGCGCTGGGCAAGGCCTGCTGCGACGATATTTTTGGCGACATAGCGACCTGCATAGGCTGCAGACCGATCGACCTTGGAGGGGTCTTTGCCAGAAAACGCGCCACCCCCGTGTCGGGCCATGCCGCCATAGGTATCGACAATGATTTTGCGTCCGGTCAATCCGCAATCTCCAACCGGGCCGCCAATAATGAATTGGCCGGTGGGGTTAATATGAAACTGGGTTTCATTGGATACCCAGTTGGCTGGCAGTACAGGCTTGATGATTTCTTCCATTACCGCTTCACGCAGTGTGGCTTGATCCACATCGGGGGAATGTTGGGTCGACAGGACTACGGCATCAATACCTACCGGCTTGCCAGCTTCGTCATACCGAAAGGTCAGCTGGCTCTTTGCATCAGGGCGCAGAAACGGCAGGCTGCTGCGACGCGCCTTGGCTTGTTGTTCGACCAATCGATGCGAATACACGATGGGGGCTGGCATCAGCACGTCGGTTTCATCAGTGGCATAACCGAACATAAGACCTTGGTCGCCGGCACCCTGCTCGTGGTCATCGGATTCGTCTACGCCCATGGCAATGTCCGAGCTCTGTTGACCAAGCGCATTCACGACTGTGCAGGCTTCCGGGTCAAAACCGATTTCGGGGCCGTCATAACCAATGCGCTCAATGACCGCTCGGGTCAGTTTGTCGAAATCCACGACGGCATCGCTGCGAATTTCGCCGGCGAGAATGACGATGCCGGTTTTGATCATGGTTTCGCAGGCAACCCGTGACTCTTTGTCTTGGGCCAGCATAGCGTCGACGACTGCATCAGAGATTTGATCCGCCACTTTGTCGGGATGACCCTCAGATACGGATTCCGACGTGAATAAAGACTGGTTGTACATTTTAGCTCCAAGACCCTCTTGCAGGGGTAAGTTATCGAGGCAGCGATGCTACTGGATATCATTTGCGGGGTTAAGTGACTTAATTTTGATTTAGTTCGCAGAATGTTTGCAGCAAGGGCGGCAAAACTAGGACAATGGGCCTTCATCCCGAAGAGAAGGTCTATGTCCACACGATTTGAAAACGCCAACGCCGTCCGCGTATTGGCAATGGACGCTGTCCAGGCAGCGAACAGCGGTCACCCCGGAGCCCCCATGGGCCTTGCGGATGTTGCTGAGGTGCTGTGGCGAGACTTTTTGAAGCATAACCCGAATGACCCGCACTGGTTTGATCGTGACAGGTTTGTGCTCTCAAACGGTCATGGCTCGATGTTGCTCTATGCGTTACTCCACCTCACGGGCTATGACGTCAGTCTGCAAGACCTCAAAGACTTTCGGCAGCTTCACGCAAAGACTGCGGGGCACCCGGAATTCGGCGAGTGCCCGGGGGTTGAAACGACAACGGGGCCGCTGGGCCAAGGGTTTGCCATGTCGGTAGGCATGGCGCTGGCGGAGCAAAAGCTCGCAGCGGAATTCAACACGGCGGATTGCGCCGTGGTAGATCATCGGACTTGGGTAATCGCCGGAGACGGCTGCCTGATGGAAGGCATTTCCCATGAGGCGGCTTCTTTGGCCGGGACTCTCGGTCTGTCGAAACTGATTTGCCTCTACGACGACAACGGCATTTCGATTGATGGTGAAGTGAACGAATGGTTCAACGAAGATGTGCCCGCACGTTTTGAAGCCTATGGCTGGCGAGTGATTCGCAATGTGAACGGTCACGACGCTCAGGAAATCTCCGACGCGCTGAAAAACGCGACGCAATCCGACGGCCGCCCCACCTTGGTGTGCTGTAAAACCGTTATTGGTTTCGGTTCACCAAACAAGCGTGGTACCGCGGGCGCCCACGGCTCGGTGTTGGGCGAAGACGAAATTGCACTAACCAAGGCAGAGTTAGGCTGGACTGCCCCCGCTTGGGAAATTCCGACGGATATTCAAGAGGCGTGGGATCAACGCGAAGCCGGTGCCCAGGCGCAACAGGTGTGGCAGACGGCGATGGATGCCTTCCAACATGCGAACCCCGATCAGGCCGCAGAATTTACTCGGCGAATGCAGGGCGAATTGCCCAGTAACTGGGATCAAGCCATCGATGCCTTTGCTCAACAGCAGCAGGCGAACCCTGTTGATCTGGAAACCCGCAAGTCGTCTCAAGCGGCCATTGGTGCGATTGCTCAGGGTGTGCCGGAGCTGTTTGGTGGATCCGCGGATCTGACAGGCTCAAACAACACGCGCTGGAGCGATGCGCGAGACGATCAGTACATGAGCTTTGGTGTCCGGGAATTTGGCATGACCGCGATCAGCAACGGCATGCAGCTGCACGGTGGTTATCGACCCTTTACCGGAACATTCCTGATCTTTATGGAGTACGCCCGCAATGCGGTGCGTTTGGCGGCGTTGATGCAATTGCCGAACATATTTGTGTATACCCACGACTCTGTCGCCGTTGGTGAAGACGGCCCCACGCACCAGCCCGTCGAGCAGTTGGCCAACTTGCGCACGACGCCGAATCTTTCGACCTGGCGCCCCTGCGATACCGTTGAAAGCGCCTTCGCTTGGAAGTCGGCTATCGCCAGCCGCACGACCCCAACGGCTTTGGTGTTTACGCGTCAGAAAACAGTGGCTCAGGCTCGCACAGAAGAGGCATTTGCGAACGTGGCCCGCGGCGGTTATATCCTGCACGAACCTGCTCAAACACCTGACGTCGTGCTGATGGCCACTGGCTCTGAGGTTTCGCTTGCCCTCGACGCGGCGAATGTTTTGGCCCAGCAGGGCATTGCGGCCCGGGTCGTTTCCATGCCCTGCGTTGAAGTGTTTGCTGCGCAAGATGCGGCCTATCAAGCATCGGTATTGCCCCACGACCTGCGGGCTCGGGTGGCTGTGGAGGCGGGTCATCCGGATACGTGGTTCAAGTACGTTGGTTTAGACGGCGCGGTGGTGGGTATTGATCGCTTCGGTCTTTCCGCGCCCGGCTCCCAAGCCCTTGAGGCCATGGGGATGACAACGGATCGGGTCGTGGCTCAGGCGCTGGCTGTGATGGGCCGCGCGTAAAGGGAAGGATTAGAACCGAGCAGGCAAAGCAGGCACAGGAAGTACTCAGGCCATGAACATACCTCACATAACGGCGATGTCTGAATTGGTGTTGTCAGGTAAGCGCGTATTGATTCGTGCAGATCTCAATGTGCCGCTCAGCGACGGTAAGGTGACCAGCGACACCCGCATTCAGGCATCGGTCCCGACGATTGAGGCGGCGCTCAGTCAGGGGGCAAGCGTGGTGGTGATGTCCCATCTGGGTCGACCCAAGGAAGGCAGCTTTGATGCATCGGCGTCTTTGGCGCCGGTCGCCCAGCGGTTGGGCGAGCTGCTTGATACATCGGTAGCGCTTTTGCCCGAGTTGGACGACTGCAAAAATGTCCAGACCGGACAGGTCGCCTTGCTTGAAAATGTGCGCTTTTTGACGGGTGAAAAAGCCGACGATGAAACATTGGCACGACGCATGGCGGAGATTTGCGATGTTTTTGTGATGGATGCCTTTGGTCCCGCGCATCGTGCACAAGCCTCGACTCACGGCGTGGCAAAGTATGCGCCAAGCGTCTGCGCAGGATTGTTACTCGAAGCCGAGCTGCGCGCCTTTCAACAAACCTTGGCCCAGCCGGCGACACCCATGGTCGCCATCATTGGCGGTGCCAAGGTATCAACCAAGCTAGAGGTGCTTGGCTCGTTGGCATCCATTGCCGACCGCATCATTGTTGGTGGTGGAATTGCCAATACATTTATCGCTGCGGCAGGCTATGAAGTGGGCAGCTCGCTGTACGAGCCTGAACTGCTGGATACCGCACGACACATTGCCGACCAAGTGGATATCCCGATTCCCGTTGATGTGATGGTGGCGAAGACTTTTGCCGCGGATGCGGTAGGTGTGGTGAAAGCTATCGACAACGTTCAGTCTGATGAGATGATTTTAGATATTGGCCCCGTGACGGCCCGAGCCTGGGCAGAGAGTTTGATGGATGCGCAAACCATTATGTGGAATGGGCCCGTTGGTGTCTTCGAGTTTGCGCAGTTTGGGCAGGGCACCAAGGTGATTGGTGAGGCCATCTCGGAGAGCGATGCGTTCTCCATTGCGGGTGGTGGAGATACATTGGCAGCGGTAGAGCAGTATGGTCTCGCCGAGGGGATTTCCTATATCTCCACCGGAGGGGGCGCCTTTTTAGAGTTGGTTGAGGGTAAGACCCTGCCTGCAGTAGCGGTATTGGGCGAGCGTTGCAGCGCGATTGATTAACGCGGGCGGCGGCTCGAATGAGCAAAAAATACAACGATAAAATTTAGCGGAGAACGACTATGGCCCTTATCAGTATGCGTCAGCTTTTGGATCATGCGGCAGAAAACGATTACGGCGTGCCTGCTTTTAACGTCAACAACCTGGAGCAGATGCGCGCCATCATGGAAGGCGCTGATGAAACCAACAGCCCGGTGATCGTGCAGGCATCTGCCGGTGCGCGTAAGTACGCTGGGCCCAATTTTTTGCGTCACTTGATGCTTGCGGCAGTAGAAGAATTCCCCCACATACCCGTGGTGATGCATCAAGACCACGGTGCGTCTGCAGACGTCTGTCAGCGCTCCATGCAGATGGGTTTCACCTCAGTGATGATGGATGGCTCCTTGCTTGAAGATCAAAAGACTCCAGCAGAGTACGAGTACAACGTTGCTGTAACCCGTCGAGTTGTGGAGATGGCTCATGCTTGCGGCGTCTCGGTTGAAGGTGAGCTCGGCTGCTTGGGCTCCCTTGAAACCGGCACTGCCGGTGAGGAAGATGGCGTTGGTGCGGAAGGTGTGTTGAATATGGATCAGCTCCTGACGGACCCTGAAGAAGCGGCGGACTTTGTTGCGAAAACCGAAGTGGACGCACTGGCGATTGCCATCGGAACGTCCCACGGCGCTTACAAATTCAGCCGCCCACCCTCAGGCGACATTTTGGCCATCGACCGTATCAAGGCCATTCACCAGCGACTGCCCAATACGCATCTGGTGATGCACGGCAGTTCATCCGTGCCTCAAGAACTGCTGCAGGAAATCAATGCCCACGGCGGCGAAATCGCTGAAACCTATGGCGTACCGGTGGAAGAAATTCAGCAAGGGATCAAGCATGGCGTGCGTAAGGTAAATATCGATACGGACCTGCGCTTGGCCTCAACCGCCTCCATCCGTAAATTTTTAACGGGTAATCCGAGCGAGTTTGATCCACGCAAATATCTGGCGGTGTCTCAACAAGCCATGAAAGATGTTGTGGTCGCGCGTTACGAAGCCTTCGGCACCGCGGGTCATGCAGATAAAATTCAAGCCAAGTCGCTGGATGCCATGTTCATGCACTACGCCGCCGGTGAACTAACGCCTCTGATTGCCTAGGTAGATCGCGTGATCGAGTTGGCGAAACGCGGACAGTGTGTTTTTGATGATGCGGCCTTGATTCATGGATTGGCGGCGTCTCCCGTGGACGAGGGCACCTGGTGCGAGATTGATCCGAGTCTGTTTGAGCAATACAACGGGTATTACAGTCTGGGTTTTGAACACGCTGGTGCGACCCGCTCCTACGGTGTGGTTGCGGTGGGTCAGGAGCGTATTTTTGTGCAGACCTTCCGGCCCGCAGGAAATGAGCCGGTGGCTTGGGCATTGGTCTGTCACGGTTACTACGACCATATGGGGCTGTATGGCCATCTGGTGGCTGAACTGCTTGAGCGCAACATCGCCGTGGTGGGGTTTGACCAAATCGGACACGGATTGTCGACCGGGCCCCAGGCAACGATCAGCGACTTTCAACGCTACATTGAGGTCCTTGGGGTTGTGCACAAATTGAGCAAACGCCTCTCAGTCGATCTGCCTCTGCATTGGTTTGGTCAGAGCATGGGCGGTGCACTGACCATGGAATATTGGCAGCAGAAGCAACTCACGGAACTGAATCGCCCAACGGGAGAGATGGTGCTGCTCGCGCCATTGGTGAGACCCTATGCTTGGATTTCCATGCGTTGGGTATTTGAGCTGGCCAAGCGCATGGTGGAATCCCGTCCGCGCGACGTGTCGACGAACATTGATAACCCGGAATTTGTCGCTTTGTTGGGTCGCGACCCGCTGCAGGCCCAAACGCTCCCGGTAGCGTGGGTCAATGCCATGGTCAATTGGTTCAGCCGCTTCGAGTCACTGGCGCCTTCCTTTTTGGAGCCTAAAATCCTTCATGGATACGGCGATCGTACCGTCAGCTATCGACATAATTTACCGGTGCTGGAACGTATCTATCCCCAAGGACAAATCCACATCATCCCGCCTGCCCGGCATCACTTGGTGAATGAAACGCCAGCCATACAGGCGGCCATTTGGCAGCGGCTGGATCAAGCATGTGACTGGATAACTTATCGTGGAGAAACTCATGGTCTCTAGCACCTCGTTGACCAGCGTACTGGCATCCAAGCAAATCAAAGAAGATCCAGAAAGTCTGCAAATCTGGGGTAAGGATTGGACCAACGGTTTTGTGGTGGCACCGAGCGCCGTGGTGTTTCCTGAAAGTCTTGATCAACTGCAGGACCTCGTGGCTTACGCCAGAGCCCATCAGGTCAAGCTGGTGCCTTCTGGCGGACGTACGGGATTGTCGGGTGGTGCAGTGGCAAGCCAGGGCGAGGTTGTTGTTTCTTTTGACCGCATGAACAAGATTCTGGATTTTTCCGCCAAGGATCGCATCGTGACCTGCCAGCCCGGTCTGGTCACGGCTAACCTTCAGGCCTTCGCCGAGGAACAGGGGTTGTATTATCCAGTGGACTTCGCATCGTCCGGTTCATCCCAGATTGGTGGCAACGTGGCCACCAACGCAGGCGGTATCAAAGTCATTCGTTACGGTCTGACCCGGGACTGGGTGGCTGGAATGAAAGTGGTTACGGGCTCCGGTGCTCTACTCGATTGCAACGCAGGTCTGATCAAAAACGCGACCGGCTACGATTTTCGTCATTTGATGATTGGTTCTGAGGGGACACTGGGCTTGATCGGCGAGTTAGACATGCACCTGGCCCCCCAGCCAGAGCCCCAAATCGTCATGGTGGTTGGCGTGCCGTCGGTAGTGGATCTGCTGGATATCCTCCACGCGTTCAGTGACAAACTGACGTTGTCGGCCTTTGAGTTTTTCTCGGACTTGGCGCTGCAAAAAGTGCAGGCGCATCGAAAGCTGCCTGCCCCGCTGGCAAATCGCGTCGACAACTATGCCTTGCTGGAGTTCGATGAATCCGAACTGGCTAAGGCCGAAGAGGCGTTTGCGTTGTGTATGGAAGAAGGCTGGCTGGTGGACGGAGTAATCAGCCAATCTCAGGCTCAAGCTGCCGCGCTATGGCAGCTGCGTGAGGGTATATCCGAGAGCCTCGCTCCCTATACGCCATACAAGAATGATCTGTCGGTGCGTATCAGCGAAGTGCCGGGGTTTCTTGCGGATGTGGATCGCTACGTCAATGAAGGTTATCCAGACTTTGAGGTGTGTTGGTACGGACATATTGGCGACGGGAATTTACACCTGAACATCCTGCGGCCAGAGTCTCTGTCTCTCGAGGAATTCTTCCATGTCGGGCACACCATGAGCCCGAAAATATTCGAACTGGTGCAGGCGCGGCGCGGCAGCATTTCTGCCGAACACGGGGTTGGTCTGCTGAAGCGAGATTTTCTCGGCTACAGCCGCGGTGACGACGAAATATCGCTGATGCGTGGCCTGAAGCATCTCTTCGATCCGGACCAAATTCTGAACCCGGATAAACTGTTACCGTTGACCGAGGCCTGATAAAAGGCCTCCTGCGGGACACGCATCACCGTTTCTGTTGCGCATCCAAGGCAGTGATACCGTTTTCGTCTGCTAAAAACGCGACATTGGCCGCCTGTTGGGCGAAAATGCCGTTGCAGACGACACCGGCAATGTCATTGATGCGCTTCTCAAGGTCGAGAGGCTGATCAATGGCAAAGCCATGGACGTCGAGAATGAGGTTACCGTTGTCCGTCGTAACGCCTTCTCGCCAGATCGGATGACCGCCCAAGGCGACGAGGGCTCGAGCGACGAGGCTGCGGGCCATGGGAATGACTTCGACGGGCAATGGAAACGCACCCAGTTGAGCGACCAACTTGCTACTGTCGGCGATACAGACGAATTCGTCGGCAGCGGATGCCACGATTTTTTCTCGGGTTAGGGCCGCGCCCCCACCCTTGATCATGTTACAGGCCTTATCTATCTCGTCGGCGCCATCGACATAGACGTCGAGCTGTGGGGCGGCATTGAGATCCAAGACCGTAATGCCATGGGCAGCGAGTCGCCTGTGGGTTTCCTCGCTGGAGGCAACAGCGGCGTCGAAGGTGTGTTTGATTTTGGCCAGCTCATCAATGAAGCAATTGGCGGTTGAACCGGTGCCGACACCGACAACACTTTTGCGCTCGAGTTTGGGTGCGATATAGGAAATGGCGGCTTGAGCAGCTTGCTGCTTAAGTTGGTCTTGAGATTGACTGATAAAGCGCCTCGTTTGCGGGTGAAACAAAATAGGACGGATACGTCCTCACAATGACTGAGAAATTGTTGGCATGTTAGAAAGTTATGTAAAGAAAATTCTTGGCTCAAAGGTCTACGAACTCGCTGTTGAGAGCCCGCTTTCGCCAGCGCCGCTGCTCAGTCGGCGGCTTGGGCTGCAGGTCAGTTTGAAACGTGAGGACATGCAGTCTGTTTACAGTTTCAAGCTGCGCGGTGCCTACAACAAAATGGCTCAGCTCAGCGAAGACCAAAAATCCACTGGGGTCATTACTGCATCCGCGGGCAATCACGCGCAAGGCGTCGCGATTTCCGCCCAGACGCTTGGTATTCGCGCGACCATCGTCATGGGTCTGAATACGCCCAGTATCAAGGTTAACGCGGTTCGTGACCGCGGGGCCAAGGTCGTACTGCACGGAGACAACTACAACGAAGCGGCTTTGCATGCCAAGCACCTGTGTGAATCCGAAGGTCTGATTTACATTCCGCCCTACGACGATGTGGATGTGATTGCTGGCCAAGGCACCATTGGTATGGAAATCGTCAATCAGCACAGCCGACCGCTGGATGCGATTTTTATTCCGGTTGGCGGCGGCGGATTGATTGCTGGTGTGGCGGCCTATGTGAAGTACTTACACCCTAAGACGAAAATCATCGGTGTCGAAGCCGAAGGCTCCAACTGCCTAGATGCCGCCATGAAAGCCGGGCGGCGCGTCAGTTTGCCCATCGAAAAACTGGATCTGTTTGCAGACGGCGTTAGCGTGGCCCAAATCGGTAAAGAAACGTTCAAAATTGCTAAGCGCTACGTAGACGATGTCGTGGTAGTGAGCGTCGACGAGATCTGCGCCGCTATCAAGGATGTTTTTGAAGATACCCGGTGTGTCGCAGAGCCTGCTGGGGCCTTGGCCATTGCGGGCATGAAGCGCTACGTCGGTGCCAATCCTGGCATGTCACATGTGGTGTCCATCGTCAGCGGCGCGAACGTGAACTTTGATCGACTTCGACACATCTCTGAGCGTGCGGAAGTGGGTGAATCCCGAGAAGCAATACTCGCGGTCACCATCGATGAGGCGAAGGGAAGTTTTCTTAAGTTTTGTCGGGCGCTGGGTAAGCGCGCCATCACGGAATTCAATTACCGATGCGCTGATGCGGATCAAGCCCATATTTACGTCGGCATCGGCGTGAAGTCTAAGGAGGATCGTCTGGATCTGGTGGCTCAGCTACAGGCCAAGGGTTATCAGGTTTTTGATATGACCGAGAATGAAGCCGCCAAGGTGCATGTGCGCCATATGGTGGGCGGTCACCGCGGCAGCCCGGGCGCGGAAATGCTGTTTCGCTTTGAGTTCCCAGAGCGTCCAGGCGCGCTGCTGCAGTTTTTATCTGGTCTGGGCTCCGACTGGAATATCTCGCTATTCCACTATCGAAACCATGGCTCTGCATGGGGCCGGGTGTTGGTGGGTTTTGACGCTGGTACCAAAGACAAAAAGAAGCTGCGGGATTACCTTCAGCGAATTGGCTATCGTTTTTGGTCCGAAGAAGAGAACCCCGCTTACGAGTTGTTTCTGCGTTAACGCTGGAGGTTAGTCGACGGAATCTGGGGTCTGTTGGGCCAGCCATTCGTCCTCGAAGACGAGTTGGGTCATATCGCGGATATGGTCCACATAAAGCCGTCCTGCCAGATGATCAAATTCGTGCTGTACGACGGTCGCAAGAAACCCTTGCAGTTCCAGCGTGGCGTCGTTGCCGGACGCGTCCATGTAATCCACGCGAACATGCTGGGGTCGATACACAAAGCCGCGTAGGCCGGGCACGGACAAACAACCCTCCCAGTAGCCTGCCTCCTCTGGCTCGATAACGGTCAGAACCGGGTTGAAAAATACGGTCAAGGGTATGGGTTCAATCTCTCCATAGCGGCTTGGGCCGCCGGGCACCTCGATGATGGCAAGCTGGATGGGTTGATTGATTTGGGGCGCTGCGAGGCCGATACCGCCGGCGTCGTGCAGGGTTTCGATCATGTCTGCGATTAGCGTATGCATTTTTGCACTGTCTATGTCCGCGGGGGCCACTGGTTTGGCGACCTGGCGCAGGGTCGGATGGCCCATCTTAATGATTGGATGAATGCTCATGGTGCTAATATCCTATGCTTTCAAGCGTGCGGTTCAGTGATTAAAGATGCGAAAACCGGTTTCGGTGACCACGGCGTCTAAGGTGATGTCCCAGGGTTCTGTGGGCAATGGTTTCTCCGAGTGCTGTATATCGTAGGCAATGCCAACAATCCAAGGGCGTTGCTCTGCGCTTGAAAAATAGCGGTCGTAATAGCCGCCCCCCATGCCCAAGCGATGGCCTTGGTCGTCGAACCCCAGCAACGGGACCAAGGCGACATCCAACATTTCAGGATCAACGGGTGTGTCATTGCTTTGCACCCCGGGCTCTCGCAGACCAAGACGGCCTCGACGAATGGGCGTATTTGGGCCCATGGGATACAAGTTCATCTGGCCTTTTTCCACCCCAACCACTGGCGCAAAGAGCTCAAGAACAGACGCCTGCGCTGACGCCATCCACAGGGACAAGTCAGCCTCATCCGGGGTGGCCAAATACAGGGCGATGCGCTGCAGTGGACTGCGCTGGACGAGCAAGTCCTCTAAGTGGGCGGCAATATGCAGGTGATGGCGTTTTCGGTCCTCAGGGGTCAAGGCAGTACGCTGTTCTTTTAGCGTCCGACGGAGTGCCTGCTTGAGGCCGTGGGCTTCGTTGGGGTTACCGTCTTGACGCATGGGGCTAACCGCCTCGTTTGATTCGCGGCGCAGGTGAAAAAAGACTCCCGAGAATGCCGCTGTTGGTTTGCCCTGAACCGTTGAGATTCAAGGCGGAAACCTCAGCTAGCTCGAAGGCGGCCCATCAGTTTGGGTAAGCACACTGAACTAACGAAAAGCTTCCTGACGTTTTTATAACGGCTCAAGGACGCGACCACTGGCTAACACCCCAGGAGATGGAGGCAGTATAGCCATTTTTGAGAGTCGAAATAGAGGAATAGTCGACTCACCGCAAAATCAAACTGGACAGAATTTTCCCGTTTCGATCTGTCTGACCGGAATCGGCTCAAATCTTCAGTTGTCTGCCGTCAGCGATCGCGGTTTCCAAACGATCGTTCAACGCGCGGATGCGCAACTTCGCATAATCCTGACTGGTTTGAACCTTTGAGTGACCGCTGAGTAGCTCGTGGGACATATTCAGAGCCGCCATGACGGCGATACGATCCATCCCTACGACTTTGCCACTGGAACGGATGCTTTCCATCTGCTCGCTCAAGTACCGGGCAGCCCGAAGCAAGGACTCCTCTTCACCCTCTGGACACGCGACCTGAAACTCTTTCTGCATGACCGAAATGGTCAGGGTTTTGCTGCCAGTATTGCTCATGAATCCGTCCCTTTAACCGTTTTCCAAGGAGCGTAAACGCCCGATCATGGATTCAACGCGACTTTTCGCTAACTCGTTTTTTTCGATCAGCTTGGCGCGCTCGACAGACCAGTTTTCTTGTTGGGTACGCAGCGCCTTGTTCTCCCGAGATAACTGCTCGGTTAGGGCAATCAACTCATTGACCCGCCGCTCCAGGATATCCATTTCTTCCATGGGTTGGGCTTGGGGTTGGGCGTGGGGCTGGCTTGGTGACGGATTCATCTCAGACATAAACGGCAGGCTTTAGCGCAATTGGTTAGAGAGCCCATGCTGCTCGGCTCTAGCGCAAAATTCAATCGCGGCGTAAACATTTGCGCGTCTATATTGAGAGCGATATTTCCAGCACAGACAGCGTGGCTCACGGGCCGGATCGTGAAACGTCTCGCAAATTTTGCAAAGGCACGACCGAAACCGTTAAGAGATAGAGCCCAACGTCGTAGCCTGAACAAGGCATATGTTCAACACAGAGATGTGATTTAGGGAGTGGCCCATGTTCCGGCGGTGTCAACAGGACAGAATCGACACGTGGTATCGAGAGGCGGCGAAGGGGAAGGCGCGATATATTTTGCTAAGAGGTGTACTTGGCTGGGGTTTGCCCATGTTCATTATCATGACGTTCGTGTTTCCGGCAATGAACGGTTCGGCTGATGATCCTTACAACGTCTCCCGCCTGTTACGGGGGTTAGTGGTTTGTGGTGTTGGCGGTGTTGTATTCGGTTGGTGGCTTTGGTTCTTCGCTGTGAGGAAATACGGTCTAACCCGGCGCGCCGGCGAGAACAAAGTGGTTGATGAGCAGTGAGGGCTTGGCCAACCGGCACGGTGTGCATCGCGGTAAATTAACGGCATGCAGTGATTACCTCACTGGCATTTGCTCCCCCAGTGCGCGATAGTTTGCGCCCAAGTATCTCAGCCCTCCTAAACGGAACACGCTATGTCTGAACTGCGCATTCAAGCCGAGATGGCGGCTTTTTCTATTGAGCCCGAAGAGCTGCACGGCATGGTCTGTGGCATGGCCGTGAATGGTAGTCCGGAGTTCGTTTTGAGCGATTTCGTGGATCTTGTTGGTATCGATGCGCTGTCTGACCAAGAATCCTTGGGCGCATTCGTGAATTCTGCGCTGGACGAACTGCACGATCAAAATATGATTTTTCAGCCGCTGATCGCCGACGACGAAGACCCCATCGCCAAACGGGTGGAAACCATTGCAAACTGGGCTGGCGGTTTTCTCGTAGGTTTCGCGGCCGGGTTGAACGTGGAGCACAGCGAGCTGCCGGTGGACGTGCAAGAAATCATCAAAGATTTTGTTTCACTGACATCCCTAGACCCGGAAGATTACCAGGAGGCGGACTTTGAACCGGGGGAGCTGGAGGAGCACGAAGCGTCGCTCACAGAAGTGCACGAATACCTGCGGGTTAGCACCATGCTGATTTTAGCTCTGATGGATGACCATGCGGCCGTGGAATCTGCGATTGACTGATCGTCTCATTCAACCCAGCGATTTCGCTCATCGCCGGCGTCGACTCCTGGACGGTATGCGGCCGGGCTCCATCGCCCTAGTGCCCGGGGGCATCGAGCAGCGACGCAACCGTGATATCAATTTTCCTTTCCGCCAAGACAGTGACTTTTATTACCTCACCGGTTTTTGTGAGCCGGACGCGCTGTTGGTGCTGATTCCCGGCCGAGATCAGGGTGAGGCCATCGTGTTTTGCCGCGAGCGTGATGCTGCCAGCGAACGTCGAGACGGCCCCGTTCTGGGTCCAGAGGCTTGTCAGCTTGCCTTGGGCGTTGACGACGGCTTTCCTGTTTCCGATCTCGACGACATTCTCCCGGGCTTACTGGAGGGACGCACCCAGGTTTATATGAATCTGGGTGAGCACTTGCTCTGGGATCATCGTTTGATGATGTATCTAGAACACCTAGCGAAACAGCGTTCTGCTGACGAGCCCGAGGTAGGTGAGATCGTGACCTTGGGCCATTTGCTGCACGAGCAGCGTTTGATCAAAAGTGCCAAGGAGCAGGAGCTGATGGCCCAGGCGGCGCAAATCAGCGTTGCTGCTCAATGTCGCGCACTGGATGTCATTTCTCCCGGCCTGACCGAGGCGGACATCGAAGCGGAACTGCATTACAGCTATCGCCGTCAAGGGGCCAGGTCAGAAGCCTATCCGAGTATTGTGGCCGCCGGTGAAAATGCCTGTATCTTGCACTATGTCCAAAATGCATCGGTTTTGTTGGATGGAGATCTGGTTTTAATCGATGCCGGCTGCGAGCTGCAGTATTACGCGTCGGATGTCACGCGCACCTACCCGGTGAGCGGACGCTTTAGCTCGGCCCAGCGCGATATTTACGACATTGTTCTTGCGGCGAATCGTGCAGCCATCGATGCCTGTCGTCCGGGTAATCACTTCAATCAGCCCCATGAAGCCGCCACCTTGGTTTTGGTTGAGGGCCTGATTGAGCTTGGCTTGTTGCAGGGCGATTCTGAGCAACTGATCGCCCAAGGAGATCACGAGAAATATTGTCCGCACAAAACCTCCCATTGGTTGGGATTGGATGTCCACGATGTCGGCGATTACCGCTTGGGCAATTTATGGCGCGACCTGATGCCAGGCATGGTGCTCACTGTAGAGCCCGGGATATACATTCCTCGCGATGACTCTACGGCGGAGATAGCGGAGGCTTATCGAGGCTTGGGCATTCGGATTGAGGACGCGGTTCTCATTCAAAAACAGGGTTGTCAGGTGCTGACAGAAGGGCTGATCAAAGACCCGGATGACATCGAAGCGTGGATGGCGACTCGAGCGGACAGAACCGACATGACCCGGGTGGTGGCATGAATATCGACACCACACAGGCCTGCTCTGTGGTGGTTGCCGGTGGTGGTCCCGTAGGAGCGGCCACTGCGCTGAGTCTGGCAGACCGAGGCTATGTCGTCACCTTGGTTGATCGCAGCCGTCCTCAGCCCGGCCCGTCAGCGTTCGGCATGGATATTCGAAATGTTGCGTTATCGCCGCGTTCGGCGGAATTGCTTCGGCAGATCGACAGTTGGCCTGAGCAGGCAGCCACCTACAGAAAAATGTGTGTTTGGGAAGAGCGCGGCACCAGTCGGCTGACCTTTGATGCAGCGAGCGCAGGACGCAGTGAATTGGGTTGGTTGGTCGAGGTTACCCCTTTGTTGGCTCGCCTTTGGCAACGTCTCGATGAGCATTCAAACATTACCCTAGTGTTCGGCAGCGTTACGGATGTGGCAACAACGGATCAACGTGTCACGCTGAGTCTGGATCAGGATGGCGAGACGACAACGCTCGATACCGACTTCTTGATTGCGTCAGACGGTGCCAAGTCTGCCGTTCGCGATGCCCTGCAAGTTGAGGCCCGCCGGTGGCCGACTGGGCAGATGGCGGTGACGACGGTAGTACGAACCGAACGGGCACACGATGCGACCGCATGGCAGCGCTTTTTGCTGGACGGCCCGCTGGCACTGCTGCCCAGCACGGATCCGCACCTGTGTTCGATCGTGTGGTCTCAGTCTGAGCGGCAGGCAACTCAGTGTTTAACTCTGTCCGACTCTGAATTTTGTTTGGCGCTGACCCGGGCGAGTGAGACCTGTTTGGGCACGATTCTCGAAGCCGCGCCACGTCAGGCCTTTCCCTTGAATCAGCAGCTCGCCACAGCGGTAAATCCACACAGACGCGTGTTGCTTCTGGGCGATGCTTTGCGCGTCGTGCATCCCTTGGCAGGTCTTGGCGTAAATCTGGGTTTTGAGGATTTGCACGAGCTTTTAGCCATAGCCAAACCGAACGTCGACTTATGCCGGCTTGGTCTGTGGGATAAATTCGCCCGGCAGCGTTTGCTGCGTTCGGAGATTATGTTGCGCAGCTTAGACGGCTTGAAGCGACTGTACGGCAACCCGAATCCTTGGGTTGGCTGGCTGCGTAATACGGGCGTGGGCTGGTTTGGACGACGACGGTGGTTGCAGCGTAAGGCCATTGAAGAAGCGACAGGATTGCGCCACCTGTCAGGCTGAAGATATTGCCCTTACTGGATGAGTCTTGCTCACGGTAAATTTACGTTACTGAGTTACACTGTCTTGCTAACTCGATTGGTGATGAATGCAATGGCAGATAAAACTCCCCTCTTTGATGCGCATGTAGCCGCTGGCGGCAAGATGGTCGATTTCGCGGGTTGGATGATGCCGGTGAACTACGGATCTCAGATCGAAGAACATACGGCAGTTCGCACCGACGCGGGCGTATTTGATGTGTCGCATATGACCATTGTCGACATCGATGGACCAGACGCCGAAGCCTTTCTTCGCAAAGTGATTGCCAACGACGTTTCATCTTTAGTCGAGTATCAGGCCCTATATGGTGCTGCCTTGAATGCCCATGGAGGCATTCTCGATGACCTGATCGTGTACCGGTTGCCGAAGGGCTATCGCTGCGTAGTCAACGCATCCACTCGAGAGAAAATGCTGGACTGGTTCGAAGCGCAGGCCATGACCAATATGCGCATCGAACACAAGCCGCAAATCATGTTGGCAGTGCAGGGGCCAGAAGCGATCAACAAATTGCTCGCCGCTACAGATCTACCGACATTGAACATCAAACCTTTTTCTGCCGCCCGCCACGGCGATTGGCTGATCGGTCGAACCGGATATACCGGTGAGGATGGCGTAGAAATCATGCTGCCGGTGGATCAGGGTCTCGCACTCTGGGGTGCCTTGTTGAAAGCTGGCGTAAAACCCGCCGGGCTGGGTGCGCGAGACACCCTGCGTTTGGAAGCGGGCTTGAACCTGTACGGGCAAGACATGGACGAAACGACGTCCCCGCTGGTCAGCAACATGGGTTGGACGGTGGCTTGGGAGCCAGCCGAGAGGGCTTTCATCGGACGCTATGCCCTGCAAGGTGAGCGTGCCGGGCCTTCGCAGAAGCTGACAGGCATTATTTTAGAGGATAAGGGTGTGCTGCGGCATGACCAGGCCGTTCAAACCGACGCGGGTCCTGGTGTGGTGACCAGTGGTACCTATTCACCGACACTGCAGCGCAGTATCGGTTTGGTTCGGGTCCCAATGGACGCCAGTGCAGAATGTTCGGTTGATATTCGAGGCGCCATGAAAAAAGCACGATTGGTTAAGCCACCGTTCGTGCGAAAGGGTAAGATTCTGGTCAACTAACGGTCGAATAAATGCTGGGTGTGACTCGGCGTTTGACGGAAAATCAGACGCGTGAGCGTCAAAAGACGCAAGCAAACCAATCGGTGGCTTGCACAGCAAGGACGAAGGAGCGAGCAGCCAATGAGCGATACCCCAGCAGAACTGAAGTACGCAGCAACCCACGAGTGGGCTCGCTTAGAGGAAGACGGCACCGTCTCGGTTGGGATCAGCGATCATGCCCAGAGTGCCTTGGGTGATGTGGTTTATATCGAAGCGCCAGAGCTCGGTCTGACCGTCAGCGCGCAGGAAGAGGCTGGGGTGGTGGAATCGGTGAAAGCGGCTTCCGATATTTACGCGCCGATCGGTGGCACAGTGTGTGCGGTAAACGACGCCCTGACGGATGCGCCGGAAACCGTCAATCAAGACCCATACGGAGACGGCTGGTTTTTCAAGTTGACGCCAAACGATCCGGCGGACTTGGATGAGTTGTTGGACGCGGAAGGCTACGCTGAGGTCTGCGATACTGAGGACTGAGCCCGCGCGAAAACCGACGCGGCGCTACTGCCATTAGACCGACGGATAGCCTCCGTCGACGAGCATGAATTTGGAGAGCAGTATGCCCTTTATTCCCCATACGCAGGTCGACATCGATGAGATGTTGTCCGAGATTGGTATAGATCAACTCGATGCGTTGTTCGATGAAATTCCGGCAGGCCTGATCAGCGATCGGCTAGACAATGTACCGGATGGCATGAGCGAAATGGCCATGCTGCAGTACATGGCCCAGCACGCGGAACAAGATCAGGGCTATACCTGCTTTTTGGGTGGCGGCAGCTACGACCATCATATTCCCTCCGCCGTATGGGATCTCACCGCTCGCGGCGAGTTCATGACCGCTTATACACCGTACCAAGCGGAAGCGAGCCAGGGTACATTGCAACTGATTTACGAATACCAATCCATGATGGCGTCTCTGACGGGCCTGGACGTTTCCAATGCCTCGGTATACGACGGCGCCAGCGGATTGGCGGAAGCCGTGCTGATGGCGGTGCGATCAAACAAGAAGAACAAAGACGGACGAGTGCTGATCGCCCAATCGGTTCACCCCCACTACACCCAGACCACACGAAACATTGTGCGCAACCAGAATGTCGATATCGCGCCCATCGCGTTGTCAGACAGCGGCGTGGTTGATCCGGCTGAACTGGATGGTTTGTTGGACGATACGCCGCCGAGCGCAGTGATTATTCAGCAGCCAAACTTCTTCGGCGGCTTGGAAGCCGTAGACGCCATCACCGACTGGGCTCACGCTCAGGGAGCCTTAGTGATTGCAGTAGTGAATCCGATGAGTCTTGGGGTGCTGAAAGCCCCGGGCCGGTGGGGAGAGCAGGGTGCAGACATCGCCGTGGGTGACGGTCAACCCTTCGGTGTGCCCATGGCCTCTGGTGGCCCATCCTTTGGCTTTATCTGTGCGCGGGCAGCCTTCATGCGCCAGCTACCTGGCCGAATCATTGGTCGTACAGTAGATCTGGAGGGCCGGGTGGGTTATGCGCTCACCTTACAGGCCCGAGAACAGCACATTCGCCGAGGCAAGGCGACGTCAAATATTTGTACGAACCAAGGTTTGCTGGTGACTGCCGGAACCATCTACATGAGTTTGATGGGTCCGCAGGGCATTCGTGAAACGGCTTTGGACTGCCATCGAAAAACCAATGCCCTGCGTCAACGCTTACTGGCCTTTGATGGCGTCACGGACTTTTTTGATGGACCGACCTTTCACGAATTTGCCGTGAGGTTACCGGTGCCGGCGAGTCAAATACTCGAGCCAATGATGGCACAAGGTATTTTGGCTGGCCTCAATCTGGAGGACTTTGTGGGCCCCGAACAGGAACATCGGGCCAACGGCCTATTGGTCGCGGTGACAGAAAAACGTACCGAGGCAGAACTTGATCACTACGTAGAGGCTTTCGGCCAAGCTCTTAAGAGTGCAACGGGAGTCAGCGCATGACTGAGACGAATACGGATACGGTAGCGACGGGTCGGCTCACTGCTACCAAGGCACAGGGCCAGTCCATCTTTGAACTGAGTCTGGCGAATCGGCGAGCGACGGCGCAACGGGTAGACGGTACCGATGCCGCTTGCTTGGCAGACATACCCGAGCACTTGCTACGCGAAGACACACCGGGATTGCCCGAGGTCTCGGAATTGCAGGCGGTCAGGCACTACACCAATCTGTCCCGTCAGAACTACGCGATCGACACCATGTTCTATCCGCTGGGTTCTTGCACCATGAAGTACAACCCCAGAGGCGCGCACAAAGCCGCAAGCTTGCCCGGTTTCTTGGGACGGCACCCGTTGGCACCCGAGTCTGCCAGTCAGGGCCATCTGGCCTGCATGCACGATTTGCAGGAGATTCTCAAAGACGTGACCGGCATGCGTGGGGTGTCGTTGGCGCCCATGGCCGGAGCGCAAGGCGAGTTTGCCGGTGTTGCCATGATTCGCGCCTATCACGAGGCCCGTGGCGATGACGCCCGCACTGAGATCATTGTGCCGACGGCGGCTCATGGCACGAACCCCGCCACGGCGGTGATGTGTGGGTACAAAGTCACTGAGGTACCGGTGAACGCGGAAGGCGACGTCGACTTAGAGGCGTTGAAAGCCAAAGTTGGGCCGCAAACCGCTGGTTTGATGATGACCAATCCGTCAACCTGCGGGGTGTTTGAGCGGCAGATTGAGGCCATTGCCGCTACGGTGCATGACGCGGGCGGTCTGCTGTATTACGACGGAGCGAACCTCAACGCGATCTTAGGTAAGGTCAAACCCGGTGATATGGGGTTCGACGTTTTGCATATGAATTTGCATAAAACCTTTGCCACGCCACACGGCGGCGGTGGACCCGGTGCCGGCCCGGTTGGTGTCGGCGAACGTCTCCTACCCCATTTGCCGCTACCCGTGGTGGAGAAGATTGAAGCAGACGGCGGTGATCGCTACCGCTGGATGGGTATCGACGATTTGCCTCTGAGCATCGGAACCCTTTCGGGCTTTGCCGGCAATGCGGGTATTTTACTGCGCGCGCTCTCCTATGCGCTGATGTTAGGAAAAGAAGGCATGCACCGTGTGGGGCAATTTGCCACGTTGAATGCCAATTACATGGCCGCGCGATTAGCCAAGGCAGGATTCCAGTTGGCCTATCCGTCGCGTCGAGCGACTCATGAGTTCATTGTTACCTATCAAAAGGAGAGCAAGGAACTTGGTGTGAATGCCATGGATATGGCCAAGCGGTTGTTGGACTATGGCGTGCACTCCCCCACCACGTATTTTCCGCTATTGGTACCGGAATGCTTTCTGGTTGAACCGACGGAAACGGAAAGCAAACAGGAGCTGGATGCCTTTGTGGACGCGATGATTGCGGTACGTGAAGAAGCCCATCAAGACGCTGATTTCGTCAAGCAAGCGCCGTATACGACACCGGTGCGGCGCTTGGACGATGTTAAAGCAGCGCGGGAGTTGGATTTGACCTGGACGGATGTCAGCGCAGGTTAACGACCGCTCAGCGTTCGCCGCAGTTCCTCTAGGTCGGTGATCGCTGCGCTGGCGCGACCGTCCTCAAAGACAAAGGCGCTCACTTGGCTGCGTGTTGCCGCACTGACTAAGCCGGGCAGATAGTTCGGCACCGGGCCTCCCAGATCGTAGGGCAGGCAGTAGACAGTCAGCCATGGCTGATAACCTTGGCATAGGGCGTCTCGCCAATGCCGCATTTCAACCTCCGGCCCGCGTAGAACCACGGTTTGATCTTGTGCGATGCTGGATTGAAGGGCGCTAATGAAACTGCAGTGATTTGCGGGATAGCGTTCCATAGCCGCCCGGGCCCAGCGAAGGGTATTGGTCGCGGCGTCCAAGTACGTTGCATCGCCGAGCACCTGCCCCAATTGCAGTAAGGCACTCGTCAGGGTCGCATTGCCCGGCGGCAGCGCTTCGTCGAAGCTTGGTTTGGGCTTGAAGATCAGGTCGGGCTGGTCGGCGGCGGTAAAGTAAAATCCGCCGGTCTCAACATCGTAAAACAGGGCCATGGCCGCATCGGCCAATGCGACCGCAAAGGTCGCATCTGTCTCGCGCCAGCGATGGCTCAATAAGGTCACCAAGCCATGCAGTACGTTGGCGTAGTCGTCCAAAAAGCCATGGGGCTGACGATGACCGTCTTGCCAGCAAACACTCAGACGATCACCGTCCCAGCAGTTGTCGCGCAAGAAATCGGCGATTTGTTGAGCCGTGTCCAACCAGGTTTCATCGGCGAGTGCTTCGGCGGCATCGCATAAGCCAGCCATGAGCAGTCCATTCCAGCCGCTGAGAATCTTTTTGTCGGTAATGGCTGGTGTGCGTTCTGAGCGCGAGGCAAACAGGGTTGCTCTGGCGTTCTTGAGCAGCGTATTGGCGCTGGCCTCGTCCAGGGACAATCGCTGGATCACAGAGCGATAGGAATCCCGTCGATGCAAGATCCAGTGATTGTCTGCGTTCGCCGGTTTGTCCAAGGCGTACAACGTTTCAATCAGCAAATAGGCGTCTTCGTCCAAAAGCCTTTTTACCTGCTCGCGTCGCCAGAGATAGTGCCGGCCTCGTTGTCCGAGGCTAGCGCCGTCTTGGCCAGCGTAAAACCCACCAGAGCCATCACGCATCTCGCGTTTCAGCCAATCCAACGTGCTGGACAGTGCGTCTTCAAACAACGCATCCCCACCGAGCTTCAGCGCGTGGGAGTAGACGTTGAGCAATTGTGCGTTGTCATAAAGTACTTTTTCAAAATGCGGTGTGCGCCACTGTCGGTCTTGGGCGTAGCGAAAAAAGCCACCACCCAAATGATCAAAAAGACCACCACGTGCCATTTGTGTCAGGGTGGTCATGACCATCTCTAAGCCGTCTTTGTCCGCCGCCCCGATCCGTCGGGAGTAAGCCCAGTGTTTGAGCAGTCGCTCAATGCTGCCGGGCATCGCAAACTTCATACTCTGCCCGAAACCGCCCTCCGCCGAATCGAATCGCTCGGCCAAACTCTCGCGGCAGCTATCGATCAATGCCTCATCGGTCATCTTGGGGTCCAAAACGGGCGGCGACAGCTGCTGCAGCGTGTTCGCCAGCTTGTCGCTTTGCCCGGTCAGCTCTTCTCGCTGTTGATCGTAAGCTTCGTGCAGGCGCATCAATAAATCGGCGAAGCCGGGCTGGCCGTTTTGCGTGTCTGCCGGGAAGTAGGTACCGGCAAAGAACGGCAGCTGGGTCTGCGGATCCAAAAACAGGTTCAGCGGCCAACCGCCACCGTGCTGGGTGAGCAGTTGCATGGCGCTTAAATACACTTTGTCCAGATCCGGTCGTTCCTCTCGATCGACCTTGATGCAGCAAAAATGCGTGTTGAGCACTTGGGCTGTCATCGGATCGTTGAAGGACTCTCGAGACATTACCTGGCACCAATGGGATCCCGCATAGCCAATGGACAGGAAAATCGGACGGTCCGCCGACTTAGCTTCAGCTAATGTCTCGTCGCTCCATCGCTGCCAATGCACAGGCTGCTCCGCGTGCTGTTTGAGGTAAAGACTGGTTTGGTGATTCAAGGTATTTGACATGATTAGACGGCTGGCTTCCCAGGTTGTGATCGCAAGCCGTGGATTCTGTCATGTTTGACCCAACAAGTGGCCAAACGATACGCGTTGGGTAATAAATCCCGTGTCCATCTCACGTATTGTTGTATGGTGGGTTAAGAGGAAGAAGTAACATGAACTCGAATATCGATAAGCATGGGTTTCGCCCGAACGTAGGAATCGTGCTGCTGCAAACACCGACGCCGGATGCACCGAGCAACCGTGTATTGTGGGCGCGACGCATTGGCGGGTTCAATGCGTGGCAGTTTCCCCAAGGCGGCGTCAACGCCGGTGAATCGACTGAAGACGCCGTGTTCAGGGAACTTTACGAAGAAATTGGCGTGTCTGCTGACGCCGTGACTGTTCTCGGCCAAACCTCTTCGTGGCTGCGTTATCGCCTGCCTCGACACATGCGACGAAACAATTCCACGCCGGGTTTTGTCGGGCAGAAACAAAAATGGTTTTTGCTTCAACTGCGTGCACCGGACGATGCCGTGCGTCTCGACCTGCACAGCAAACCAGAATTTGATGACTGGCAGTGGGTAAGTTTTTACTACCCGATCAAACAGGTCGTTGATTTTAAACAAGATGTCTATCGTCGTGCCTTGGTGGAATTGGCTCAGTATCTGCCGAAGGTGCAGCGCGCCTCAACCGAGTCGGCCACTCACGCTACTGTTCTGTAAGGCATCACTTCATGCTCAACGTGCTGCGAAAAATTGTTCAGGACGTGACCCAAGAGGGAAACTTCGCCGCCTCTGTGCAGCTGCTGGCGGCCCACATCAAGGAAGCCCTTGGCACCGAAGTGTGCTCAATATACCTCGCATCAACCGACGGCAACGGTTATCTATTGGCAGCAACCGAAGGCTTAAATGCCAGCCGGATTGGCGAAGTGATCCTGGCTCAGGATCAAGGTCTGGTGGGATTAGTCGGTCGACGCTCAGAACCCTTGAACCTAGACACAGCTCCCAGTCACCCAAATTTCCACTTCGTCCCTGAAATCGGAGAAGAGCCCTTCAACGCATTTCTGGGCGTGCCGATTCTCCATCAGGGCCGAGTGCTCGGCGTACTGGTTGTGCAACAGCGGGAGCCGCGACGCTTCGATGAATCGGAAGAGGCGTTCTTGGTTACCCTATCGGCCCAACTCGCCACCAGCGTGGCCCACGCGGAGGCGGTGGGAAGCCCCATTGTCGCTGACAGTGCGATCAATCTGATCGATGACGGGTATTTCAAAGGCTTCGCTGGTGCGCCAGGAATCGCTATTGGTACCAGCGTCGTGATGCACCCCATAGCGGATTTGGATGCAGTGCCCAGCAGACCTGCAGAAGACATAACCGTTGAATTGATGTTGCTCGATCGCGCCATCGAAGCGGTACGCAATGACATTCGCAGTCTGATTCAATCGTTAACCACAAGCCTACCTCAAGAAGAACTGGCCCTGTTCGAAGCCTATTTGCATATGTTGGATGACAGCGCGTTGGCCGGCGATATGCGTGAAGTCGTGCGACGCGGAGAATGGGCCCAGGGTGCCCTGCGCAAAGTCATTCGGCAGCATGTCAGTCGTTTCGAGGTAATGGACGACGAGTATCTGCGCGAGCGCGGTACCGACGTGAAGGATCTGGGGATCCGCGTGCTGGCCTATTTGCAGCGTATCCGCGAGAAGAAAACTCAGTTTCCGGATAACGCCATTTTGGTTGGCGAAGAAATCACACCGGCGATGTTGGGTGCCATTCCTGCGGACCAATTACGCGGGGTGGTGTCTGTGCGAGGTTCCGGTAATTCTCATGTGGCGATATTGGCTCGGGCCATGGGAATTCCCGCCGTCATGGGTGCATTGGACCTTCCTGCCTATGAGCTGGAAGGGATAACTCTGATCGTCGACGGCCACTACGGGGATGTCTACACCCAGCCCAGCGAGCAGCGCCTGTTGGAAAACATCTCTCTGCTCGACCAAGAGCGAGTCTTTGCAGAAGAACTCAACGAACTGAAGGAACTGCCTTGCGTCACGCAAGATGGGTGGCGCTTGCAGCTCTGGGTAAACGTGGGCCTGACCAGTGACATCACCCGATCGCTGGATCGAGGCGCCGAGGGTATTGGATTGTTTCGCACCGAAGTGCCCTTTATGAGCCAAGACCGATTTCCGACAGAGCTGGAACAACGGAACTTGTATCGCGAACATATGGAGGCCTTTGAGCCCAGACCCGTGACCATGCGGACCTTGGACATCGGTGGCGATAAGTCGCTCTCCTATTTCCCAATCCAAGAAGAGAATCCGTTTTTGGGTTGGCGAGGTATTCGCGTCACGCTGGACCACCCAGAGATTTTTTTGGTTCAAGTGCGGGCCATGCTCAAGGCCAATGCGGGACTGCTTGGCGATTTGCGCATCATGCTGCCGATGATATCCAGCCTCACGGAATTCAGACGCTCAAAACGCCTGATCGATCAGGCCTATGCCGAAGTGGTCGAAGAGGGCGTGCAGGTGAAGCGACCGCAGGTTGGTGTATTGATCGAAGTGCCTGCCGCCGTCTACCAAGCACGACTGCTGGCAAAAGAAGCAGACTTTGTTGCCGTTGGCTCTAACGACTTGACCCAATACTTGCTAGCGATCGACCGCAACAACCCGCGAGTGGCCGAGCTCTATCAGGAAATTCATCCGGCGGTGATCACCGCTCTGCGTGAGGTGGCACGCGCGGTTCACGCCGAAGAAAAACCATTGGGCATTTGTGGCGAGCTTGCGGGCACGCCCGCGGGCGCCATTTTGCTGATGGCAATGGGTTATCACGTGCTCTCCATGAACGCCACGCACCTGCTGCGGGTGAAGTGGGTGATACGCAACATCAAGCGCAGTGATGCGCGACGTATGCTGGCTCGCGTTATGCGCATGCACACTGCAGAAGAAGTCAGTCTCTTTCTCAATCGAGAGATTGTGCGCCTAGGGCTGAGTAAAGTAATGCCCGCACGCTCAGGCAAAGTTGCGCACTAGGGTCGCTAGACGGCCTTGGACAACCCGCCATCCATGTTGATCGCGCAGCCGGTCAGATAAGAGGCCCGCTCGCTGGCTAAAAACAGCGCCAAATCGGCTGCTTCGTCTGCTCTACCCATACGCTTCATTGGCAGGCGTTGACCTGCTTTTGCGATGAATTCGTTGAGCGAGAGGGATCCGTCACTTGCGTCGTGCTGGCGGCGTATTTGATCGCTCTCGATAAATCCAATCAGCATCGCGTTCACCAGAATATTGTCCGCCGCACCCTCGGCACTGAGGACCTTGGTTAAGGCCATGCCCGCGGCACGAGAGATAGATGTTGGCGCCGTGCCAGCATCGGGCAGTTTTGCGAAAACGTTCAGCAGGTTGATCACTCGCCCCCATTGACGTTTGGCCATGCCAGGCCAAACGAGACGGGTCAGCCGTACAGCGGCCATCAGCTTGAGATCCAGATCTGCCTGCCACTCGTCGTCGGTGATGTTAAGAAAAGGTTTGGCCGCAGATTGGCCGGCGTTGTTTACTAAAATGTCGATGGCGCCAAAACGATCCTTGGCCTGCTGGTGGGTTGCCGCGATCGCTTTTGCGTCGGTGACATCACAGACGAAGGCCGCAACGTCGGCGCTATCGCGATACCCGTCAGGCACCGTCAAGGCACGGATCTCTGTTTCAGCGGTGGCTAGATCCGCTGCGCCCCGCGCCAGCAGAACAACCTTTGCGCCGTGGCTGTAAAAGGCCTTGGCCATGGCCAGGCCCAAACCCTTGCTGGCACCGGTAATAAGTGCCGTCTTGCCGTTTAATGATGTATCCACGGTATTCTCCCCAGTCATAGTAATAGCCATCCCAGCGCAGTCAGGATACCGTCTATGGGACAAAACATCAGGAAACGAGACATGCTCGACTTACATTACTGGCCAACTCCCAACGGCAAAAAAGTGACCATTCAGTTAGAAGAGTGCGGACTGGATTACAATGTGATCGAGTGCAACATTGGTAAGGGAGATCAATTTACCGATGAATTTCTCGCCATCAACCCCAACAACCGCATGCCAACTCTGGTGGATCATGCCCCGGAAGATGGCAATGGACCGCTCTCGGTATTTGAATCCGGCGCGATCATGCTCTACCTCGCAGAGAAGACAGGCCTGTTCATGCCGGCCGATGCGCGGGGTAAGTATGAGGTGGTGCAATGGGTGATCTGGCAGATGGCGAATCAGGGTCCCAAGACCGGCGAATGCGGCCACTTTCGCCGCCTAGGTGAGGACGCGGGTGATCAAAGTTATGCGATTACGCGATTTACCGATGAGGTAAACCGATTTTATGGCGTGCTCAACAACAAGCTCTACAACCAGCGCTATCTGTGCGGTGATCAATACACCATTGCAGACATGATTTGTTATCCGTGGACAGTAAACTGGGAAGGACAGGGTCAGGACATCAATGAATTCAAATACTTCAAGCGCTGGTTTGACGAGCTGAGCGAACGCCCTGCTGTGCAGCGCGGTATGGCGGTTGGCGCGGATATGCAGAACGATTATTCGAGCCTGCCCAAGGAAGAACTCGCCGCCTTGCGCGCTCTGCTCTACAACCAGCGAGCCAGACCCGCACCTGCGACTGGTGGCTTAGAAAGCTGATGGACTGATTGAACGTGAAAGGAAAAGGCATGCGAATCATTGAATCCGTTTCTGAACTGGAAGCCTTATATGACGTCACGGTGCAAGGCGCCATCGACAAGGTATGCGATCACATCACGCCGCTGTACCGCCGCTGGATTGACGCATCGCGATTTGTGATTTTGTCCACGGTGGGTCCTGAAGGTACCGACGCCAGCCCGCGGGGTGATCGCGACGAGGTGGTTCGTATCGCGAATCCGAAGACGGTGCTGATGCCAGATTGGCGGGGCAACAATCGGCTCGACTCCCTGAAAAACATTGTGCGCGATGGACGACTTAGCCTGATGTTTATGGTGCCAGGTTCAAACACCGTCGTGCGCGTCAACGGCACCGCCACACTGACCGCGCAAGCGAGCGTAACCGAACAGTTTGAGCATCAAGGTAAGCTGCCTCGCACGGTAATCGTGATCGCAGTGGAAGAGGTGTATTTTCAATGCGCCAAGGCGCTGATGCGGTCGCGGCTGTGGTCGGTGGGTGATGAAAGCCAAGGCCTGCCCACTGCTGGCGAGTTTTTGCAGGAACATATTCCGGAGTTTGACGCGGCAGCCTACGACGCAGGTTATTCGGAATACGCTAAGGATCGGTTGTGGTAGGCAGCAGGTCAGTAGGCTTTGCCGCAGACTCGCGGCGCTCGGCTGACGTTTCGTAATCAATGGTCATGCGGCGTACATCTTGAACGGTAAATACCAACAGCGTTGGGACGATCACTACAAGGGCAGCGACGGTCAGTGTCAGTTGATGTCCGCCGCTTTCGTACAGCAAACCAAAGAGAACGATGCCCAAGGGTGCCAGCGCGATAGAACCGAGGTGGTCATAGGCGCTGACTCTGGACAGCATGTTTGCAGGCACTTTTTGTTGCAGGGTCGTATACCAAAAGACGCCGAAGATCTGTCCGGTGATTCCGCTGATAAAGGCCGCAAGCACCACGACCCACAAGGCTAGGGGTACCGCCAGTGCCAACGGCACGAGGGCGAAAAACAACACACAGTAGCTCGCGACGTACATCGGGTGCCGGGGTCGAAGCTGCATACCCAGCAGGCCGCCCAGCAGGGTACCAATGCCATGGGCTGATGCGATGAAGCCCCAATCCGTTGGCCCTCCCATTAAGTCTCTGGCGACGGCTGGCCCCAGAAGTCCAAATACGGCCTCCATGGCTGCAACGATAAGAGAGAACTGCAACACGATAACCCATAGCCAGGTGTGACGGCTGAACTCCTGCCACCCCAAGCGTAGATCCCTGAGTACGGATTGGGGCGGCGTCCTTTCCTGAGCGACAGGCCGCAGCAGCGAAACCAGTATGGCGGAAAAGCCAAAACTCAGGCCGTCGATCAACAGTGTTAGGCCGGGCCCGACAGTGGCCACCAGCACACCCGCCAGGGCGGCGCCAAATGCGACCGCACTGTTGCGAGCGATGCCGAGCAGGGCGTTTGTGGCCTGAAGCTCTGCTCGTGGCACCAATTGAATGATGAGTCCTGTCGCCGCGGGCGCATGGAAGGCGACGGCGATGCCGTTGACCAGCATGCATCCAGTCAGCAAGGGCACTGTTGCGTTGTCAGAGATAAACAGCCAAGCGATCGTGCACTGGGCTGTCATCGCCGTGACCTCAGCGAAAACCATGATGCGTTTGCGCGAGGTGCGATCAGCGATCACGCCGCCGAGAAGCAGCACGACGATAGAGGCGGCGGTTGGGGCCGCAATAACGAATGCAGCGTCTGCCGCAGAGCCGGTAAGTTCTAAGACGCCAAAGGCCATGGCGATGGGTGCCATGGCGGTGCCTGTATAGCTCACCACATAGGCGATGAACATTCGGCTAACGTTGGGGTTGGCTAGTAGGCGTAAGCCCTGTGCGATGTGATTGGTCGCCATATCAACTCTCGTGAGCAGACGCTGACTGTAACCTAACGGCAAATGAACGGGCGCTTATGAAGGGTTAGACTTCAGCGGAAGTGTCGACTGATTCAACGGCAAACTCAAACTCTACTCTCGGACCCAGCACACCCTCGGGCAGATAGGTTTGCTCAGTGAAGTAGATCTCTTTGCGACCCATGCGGACAACGGTGCTGGCTCGGGTGCCGTAATGCCCATCACTGATAAAGCATGAGGCTAAGTGTCGCTCTCTCTCGATGGGCACACCGCGATTGGGCAGGCGGTCATCGGCGGGTTTTTCCTGATCATTGAGCAACTCGATCAGTTGATGATTCGTGTGATCACCGTCGGCGAGGGCGCCAAGTCTCTTTGCACCGTCTACGCACTTGGGCCATGTAGCGCCCAGTTCAGCATTGCTCAGGCCGTAGTCGCCGGCGGGCAGCAAGCGGCTGCGCGGCTGATCCGGTTGCGACACGTTGGTGGTGTGCAGCAGATGCCGGCCGTCAAATAGCAGCAGATTAAATCCTGCGTATTGATCGCCCTTGATGCTTAGGGCGTAGTCTTTAACCGACAGCGCGCCGTCCAAAAAGCCATGGACCAATTCACCCCGAGATTTGGGGAAGGGGGTGAGATCGCCTTGAGCGAAATTGGTCAATGCCGCAAAACGACCGTGGCGTGAACAACCCAGCCATGTGCCGCCGGCGACCAGATCTTTTCCCGCCAAGATATGGGGTTCGTCATCCCAGAACTGCGCGCCGGCGCTGGCGCGCTCATGAAACTCATCTCGGTTCGCGGCAACTAAAAGCGGCTCGTCTGACTGGGGGCGAAAGCGGAACAAAATTAAGCACATATTGCGAACTGGCTGGTAAAGAAGGCAGCGAGTGTATCAGGACTTTGGGTTATTCTGCGGGTCGAATCCTGTGATAAAGCTGTCTATGCAATACCCGGTTATTGATCCCATCATCCTCTCTCTTGGACCCGTTGCACTGCGCTGGTATGGGCTGATGTATTTGCTTGGGTTCGCCGCGGTGTATGTGCTTGGGCAGTGGCGTATCAACAATCGTCCGCAAAGTCTGAACACTCGCTGGGACCCAGACCAACTGTCTGATCTCGTGTTTTACGGTGCCATGGGCGCAGTACTCGGTGGTCGAGTGGGCTATGTGCTGTTTTACGGGTTTGAGCGTTTTACCGGGGATCCGCTGTATTTATTTCGAGTCTGGGAAGGCGGCATGTCGTTCCACGGTGGGTTCCTTGGCGTGCTGGTCGCCATGGTGCTGTTTGGTCGCCGCTACGAAAAGGACTTTCTCGCCGTGACGGACTTTCTTGCTCCCCTATGTCCAATTGGTCTTGGGTTCGGTCGGATGGGCAATTTTATCAACATGGAGCTGCCTGGCCGCGTTACCGAAAGTAGTCTTGGGCTGGTGTTCCAGTGTCAGGCTGTGCGGGACTTAAACCCCATGTGTTTCGGGGTTTGGGAAGGTGCGGCCAGACATCCATCGTCGCTTTATCAAGCGGCTACCGAAGGGGCGCTGCTGTTTGTCGTGCTTTGGTGGCTGTCATTGCAGCCTCGGGCCAAGGGTGTTCTCTCCGGCGCGTTTTTGCTCGGTTATGGTCTGTGCCGGTTTATGACGGAATTTCTGCGCTCGCCAGATGCCCACATCGGTTTTGTGCTGTTCGAATTTGTCAGTATGGGGCAGCTACTCTCGCTACCCATGGTGATCGCTGGAGGGGCTTTGCTGTACTGGTCTCGACGTCCTGCTCATTGAGGTTAAAAGTCGGTACGGGCTCGCGCGAGGATGGAAGATCTGATCGCTCACCTCATACATCGCTGTTAATATCTCCCTTTGCACAGCGAAGGCAACGTCCATGCAACAGTACCTCGATCTGATGCGCCATGTTCGAGAAAACGGCACTCTCAAAGCCGATCGAACGGGCACAGGCACCTACAGCGTATTTGGTCATCAAATGCGTTTTGACCTGAGTGCCGGATTTCCCTTGGTCACGACCAAGAAAGTTTTCCTCAAAGGGATCATTCACGAGCTTTTGTGGTTCTTGGCGGGTTCGACCAACATCTCGTATTTGACCGATCATAATGTGCATATTTGGGATGAGTGGGCGGACGAGCACGGAGAGCTTGGGCCGGTATACGGATCCCAGTGGCGATCTTGGCCCGGGCCCGACGGCGGCACGATTGACCAAATTGAAGCGGTAGTCGAAGGCATTCGCACGAATCCGGACAGTCGCCGGCACATTGTCAGCGCGTGGAATGTGGCCGAGGTGAATCATATGGCGCTGCCGCCATGCCATACCCTTTTCCAATTTTATGTGGCGGATGGCAAGTTGTCCTGCCAGCTATATCAGCGAAGTGCGGACATTTTTCTCGGTGTGCCTTTCAACATCGCTTCCTATGCGTTGCTGACCATGATGATCGCGCAGGTATGCGATCTGGCGTTGGGTGACTTTGTGCACACCATGGGGGACGCGCACCTGTACACCAATCATCTGGAGCAGACGGATCTACAACTCAGTCGTAGTCCATTGCCACTGCCACAAATGCGCCTGAACCCCGATGTGAAAGATATCTTTGGCTTTGTTTACGAAGATTTTGAGTTGACGGGTTACGAATGCCACGGCGCGATAAAAGCACCAATCGCGGTTTAAGTACGACACCAGGATTTCATTACTATGCAGCTGTCTCTGATTTGGGCCATGGCCGAAAACCGCGTCATTGGTCGAAACAATTCCCTGCCTTGGCGTTTGCCGAACGACATGCGCCACTTCATGAAAACCACCATGGGTCGGCCGGTGATTATGGGGCGAAAAACATTTGAATCGATGAAAGCACCGTTACCGGGTCGAACAAACATTGTGCTTACGCAAAATGAACAGTGGCAGCGGGAGGGCATTCAGGTCGTACCTACCCTAGAAGAAGCCATTGCCCTGGCCGAAAGTCAGAGCCTGATCGATGGAGTGGATGAGGTTATGGTGATCGGCGGCGCGCAAATCTACGAACTGGCCCTGCCGTTGGCAGACCGGCTGTACCTTACGACTGTCCATGCCGAGCCTCAGGGTGATGTTTTCTTCCCGCCTGTCGATCTGAGCGGGTGGCAGGTCGTGGAAGAAGAACGCTGCGAAGCCGACGAGCGCCACAGCAGTGCCTACACGTTTCAAACCTTAGAACGAGCGTCGTGACTGGAGCCACAGTCGATGGCTTTTGAGATGAAGGGCAACGGCAAACTGGCACTGTGCGTGAATCCCATGTCTGGCCGGGATGTGCGACGGCTGGCGGCACGCGCCGCTAACATGACTCATGAGGCCAAGCGTGACATCGTGGCACGGGTTGCCGCCGGTGCTGACGCGGTGGGTATCACTGACATCTATGTGGCTCGTGAGCCCTTTCGTATTGCGGAAGGCGCGTTGGAGCTTATGCCTTTGAATGCCAACGTACATATTGTCGATATCCCACTAACCAATACCGCCAAGGACACGGCGGCAGCCATGCATCTATTCAAGGAAGCCGGCTGTCATACTGTCGTATCCTTGGGTGGTGACGGCACCAACCGAGCCTTAGTTCGCGCCGACAGCGCGATTGACCTGGTGCCTATTTCCACCGGCACGAACAACGTCTTTCCGACTTTGATGGAACCAACCTTGGGGGGCATGGTTGCCGGTTTGAATGCGTTGGGTAAAACCACCGGCATGCCAGAGTCGCTTAGGCCGCGAGCCAAGGTGGCGCATCTGCAGACTCCGACTCAGACGGATATTGGCCTGATTGATGTGGTGCTGTTGCGCCGAGATCATGTGGGCAACTTGCTGCCCTTCGACGCTGATCGCTTAGACGCCATGTTGCTCACCCGGGCGGAACCCAATGCTGTTGGCATGTCACCGATCGGCGGCTTTATCGATCCGGTCTATGCGCACGATGATTATGGGTTGTGGGTTCAGATGGGCCGTGACGGCCAAACTGTGCGGGCACCCCTATCGCCGGGGCATTTTCGTGACGTTGCTGTAAGCCATACTCGGCGTATCGAGTTT
Source organism: Gammaproteobacteria bacterium (assembly GCA_002704225.1). Classification (GTDB taxonomy): domain Bacteria; phylum Pseudomonadota; class Gammaproteobacteria; order Pseudomonadales; family Azotimanducaceae; genus UBA4421. The sequence continues at coordinate 131,469 of PAFU01000026.1, read as the reverse complement.
GACGAAATGCTTACGTTCAGCGGTCCCGGCGTCATTGCCCTAGACGGCGACCGCGATCACATGTTGCACGAAGGAGAGACGGCCAGCGTTACCGTGCGCCGTGATGGCCCCCGCATACTCAACGTCGAGGGCATCATGCGCTGGGCAGTGGGAGCGGGTATGATGGCGTCCGCCATAACCGCCGAGACCGAGTTGCGGCGTACACGTTATCCGAAGGTAGAACCATGATCGTAAAGCCCCGAATTCGAGGATTTATCTGCACCACAGCGCATCCAGCTGGCTGTGCTGCTCACGTCAACCAACAAATCGATTACGTCATCGGTCAGGGCGATGCTGCCGACGGGGCTTTTGGTAACGTGTTGGTGCTCGGCTGTTCAGGCGGCTACGGGCTCGCAAGCCGCATCGTTGCAGGCTTTGGCTGTGGAGCCAAAACCCTAGGGGTTTCCTTTGAAAAGGCGCCTACAGAGAGCAAAACCGCATCAGCGGGTTGGTACAACAACAAAGCCTTCGAAGCGCGGGCTGCCGAGCAAGGTTTGTATGCCAAGACACTGGATGGCGATGCATTTTCCGACGCCATGCGCGAGGAAGTGCTTGAGACGATCAAGGCCGATTTAGGGCACATCGATCTGGTGGTTTATAGCCTGGCCTCGCCGGTGCGCCAGCATCCGAAAACCGAGGTGCTGCATCGATCCAGCATCAAACCGCTGGGCGAGGTACTGGATATCAAAACCGTTCACGTTGAAAAGGGCGAAGTGTCCAATGTGGCGTTAGAGCCCGCAACGGTGGAAGAAATCGCCGACACCGTTACGGTAATGGGCGGTGAGGATTGGGAATATTGGATGGATGCGTTGCTGGCGGCCGATTTACTGGCACCCAAAGCCAAGACCGTTGCCTACACCTACATCGGTAGCGAACTCACGTGGCCGATTTACTGGGAGGGTACCTTGGGCAAGGCCAAGGCGGACTTGGATCGTGCCAGCGCGCAGATTCAACAAAAGCTGCAGTCGATTGGCGGCGACGCTCGCGTGGCCGTGCTAAAGGCAATCGTCAGTCAAGCCAGTGCGGCGATTCCCGTTGTGCCGCTCTATGCCGCTTTGTTGTTCCGGGTCATGAAAGAGCAGGGCAGCCACGAAGACTGTATTGAACACATCGACCGACTGTTCGCGAGCCAACTGCAGCCAGAGGCAGAGATGCGTTTGGATGAGGCGGGTCGCATTCGCGTCGATGATTTGGAACTCGCGGATCGGGTGCAGGCCGAGGTAAAAAGACGGTGGCCCCTGGTGGACACCGAAAACCTTCCCGAGCTGGGCGATTTGACGGGTTTTCGCGAGGATTTTCTCAAGATTTTTGGCTTTGGTATCGACGGCGTGGATTACGACGCTGACGTGGATCCACAGCGCATTAGCTGATTCGCAGCGCATTACTATTTTTTTCTAAGGGAAGCAGATGGACAAAGTCTTCTTACAGGCCTGCCGAGGTGAGCAAACCTCGCATACGCCGATTTGGCTGAATCGTCAGGCGGGTCGTTACATGCCCGAATATCATCAGGTCAAGGCGGATCTGCCCAGCCTGGATTTTTTCAAGAATCCCGAGAAGGCAGCTCAAGCTACCTTGGACGCCCAGCGCATTCTTGGCGTCGATGCAGCGATTATGTTTGCAGACCTGCTGCCCATCTTGGAGCCCATGGGTTTGAATCTCGAGTACGTGCCGGGTCAAGGACCGGTATTCGATAACCCGATTCGCACCGCAGCCGATGTGGCCAATCTCGCCACGGCACCAGCCATCGAGCATACGCCCTACATCGCGGATACCGTGCGCTGCATTAACGAAGGCCTGCCCAAGGAGATTGCGCTGATCGGCTTTGCCGGGGCCCCCTTTACCCTAGCGTCCTATGCCATCGAGGGTAAGGGTTCACGAAACTACGTGTTCGTCAAAAAGATGATGTACGAAGCACCGGAGCTTTGGCACGAACTGATGACCAAGCTGACCGGCCAGCTCGCCAGTTATCTGCAGCTGCAGATCAGTGCTGGGGTTGAAGCGGTCCAGTTGTTCGACACTTGGGTGGGCAATCTGTCGATCTATGACTATCGTACTTACGTGGAGCCGCACCTGAAATCCCTAGTGGATTCGTTGGCCGGTACGGTGCCAATCATTTACTTTGGCACCGGCAACTATCATCTGCTGCCTGCGGTCAATGAGCTGAACATCGATGTGTTGGCTTTTGACTGGCGCACGCCCCTGAAACCGACCTGGGATCAGCTGGGCTGCACCGCCGTGCAGGGCAATCTTGATCCCATCGTGCTCTGCGCCGATCAAGCCTCGGTTGCGTCCCAGTCCCAGTGGTTGTTAGACCAAGTCGATGGCCGGGCGGGGCATATCTTCAATTTGGGCCACGGCATCATCCCGGAAACCCCGGTGGATAACGTTAAGTTTCTGGTGGACTATGTTCACGAACAGAGCAGTCGTTAAGCAAGGGATTGAATCGGGAGGCGGCGATGCTGACGCGGTTATACAAGGGACTGGGTGCAGTGATTGGTGTTTTGGTGCTTTATCTGGTGCTGGTATCTGGGGCTTCCGAGAGCGGTGAAGTCGTTCAGTTGGTGACTGAGGATGCTCAAGGCGAAGCGGTCACCACGAGACTGTGGGTTGCGGATACCGACGGTGCCATGTGGCTGCGGGCTGGCGATGGTACGTCCGGCTGGTATCAACGGTTGACGGCTCACAGTGCGGACAATCCTGCGACGCTGATTCGTGGCGATCAAACCTATGCCATAACCGCCTCGCCTGAACCTCAGCGCATCGCAGAAATCAATCAGCTCATGGCCCACAAGTACGGTGCGGGTGATACCTTGGTTGGGATGCTCGCGGGCTCTCCGGAGTCTGGTATCGCGGTCAGAGTTGTCGTTTCTTCGAACTGATCTTGCGAGGTTGGCTCATCGTTAAAGTGCGAAGTCTGCTGGTGGCGCATAGGCCCGAGGTAACAGGTTCGCCTCGTTTCGATCGGGTATCAGTAAGCCTTGGGCCGCTAGGGCCTTAAACAGCGCGGGTTCGGCGGATTGAGGCCAGCCGCGTTCAGCCTCAACCCAGCAAGACAGGCACACGTCCATTTGATAAATGGGCAGCCTTCGCAGGTCTCGTGCCGTGCCGCACAACGCGCAAGCGGCCTCTTCCACCACGACTAACCCAGATACTTGTCGGTAACAGCGCCTTCGCTGGCGGATGAGACGAGCTGAGCGTACTTGGCCAACGTGCCGCGTTGGGTGTAGGCCTCAGGGGCCTGCCACTTGGCTTGGCGTGCGGCGAGCTCCTCATCACTGACATGCAGGTTAATCTCGGCGTTATCCGCGTCGACGGTAATGGTGTCACCGTCCTCAACTAAGGCGATGGGGCCGCCCAGATGCGCTTCCGGGGTCACATGACCAATCACGAAACCGTGGGAACCACCCGAGAACCGGCCATCGGTCAGCAGTGCGACATCCTGAGAGAGTCCGCGACCGTTGATGGCACTGGTGGGGCTCAGCATTTCCCGCATGCCCGGCCCGCCTTTCGGCCCTTCGTAGCGCACGATAACGACGTCGCCCTTAACGACGGTGCCGTCCATGATCGCTGCCATGGCCGCTTCCTCACCGTGAAAGCAGCGTGCCTTGCCGGTAAACGTCAGGCCTTCGTGGCCAGTGATCTTTGCCACCGCGCCCTCAGGTGCCAGATTGCCGCGCAAGATCACCAGGTGACTGTCTTTTTTGATGGGGTTCGACAGTGGCCGGATGATCTTTTGATCCGCTGGATAGTCGGCGACGTCGGCCAAATTTTCCGCCATGGTCTTACCGGTTACCGTCATGCAGTCACCGTGCAGAAGCCCTTCTTGTAGCAGTGTTTTCATCAGCGGCAAGATGCCACCAATCTCAATCAGTTCGCTCATGGCATAAACGCCAGCGGGCCGCATATCGGCGAGGACCGGTACCCGTTTGCCGACGCGACTGAAGTCGTCAATGCTCAAAGGAATGTTGGCGGCATGAGCAATGGCCAACAGATGCAGCACGGCATTGGTGGAGCCTTCCAGTGCGATGGTCAGCGTGATGGCGTTCTCGAACGCCTCTCGACTTAGGATGTCGCTGGGTTTGATGCCCAGCTTGATCAGATGACGTACCGCGGCGCCAGCATTGTAGCTGTCCTGCTTTTTGTCTTGGCTCACGGCGTTCTGTGCCGAACTGCCGGGCAGTGACAGACCTAAGGCTTCCATGGACGATGCCATGGTGTTGGCCGTATACATGCCGCCGCAGGAACCTGGTCCGGGAATCGCAGTGGCTTCCACGTCTTTCAGTTCGATATCGGAAACGTTGCCGGCCGCGTGACCGCCGACGGCTTCAAAGACCGACACGATGTCGCGCCTCTCTTTGCCAGGCAGTATCGTGCCGCCGTAAACAAACACGCTGGGCCGATCCATACGCGCCATGGCGATGCCACAGGCGGGCATGTTTTTGTCGCAACCGCCAATGGCAACAAAACCATCAAAACCCTGAGCACCGACGACGGTTTCAATGGAATCAGCGATGACTTCTCGAGAGACCAGGGAATAGCGCATGCCCGGCGTGCCCATGGAAATGCCGTCGGATACGGTAATGGTGTTGAACAGCACAGATTTGGCGCCAGCTTCGTCCGCGCCCATGGCAGCGGCTTCGGCCAACTCGTTGATGTGCATGTTGCAGGGAGTCACCATGCTCCAGGTAGACGCAATACCAATTTGTGGTTTGCTGAAGTCTTCAGGCTTAAAGCCAGTGGGGTAGAGCATTGCCCGACTTGGGGCTTGCTCAACACCGTCGACGACAATGGAGCTGTAGGGGCGTTCGTTAGCCATCATTTTTCCTTTGGTGTTGTGCGGGCGTAGGTTGGTGCGTTGCTAGCCCAACGATTTGAACAGCACTTTAGAGCCGCGCTGCCAGTTGTAAAGCGATTGTTTGGTTTCAGGGAGGTCGTTAACGTCTCCCCCTTGAAAACCCCGTTCCTCAAACCAGTCCTGAGTCTGAGTTGTCAGCACGAACAAGCCAGTGGCTCCAACCTGCATGGCATGCTGCTCTGCCGCCAGCAGTAAATTTGCACCGATGGCTACGCCAGCACTGCCGCGCCGATACAGGTCGCTGACCGCGACGCAGGCGAGCTCGGCCTGTTCGCCGTGCAGGTAGACCGCACAACAACCCACGGTGACTCCGTCGACTTCAGCGACCATGAAATGTTCGATCTCTTGTTCGAGGCGGTCTCTTGAGCGTCGAAGGAGCGCGCCGCTCTCTTCCAGCGGGCGAATAATCTCCACAATGTCGCCCACATCATCCAGCTTGGCGGCTCTCACCGGCTGGGCTTTTTCTTCAATAATCTGCGTGCCCGCACCGTCTGCGGTAAACAGCTCCTGCAGCAGCCCACCATCCGTTGCGAAGGAAATTTGGTGGGCCTTGGTTACACCGGCGCGCACGGCTCGTGCCATGGCACTAAAGCGTTGAGCTGTGGTGGCCGATAACGCGCCGAAGTGGTCTTCAACGGAACTGGGTGTGACCGTGCTCTCGCGTTGGCCATCGGCGGCATTCAAGTGCTCGGTCTCATCGAAAAAAATCACCTTGTCAGCCTGTAGCGCGATGCTGATATCTGCAGCCAACTCTTCTGAGGCGAGGTTGAAGGCTTGGCCTGAGCTGGAAAATCCCAGCGGCGACTGCAGCACGATATTGTTGGCATCCAACAGACGCTGTACGCGGGTATTGTCTAGATTTCTCAGCTGTCCGGTAAACAGGTGGTCTACCCCGTCGAGAACGCCCAAGGGTTTGGCGGTTACGAAGTTGCCCGATACCACGCTGATATCCACATTATGCAGTGGCGTGTTTGGCAGGCCGGTAGAAAACAGTCCTTCCAGTTGGCTTCGAAGCAAGCCGTAAACACCGGTCACGGTGTCCATATGCTCGGGTTGCGTAATGCGACGGTGTGCGTGGGAAGCTGAACCCGGTAAGGCGGCATCCAGCTGCGGACGTCCGCCGTGCACCAGCACGAGATGAACGCCCAGGACATGCAGTAGCGCGAGGTCGTGGACGATGTTGGTAATATTCGGATGTGCCAGCGCATCGCCGCCCAAATAGACAACAAAGGTCTTACCTCGGTGGGCGCTGATGTACGGCGTTGAACCGCGAAACCATTGTGAGTAATCGTTTGTTTTCATTGATTAAGCCATACAAAAACGTTGAATGACGCGGCGTAACGTGTCGGTGGCTGGAGCCAGCTGAGCCTTATCCAGATATTCGTTGGGCTGATGCGCCTGATCAATGCTACCCGGTCCCCAGACCACGGTTTCCATGCCCAAGGTCTGCATGAAATGGGCCTCGGTGCCAAACGCCACCGTACCCGGCGATTGGCCGCTGAAGTCGCTCAGTGACCGCAGCAGTTCGCCGTCTGGATTCGATTGAAAGGGTGGAATCGGCGGATAGGCCTTCTGCAACTGCAGGCTCACACCAGAGTGCTCAACCACGGCGCGGATACGTTTTTCCAAAATCTCATGGATGTGCTCAGAGTCCATGCCCGGTAGCAGTCGCAAATCAATTTGCAGCTCAGCATGACCACAGATGCGGTTGGGATTATCGCCTGCTCGCATGCAGCCCAAGTTCATGGTGGGTATGTTTACGGCGAAGGCGTCGTTTTGCGTGCTTGCTGCCAGCTCCTCGCGTAGGGTAATCAGCTCGCTCATGACCCGGTGCATAGCATCCAGCGCGTTCGCACCGAGACTGGGGTCGGAGGAGTGTCCTGACGCGCCCTCAAGTTTAATGGTCATCATGCTGATGCCCTTATGCGCAAAAATCGGCTGCATGGCGGTGGGCTCACCGATAATGGCGTAATCGGCCTTAGGCTTGCCGCACTCCAAGAGATAACGCCCGCCGGCCATGGACGACTCTTCGTCTGACGTGGCCACGATTGTTATTGGTGCTCTGAGAGGTTGGTTAGCGAAGGTCGCCGCGGCCTCCAGTGCCACAGGGAAAAACCCCTTCATGTCGCAACTGCCGAGACCGTAGTAGCGGTCTTGGTCGTCCTTGATGGTAAACGGATCGCTCTGCCAAAGAGCTTCGTCGAAGGGCACCGTGTCTGTATGACCGGCAAGTACGAGGCCGCCCATGCCGTCGTTGATCTCGCCTCCTAGGGTGGCAATTAAGTTCGCTTTGTCCGGTCGCCCGGGCAACGGCATGATGTCTGTGCGAAAGCCCAAACCATCCAGCCAGTTCGCGAGGTGTTCAATGACGCGCAGGTTGCTACGGTCGATCTCCGGCGACGTGGAACTGACAGAGGGCTCCGCCACCAGTTGGCCGAGCATTTCGGGAAATGTTGGGAGCACAAAAATGTCCTACGAAAAGCAGCGGACCATTGTATGCCTAACCCTTATGGTAAAACGAGTCCTCACCCTCGGGTCGAGTTTTGAAGCGCCGGTGTACCCACAGATACTGATCAGGCACCTGACGCAGTGAATCCTCAAGCATTTGATTGAGCCGAGTTGCGTCTGCGACCTCATCCCCTTGGGCGAATCCCTCCAGTACTGGGCTGAAGCGCAGGGTCCAGGTGCGGCGTTCTATGTCACGTATTTGGTGCAGCATGAGGACCGGAGACTGATTGCGCTGGGCCAGCCGAGAACTTGCGGCAATGGTTGCCGTCGATATGCCGAAAAATGGGGCGAATACCGAGTGCTTGCGGCCATAGTCCTGATCTGCCGCGTACCATATCGCGCGACCTGCTTTCAGCCGTTTGATGGTCTGGCGCATGTCGCTGCGCTCGACGACCCCGTCAAAATGGTGGCGTCTCCCCTGAGTTTGCAGCCACTCCCACACCGGGTTTTTGTTGCGTCGATACATCACGTCAACAAAGCCCAGCTTGCTCAAGAACTGGCTGGTCACATCAATCGTTGTGTAGTGGGCGCCGACCAATACGATGCCTCGGTCTTGGTCGTGGGCTTGATGCAGGTACTCCAATCCTTCCACTCGGTAGTGGGCGGACAAATCTCGTCGCGGGTTTAGCCAAGGCAGCGCCATTTCAACGACTCCCATCCCAGTATGGCGGAAGTTTGCTCGAACGAGCTGCTGCCGTTGCTCGGCATCAAGTGTGGGAAAGCACTTAGCGATGTTGACTTCGGCAATGCGTCGGCGGGACCGAGCGAGGTGATAGCCGAACACACCAATGGTCTTGCCTAGGGCGAAAATCCAGCGCATGGGCAGGCGGGCCAACAGCCACATCAGCGCGGCGGTGAACCAGACGGGCCAGAGCCTTGGCGCGAGTAAGGAGGGGCGAGGTGGTGACGAGTCGTGCATTGGCAGATGTTATCTGTTTTGGGGAGGAACCTCTAAGACCTTCCTGAGTAACGCCTAGCCTGTAGTACCATATAGAATTGCTCAGCGAGGTGTGCGTGCTTCAATCCTTACTTAACAGTGTGCAGTCTTTGTCGCCTCCGGACGGGCATGTTTTGGTGGCAGGTGATATTTGGATTAACCAATCCCAGTGCCAAGACCTTCAGGGGTCACGGCCTGAATGTGTCCGACATCCCAGTGCTGCAGGTTTGGCCTTGGGCTTGGCTGATGCGGGTCTAACGGTCACGCTGGTGGGTTTCGTCGGCGACGACGAGCTGGCTGGCGCCATTGAGCGACCCTTGCATGCCGCTGGTGTCGCATCGGATTTGCTGCACATCAAACAGTGGCAGACCTTCACCGATACGGCTCTGGACTCGCTTGCCAGCGCCGAGGACGCACTGGATGCACAAGGCCGGCGTCGGCGGCGGCACAAGGACGAACGAACCCTTCCCATTGATGGAATGAGTGAGTACGAAGCTCATTTGCAAAATCGTGCCGAGCGTTACATGCACAACGCGAGTGCTGTCGTGCTTGTGGACTATGACCTCGGCAGCATTGCAGAGCCGCGGGCATTGGTCTTTGTCGCGAACCAGCTTGGCATTCCATGCATTGCTGCATTGGGCAGTCAGCGGCGGGTGGATCAATACACCAAGGCAGACCGACAACTGAACGTGTCGGGTTGTAGCCTTACGCACACGGTCGATGAAATCTTGTCGAGCCTGCCACCCATGAGGGAAGGATCATCTTGAGCGTGTATCATGCGATATCTTATCCGGGACTGGTGATCTACCGGATTCTACTCTGGCTGGCGCTGCCCGTTGTGCTGCTGCGGTTATGGTGGCGAGGGCGGCGAGATGCGACCTATCGACCTCGCTGGCAAGAACGGTTTGGCTTTTACTCCGGGTCTTTGGCTCAAGGCACTGTTTGGTTTCATACGGTATCAGCAGGCGAAACCATTGCGGCAGCCCCGACGATTCGTGCCATGACCGCAGAGCAAGGGCCGGTGTTGGTCACCACCATGACGCCAACGGGTAGCGAACGGGTTGCCTCGCTGCTGGGTGACACCGTTGCTCACTGTTATGCACCTTACGACTTCACATTTGCCGTGCGCCGTTTCCTGACACAGGCAAACCCGCGGGTGCTGATTCTGATGGAAACGGAAATCTGGCCGAATCTGATTCTGGAAGCCAAGGCGCGTGGTATTCCGGTGATGCTGGTGAATGCCCGGCTGTCGGAAAAGTCCGCGCGGGGTTATCAGCGTTTCCGCTGGCTGAGTCGCCGAGTGCTCGAATGCTTTGACTTAATTGCCTGTCAGACTTCAGAGCACGCTCAGCGATTCATCGACCTTGGGGTTGACGCTAAACGCGTGCAGACGGTGGGCAATGTCAAATACGACTTAGACCTACCGACGGATGTTGAAGCGCGCGCGGCAGAATGGGCGCAGGCACCACGACGCTATTGGATCGCAGCCTCCACGCATCCTGGTGAGGAAGAGCTTGTGCTTCAGGCTCACTTTGCTGCGCTGGAATCGGATCCAAGCCTGACGCTTCTGCTAGCGCCGCGGCACCCCAATCGGGCAGCAGAGTTGGCGATATTGCTCGACCGGGCAACACAGGCTATGCCGATCACATGGTGCCGTTATGGCGACTGGGTAGCGCAAGCTGGACCAGCGACGAGTCATTGCCGAATCGTACTGATCGACGAAATGGGCGTACTGATGCCATTGTTTCGGTTGTCTGAGGTGGCCTTCGTGGGTGGTTCGCTAGTGCCCCGAGGCGGTCACAATCCCATCGAGCCAGCCAGTCTTGGCACTCCGGTAATCACCGGCCCTCATGACTTTAATTTTGCTCAGGTCTATGCAGACCTCATGGCGGCGAGGGCCTGTCAGCAAGTGAATGAAGCCTCGCTGACCTCTGTTTTGGTCGCATTGCTGAACGACGCTGAGGCGCGTAAGGCCATGGGAGCGGCGGCTAGCGAGGTTGTGGCTTCGAATAAAGGCGCCCAGCAACGCACTCAAGACGTGATAACCCAAGTGCTTTCGGGACAGTCACTCGACGGCTTAACGAAGCGTTAGGCCTTTTTGCTAGTGCTGCTTAGCGCTTTGATGATCGCAGGGATACCAGCCGCTCCACGGGCGCATTGGAATCCATAAAGCTGTTGATTTCCTGCAGATCGGGCTGGGCCAACAGACCCGTTTGCTGCTTCAGTCTCAACAAGTTCAGCAGGTAGGTATAACGCGAATCCGCATAGGCAAATTGAGAATCGTACAGTCGTGTCTGGGCCTGCAGTACGTCGACAATGTTTCGCGTGCCGACCTCATAGCCCGTTTGGGTGGCTTCCAACGCGGATTGTGACGAACGAATCGCTTTCAGTCTGGCTTTCACCCGCGCCACGTCGGTAGAGACCGACTGGTACAGGTTGCGGGTGTTACGCACGACCGTGCGTCGTTGATTCAGTAGCTGCTCACGGGCCTGTTCCACGCGTGCGTTGCCTTCCCTGACCCGAGAGGTCGTTCGGCCGCCTTGGAACAAGGGGAGAGTCACTTCTAATCCGTAAATGTTCGTCTCGGTTTCTTGCGGGCTGAACTGCTGTGTGAGCGGGTTGCCATTGTGGTTATTGCTCCGAGTAACGGTGGCGTCCACTGTGGGCAGATGGCCTGACAAACGCGATTTAGCATCGCTGCGCGCGGAGCTGAGTTGTTCCATGGCGGCGCGGATGCCCAAATTGGAGCGCATGGCGGCCTCGACCCAAGCTTCTTCATCCATCGGGTCTGGGGCAACAATGGGCAGCTGCTCCGACAGGGTCGCGAGAGTGTCATAGCCCCGTCCCGTCAACGTACGCAGGGTTTCGAAGCTAATGTAATGATCGGTGTCGGCTTGAATTTGTCGTACCAAGGCAGCATCGAAAGCGGCTTGGGATTCCAGTACGTCGGTAATGGCGACCAAGCCGACATCGAAGCGCTGCTGTACTTGCTCCAACTGGCGTCTGACGGCGGTGACTTCCGCGTTGGTGGTGTCCAGCCGATCACGGGTACGAAGGATGTTCAAGTACGCTTCCGCCACGCGAACAATCAGATCCTGCTCTTGGGCAGCCAAGGAAAAGGACGATGCTTTAACGAAGGCTTTGGCGCTGTTGTAGCCGAACCATGAAGACAAATTGACCACGGGTTGGCGTAGCTGGGCGCTCCAGCTGTTGTCGTTGTAACCATTTTCTAAAATGGCGGCGCTCGCTGAATTGTCGCCGGGTATCGTAACCTCGGTTTTGGTGGTATTGGCTCTGGCGACCAGAGACGGTAGCAGTGCTGAGCGAGCCTGAGGCAGGCGCTCTTTGTCAGCCAAATAAGATGCGCGAGCCGCGCCAACCGAGGCGTCATTATCTTTGGCGGCAACAAACACGGTCATCAGATCGTCGGCGTAGGTCGGCGCACACAACATGGCTGCAAGGATCGTTACGGTCTGTAGGGGGCGGACAAATGATGATCGGGAATAGGACATTGAACTTCCTTCTTTATTCGGCCGCCGTCTGAATAAGCGATAAGCGGCACATATCATCGTTCGGATTATGCCCTTAATGCGGATGCAAGTAACGTGAACTGGGCGCAGTTCTGGCTAACCTTTGCCGCAATTGCTGGGTAACGTCCAATAGAGGAAATTTTCTATTGAGTCATGACACCACGGCAGCAGGCTAGGTATATTATCGCGTTGCCAGAAACGAAACAGAAATCGAGACGGTCAGTGTCAGACAAGCGCCCAGAAACAGATGCCGATATTCTTAGCCGCTCTACCGAGCTGAGCTACGACTTTGCCACGGGTGGCCAACACCCGGGGCGGCGCTACCATCACGATTTGGCCGGGCACATGGCCGAGTGTGATATCAACTTTCAACGTTTGATGAAGCTTTTCCCCACGGTGCGTGAGGACGACTTTAAGTGCGTGATGCTGTTGCCCGGCGAATCGGGTACGCGGGTAGAGCTGACGGTGCTCAAGCGCGGGCCCTATACGACCATGCTGCAGCTTACCCAAGTACCCAAGCAGGACTGGGGCAGCAGTCCGAACATGAAGATTCAGCTGTATCATGACACCAAGAGCGCCGAGGTCGTGGCGTACCAGCATCAGACGCGTTTTCACGGAGCCTACGAGTATCCCAACCGTCGGATGCGCGCTCGAGATGAAAAAGAACAGCTGAATCGTTTTTTAGGTGAATATCTCGCCCTATGCCTAGCGGTAGGCATGAGTGCAGACGCCTTGGATCTACCAAGGGCTCGCTCCGCATATGTTGATCGCAAACCCGGCGAAGAGGCTTAGTTCGAGCTGGTGCAGCAAACCCTGTTACACATCACCGACTGCCATCTCGTTCCCAAGGGCCAGCAGCTATTGCAGACGGATACACTTGAGACCCTCAGAGCGGTTTTGGCTCAGGCCACGGGTGAGGCTCTTCCCGATGCCATCGTAGCGACGGGGGATCTGGTGCACTCAGGTGGGATTGAGGTGTATCAGCAGTTTTTGTCGACGGTCGAATCCCACTGCGCCGCGCCACTGCTCTGCTTGCCCGGCAATCATGATAGGGCCGATTCGATGGCAGAGGCTGGATTGCCTATGCAATCGTTATGTCTGGGTGATTGGTTTGTGGGTGCGCTGGATTCTCATGAGGACGATGTGCCCGAAGCTCATGTGGATGCGGCCACGCGAGCGGCCTTGATGACTCAATGGCAGCAGCAAACCGCACGCTATGGCTTGTTGGCCACCCATCATCCGCTACTGCCGATTGGATCGCCGTGGTTGGACAAGGATCGAATTGACGCCCCGGAATCACTGTTGGATGGCTTGATTGAGTCAGAGAGCCCTGAATTTTGTGGTGCCATTTTTGGGCACGCTCATCAGGTCATCGACGGCCGGTATCGCCAGAGACCATTGCTGGGCACACCATCGACAGGCTTTCAATTCGAGCCTCGCAGCCAGCAGTTTGCTCTTGCCGATCAGCCGCCGGGTTATCGTTGGTTAACATTGACGGATAGTGGTCAAATTGAGAGCCAAGTGGGTTGGCTTCAATGATTTTATTTTTAGCGCGTTTTACATACATTTTTACTTAGGCCCCTTTTTATGGCGGAAAAATCCTATTCAGCGGAATCCTTGCAGGTCTTGTCGGGTCTTGAACCCGTGCGTCGTCGTCCTGGCATGTATACCGATACCACACGACCAAATCACTTGGTTCAGGAGGTGGTGGATAACAGCGTCGACGAGGCCATAGCGGGTCATGCGAATGAGATTGAGGTCTGCATCAATGTTGATGGTTCTATCGAGGTTTTGGATGATGGGCGCGGTATGCCAGTGGACATTCACCCGGAGCACAAGGTGTCCGGGGTCGAGCTGATTCTGACCCGACTGCACGCTGGCGGTAAATTCGACAATGAGAATTACAACTTCTCCGGTGGTTTGCATGGTGTCGGGGTGTCGGTCGTGAATGCGCTGTCCGAGTATCTTGAGGTCGAGGTGAAACGAGACGGTAACCTCTACCACCAACGCTACGAACGCGGTGAGCCGGTAACCAAGCTCGCGACGGTTGATACTGTGGGCAAGCGCAACACGGGCACGCGCGTGCGTTTCCTTCCGGAAGCAAGCTACTTTGATTCGGCCGCTCTAGCGATGGGCCGACTGCGCCATTTGTTGCGTGCCAAGGCCGTCCTGTGCCCGGGCCTGCGTATGAGTTTGTCCGTAGAGGCAAAGCCGGAAGAAAACGAGAGTTGGCTGTTTGAAGACGGTTTGCGCCAGTACTTGGAAGCCGCCGTTGGCGATGCTGAATGTGTGCCGTCGGCCACGATCATGCATCAGGCCAAGGGTAATGCCGAGGCGGTAGAATATGCGCTCAAGTGGGTTGTCGATGGCGGCGCGCCCATCACCGAAAGTTACGTTAACCTCATCCCCACTGCCCAAGGCGGCACCCACGTTAATGGTTTGCGCTCGGGTCTAATTGATGCGCTGAAAGAATTTTGCGAGTTTCGCGATCTGCTGCCGCGGGGCGTCAAAATTACCGGCGACGATATTTGGGATCAGTGCAGCTACGTACTCAGCGTCAAGTTGCTGGACCCTCAGTTTGCCGGCCAAACAAAGGAGCGTTTGTCTTCGCGTCAATCAGCGGTCTTTGTTTCTGGTGTTGCCAAGGATGCTTTCAGCCTGTGGCTCAACGAGCACGCCAGCGAAGGCGAAAAGATTGCCGAGATGGCCATTGGCAATGCCCAGCGCCGATTAAACGCGGCGAAAAAAGTAGCACGCAAGCGGGTGACGTCTGGACCCGCCTTGCCGGGCAAGTTAGCCGATTGCTCCGGTCAGGATGCCAGTCGCGCCGAGCTGTTTTTGGTGGAAGGTGATTCCGCCGGGGGTTCTGCAAAACAGGCCCGTGATCGGGAGTTTCAGGCCATCATGCCTCTGCGAGGCAAAATCTTGAACACCTGGGAGGTGGACGCGAATCAGGTACTCGCCTCCCAAGAAGTGCATGACATTGCACTGGCGATCGGCGTGGACCCCGCAAGCCCCGACCTCAGCGGTCTGCGCTATGACAAGGTCTGTATATTGGCGGATGCGGATTCCGATGGGCTGCACATTGCGACCTTGCTGTGTGCGCTGTTCGTCAAACATTTTCGCGCCTTGGTCAGTGCCGGGCATGTGTATGTGGCCATGCCGCCGCTGTATCGCATCGACGTCGCCAAGGAGGTGTATTACGCGCTTGATGAAGCAGAAAAAGAGGCGGTTCTTGCGAGATTGGCAGAGGAAAAGAAGCGCTCCACCCCATCGGTTCAGCGTTTCAAAGGGCTCGGTGAAATGAATCCAGCCCAGTTGCGCGAAACCACGATTCATCCCGATACCCGGCGTCTGGTTCAGCTGACCGTCGATGGGGGCCGAAAAACCGATGAAGTGATGGACATGCTGTTAGCGAAGAAGCGTGCCCCTGACCGCCGAGCATGGCTGGAAAAGAAAGGCGATCAGGCGGTACTCGATTGATCGGCGCCCAGCGAACTTAGGCTTCTTTCCCATTCTTTACCTCAAACGAGACAGGTATATTTTTCATGGATGACGAAATCCAATCGACCCCCACAGGCCCCAATTCTTCTGGCAACGATGCGTCAGAATCCATGTCGTTGGCGACCTATACCGAACGCGCCTACTTGGATTACTCCATGTACGTCATCAACGACCGGGCGTTACCGCATATTGCTGATGGTCTGAAACCGGTTCAGCGCAGAATCATCTATGCGATGAGTGAGTTGGGCTTAAACAATCAAGCCAAATACGCCAAATCGGCGCGGACGGTTGGTGATGTGTTGGGGAAGTTCCATCCACACGGCGACAGCGCTTGCTACGAAGCCATGGTGCTGATGGCCCAACCGTTTTCGTTCCGTTATCCCATGGTAGATGGTCAAGGCAACTGGGGCGCCCCGGACGATCCGAAGTCCTTTGCGGCTATGCGCTACACCGAGGCTCGGTTGTCGCGATACGCGGACTTGCTGCTCAGTGAAGCCAAGCAGGGCACGGTAGATTACAGTCCGAACTTTGATGGCACGGTGAACGAGCCCAAGTTATTGCCCGCTCAGGCCCCATTTGTGCTCCTTAACGGCAGTACGGGTATCGCCGTGGGTATGGCTACCGATATCCCACCCCACAACCTCAACGAAGTCGTTAGTGCCTGTGTGCATTTGCTTGATAGCCCCAAGGCCACCACCGTGGATCTGATGACCCACATTCAGGGGCCTGACTATCCGACGGAGGCACAAGTCATAACGCCAGCCGAAGACATTCAAGCGCTTTACGAAACCGGTCGCGGCAGCATCAAGGCGCGCGCGGTCTATCATCGTGAAGGGCCGGATGTGGTGATCACCGCGCTACCCCATCAGGTGTCTCCGGCCAAGGTGCTGGAACAAGTTGCTCAGCAGATGAATGCCAAGAAGCTGCCGATGCTGGTGGACCTGCGTGATGAATCTGATCACGAAAATCCGACGCGCTTGGTTTTCGTGCCTCGATCCAATCGGATCGACTACGATCGTTTGATGAGCCATCTGTTTGCCACCACGGATCTGGAGCGCAGCTATCGCGTCAATCTCAACATCATTGGTATAGACCAGCGGCCAGAGGTAAAAGGCTTGGTCGGTATTTTAAAGGAATGGTTGCGTTATCGTTTGGATGTGGTGACCCGCCGCCTGAATTTCCGACTGGAAAAAATCAACGATCGCCTGCACATTTTGGATGGCCTCTTAATCGCCTATCTGGATCTCGACGAGGTGATTCGCATCATTCGTGAAGAAGATCAGCCTCGTCCTGCATTGATGGAGCGTTTCGCATTGAGCGAGATCCAAGCCAACGCCATTCTGGATTTGCGCCTGCGCAATCTCGCCAAGCTGGAGGAGATGAAGCTGCGAGGCGAGAAAGCGGAATTGGAGGGCGAAAAGGCTGAGCTGGAAATCACCCTGGGTTCGAAGGCGCGCATGCAGACCTTAATCAAAAAAGAGCTGTTGGCAGTGGCCGCCGACTACGGTGATCCACGTCGCTCACCCCTGATCCAAGCAGAAGATTCTCAAGCGTTCAGTGAAGAAGATTTGCTCACCAACGATCCCATAACCGTCGTGCTATCGACCAAGGGTTGGGTCCGAGCGGCCAAAGGTCACGATGTGAAGCCTCATGAACTGAACTACCGGACCGGCGACGAGTTTGCGCAGGCAGCAAAAGGGCGCAGCAATGACGTACTGGTCTTTATGGATTCCGATGGCCGCAGTTATAACACTGCGGCCCATACACTCCCCTCGGCCAGGGGGCAGGGAGAACCGCTGTCGGGACGCTTCAAGGCGAAAAATGATGCTCGATTCGTGGGTGTTTTGATGGGCAGTAGTGATACGAAAGTGCTATTGGCGTCCAATGCCGGCTTCGGCTTTGTCGGCGTGCTAAGCGAAATGGTGACAAAAAATAAAGCCGGTAAGGCCTGTCTGAGCGTGCCCGCTGGAGGATTCGCCCTCCCCCCATTGTTGATCGACCCGTCGCTCTACGAATCGGCAGACGCCAGTGTGGCCGCTGTCACCGATCAGGGTCGGTTGTTGGTGTTTCCGCTGAAAGAATTGCCTGAACTGGCCAGAGGCAAGGGCAACAAACTGATCAACGTGCCGTCGGCGGCGTTTAAGTCCGGTGAAGAAGAACTGGTAGGCGCCGTGACGCTGGGTGAAAAAGACGAGCTGCTGGTGCACGCAGGTCAACGGCACCTCCGGCTGAAGGCCAAAGACCTCGAAAATTACGTGGGTGAGCGCGCTCGACGGGGTCGTAAGCTGCCGCGTGGATTTCAAAAGGTCGATCGACTGACCGTCGAGTAGCTTGCCGAGCAAAGGTCCAGAATCAGCTCGCGGTGCCTTGCTCTGCCTTCGGCAGGGCAAGGTGTAGAACCAGATAACCGGCCAGTGCGGACAACGCGGAGCCGAGCAGAATGCCCAGCCGATCCCCGCTGAAGTAGGTGCCACTGCCGTGCTCAAAAGCCAGGCCTGCGATGAACAAGCTCATGGTAAAGCCGACACCGCAGGTAAATGCGGCTCCCAACAGTTGCAGCCAATTGACGCATTTGGGGAGGCAGGCCAACCCACTTGCCACGCTCAGACCGACAAAGAGCAGAATACCGACAGGTTTGCCGATCACCAGTCCCAACGTGATGCCAAGGGTTACAGGGTGGGTGACGTCAACCCAAGAAATATCGCCCAGCGCTAAGCCCGCATTGGCAAAGGCGAAGACAGGCAAAATCACGAAAGCGACTGGAGCGTGCAGATCATGTTCCAGTGACTGCAGGGGAGAGTTCCCTTCTTGATCTCGCATGGGAATACACAGCGCAATGAGAACGCCTGCAAGGGTCGCGTGTACGCCTGACTTGAGCACGGCCATCCACAACACGATGCCCAGCAGGATATAGCTCGAGGTCCGGGTGACCTTGGCACGATTCATTGCTACCGCAAGCAGCAGAGCGGCGCCCGCAAACAGCAGCGCCGCACTAGACAGGTCTTGAGAGTAAAACACAGCGATGATTACCACTGCAGCAAGATCATCGAAAATCGCGAGGGTAAGCAGGAAAATCTTCAAGGACACGGGGACCCTAGAACCAAAAGTGCTCAGTAGAGCGAGAGCGAAGGCGATGTCCGTTGCAACAGGAATGGCCCAAGCGCTGAGCGCTTCTGGGTCGCCCCAGTTAAACCAGATGTAGATGCTGGCCGGAACAATCATCCCACCCAAGGCACCCATACCGGGCAAGATGACCTGAGACAGGGAGGAGAGTTCGCCTTCCAGAAATTCGCGCTTGATTTCCAGACTAACGAGGAAAAAGAAAATGGCCATGAGGCCGTCGTTGATCCACAGTAACAAGGGTTTGTTAATGGCTAATGCGCCCACCTGAATGGCTACCGGGGTACCCAGAATTTTCTCGTAATAGAAGGTCAGTTGCGTGTTCGCGAACACGAGGGCGATGATTGTGGCGCCGAGCAGCAAAAGGCCTGAAGCCGATTCAAGCTGCATAAATTCTTTGACGGTCAGCTGGGTGATCGGCTTTGACATGGTTCGCGGCATCGCAATTTTTGTGGAACGGGTCGGTTTATCGCTATTGGGCGAAATCGAGGAAAATGTGCAGAGGGTCTTTGTCGACGACATGACCGAGATTGGATTGATGCATTGCGTCAGCTTCGCAACGTTTGCACAGACATCCAAGACACTTTGGTGACCCAATGCAGCACCTTGACGCGATCTGTGATGGAGTACACAAATTGTAATCGGTTAATCGCATGGTCTGGTCTAAGCTGACTGGCAGCATGAACGGCGAAAATCACAACACTCTTGAGCTGGACACGCACACACTTGCCGATCTGGAGTTATTTGGATCCGCCGAGAGCGGCGGTCTGTTCGAATATTGCGATTACCGCAAAACCGATGGCGGTCGGGCAGCGCTCAAGCGCCGTATGATGTCTCCGTGGGCGAATCCCGTAAAAATCCGAGCTACCCAAGAATCCATCGCTTATATCAGCCGACATCGGGAGATTTTTGAGGCGCTGCCATCGGCCTATTTGGCATCACACGTCGACCGCTATCTGGGAGCGGGAATGCCCATTGTCCGAGCAAAAAATTCCCTCGAATTTGGTATGGACGCTTTTCATCTGTGGGCAAACTACGACAACTACTACATCAAAATCATTCATGGGGTCGGGCTTTCTCAACGGCTTTTGTTGGCGATTAGGGAAATGTTGGAGTACCCAGATGCGCACAGTGTCTCTGGCGAATTGGCATCGCTGTTTGGCGAGATGCGATCCTTGATGAACAGCGCCGAGCTGACGCGTGTGATGCAGGCTCCCCCGGCCAAGCGATTCTGGCAAAAGCTTAGGCTGGACCAATGTCTTCGTCTGTACGAAAAAACCAAACTGATCCGACTGTTAGCGATCTGCTACGAGCTGGATGCCCTGGTGTCCTTAAGCGATGTCACCCATAAACACGGCCTGGTGATGCCCGTGATTGAGACAGGGCCAACGGCAATTTCGGCGAGGGAGTTGGTCCACCCCTTACTGAAACATCCCGTTGGCAACCCGTTGGCTCTTGATCAAGCCGGTCGTGTCTTGTTTCTTAACGGACCTAATATGGCGGGTAAGACCACGTATTTGCGGGCGATTCTTACCGCCCTGTACTTCGCGCATTTGGGCATGGGTGTGCCCGCCAAGACGTTTTCCTTTGTTCCAGTGCAGAGCCTGCTTACGTCGATCTCTCTGAGCGATAACCTTGTGGAAGGCATCAGTTTTTTTCGCGCCGAAGCGCTACGGGTTAAGGCGGTGGCCGAAGCCTTGGCGGAAGGCGGCCGAATTGTCGCGATCATGGATGAACCGTTTAAGGGAACCAACGTCAAGGATGCCCTGGATGCCTCCTTTGAAGTCATCCGGCAATTTGCCGCGAAACAAGACAGTTTGTTCGTGATTTCCTCACACTTGATCGAGTTAGAGGAATCCTTGGACGCTGTGGCGCATATCGACTATGCGTACTTTGAGGCACAGGAGCACGGAGCAGAGCTTGCCTTTGACTATCGAGTACGAAAGGGTGTGTCCGACCAACGCCTCGGTATGCGCGTTTTGCATGAAGAAGGTGTGTTTGATCTGCTGATTGCGGACAGCGCCCCCCTTGATGGCGCGGGGCGGGAGGAAGAGCCGTCGGCGTAATCCGATGCGACGACGGCTCTTACTAAGGCTTAGATCTGGGCGATTAAGCCGGCCGGTGAATGCCGCAAATCTTATGGCCGTCTGGGTCTAGGAAATAGCACAGGTACATCGTGCCCATGGAGCCCTCACGTGCTCCCGGCGGATCTTCCGAGGTGGTGCCGCCATTGGCGATGGCGACGTCGTGGAATTCCTGCAGCTGCTCTGGCGAGTTGCAGATGAAGCCGATGGTCGCGCCATTGGCGACTGTGGCGGGTCCGCCATTAATGGGCTCTGAAATGCCAAATGTCGATCCGTCATGGATATAGAACAGGCGCGTTTGTCCCGTATCGTTCACATGCTCCATGGCCGGGCCAGCGCCCAGCACGCTGAGTACAGCGTCATAGAATGCCTTGGTTCGTTGAATGTCGTTGGAACCGATCATGGTGTGGTTCAGCATAAATTCCCCTCCTGAAGGATTAACAAATCGACTGGCAGACTAATGGGTTCTTGCGGCCAAAGCTAGGGAGCCAAATTGAAGCCCAGCACGACCTGAGCTTGCCCGGTAATCAGCGCTTGTTCTTGCTCGGGAAGGGCTTCAATACAGTAGAAAAGGTCTTCCGGGGCGAGGTCTTCCAGAATCGGGTGGTGGAACGGTTGTGCCCACTGGCGTTGCTCTTCGCTCAAGTCTTCATAAATTTCTGCGCCCATCAGCGCTGTGTTGGCCTTTGCCAGCGAGGCCAAGGTGAGGTTTTGCTCGACGTCGGTCATGCTCGCTAACGCGTCTGTCTTAATGGAGGTGGCTTCTGCAGGATCGCTTGGGCTGACGGCAGTAGAAAGCAAGCAACGAAATTCGCCTTGAGTCTCGTATTCGCGTAGCAACCTCTGCAGCAGCAATGAGGCATATACCGCGTTCAGGCCGCTGGCTTCGGCTTTGCTGATCAACAGCGTTAGCCCCCGCTCTTGCAGCGATACCGCAAGTCCTGGGTAGAGGGCGCAGACCTCGCTGCCCATGGTGAGGGCGTCTTCGATCGCCTGCGTTTGCTCTTGGCGGTTCAAGCTGCGCTGATTGTGCAGTTTGACGGTGAGTAGGTAGGTTGGCTGATCTTGAGCCGGTTCATTGGGAACTGAAACGATGGGCAGTGAACGGTTGCCCCGTGTGCTGAACTGTATCGCCATGACGGTCAAGGGCGGCGTAAACAGAACGGTCAGCAAAGACAACAGCCACAGTGCCCAAGGTATTGGCGGGGCGAAAGCCTGTTGATTCAGGGTGACCCGCACAGAACCGCTGAGCGTGTCGTCGATGGTGGCTTGCGCGTCGAAACTTGTATCTGACCGCTGCACGCCGCTCATCGCCATCAGCTCGTCGGATTGATCATAAAACGCGATGCCGGCAATTTCGTTCAGTGTGGTCAGTCGATTGGCGATGACGGTCAGCGTGATGCGTCGCTTTTCAAATAAAGCAGCCGCAGTGGTATCTGACAGTGTTGTTGCCAGGGCATTTCCGTAGCGATCCATTTCTTCTTGACCGTCTGGACGTTCAAACCAGATGGCAAACAAACACGCCGCGCACATCGCCGTTGCAATTGCAGCAGCAGGCAGCGTGACGCGGCTGGCGCGAAATTTTGTGCGGAAACGTTTGAGTGGTCCCATCTGGCGTTAAAGCTCGACATGCGTCAAAAGACCAAAATAACACAAAGCGCTGAAACCGATCCTTCTCCCGTTTGGTTAAGGCCGTTAAACTAAGCTCCGATTTTCGCACAGGGTGAGTAGTTTGGCCGATCAAATCATGCTCGTGAGTATTTCCGGTCAAGACAAACCGGGACTGATGTCGGCCTTGATGGGAATTTGTGTTGAATACGACGCGCAAATTCTGGATATGGGTCAAGCGGTGATTCACGACGAGCTGGCTCTGGGCTTGCTGCTCTGTTCGGCCAATCTTGATGCGATGAGTGCGGCCATTGAGGCCCGCTGCGAGCAAACAGGCTCTGCCCTGCGCATGCAGCGAGTGAATGCCGATGATTACGGCGCATGGTCTCAAACCATTTTTCAAAGCCCGCTCATTTTGACGCTGCTAACCAATGGTTCGGCGGCTCAGCCGCTGCAGGCGGTCAGTGCACTCACCCATACCTTTCGGATGAACATTGATACGGTTCGCCGTTTGACCAAGCCCAAGGCTCTGGCGGGATCCGCCGATACCGACGATCGCTTCGGTTTGGAGATGCGATTGAGCGGAGAGCTGGCTAGCAGCGTTGAGTTTCAGGCCGAGTTGCTGAAGCTTGCCGATCACAGCGGTTTTGATGTGAGTTTGCAGCGGGATTCGGTTTTCAGGCGTAATCGCCGGCTGGTTGCCTTTGATATGGACTCCACCCTGATTGCTGAAGAAGTGATGGACGAGTTGGCCAAGCGCCATGGTGTCGGGGCTGAGGTCGTCGCCATCACCGACGCGGCCATGGCCGGAGAGCTCGATTTTAAAGAAAGCTTCAGACGTCGGGCGGCGCTGTTGAGAGGCATGCCGTTAGAGGTACTCCACGACGTGGCTGAGTCCGTTGCCCTCAATACGGGCGCGCATCGGTTGATTAAGGCGCTAAAACATTTCGGCTACACCATCGCCGTGTTCTCTGGGGGCTTCCAGTACGTGGGGGAGTATCTTCAGCAGCGGTTGGGGATTGATTATGTCTACGCTAACGAGTTGGAGGTTGTGGACGGGCTCATGACCGGAGAGGTGCTCGGCGACATTGTGGATGCTCAAGGTAAGGCAGACTTACTGCAAAAAATTGCAGCAAAAGAGGGTATTTCTCTGGCGCAAACCATTGCGGTGGGTGATGGAGCTAACGACTTACCCATGCTACAGCAGGCAGGGTTGGGCGTGGCCTATCATGCAAAAACCATCGTTCGCGAGAGCGCAAAGCACTCCATCTCTAACTTTGGTTTGGACGCGATTTTGTACTTGATCGGATTCAGTGACTTGGATGTTGAGCAAGCGCTGACAAGCGATCCCTAGCTGATGTCGACAAGCTGCAGGCCTTCGGTCTGCAGCGGGGTTTTGGATGCCTTGCCCGGAATTTCACGCACCAAACGAGGCAGCAGATAGCCCGGTAAACGTTCCCGCATTCCCTCATGCAGCGTGACTGCTCGCTGCTCGGTTACATCAAAGTGCGCGGTGCCGCTGACCGCATCTGGCATGTGCAGGTAATAGGGTAAGACCCCCTGCTCAAAGAGTGATTGCGACAGTTGGCACAGCAGGTCGGTTTCATCGTTGACGCCGGCTAACAGTACGCTTTGATTGAGCAAGTGGACGCCTGCGTCCCGCAGACAAGCGAAAGCACGCTTGGTCTGGGCGTCGAGTTCGTGTGCGTGGTTGCAGTGCACCACCAAAACTGTTGGGCAACGACTGGATCGAAGCGCGCCCACCAAACTCTGGGTCACACGCTGAGGCAGTACGATGGGCAGCCGACTGTGCACGCGAATACGCTGAACATGTTCAATGGCGTTTATTTCGTTGATTAATGTGGCGAAGGCCTGATCGCCCAACAGCAGCGGATCACCGCCAGACAGAATGACCTCGGAAATGCTCGTGTCCGAGCGAATCGAATCCATCGCGAGATCGTGGGCCCGGGGTTTGTGATCTTGGTAAGGAAAATGACGGCGGAAACAATAGCGACAGTTAACCGCGCAGCCTGGTGTGGCAATCATCAAAACCCGACCCTGATATTTTTGTATCAAGGCTGGCGCCCGCTGAAAGCCCAGGACTGAATTGTCTTCGCCCAGTGGGTCCTCAACAAAGCCCGGGACGTGTTCGCGTTCCTGCAGATTTGGTAACACCTGTAGCAACAGCGGGTCCGCGGGATCGCCAGAGGCCATGCGCGCGGCAAAGGGTTCAGGAACCAAGAGCGGGAAATCCGGTTGCTCGTCCAAATTGAAAGCGTCCGCTGGGATGTCGAGATACCTCAGCAGGGCGTGCGGTTGCCGAAAAGCGTCACGGAGCACCTTTTGCCACTCGTCGGGCTGCCACGGCGTTCGGTTCGGGGTTATCATGACGGCTTACCAACGGATGAATGCAAAATTATGGCTACCTATTCTACCAATGAATTTCGTTCCGGCATGAAAGTGATGCTGGACGGCGATCCCTGCAATATTTTGGAAAACGAGTTTGTGAAGCCAGGTAAGGGTCAAGCCTTCAATCGAGTGAAAATGCGCAATCTCATGAACGGTCGAGTCTGGGAGCGCACCTTCAAGTCTGGCGAAAGTATTGAAGCGGCAGACGTGATCGACTCGGATATGGAGTACTTGTACAACGACGGTGAGTTTTGGCATTTCATGAAGACGGACGACAGCTACGAGCAGGTTGCTGCTGGGGCGGCGGCGGTTGCCGACTGCCAAAACTGGCTGAAAGAGCAGGACGTCTACCAAGTAACGCTGTGGAACGATGATCCGATTGCGGTAACGCCACCGAATTTTGTCGAGCTCGAAGTCACAGACACCGATCCGGGCTTGAAAGGCGATACAGCAAATGGCGGCACCAAGCCCGCGACACTCTCAACCGGAGCGACGATCAAGGGCGTGCCACTGTTTATTAATATTGGCGACGTGCTCAAGGTCGATACGCGCACCGGTGAATACGTTTCTCGAGCGAAAAGCTGAGCCCCTCGCCGAACTCGGCTGCGGTAACCCAGTGAGCGATTGGCGGCCGTCAGCCTCCGTCGCGCAGCTGCAGCAGCGCGCGCAACTGCTGGGCATGGCTCGCGCTTTTTTTGCTGAGCGCAGTGTGTTCGAAGTTCAAACCCCAGTGCTGGCCGAGCACACGGTGACAGAGCCCGATGTGCAAAGCATTGAAGTGCCGGGCTTTGGATACCTGCAAACGTCGCCTGAATACCAGATCAAACGCCTGTTAGCAGCCGGAGCGCCGAGCTGTTATCAGTTAGGTCCTGCGTTTCGGTTCGGCGAAAAGGGCAGGCTGCACAATCCCGAGTTCACCATGCTCGAATGGTATCGATTAGATTTCGACCATAGGCAGTTGATGCATGAAGTTGCGGAACTGGTGGATCGATTGTTGGGCGCGCAACCGTATCAGTTTGTGCGTTACGGCGATCTGGTGGGGTCTGTAGCCGGTCGGCCTCGGGACGAGCTGGATCTGGCTTTTGCCCACGCTTGCGAACGTTTGTCGCCGGGTCGTTTTTTTATTACCGACTATCCTGCTGATCAGGCGGCGCTGGCTCGGCTAAATGCCGATGGTGCCACCGCAGCTCGATTTGAACTGGTGGTGGATGGGATTGAGTTGGCCAATGGCTATTGGGAGTTGATGGATCCAGCAGAACATCGCAGACGCTTTGCGCGGGATAACGACAACAGACGTCAGCGCGAATTGCCCGAGGTTGCTCCAGACAATGCTTTTCTCGACGCGCTGGAAGCCGGCCTGCCAAACTGCGCAGGCGTTGCCGTGGGCTTCGATCGAGTGGTCATGCTGGCACTGGGCGTTAAGGATCTTGCTCAGGTACTGACTTTTCGCGGTCAGTAAACATTTCGAACGGCCTAGGTAAGTCGTTGCCGGGAAGCGCCTTGAATCATCGGGCGTTAACTTGGCCCATGTCCTCACCGAGGGTGACGGTAGTCCCCTCAGCAAATCGCTCCGTTAGCGCCACCGCGTCTTTTGCAAAACAGCAAATCACGGTAGAGCCCAGCAAAAACCGTCCGATTTCGTCGCCCTGCCTAAAGTCTTGGTCGTGTTTGTTCACAATCTCTTCTCGATAAGGCGACAGGGGTCCTGACCAAACCGTTTCAATAGACGCGACGATTAGCGCACCAACCAGAACCAGTAGCATGGGTCCAAAATCCGTTTCAAATCGACAGACCAAACGTTCGTTGCGGCAGAACAATCCGGGAATGCCTGCCTCGGTCACGCCATTGACTGAGAACAGTGCGCCGGGGATGGCGCGAGTTTCGACCAGCTTTGCATCGCAGGGCAAGTGAATGCGGTGGTAGTTGCTCGGTGCCAAATAGATGGTGCAAAAATCGCCGTGATTCAAGCCCCGCCCTGTTTCCCCAGCCAAGGAATTCAGCGTGTACTGATGTCCCTTAGCCTGCATGAGTAGATCATGTTGAATGCTGCCTATTTGACTGACTGTGCCGTCGACAGGACAGGCCAGTCTGTTGGGTTGCTCAGGCATGGGCCGTGCGCCAGCGGCGAGGCTGCGGGTAAAGAAGTCGTTGAAGCTATGGTAATCGTCTAGGTGTTTGCGTTCGGCATCGGCCAGCGAAATGTCGTAGGCCCGCGCAAAGCTGTGGATAAAAGCGCGTCTGATGAGGGGGATTTGGCTGCCGGCCAACCAGCCGACTAGGCGGGAAAGGCCATGTTGGGGTAGCACTTTTTGCAGGCCAAGAAAGAACTGACTCATGGGTGATTTGCCTCGGAAGGGTTTTCAATCGGTGTATGCGGATCGTTGCCCCATTCCGCCCAAGACCCATGGAAGGCTTTGATGTTCAAACCCAGCAAGCGGCCGACAAGATAGGACAAACCTGAACGGTGATGGCTTTGGCAGTGGGTGATGACCTGCTCCGCTTGCAGCAGGCCAAGCGAGGCGGCGATTTCATCGAGATTCTCCACCAATCGTAGCTGTCGATTGCTGTCCTTGAGCAGTTCCCAGTCTAGGTTAACGGCTCCGGGAATATGGCCGCGCCGAGCCGAACCTGAGCGCAAACCGGCATATTCTTCCGCAGAGCGCACATCCCAGACCAAGGAGTTGTCGTCCTCGATAGACGCCAGCACGTCTGCCATCTCAGCGATCGGCGAGCGATCGATGGTCAGGTGCAAATCATGGCTGGGTTGAGCCAGCGTAGCCTCCTGAGTAAGCGGCAGCCCAGCGGCATGCCAGGCATGAAGGCCGCCATCCAGATAGGCCCAATCGTGGTGACCGATCACATCCAATGTCCAGCACAGCCGACCAGCCCAGCCGCCGCCTTCGTCATCAAATGCGATGATCCGTTGTTCGGGCTGATAACCAATTCTGCTAAGAGTGGCCTCGATCCGGGAGAGGTCGGGCAGCTTTCCCGTAGCCGGCGGAACGCCGCAAACCAGCTCTGACGGCTCGATCAAAACGGCGCCAGGAATATGCGCCTGCTCGAAGAGTGCTCGAGAAGTCACTTGTACGAGTAGGGTGTTCGCCTCGGGTAAATCTGCAACGACGTCGGATTCAAGAACTTCTACCGGATGTTGGTGGTACACGAGGCGCTCCCCAGCTAAGGTTGTGAGCGAAGCATAGCTGAAAGATTAGCGTCAGAGCACCGTGAATCCGCAAACGGTCTCTTTCAAAAGGAGAAATGAGTGAGTTCCCATTTGGTTTGGATCGATTTGGAAATGACCGGGTTGGATCCATCGCATGACCGTATTATTGAGATGGCAACCATTGTTACCGACAGCGATCTGAACGTTGTCGCCGAAGGGCCGGTGTTGGCCATTAGTCAGCCACAAGCACTGCTCGAAGGTATGGACGAGTGGAATCAAACCCACCACAGTGCGTCCGGGCTACTGGAGCGTATTGCGCTTGAGGGCGTTTCTGAAACCGAGGCAGAGGCGCTGACCCTGGCGTTTGTAGAAGCGCATGTAGAGCCCAGCGCTGCACCTTTGTGTGGTAACACCATTTGGCAGGATCGACGTTTTTTGTCCCGCTACATGCCTTCGCTGGAAGACTATCTTCACTACCGTATGGTCGATGTCAGCAGTATCAAGGAACTGGCCAAGCGTTGGCATCCTGAGATAGCAGCGGGCGTAGTAAAAACCAATCAGCATACGGCGCTGGCAGACATTCGTGAGTCTATTGAAGAGCTTCGCTATTACAGAGCCCATTTGTTCGTTCAGGGTGATGTGAGCTGAGACAACGCCCACTCAATGTGTTCGTCCACCATGTTGTTCACTCTTCCCAAAGCCTGGGTTAACGCCTGCACAACGTCTTCACCACCTTCGCTGTTGCCCAGACCAACGGCCAAGTTGCGCTGCCACTGAGCGTAGCCGATACGCCGCATGGCGGATCCTTCGGTAAGCGCTAAAAACTCAGGCTCGGTTAACCGGAACAGATCGATCAAGCTTGGTTTATCGAGACCGTGCCGGACCGCAAAATCCGCCTCGGTCGTGGTTGGTGCTTCTCGATTCCAGGGACAAAATAACTGGCAGTCGTCGCAGCCGTAAATCCGATTGCCGATCGCTTTGCGGAACTCGACCGGGATCGCAGAGCGATGTTCGATGGTGAGATAGGAAATACAGCGCCGAGCATCAAGCCGTCGCGGCGATAAGATGGCATCCGTCGGACACACCGTCATACAGGCGCTGCATTTGCCGCAGGCGTCCTCGGCCACCGCTTCATCGATTGGCAGAGGCGCATTGGTGTAAATTTCGCCGAGAAAAAACCAGGAACCGGCGTCTTTGTCGAGTAAGAGCGTGTGTTTGCCGATCCAGCCAAGCCCCGACTTTTCGCCCAATGCTTTTTCCAGCACCGGAGCCGAGTCGGTGAATGCCCGAAATGCGTAGGGCGGTGCGGACGCGGCCAGCGTGATGTTGATTTGCTCGGCGAGTTTGGCCAAACGTCGGCGCAGAACCTTGTGGTAATCGCGACCCAATGCGTAGCGAGAAATGTACGCCTGGCTGCTGTCTTCCAGCACCTGTACGGGCTGAGTATCCGCCGGCAGATATTGCATGCGAGCGGTAATGATTCGGCAGGTGTGTTGTTCCAGCAGCGCAGGACGAAGTCGCTTCTCAACATGTCTTTCGAGATAGGACATTTCTCCAGCAAAGCCATCGGCCAGCCAAGCGAGAACATGGGGCTCCTGATCGGATAGATCCGTGTCGGTAACGGCTAACTTGTCGAAGCCAAGGGCTGCTCCCTCTTTTAGGATGCGAGCTTTAACCTCCTGAGGGTTCCACCCGATAGGGTCATCTGCTGAATCGTCGGAGATGTTAATAATGCTCTCGTCATTCGGGGCTGGCATGTCAGTATACTTAAATCCACGGCGCAACATTCGATCCCGGCCGGCGGCCGATCCTAAGTCACACAGGACGAAGGAAGCTTAATGAACGATCTTGAACTTTACTCAGCGGCTGCGTGTCGCGACATTGATATCCGAGCCATGGAGCCGGTTTCTGAGGGTGGCTTAGGCGTGAGTGGCCAGACGCTGATGCAGCGTGCTGCCCAATTTGCCTTGGAAAGCCTCATGTCGTTACGTTCGGAACTGACGTCGCTAACGATTCTGTGCGGGAAGGGCAACAACGCCGGCGACGGATATTTGGTGGCCATGTTAGCTCGGCAACTGGGTATTGCCGTTCAGCTGATTGCCGTGGAGCCTAAGGCCCAGCTTTCCGGTGATGCTTTGAGCGCTTGCCAGCGCGCTTTGGAGACGGGAATTAAACTCGAGGAGGGTTGCTGTGCTATTCGTTATCCGGTGATCGTCGATGCGTTGCTCGGCACGGGTGCTCGAGGCATGCCGCGGCCTGCCATTGCTCAGGCAATCCATTCGATCAATGCGTCCGACGCCTTCACGTTGAGTTTGGATCTTCCGTCAGGGCTCAATGCCGATACCGGTGAGGCCCAGCTGGCGGTGAGGGCGGATGCCACAGTGTCCTTTATCGCCCGTAAAATTGGGCTGTACACCGGTAAGGGGCCTGCACATAGCGGCCAGCGCTTGTTTTCCGATATCGGTGTGGCTGAAGGCTTCGCCGAAGGTCATGCAAGTGTGCCATTGCGCCGCTGGCATTCGGGCTTGGTTCCCCGACTGCCTGTGGAGGCCTATAAGCATCAGCGAGGTCACGTAGTCGTTGTTGGTGGTTCGAAGGGGATGGGTGGCGCGGTGGTGCTGGCGGCAGAGGCCGCGCTGCGAAGCGGTGTCGGCATGGTCACCGTCGCGACTGCTCCTGAAAACCTCGCCGGATTGCTCGCAAGGCTGCCTGAGGCGATGTGGGTTGACCCGCTCAGTAGCGACCAAGACCAGAGTATCGCGTCGGTATTATCTCGAGCCAGTGTCGTTGTACTGGGGCCCGGATTGGGGCGTGGCGCGTGGGCTACGCAGGTGCTTGACGCGGTCTCCGCATTCCACGGACCCCTGGTGATTGATGCAGATGGCCTCTACTGGTTGGCTGATCGAGATGCTTGGCATCAGCGATGGCCCCGGGGCAATCCTCTGTTCCTCACGCCACATGGCGCAGAAGCCGCGCGGCTGCTTGATCGGCCGGTGGCGGATGTGATGAATCAGACCATCCAGTCGGTAGCCGATATGGCAGAACGCTACAACGCGACCTGTTTACTTAAGGGGCCGGGTACGGTGATGGGTGATCAACAGTCTCAGGCCATATGCGGGCATGGAAACCCTGGCATGGCCACAGCGGGGATGGGCGATGTGCTGGCGGGGTTGGCTGCGAGTCTGATCGCTCAGCAGCCGGAAGATATGGCTTCCGCCTTTTATACCGCGACACTGTTGCACAGTGCCGCGGGTGATCTGGCAGCGCAAGAAATGGGCGAGCGGGCCGTCACGGCGACAGCGGTGATTCCTCGAGTTGCCGCATTGCTACAAGAACTCCCGTCGGTAACTGGGTAAACTGTGGCGCGAAAGACGTTTAAGATCATGCACGAACGGGTTAAGAGGCGATGAATGCCTAGCGTTGACGATATATCGAATCGGATTTTGGTCGATGAAAAAGCCACCGTCGCCTTTGGCGGCGAACTGCACGACGTCATTCGCCGGCTCTGTGGTGAATCTGCCGTCGTCTATCTTCACGGTGATTTGGGTGCGGGAAAGACAACATTGGTGCGGGGAATCCTGCGTTTGATGAACCACAGTGGTGCGGTGAAGAGTCCTACCTATACCCTGCTTGAGCCCTATCAAACAGATAAGGGTGACGTGTTTCATTTTGATCTCTACCGACTGAAATCTCCCGAAGAGCTGGAGTTTTTGGGGTTCGATGAAATTTTTGAAGGCCCGGGTTTTAAGTTTGTCGAATGGCCTGCTCAGGGAGCGGGTTGGCTGCCGCCGGCAAACGTCGAGGTTTCGTTAAGTCTCTATGCGCCGAATCAAACCGATGAAGAACCGGCGGATTCTGTCGCGCAAATGCAGCGCAAGGTCAGTGTCCGGTTTGCCTAAACTTGGCAACATCGTCGCGACATGTCTGCTGGTGTTGGCGGCACCAATACTCCACGCCAATATTATTCAGGGTGTGCGCACCCACGAAGCTCCCGACTACGTTCGGGTGGTTTTGGATACATCCAAAGCGTCCAAATACTCGATTCTCGAACTGAAGAATCCGCATCGTATTGTTATCGATGTGAAGGGCGCAAAACCCCGTTCAGGGTTGTCGCTGAATTCGAGCAAGGAACTCACTCATATAAAAGGTTTGCGTGGTGGTCAGCGCAAAGACGGATATCGAATCGTCGTCGACGCGGAGGTAGGTTTCAAACCGAAAACCTTCACGTTGAAACCGATTGCGCCCTACGGTCACCGCTTAGTTGCGGATCTCTATTTTCCGAAAAATAAGGCCCAGCGAAGGACTGAACAGAGGGCTGGTTCCCCACCCGCGCCGGTAGCCTCGGGCCGAGATGTGATGATTGCCATAGATGCCGGACATGGTGGCGAAGATCCGGGTGCTCTGGGGCCCCGTAAAATCCAAGAGAAACATGTGGTGCTGCAGATAGCGCAGCGCACGGCAAACGAAATCAAAAAGCAAAAAGGATTCGACGCATTTTTGATTCGCGATGGCGACTATTACCTTGGTCACCGCAAACGCACGGCTTTGGCGCGTGATAAACGCGCCGATCTTTTTGTTTCCATTCACGCTGATGCGTTTAAGCAAGCGTCGGTCACGGGTGCCTCTGTCTATACGCTGTCCGATCGAGGCGCGACCAGTGAGACGGCCAAATGGTTAGCGGAACGAGAAAACCAGTCGGATATGCTGGGGGGCGTGGGCAACGTGAGTCTGGATGACAAAGACCCGATGTTGGCGCAAGTGTTGCTGGATCTGTCAATGGACGGCAACCGCAGTCAAAGCATCCAAGTAGGAGAGGCCGTACTTCGCAACATTGGTAAGGTCACAAAGCTTCACAAGAAGCAGGTGGAACAAGCCGCATTTTTGGTGCTCAAGTCTCCGGATATGCCGTCAATACTGGTGGAGACTGGCTTTATTTCGAATCCCGGTGAGGCAAAAAAATTGGCTCAAGCCTCGCATCAACTTAAACTGAGCAAAGCGATTACGGCGGGCATTACCGAATTCATGCGGGCAAATCCGCCCCCGGCAACATGGCTCGCTGAGCGTCGAGAAGAGATTCGATACACCATCGGTCGTGGGGACACAATTTCCGAGATCGCAGCCCGATACGGCGTTTCCTCTTCAGCCCTGAAAAAACGAAATCGCCTCTCCAGCGATCGGATACGCGTAGGGCAGACCATTTACATCCCGCGAGGGTGAGACTATGAGCCGAGTAAAAGTATTAAGCCCATTTGTTGCTGATCAGATTGCTGCCGGCGAGGTAGTGGAGCGCCCAGCTTCCATCGTAAAAGAACTGTTAGAAAACAGTATTGACGCCGGAGCAAAAGAGGTCGAAATCAGAACTGAGGCCGGCGGCGTGGATCTGGTTTGGGTTCGCGATAACGGCAGCGGCATTCACGCAGACGATTTGTCTCTGGCGCTGCAGCGCCATGCGACCAGTAAAATTGGCGACGCAGGTGATTTGATCGGCATCGATAGCCTAGGGTTCCGAGGTGAAGCGCTGGCCAGCGTCGCGTCTGTGGCCAAGGTTAAGTTGAGTTCCGCGACGTCCTCCGATGCAGGGGGGTGGTTTGTCGAAAGCCACGGCGGCGAAGCTCAGGGCTCAGGACCCATTGCGCATCCTCAAGGCGCCACGGTGGAAGTGCGAGATTTGTTTTACAACACGCCAGCCAGACGAAAATTTTTAAAGGCCGAGCGCAGCGAAGTTAACCAGATCGATCAGGTTTTGCGTCGTTTAAGCCTCGCCCATATGGATGTCGGTTTTTCCTTGGCTCAAGCCCGTACGACCGGTAGTGCCGGGCGAGTGAATCGACCGCTCAGGTTAGCATCTGGTGATCCGGCTGATCGACTCTCCCGGGTGCTCAGTCCAGATTTTGTGGAGAACTCGGTCTATATCGATGAGTCTAATCATGATTTGCGTATGTTCGGTTGGGTGGGCCTGCCCCATCACAACCGCCGGCAAATGGATCAGCAATATTTTTACGTCAACGGACGCGCTATTCGCGACAAGCTGGTGGGCCACGCGATCCGTCAGGCCTACAGCGATGTGATGTTTCATGGTCGTCATGCGGTTTATGTTCTGTATTTGCAGCTTCCGGCGGATGGGGTAGACGTCAATGTTCATCCGACCAAACACGAAGTCCGCTTCCGCGAGGCACGGCAGGTCCACGACTTTATTTTTTCCAGCCTCAACCGAGCGCTGCGGGGACTCCGGCCGGGTCAGTTGTCGGATAGTCCAATAACGCCCGGCAATACGGATGCAGGCTTTGGCAATGCCTCAGTCCGGCCATCGCTTTCGCAGCAACGGCCCTTCGATTTGCCCAGTCGACCGCCGGTTTCCGGCCCTGCGGGAGGGTTTGCCCAGCTCGTGCATGAACAGGAGCACAGTCAGGGTGACAGGACGAATATGTTGGAGGAGCAGCGTGCTGCTTGGCCGGCACAGGGTCGATCCGATGCTGCAGAGGAAGCGGCAGTTGAGCAGTCTTCGGAGGATGTTCACCCGCTGGGTTATGCCATTGCTCAGCTGCACGGCATCTATATTCTCGCGCAAAACAGCCAAGGCTTGGTGATGGTGGATATGCACGCGGCTCATGAGCGTATTGTTTATGAACAAATGAAAGAGGCGCAAGCCAGAGACGGTATTCCCCGCCAGCGCCTTTTGGTGCCGCTGACATTTAATGTCAGTGAGCAAGAGGCGAATCTAGCAGAAGAATGCGCGGAGCAATTTGATGCGGCAGGCTTAGTGGTCGAGCGCATGGGTCAAGCGAGTATCGTTGTTCGAGAGGTGCCGGTGCTTCTGGCCAAGGCGAATGTGCAGGAAATGGTTCAGGATTTGCTCGGCGAGCTGAGCGAATTCGGCACCGGCGAGAGCGTGACACGCAAGAATTTCGATGTTCTTGCGACCTTGGCGTGCCGGGGGTCTGTGCGGGCGAATCGTCAGCTTACGATCACGGAAATGAACGCCCTCCTGCGTTCCATGGAGGTGACCGAAAACGCTGGGTTGTGTAACCACGGCAGACCGACGTTCATCAGGCGAAGTTTAGCCGAGCTTGATCGCCTTTTCCTTCGCGGTCAGTAGGCTATTACGGTGACCTCTTCTCTCGCCGATACCGAGTCGGTACTCGTGATCTGTGGCCCAACGGCTATCGGTAAAACGGGCGTGGCGATGGCTGTGCAAGATGCACTCGGAGGCCCGGATCGTGCACAGTTAATCAGTGCGGACTCGGCACTAATTTACAAAGGCATGGACATAGGGACGGCGAAACCGTCGATTGACGAACGACAGACCTACCCACACAAGTTGATCGATATCCGCGACCCAAGCGAAACCTATTCCGCGGCTGAGTTTGTTGCCGATGCGGACGCGGCCATTGTTGATGCGATCGCCTCGGGTAAAAAGCCGATCGTTGTGGGCGGAACCATGATGTATCTCAAATGTCTGCTTGAGGGTATAGCCAGCCTGCCCTCCACTGACGAGAGTTTGCGAGCGATCTTGCAGCAAGAACTTGAAGTCAAAGGTGCTGCGGTGCTGCATGACGAACTCATGCAGCGGGATCCGAGGGCTGCAGCCGGCATACATCCCAATAACCACCAGCGCTTGATGCGTGCCCTCGCTGTCACCCGCGCAACGGGTTTGGCTTTGTCCGATCAATGGGCCAGCCATGCGGGTGGAACTCTTTATGCGCGCACGGGGCATAGTAGTCAGACGCTTATCATGTTGCCCAAGGATCGCGGTGTTTTGCATAGACGGATCGGCGAGCGATTTGAACAAATGCTGCAGCAGGGCTTTTTAGCCGAGGTTGAGAGTCTGTTAGGTCGAGGAGATCTCCATCGGGGTATGCCCTCCATGCGAGCGGTAGGCTATCGTCAGGCTGTGGCGCATCTGTTGGGCGAAAGCGATCACGCCGAATTCGTTGAAAAAGGCCTCGCTGCAACTCGGCAGTTAGCGAAACGGCAGCTTACTTGGTTGAGAAAATGGTCGGACGCCTTGGTGGTGGTATCTGATGATCCTGAAGACGCCCGAAATGCNGTCCTCACGAGGTTTATTGGGTAATTCCGTNACCCTATTTCTGCCTTNATGNGAACTGTTAGACACTNTAATCAAAACTGTCCAAATGNGNAGCTTTGGCGCTATACTCCTGCCCCTGAGATTCAACAAGATCATCGGCNGCGCTACAAGAGTCGCTGAAATAGAGAAACTAGAGAAACTAGAGAAACTAGAGAAACTAGAGAAACTAGAGAAAGTCGAGTCTCTAAAGATATAGATAGCCATGCGCTCATTTGCGAGGGGTATCATTTCTCAGAAACGANGGCCTGCGGCGACGCATTGCGACCGCACCGTTGGCGTAATTGGTGGACAAGTGGTAATGCAAGAAGAAAAAAATAAAAACAACGTTTCAAGAGGGCATGGTCTTCAGGATCCTTATCTAAATGCGTTGCGTCGTGACAAGACTCCCGTTTCCATTTTCTTGGTGAATGGAATCAAGCTTCAAGGGCAAATCGAATCCTTCGATCAGTTTGTGATTTTGTTGAAAAGTACCGTGAGCCAGATGGTCTATAAGCATGGGATTTCTACCGTGGTGCCATCCAAAAATGTCACCTTCAGTGACCACGAATAGCCTGCGCGAATAGCTGGTAAGCGATTGTAGACGGGCGGACTGTGATGAANTGTCGGTAATCTGCGACGGTAGGGCCGGATTGACAAAGGCGCTCTATGAGAGGCCCTTTCGTTGAAACGCAGGTGCTAGTGGGGCTTTGTTCGTTGGCGCAATGGCGCAAAAGGCTTGAAATCTTTGTGTTGAAGGCCACAGTACACGGTGTGGCACGAAATCCGATAGAAATCCCCCATGTTATTTGAGCGTCCAGAAGCTGGCGGCAAAGCCGTGCTCTTGCAGGTAGAGTTGCGCCGTCAAAACAATCCGGATCAAGACGAATTTGTTGAGCTTGCGCGTTCGGCGCAAATTGACGTGGTGCACGTGGAATGCGTCAAGCGTGACGCACCGCATCCGCGGTGGTTTGTGGGCAGCGGAAAAGTCGATGAGCTGAAAGGTCTTCTGCGGTGGGNAGATGCATCGCTGGTGCTGGTCAATCACGATTTATCTCCCGGGCAGCAGAGAAACTTGGAGCAAGCCTTGGACTGCCGGATCATCACTCGAACCGAGCTGATTTTGACCATTTTTGCCGAACGCGCCCGCAGCCACGAAGGCCAACTCCAGGTTGAACTNGCTCAACTCAAGCATGCGCAAACGCGCTTGGTGCGAGGCTGGACCCACTTGGATCGGCAAAAGGGTGGTATCGGTATGCGTGGCGCGGGCGAAAAACAAATTGAGCTGGACCAGCGTATGCTGTCCGAGCGCGTCAAGGTAACGGAGCAAAAACTGCACGACGTATCCCGTCGCCGACTGCAAAATCGACGNGGGCGAAATCGCACGGGTACGCCAACCGTGTCCTTGGTGGGCTATACCAATGCTGGAAAATCCACGCTGTTCAACGCCGTTACAAACGCCGAAGTCTTTGCCGAGAATTTATTGTTCGCCACATTGGACCCGACCACGCGAAAAATTGATGTGCCGGGTGCCGGAGATGTCGTGATGACCGACACCGTCGGCTTCGTTAGCGCTTTGCCCCACGCGCTGGTTCAAGCCTTCAAGGCCACGTTGGAAGAAGTTGTTCACTCGGATCTACTGTTACACATTGTCGACGGGGCCGACCCTCAACGGGACGAGCGTATTGAACAGGTTCAAGCCGTGCTGGCGGAAATTGGCGCCGATGACGTACCTCAACTGGTCGTTATGAACAAGGCGGATCTTTTGAGTCCCCAGCAAATCGACGCCNTGGGTAACACCCCTCAGGTTTCGGCGATCACCGGTGAAGGGGTANCAGAACTCATGGACCGTATCGGCGCGGCGNTGGGTGTTGTTGCGCCGCATCGGGTGCTGCTAGCGCCACAGGATGGCAAAAATCGAGCCTGGCTCTATCAGTCTGGAGCGGTTCTCGACGAAACAATGCTGACAGATGGCAGCGTGCAGCTTACAGTACAGGCAGACGAGAAGCTGTTGGGTCAAATGCGTCAGCGCCAAGTACAGGTGGAAACATAAAGTCCACATTAGGCCAAGACGACATCCTTTTAAAATGTTCGAAAGCCCTCAAACTAGGGTGATGAAGTTGCAATATGCCATAACCGACGCGTGTATCGGTTGAGGTAAAATGTGGTCGCTTTGAGTCCTTTGCTGGGCTCAGAAACAAATTAATACATCGGAGTAAAGCTATGGCGTGGAACGAATCAGGAGGTGGTGACAAAGACCCCTGGGGCAATCGCGGCAANAACAATGACGGCCCCCCGGATCTCGACGAGGCNATNCGAAAGCTGCANGGCCAGCTTTCAGGNATGTTCGGTGGCGGTGGTGGCGGCAAAAAAGACGGATCCAGCAGCAGCCTGTCCGGCGGCTCGATTGGTTTGCTCGTCATTCTAGCGCTTGGCCTCTATGCCTTTGCCGGTGTGTATCAGGTGGATCAACAGGAGCGCGGGGTGGTATTCCGGTTCGGTGAAGTGTTGCCGAATGAGGTGGGCCCGGGTCTGCATTGGAATCCGCCACTGATCGATCAGGTGGACATTGTCAATGTCACCCAGGTGCAGTCGCACAGCCATCAGGCGCTGATGCTGACCGAAGACGAAAACATCGTTGATATCAGTCTCACCGTGCAGTGGGTTATCGATAGCGCCCCCAATTTCCTCATTAATGTGCGTGAGCCTCGAGACAGTCTCGCTCAAGCNACAGAGAGTGCGCTGCGTCATGTGGCGGGTTCTGCCTCCATGGACGAAGTCATCACCGATGGTAGAGAGGCGATCGCNATAGAAGTGCAAGAGCGTCTGCAAAGCTATCTGCGCAGCTATGGCGCTGGTATTGATGTGACCAAGGTGAACATCGACCGCAGTGCGCCACCAATACAGGTGCAGGAAGCCTTCAACGACGTCCAGAAAGCCAAGGAAGATCAGCAGAAGTTCATTAACCAAGCGACCGCATACGCCCAGCAAGTGGTGCCAGAAGCTCGAGGACGAGCCCAGCGTCAATTGGAAGANGCTCAGGGCTATCGCGATCGTGTGATTGCACGCTCCGAAGGTGAGGCGCAACGCTTTGAAAAGCTGCTGACCGAGTACTCACTGGCGAAGGAAGTGACCCGGGATCGTTTGTACATCGACGCGATGGAAAAGGTGTTTAAGAATTCCAGCAAAGTGATGATCGACGTGAAAGGCGGAAACAACATGATGTATCTGCCTCTTGATAAACTGGGACAGTCGAATACCTCAGTCGGTAACTCAACAGACGTGCAGGCGCTGCGCCGTGATCTGGAGCAGTTGCGCCGCGATTTGAGCACGGGCCGACCCAACAACAGTCGTCTACGCGGCAACGGCAACTAAGCTTAGCGTTTTAGTGGAGAAATTTTGATGCCTATGAAATCGTTTCTTTTTGCAGCCTTCTTGCTTATCGGAGTGGGACTGCTAAACCAATCGGCCTTTCGGGTAATGGAAACCGAAAAAGCCATCCTGCTGGAATTCGGTAACTTGATCGATGCGGATATCAAGCCGGGACTGCATTTCAAACTGCCAATCGCCCAAGAAGTCAAAAAGTTTGATGCTCGTGTGCTCACGCTGGATTCTCAAGGCGAGACTTACTACACGCTGGAGAAAAAGCCGCTGATCGTGGATTCCTTTGTGAAATGGCGCGTGGCCGATATCGAGCGCTTCTACACCGGCACATCGTTTGACGAGCGTCGGGCACAGCGCCTGCTGCAAGAGCGGGTCAATGAAGGNCTGCGTAACCAGATCAGTCGNCGCGAAATGTATGAGGTTATCTCAGGNCAGCGTGACCAGTTGATGAGTGAACTGCGCGCCGACCTAGACCGGGTGATGCGTGAATCCGTGGGTTTGGAAGTGGTCGATGTGCGAGTAAAGAAAATCGACCTGCCGCCAGAAGTGTCGACCACCGTGTATGAACGCATGAATTCCGAGCGAGANATTGAGGCGCGTCAGTATCGTGCTGAAGGCCAAGAGCAGGCCCTGGCCATTCGGGCTAAAGCTGATCGTGATGCGGTCGTGATTGAGGCGGAAGCCTATCGAGAAAGCGAGCTTCTGCGCGGTGATGGTGATGCAAAAGCCGCCCAAGTATACGCTGGAGCGTTCAACCAAGACCCTGAATTCTACGGGTTTTATCGAAGCATCAATGCGTACGGGGAAGTCTTCAAGGATAAGGGCGATCTGTTGGTGCTCGACCCTGAAAGCGATTTCTTCAAATATCTGGAGAGCGGCGGCGCAAAATGATCCCCAGCGAAACGACCCAGCCGTCCAGGCCACCGAACATATGAGTACACATTGGCGCCTGCCCAAGGGGGTAGATGAGGTATTGCCGCCCCACGCATGGGAACTGGAGGGGCTGCGTCGTAAGGTCTTGGACGTATTTGTCAGTTGGGGCTACGACTACTTAGAGCCGCCAGTGATCGAATACTTAGACGCCCTCCTGGTGGGCAGTGGCGAGGATCTCGATCTGCAGACGCTGAAGGTTGTCGATCAGTCCAGTGGACGGCAGTTGGGCGTAAGGGCTGATATGACCTCTCAGGCGGTGCGTGTTGATGCCCACAGCCGCCGCAGCG
This sequence comes from Gammaproteobacteria bacterium, assembly GCA_002704225.1. GTDB lineage: Bacteria > Pseudomonadota > Gammaproteobacteria > Pseudomonadales > Azotimanducaceae > UBA4421. The sequence continues at coordinate 91,046 of PAFU01000026.1, read as the reverse complement.
AAAACATTCAGCGGCTCTGCTACGCGGGTCCGGTGGTCTTCGCCAACCCCCAAGGTAATCAAACCTCGCGAGTACCGTTGAAAGCAGGCGCGGAAATATTTGGAGCCGCTGGTATTGGGGCCGATGCAGAAGTCATCGGGCTGATGCTGGAAACACTTGAAGCAGCGGGCATGCACGCTCCCGTGCTGTTACTTGGGCATATGGGTATCTACCGAGGCCTTGTCGCACGCTTGATTGAAGAAGGTGGCCTCGATGAGGCAAGCCAAGGCCAACTTTTCAGCTGCATACAGCGCAAGGGCGCCAGTGATATTCGGGCGCTACTCGACGACTCTGACGCGGCCGAAATGCTCGCAGCTTTGCCCGACCTAATGGGCGATATGGATATTTTGCCCATTGCCGAGGATCTGCTGCAGCGCGCGCCACAGACGGTTTTGACGGCCTTAGACGAATTGCGGGCGCTGGCCGAGCTGATTAGGAAAAACCATCCTCAGGTGGATCTGCGCATCGATGTGTCTGAATTGTCAGGCTATGGCTATCACAATGGTCCGGTTTTTGCGGTGTATCATCCTCAGCACGGTAGTGCGCTGGCGCAGGGCGGGCGTTACGATGGCGTCGGTGAAGTCTTCGGTCGCGGTCGACCTGCCACCGGGTTCGATATGAACTTAAAGCAGTTGATGACGAACAACGTCGCGCCGTCAAACGGATACTTTGTGCCATACAGAGCATCGGAATCGAGAGAGGGTCTGGCTTCTGCGGTGCAGGCACTTCGTGCCAAGGGACATCGCGTGATTGTAGCCGTGGCGGAAACCGAGTCCATGCCTGTAGGATGCGAGGGCATTCTTGTGCAGGATCAAGGGAATTGGACGCCGCAGTCCGTAAGCGAAACCGTCCCAGAGCAGTAGAAACCGACAACAGTACAAAAGATAATAGTGACGAGGTGTCATCGCCGACCTGCCTGAGGGAAGNCTGTGCCTGCGTGCCTGAAATAGATCAAGTACGAAACTGGAGAGAACAAACAAGTGAAAGGAATGACATGGGTCGTAATGTAGTCGTTATTGGTACCCAGTGGGGAGACGAGGGCAAGGGTAAAATTGTCGACTTGCTCACCGATCAAGTCGATGCGGTCGTGCGTTTTCAGGGCGGACACAACGCGGGGCATACGCTCGTTATTGATGGCGAAAAGACCGTTCTGCATGTGATTCCCTCAGGGATTTTGCATGAAGGCGTCCAATGTGTGATTGGCAACGGCGTCGTCCTAGAGCCTCACGAACTGCTCAAAGAAATCACGACGCTTGAAGCGCGTGGCGTGCCAGTGCGTGAAAGGCTAAAAATTTCTCCGGCCTGCCCGCTGATCTTGCCTCACCACGTAGAACTGGATCTGGCTCGCGAAGAGGCGCGTGGCAAATTGAAAATCGGAACCACGGGACGTGGTATCGGGCCAGCCTATGAAGACAAAGCCGCCCGCCGTGGGCTGCGATTGGGTGATATGTTTTATTGGCAAACCTTCTCGGACCGTTTGGCCGAGGTGATGGAATACCACAACTTCATGCTCACTCAGTATTACAAAAAGCCCGCCTTAGATTTTACTCAGACTCTGGATCAGTGCGCGGATATCGCCGATCAAATGAAGGCGATGTCCGTTGATGTGGTGCCCCTGCTCCACGACCTTCGTGAGCAAGGAAAGAACATACTGTTCGAGGGCGCGCAGGGTGCGATGTTAGACGTCGACCTGGGAACCTATCCCTACGTCACGTCTTCCAACACGACCGCGGGCGGCACCGCCGTCGGCACGGGTTTTGGCCCGCGCTATCTGGACTACGTGCTGGGTATTACAAAAGCCTATGCGACCCGCGTTGGTTCTGGTCCCTTTCCTACGGAACTGTTTGACGATATTGGCGCAGGTTTGGCTGAACGTGGCCACGAATTTGGTTCCACCACGGGCAGGCCGCGACGCTGTGGTTGGTTCGATGCGGTAGCGCTGCGTCAGGCCGTGCAGGTGAACAGTATTTCCGGCCTATGTTTGACTAAGCTCGACGTCCTTGATGGTTTGGATTCCATTAAAATTTGTGTCGGCTACGAGGATGGCGGCATCACAGACAGCGGACCAAACTTTGGTAGTGAATTTTACGACGGTGTTACGCCGATCTACGAAGAAGTACTGGGCTGGCAAGAGAATACTCTTGGGATACGTGAGGTAGCCGACCTGCCTGCAGCGGCGCAAAACTACATTCGCGTGGTTGAAGAGGCGGTTGGTGCTCCGGTGGACATTATTTCTACCGGTCCAGACAGAAATGAGACCATCGTGCTCAACGACCCATTCGCTGGCGCGCGAGGTATCTAATGGATTCGAAACTGCTTGAGCTGCTTGTGTGCCCAGTGACTAAGACCCCGTTGCAATGGAAGCGCGAGCAGCAAGAGTTGTGGTGTACCGCCAGTCGGCTGGCCTATCCGATAGACGATGGCATCCCCGTTTTGGTGCCGGATCAAGCGCGAGCATTGAGCGATGAAGAGCTGCGGTCGGGCTAGCGCCGGAATTTTTCTGTCGATGTTTCGTTCGCAAAGAGTCACGAAAGAGTCAGAGCTCTAATCTCTGGCATTCACATTTCGTTGACTGATTGCTACGTAGCCTAAATTCTCAAGTCACTCCTCATCAGGATCTATTATGAGTACAGCAAAGCTGGTCTCCGTCCCCGAAATGCCAGACATCGCCAACCGCGCTTTATCCGAAGCGCAGGCAACTCTGGATTGGGTTGGTATGAGCAATGTTCATCAGCCGTTAAAAGTGAAAGACGGCGACCAAACCAAGGACGTTCACGCCAATATTCAAGTCTACGTTAACCTGGCAGACCCCCTGGCGAAGGGTATTCACATGTCCCGCCTCTATCTGCTTCTGGATGAGCATGCGGCGACCCGACCGCTCACTGCCTCTGGTCTAAAAATGCTGCTGGGTTCCATACTGGAATCGCACCATGACTTGAGCACCAATGCGTTTGTTCAATTTGAATTTGATCACTTTGTGCGTCGCCCGGCGCTGTTAAGCGATAATGTGGGCTGGGCTTCCTATCCCGTTATGGTCAAAGGTACGCTGATTAAGGGCCAGATTGCGTTAGAGCTTTCTGTGGAGGTTCAATATTCTTCCACTTGCCCTTGTTCTGCAGCCTTGGCGCGGCAATTGATCCAAGAGCAGTTCAAAAAAGACTTTGGTGCCGCCGGTGATGTCAGCATTGAAGCCGTTAACGATTGGCTGGGCACCGAAGAAGGTATCTTGGCCACACCTCATAGCCAGCGCAGCACCGCGAAGATTTTGGCGCGTCTGGACGGCACGCTGGAAGATCTGCCGATCACCCAGCTGATCGATCACGCAGAGGAAGCGCTAAAGACACCGGTACAAAGTGCGGTGAAGCGAGAGGACGAACAAGAATTTGCGCGCTTGAATGGCAAAAACCTGATGTTCGTGGAAGACGCAGGCCGCCGGTTGAAGACAGCGCTGAGTGACGATGGTCGCTGGGAAGATTTCTGGGTGCGTATTGAGCATCACGAAAGCCTCCACGCGCACGACGCCGTGGGTGTGTTCACCAAGGGCAAGGAAGAGGGATACCTGCCGATTCCCTAGAACAAAGCAACCTCACGAGAAAGCAAAAAGGCCCAGACGGGCCTTTTTTGTTGGTCGAGTTTTATACCGAAGATCAGTGTTTGGTATGGCCTGGCAAAGACTCCAAATCGAGGCCATCAGCGAGCGCGACGGAACGCAGTGCGGCTTCAAAGATTGAGCGCGCGTGGGCGGTCATGTCCGCTAATTGTCCGTGCAGTGCACGCTGGGATGGATCATCGTCGACGCATTGCATGCAATACTTCTCAAAGCCGTTGATATCAATCAGGAGCTTCGCGATGTGGTTTGGGCATTCGCAGTTTAGGCTCGGCATCATATTTGCGATGTGTGACAACTGCTCCGGATCGAATGCGCTGACGCCAACTTGGTATTCCGTACTGGCAACCTCCGGGGCATCGACGTTGAGATACGAGCGGATCCTCTCTGAGGTAGCAGGCGCCTTAATCGCCTGTATGCCATGGGAGGCGAGCAACTGCTCGATCCGGCGGGGCGCGAAGGCGTAGATCACGACGACGCGCTGATAGTGCCGGTTGCGCAATTCGACCAAGCGCTCGACCACGGCATCGGGCAGCGTATCGCTCTCGACTACCAGCGTACCGTGTTTGCTGTTTTTGACGTGTTGGGGCTGATCCAACCATTTCTCGAGGGTCTGCGAAAAGCCACTGAAGGATGGCGTCAGCGATGGCTCGGCGCGTTCGAACAGCGTTGTCAGGTTCAGTCCAACGACGTCTGCGCCGCCATCATGATTGGCTGCCCGGCTTTGCTCGTGCCTCACCGCGAGGATGTCCAGTGCATCGTTATCCAGCCTGGCGAGTTCCGCTAGAGAATGGCCTTCGCCCATGAGTCGTTTGACCAGCAGCAGCCGCTGGACATGCTCGTTGGTATAAAAACGTCGACCAGATTCGCTTCGATTTGGGGTCACGATAGAGTGCCTGCTTTCCCACTTTCTCAGTGTATGGGTAGGCACCCCGGTTAGGTTGGCGACGGCGCCGATGGTAAGTCTTTCCATTACTTTCGCCTCAATAATTAAAGTGTTAGTCCTTAGCTGACTGGGATCCAGGCGTTGCACCAGCCTGCGCCCGCCACCTGCTTGCCTGGAATCGCCGTGCAGCCGCCAAGTCCGTTGGCGCCGGCGGAGTAGAGGGCGCAGTTGCTGCAAAACTGGGTCGCGCCCGCGTCACCCGCTCGTTTGGGGTATTTGGCGATGTCCACGGCGGTGGCGTCCTTCTTATACCCAAGGGCGATGGCGATGGGGTCAGATTCCTTTAACTCCGCAGGCCCCGCCGCGACGGAAACGGAGGGAAGTAAAGAGGCGGCCCAAAGTGCGATTCCCGAATTGAGAAAGTCTCGTCTCGAATTTGTCATATCTGGTGACTCTTAAAGTTGAACATGTCGAACTAAAATCGGCCCTAATGCCTATAAAGTCAACAAATATTTGGACAATTCGATCAAAACAGCCAAATCACGCGGATTTGACCATGTTTTGGTTAATTTATGGGCAAACTAGATAACGCGTTGAAGAGAGTAAGTATGAACGTGATGATCCTAGGTGCCGGGGGAGGTATTGGCCGAGCGCTGCTTGAGGAGTACATGTCTGCTCCGGGTATTACCCGCATTTATGCAACGCACCACTGCGAGGTGAGCAGCACCTCGTCGCTCGTCCGATGGCTGCACTTAGACATGTCGGACCCAGCGTCAATCATGGCGTTGGCCGATCAGGTCGATCAACCCATTCATCGCTGGATCAGTTGCACGGGTATTCTCGCCGGCGATCATGGCCAACCGGAGAAGACTCTAAGACAACTATCGTCGGACAAGCTCCAGTTTGATTACCAAGTAAATGCGCTGGGCCCGTTAACGGCCTTTTCCAGTTTGGCTAACCACTTGCGCTCGGACGATATGCGAGCCGTATTTTTGTCGGCTCAGGTAGGCAGTATCGAAGACAACCGCTTGGGCGGCTGGTACGGGTATCGAATGTCCAAGGCGGCTCTGAATATGGGAGTGCGATGTCTGGCAATAGAGTGTGCTCGCTGGCGCAGCGCCCCACTCATTGTCGCCGTGCATCCCGGTACGACAGTAACCAATCTGTCTCGCGCCTTTACGAAGACGCGCAAAACCCCGGTGCAGAGTGCTGCAGCCTGCGCTATGCAGCTTAAGGCGTTAGTCGAGTCGCTAGACAGCGATCAGACGGGGCAATTTCTAAAGCTCGATGGTCAAACGCTACCGTGGTAGTGCGTGACTATAACGTCACCGTTGCGTCACACAGAGGAATCAGAATCTCGTTCTTTCGCATAAACCACGGCATAAAGGGCGGATCATGACGCGCCCAGCGTGATTCGCCGCAGGCCTTGAGTGACAATTCGCTCATGGCATCCATCAGTTTTGCTTCGTGTTGGCGGTAGCGCGACTGCGACCAGCCTCCTCGGTATTGGAGGGCTGCCATCAACATGGGCGGCTGTTCCGAAACATTGACGACATCGGAAGAAGGCACAGGCAAGGATTCTCGATCAAAGTCGCTGGGCATGACAAAAGAGATGAGCCATTGGCCATCTTCAGCGCCGGCCTGCTGTATTACAGGCGCTGTCATCGCGATTTTTTCCTCGCTGGCATTGTCACCGCTGATGAAGTCAAACAGCGGCCGAAACGCTTCGCTGCCAGCTTCGTCAAAGTCCGCGGCAACGCGGACAGTGGCAAGCATGTGGGGCGCATAGCGACGTACTTCAATGTCATTGGTGGATTCCACTACGTCGAAGGCCAACGATTCAATGGCGTGTGTCAGGCTTGAACAGCTCAGCAACGCGGCCGTTACAAATGGGGCGATAAAACGAGTCATAGGGTGGCTCCGATGAAAGGCCACAACATTTCAAAGGTCGAGTGAACGAAAGATGAAAATAACGACAGCGGCGCATCAAACCGCTGCCTGAGCAGGTGCCGACGCGTTAGCGGGCTTGCCCGTGATATTCCTCGTTGGGCACCATGGCGGTCCCACTGGCAACACGATTGGTCATGTTGAAAAACGCGGCTACGCTGGTGATATCCCAAATGTCGCGGTCGCTGAAACCGTGGTCTCGCAGCGTTTGACGGTCCGCCTCTTCAACCGTCGCGCTGGCGGTGGTGAGCAGTGCGGCAAAATCGAGCATTGCCCGCTGTCTAGGCGCTACGTCAGCAGTCTTGTAGTTCATTACCAGTTGTTCACCCAGAATGGGGTTGCCGGACAGTTCGCGCACCGCAGCGCCGTGAGCGGTCAAACAATAGAAACAGCGATTAATCGAGGACACGACCACCGCGATCATTTCGCGTTCCAGCTTGGTTAAGCCACTGTTGGCCAGCATTAAATCGTTGTAAAACGTGGTGAACGCATTGAGTTTGTCGATGTCGAATGCGTAGGCTTGCAGGACATTGGGGACCATGCCGAGTTTGTCGTTACAAATGTCGAAGTATTTTTGTGTGGCCTCCGGCAGGGGGTCCATCATCGGCAGATCCAGGGCGGTTGGGGTTTTCATAACTTCTCCAGTTTCGTGCGGTGATGCTAAAACCGACACTGACCTCAGTGCAACCAGCGCATGATCTCGTCAACCAACTCAGCCGAGGTAGGACGCACATCCAGGGTCAATCCACTGTGTGCGGTATCGAGCGTCTCAAATTGGCTACGCAGCAGCTCCGCTGGCATGAAGTGATCGTGTCTGAGCCCTAACCGGTTGGCAATTAACTCGTAATCGCCGGTCAACAGGACGCTGCGCACGTAGCTCTGTTCGAAGCCTAAGGTTTGTCGATAAGAGGCCTTGAGTGCAGAACACGCCAGAACGGCGGTTTCGTCTGCGTGGTACTGATCCACCAACCGGCGCAAATCAGTCAGCCAAGGCTGACGATCACGATCGTTCAAAGGGCGACCAGCGGCCATTTTTTTGATGTTCGATTCTGGATGGAAGTCATCGGCATCAAACACTTCACAGCGAAGGCGACGGGCTAATTCGATGGCTACTGTGCTCTTGCCGCTGCCGGCGACCCCCCAAACGACGACGATCAAGCCGCGCCACCATTGAAAATAAAGTGCGCAACAACAATAGCGTAACCGGGGATAGTCGTATGTAATGGTGCCCAGGAGAGGACTTGAACCTCCACGGGGTTGCCCCCACTAGCACCTGAAGCTAGCGTGTCTACCAATTTCACCACCTGGGCATACGCGGTCTGATAGGGTCGCGGACTTTACTTAACTCACACACAAGGTGTCAATCTTGACGAAACTTCGCGGCGAAAAAACATCGCCCAATGCTCCTGTTCGGACAACACGTCTCAACGCCAAAGTGCTGCTCAAGGTGCTGGGGGCTGAACAAGCCCTTTCTTGGAAATCCATCACCTCAGCGCTTCAGGTGACTACGCCTCACGACATCAAGCGGGCGCGACAGGTTCTCAAGGGTCTGGTTCGACAGGGCGATGTTGTCGAGTTGGATGGGCGAAAGTACGCCTTGGCTGGTCCTCGCCCGGAGGAGCGCCTCGAGGCCGATCAGCATGTTGGACGTGCACAGGACCCGGCCGCTGGCGTGGTACGGGGTTATGGCGGCAAGCTGACGTTAGGAGGATTGCCCGTTTACCGGTCATCGGGGGGTAGTCGAGAGACGCTTGCGGTTCGCCCCGGCGACGAGGTGATCTACCGTATCGTGCACGACGATGATCAACCGAGCGCCAAGGTGGAATCCATCAGTCGGCGCAGTACACAAGCGGCCGTCGGAATCCTAAATTTACGGGGTCGATTTCCGTCAGTCGACCCGTTGGCAAGAAGCTTCGAAGGGCGCATGCACTTGCCCGATGGCGTTGCAGGCGCGAACCATGGTGATGCCGTGCGGCTGGATATCATCGATCAAGACCGTCACGGACTGATTGGCCGTATCATCGACGTGCTGCCTAATGCGTCGGTAGTCGAACAAGCAATCGACGCTACTCTTGAAAGCCTAGAGATTCCGCGGGAATGGCCCGAGGCGGTCACTCGGGCTGCCTCTCGGCTGCCTAGCCAAGTGCAGCCCCAGCAACATGGAGACCGGCATGATCTGACGAAAATGCCCTTGGTTACGATCGATGGAGCGACCGCCAAAGACTTTGATGACGCGGTATTCGCGCAGTCGCTGGGCGGTCAAAAGGGCTGGCGCTTGATCGTGGCGATTGCCGATGTGGCAAACTACGTCAAACCCCGCTCGGCATTGGACGCGGAAGCCGCCGAGCGCACCACGTCCGTCTACCTGCCGGGGCATGTGGTGCCCATGCTGCCTGAAGCCATATCCAACGAGTTATGCTCACTTAAACCCGACGTGTTTCGATTGGCCTTGGTTTGTGACATGCAGGTGTCCAAAAAAGGCATCGTGCGCGCCTATACCTTCTACGATGCGTTGATCCGCTCCCACGGCCGACTGACCTACGAAGAGGTGCAGGCCCATTTGGATAATGATGCGCCATTGCCTTGTGCTCAGAAGGATCTCAAGGCCGTCCGCGCTTCGATTGCTGCCCTTGCCGACGTTCATGCTGCGTTTCGTGATGCCAAGGATGCGCGGGGCGGATTGGATTTCGACAGCCGCGAAGGCGTTATCGACATTCAGCAGGGCCATGTGACCGGCGTTCAAGAGGTGGCGCGATTACAGGCACATCAGATCATCGAAGAAGCCATGATCAATGCCAACGTCTGTGCGGCGGCCTTTATCGAAGCCAACGACAGTCGCTCGCTTTACCGCCTGCACGAAGCCCCGGATATGCTAAAGCTGGAGACTCTTCGACAAGATCTGATGTCCATTGGGCTTCGGCTTCCGGACGGTGTCCCCAGTTCCAAGACCTATCAAACATTGCTGCGGGATATTGCGACGAAGGACCGAGGTTGGCTCTATCAACAGTTGGTGTTGCGCAGCATGAAGCAGGCGGTCTACGGGCCGAATAATGCAGGCCATTTTGGTTTGGGTTTGGAGCGCTACATGCACTTCACCAGCCCCATTCGTCGCTATCCGGATCTGCTGGTGCATCGTGCAATCAAATCTATCCTGCAGGCGAAAACCAATCGGGCTGGCTGGGTGCCGTCGATGGAGCAACTGGTGGCGCTGGGTGAACATTGCTCAACCAACGAGCGGCGGGCTGAATCCGCTGGTTGGACGGTGGAGGCGTGGCTGAAGTGCGATTTGGTGAAGCGGCAGGAGGGAGAAGAGTTGCCGGGGACCATTGCTGGCGTGACCGAATTTGGACTGTTCGTCGACTTGGACGGCTTCTATGTTCAAGGCCTACTGCATATCTCAGATTTGGGTGCGGACTATTTCCGTTACGATCCCCGTCGGCAACGTTTGGTAGGTGACCGCAGTGGCAAGCGCTTTACCTTGGGCGATGCCCTAAGCGTTGTTGTGGCGAATGTGGAGCCGCCCCAGGGCAAGATTGAGCTGCAGCTCTTTCCCATGTCTAACAGGCGTGGCGGCAAGTCATCCGGCGAGCGAAAGGCCAAGGCTGCGCCAGAATCAAAGGCTGCGCTAAAAACAAAGAGCGGAGCGAAAGCTGACGGGAAAAACAAAGGCGCCAGAAAAGGCGGTGCAAAGGGTAAGACCTCGGGGATTGGCGCCGCAGAAAACTCGCCCAGTAAATCGAAAAAAAACGCTAGAAAGAAAAAGCAAACAACGCCCAAGGCCCTAAAGCGCAAGAGAAAGAACAATGGATGAGATAATTGGCATTCAGGCTGTGCGAGCCGCGCTGCGTGATACACCGGCTCTCGCGCGCACGCTGTACCTGATGAAGGGGCGGCGGGATGCGCGTTATAACGAGCTGATCGGCATGGCCCGCGAGGCAGGCATTCGCTATCAGACGGTGGAGGATGCGTGGTTCAAACGCCGAGATTTTGAGGGCGCGCATCAGGGCGTATTGCTCGAGTGCCATACCCGCACGCTGGCGGACGAGCAAGCGCTGCAAAGGCGTTGGCCGGAGCTAGGGCCAGCCCCCTTGGTGCTGGTCCTCGACAGCGTGACCGACCCCAGAAACTTTGGGGCCTGTCTGCGTACCGCCAATGCTGCCGGGGTTGATGTCGTGATCGTGCCAAAGCGCAACAGCGCACCCTTAAGTGCCGTTGCCCTGAAAACCGCCCAGGGCGGTGCTGAGGATCTGTTCATCGTGCAGGTTACTAATCTCGCTCGTACCCTGTCCTGGCTGCGCGACCAGGGTGTGTGGTTGTTCGGTGCTGATGCGGAGGGTGATGAGGTTTGGCAATCGCTGGACAGTTCCACCGCCACGGCCCTTGTCATGGGCAGCGAAGGATCGGGCCTGCGCAGGCTCACACGCAGCCTGTGCGATAAACTTGTGAGTATTCCCATGCTTGGCAAAGTCGAAAGCCTCAATGTCAGTGTTGCCACAGGCATTTTGCTCTACGAGGCGGTTAGGCAGAGACGAAGCCCGAAATAAGCCCGATATACAGACTGGTACGAGGTAAAACGTCCTTGCGCCGGCACTCTGAGACCCCTAGAATGCGCGTCCGCTTAAGTAGCGGGACAGGCAATGCCTGAATTTAATCCTTGCTCTACAGGTTGCCCATGCAGTCTGAGGGCGTTAACCATAGGGAAGCGTCATGCGACATTATGAAGTTGTTTTTTTAGTGCACCCTGATCAAAGCGATCAGGTACCCGGTATGATCGAACGGTATCAGGGCATCATTGAGCGCGGTAACGGTGTTGTTCACCGCACAGAAGATTGGGGCCGACGCCAGCTCGCTTACCCCATCGCCAAAATCCACAAAGCCCACTACATCCTGATGAATGTGGAAGTCGGTCAGGAAGCCATCGAAGAACTGGAAAGCACATTCCGTTTCAACGACGCGGTTATCCGCAACCTGATCATTCGTCGCGACGCGGCGGAAACCGGCAACTCCAAGCTCTATGAAGAAGAACTGCGTGAGCAGGAAAAAGATCGTGAGCGTGATCGTCGTCGACAAGAAGAAACTGCCTCACGTGCACCGGCTGCAGAGCCTGCGAGCGAAGCACCAGCCGAAGAGGCCCCCCAAGCGGATACTGCTGAGGAGAATGCGTAATGAGAGGCGGAAGAAGACCACAGGTTCAATTTAAAGATTTAGAAGTCGACTACAAAGACCTCGACTCCCTGCGCCAATTCGTTGGTGAAACCGGGAAAATCGTGCCCAGCCGCATCACCGGTGCATCGGCGCGCTTCCAACGCAACCTTGCTAAGCAAGTGAAGCGTGCGCGTTACTTGGCATTGATTCCCTATACCGACCAACACAAATAGCGGGCGGAGGAATAACCATGAATGTGATTTTATTAGAACGTTTGAACAACCTCGGTGACTTGGGCGACGAAGTATCGGTCAAGCCCGGTTTTGCTCGTAACTTTTTGATCCCGCAGCGCAAGGCGATTCAGGCCAACGCGGCGAATCGTGAAGTGTTCGAAGCGCGTCGCGCTGAGTTAGAGAAAGACGCAGGCGAGAAATTGGCTGTCGCACAGAGCCGAGCAGAGAAGCTGCAAGAGCATATTGTGACCATTATGATGAAAGCCGGCGAAGAAGGCCGACTCTATGGGTCGGTTGGTACGCAAAACATTGCGGATGCACTGGTTGCCGAAGGGCACGAAGTGGAACGCAGCGAAGTACGAATGCCCGAAGGCGCGATCCGTGCGCTGGGTGAATTCGATATCGCTCTGCAGTTGCACTCCGACGTGATGGTGAACATCAAGGTAGCCGTTGTTGAAGAGTAACTGAAGCGTAAGCTTTGTTAGAAAAAGCGGGATACTTCCCGCTTTTTTTTTGCCTGCTCTCCGCATTTCTCTGCTTTTCTACCAGTGCAAAATACCCGGGCGAACCTGAGGTCTTGCAAACGGCGCGGGATAGGAGGAATCTTCCAAGCCGCCATCAATTCACGTCAAACCCAAGCATTTAACGATATGTCCGAATACGTCCCCGATAACCCGGTTTCTGCCCTAAAAATCCCCCCGCACTCCTTGGAAGCGGAACAATCGGTATTGGGTGGTCTGATGTTGGACGACCAAGCATGGTTTGATCTGATCGAAGTGGTGGCGGCGACGGATTTTTATCGTACGCAGCATCAAATCATTTTCGACGCCATGAACGAATTGGCGTCGGACGACGCACCCTTGGATGCGGTTACCGTATCCGAACGGCTGTCATCTAAGGGTCTGTTAGAGAAAGCCGGCGGCATCCCCTATTTGGCGGAACTGGCAGAATCGACACCCGGTGCCAGTAATGTGTTGGCCTACGGAAAAATCGTGCGTGAGCGTTCGGTTCTGCGCCAGTTGATCGGTGCTGCAAATCAAATTGCGGATTCGGCCTTTACCCCAGACGGCCGCGACACCGATACCCTGCTGGAACTGGCGGAACAGTCTGTATTTCAAATTGCCGAGAATCGCCTGAAAGACAGCGGCCCGGAAAAAGTAGCCCCCTTGCTGATCAAGGCGGTAGAAAAAGTCGAGTTTTTACACGGCTCCAAGGGCGCGCTGACCGGACTTCCTTCCGGCTTCACCGATTTAGATCGCATGACGACTGGCTGGCAAGGATCGGATTTGGTGATCGTTGCGGCCCGCCCCTCCATGGGTAAAACAGCTTTTGCCGTCAACATGGTAGAACACGCTGTGATGACCGGCGGCTCGGTACTGGTGTTCAGTATGGAGATGCCATCGGAACAAATCGTGATGCGTATGTTGTCCAGCCTGGGTCGTATAGACCAAACGCGGCTGCGTACCGGTGACCTGAAAGACGAAGACTGGGATCGCTTTGCCAGTGCCGTCAGTCAACTCAAGGATAAAAAGCTCTACATCGATGACACTGCCGCGCTAACTCCCGGAGAAGTGCGGTCTCGCGCGCGACGCGTAGCGCGTGAAACCGGTGGGCTGGACATGGTCATGGTGGACTACCTGCAGTTGATGCGCACCGCCAAGGAAAGCGAGAATCGCGCCACCGAAATATCTGAAATTTCACGATCGCTCAAAGCCCTCGCGAAAGAAATGAAGTGCCCGGTAGTGGCTCTGTCTCAGCTGAATCGACAGCTTGAATCCCGGCCGGATAAGCGTCCGATGAACAGTGATTTGCGCGAATCTGGCGCTATTGAGCAAGACGCCGACGTGATCTTGTTTATCTATCGGGACGAGGTTTATAACGAGAACACGGAAGATTTGGGCATCGCCGAAATCATCATCGGCAAGCAGCGAAACGGACCCATCGGTAAGGTGCGATTGAAGTTCACCGGTAACCTTACCAAGTTCGAGGATTTAGCCCACGAGATGTACAACGACTATGGGCCATAGCGTCCAGCTGTTCTGACCCCTTATGGCAAAAGCAAAAACTAAATCCGCCTACGTATGCGATGAATGTGGTGCCGAGCACGGCAAGTGGCAAGGCCAATGCGGTACCTGTGGCGCGTGGAATACCCTCAGTCGGGTCAACATTACTCCGGTGTCCTCTGCCGCTGTGGGTTATGCAGGCGTCACCGCCGACGTGAAAAGACTCAGTGATATTGAAGCGGTAGACGCCGAACGGATTGGTACCGGATTCACCGAGCTGGACAGGGTGCTTGGAGGGGGCTTTGTGCCAGGCTCGGTGGTGCTCATTGGCGGCGACCCGGGCGCGGGTAAAAGCACCCTTTTGCTGCAGGCTTCTACGGCCTTGGCGCAGCATCACGGTGTGCTCTACGTCACCGGCGAAGAGTCCCTTCAGCAGCTTGCCTTGCGCGCCCAGCGATTGCAGTTACCCATGGATGGTTTGAGTGTCGCAGCAGAAACCCGGGCGGAGGTGATCGCCAACCTCGTTCAAACCCAGCGGCCCAAAATTGTCATTCTCGATTCAATTCAAGTAATGCAGATGGAATCTGTCGATTCCACACCGGGCTCCGTTGCTCAGGTCCGAGAGACCGCATCGTTCTTTACGCGTCTGGCCAAGCAGCAGGACATCGTCATCGTCCTCGTAGGTCATATCACCAAGGAGGGCGGCATCGCTGGCCCCAAGGTATTGGAGCATATGATCGACTGTTTCATGATGCTCGACAGCCCAGCCGGCAGCCGCTACCGAACTCTGCGCGGCCACAAGAATCGTTTCGGTGCGGTAAACGAGTTAGGTATTTTTGCCATGACCGATTTGGGCATGAAAGAAGTCGCGAACCCTTCGGCAATTTTCCTGCAGCGGGGTGACGTGGATTCCCCGGGCAGTATTGCGACGGTGACCTGGGAAGGTACTCGCCCGTTGTTGGTCGAGCTACAGGCCCTAGTCGACGACGTTGCAGGAGGGCATCCAAAGCGCGTGGCCGTTGGTCTCGATCAGCAGCGTTTGGCCATGCACCTTGCGGTACTCCATCGCCACTGCGGTATAGCGCTGAGCGATCAGGATGTATTCGCCAATGTGGTCGGTGGCGTTCGAATTACAGAAACCGGTGCGGATCTCGCCTTGCTGTTGGCTGTACTGGGTTCGTTTCGTGATCGCGTGCTTTCGCGTGAGTTAATTGTCTTCGGTGAGTTGGGTTTGACCGGCGAGTTGCGTCCAGTAGCCAATGGCCAAGAACGGCTGCGGGAAGCCGCCAAACACGGCTTTAAGTACGCAATCGTACCGTTCGCTAATCGACCCAAGGAATCGCTAGGCCAGATGAAGGTGCACGGCGTGAAAACACTCTCCGCCGCGCTTGAGGTACTTCAGTCGCTCTAACCGCTGAGGCGAATCAGCGGTGAATAGGCTTGTACTGCACCCGAGTCGGTTGGGCGTCACCCAACCGCTTTTTCCGGTCAACTTCGTACTCGGTGTAGTTGCCTTCGAAAAACGTCACGTCGCTGTCGCCGGTGAAAGCGATGATGTGCGTGGCGATACGATCCAAGAACCAGCGATCGTGTGAAATGACCAGCGCAGTGCCGGCATAGCTCAGAAGCGCTTCTTCCAGTGCTCGTAGGGTTTCCACATCCAGGTCGTTGGTGGGTTCGTCTAGCAACAGCACGTTGGCGCCACGGCGCAGTAGTTTGGCTAGGTGCACGCGATTACGTTCACCGCCAGATAACGTGCCAACAAATTTTTGTTGGTCCGTGCCTTTGAAGTTAAAGCGCCCGCAGTACTGGCGGCTGGCAATCTCGTGCTTACCAATGCGCATGATGTCCAAACCGTCCGAGACTTCTTCCCATACGGTTTTGTCGTCAGCCAAGGCGTCGCGGCTTTGATCCACATAGGCCAGATCCACCGTCGAGCCCTTGTCGATGGAGCCACTGTCGGGCGTTTCCTGTCCAGTGAGCATCTTAAAGAAGGTTGATTTACCTGCGCCGTTACCGCCGATAATGCCCACGATGGCGCCCCGAGGAATAATGGCACTGAAGTTGTCGATGAGCAGACGGTCACCAAAGCCCTTACTCAAATTGTTAATTTCGATCACTTTTTCACCCAATCGCTCACCGGTAGGAATGAACAGTTCGGTGGTCTCACGACGCGCTTCACTTTCCTCGGCGACCAGTTCGTCAAAACGTGCCATACGAGACTTGCTCTTAGCCTGACGTGCCTTGGGGTTTGACCGCACCCACTCCAGTTCGGATTTGATTGTTCGCTGACGGGCTTCGTCGGTGGAAGCTTCCTGCTCTAAACGCTTTTCTTTTGCTTCCAGCCATGTGGAATAGTTGCCCTCGTAAGGCAGGCCGCGTCCTCGGTCCAGTTCGAGAATCCAGCTGGCAACGTTATCGAGAAAGTAGCGATCGTGGGTTACCGCCACAACGGTGCCCGGGTATTCGTCGAGGAAGCGCTCCAGCCAAGACACACTTTCCGCATCCAAATGGTTGGTGGGTTCGTCTAGCAACAGCATATCGGGCTTTGAGAGCAGTAAGGCGCAAAGGGCAACGCGGCGACGCTCACCGCCAGAAAGACTGACCACTGGTGTGTCCCAAGCAGGCAGTCTTAGTGCGTCCGCAGCAATGTCTAGAGTGCGATCAATTTCCCAGCCGTCTACCGCATCAATTTCCGTCGCCAAGTCACCCTGACGTTCCAGTAGCTTGGTCATTTCATCGTCCTCCATCGGCTCAGCAAACCGATCGGAGATTTCGTTGTACTCCTTAAGAATTGCCATGATGGGGGCAACCCCAAGCTCGACGTTGCCCCGGACATCCAAATCATCGTCTAGACCCGGTTCCTGGGGAAGGTAGCCAACCCGAATGTCTTTTTGCGCTCGTGCCTCGCCATCGATCTCGGTGTCTTGGCCGGCCATGATGCGTAGCAGACTCGACTTGCCCGAGCCGTTCAGGCCTAGCACGCCAATTTTAGCGCCGGGATAAAACGACAAGTTGATGTTTTGCAAAATGGTCCGCTGCGGCGGGACGACCTTGGTCACTCCCTGCATGGTGTAAACGTACTGAGCCATGGACGCTCCTGAAATCTAAAAGCGGGCAGTATACGGGCCTGTGTCAGTGGTGCCACTTCTGTGTGCAGGCCGAGACCAAAAAACCGGGCCAATATTCACGCGGCAGGCGGTGATCGAAAGAAATGAACAAGGTTTTAGCTTAAGTCGCATTTCTTTCAGGTCCCCTTGCTGACGACTTGGTTTATACTGCGTTCCGCGCATTACATTCCATTTTCTGACAGTGAAGAGAAGCCCATGTTTGTAGGAAACGAAACCATTGCTGAGTTCGACGCGGAGCTGGCTGAAGTCATCCAGGCTGAGACGCGCCGTCAGGAAGAGCATATTGAACTCATCGCGTCAGAGAATTATGCCAGCCCCCGTTCGATGGAGGCCCAAGGCAGTGTGCTGACGAATAAGTACGCGGAAGGCTATCCGGGTAAGCGCTATTACGGCGGCTGTGAGCATGTCGACAAGGCGGAAGTGCTGGCGATCGATCGAGTGAAGAAGCTCTTTGGCGCTGACTATGCCAACGTGCAGCCGCACTCGGGATCACAGGCAAATGCAGCCGTCTATTTGGCGCTGTTGCAGGGTGGCGATACTGTGTTGGGCATGAGTCTCGCTGACGGCGGTCATCTAACCCACGGCGCTTCGGTGAATTTCTCCGGCAAGTTGTACAACGCTGTGCAGTACGGCATTAACGTTGAAACGGGAGAAGTGGATTACGACGAGGTGGCTCGTCTGGCTCAAGAGCATCAGCCGAAAATGATCGTCGCTGGCTTCTCCGCCTATTCTCGACGTCTGGACTGGCAGAAGTTTCGTGAGATCGCGGATTCCGTGGGCGCGTACTTTCTGGTCGATATGGCCCATGTTGCGGGTCTGGTAGCAGCGGGTGAATACCCCAACCCGGTACCGTACGCCGACGTCGTCACGTCGACTACGCATAAAACGCTATGTGGTCCTCGCGGCGGTATCATCCTAGCGCGCTCAAATCCCGATATTGAAAAGAAACTGAATTCGGCGCTTTTCCCCGGCAGCCAAGGTGGGCCCTTGATGCATGTGATTGCGGCCAAGGCTGTGGCTTTTAAAGAAGCCATGACGCCAGAGTTCAGTGAATATCAGGCCCAGACATTGGCCAACGCTCGAGCCATTGCCAAGGGTCTGATGGATCGCGGCTATTCGATTGTGTCCGGTGGTACCGACAACCATCTGTTTCTGCTGGATCTGGTGGACAAGGACATTACCGGTAAGGCCGCAGATGCCGCCTTAGGAGCGGCGAATATCACCGTGAATAAAAATGCGGTGCCCAATGACCCGCGCTCGCCGTTCGTGACCAGCGGCATCCGTATCGGCTCACCTGCGGTAACGCGCCGCGGCTTTAAAGAAGCCGAGTGTCTTGAACTGGCCGGCTGGATCGCAGATATCTTGGACGACATCGAAAACGACGCAACCAACAAGGCTGTGCAAGCAAAGGTCATTGAACTCTGCGCGCGCTTCCCGGTGTATCCTAAGAGCGCTTGAACGTATTGAAGGCGTGAGCGACGGTCTCGCCTTCGAGGAGCTCGACAGATGCATTGTCCTTTTTGTGGTGACCTTGATACCAAGGTAATTGATTCGCGCTTGGTGGCCGAAGGCGATTCGGTGCGCCGCCGCCGCGAGTGCCTGAGCTGCGGCGAACGATTTACGACCTTTGAAACCGCTGAATTGGTCATGCCGCATTTGATCAAGCGCGATGGACGCCGCGAACCGTTTGACGAAGACAAGCTTCGTTACGGGCTATCCAAGGCATTAGAGAAGCGCCCGGTCAGCGTCGACGAGATCGAAACATCCGTTAACCACATCAAGCATAAGCTGCGTTCGACTGGTGAGCGGGAATTGCCCGCATTGCAGGTTGGCGAAGCTGTCATGGCAGAACTTCGGGCATTGGACCCGGTCGCCTATGTGCGTTTCGCATCGGTTTATCGTGACTTTCAAGACATCAGCGAATTTGCTGAAGAAATTAACAAACTGGCGAGTACTCGCAAGTCGGTTAATCCGTGAGCGCCAGAGCCATGTCGCGCCAATCCGATACCCTCTTCGTCAAAGCGACCTTGGAACTTGCTGCCCTAGGACGTAACAGTTGCGCCCCCAATCCGCCGGTCGGCTGCATGATTGTGCGAGACGGGCAAGTGATTGGTCGTGGCTATCACCAAGCCGCTGGGCAGGGTCATGCCGAAGTAAATGCGATAGCGGATGCCGGTGGTGACATTGCAGGCGCTACGGGGTTTGTCAGTTTAGAACCTTGCGCCTTTGTCGGGCGAACGCCAGCTTGTGCTCAAACCCTGATTGATGCGCGCGCCAAGCGTGTGGTGATTGGGGTTGAAGACCCGCACCCGCAGGTTGCGGGTAAGGGTTGCCAGATGCTGCGAGATGCGGGGATCGAAGTGCGCGTTCTGAATCTGCCCGAAGCAGAGCAGATGATTGCCGGATTCGTATCCCGCATTCTCAAGAAACGGCCTCGGGTCGTGCTGAAGTCCGCCAGTAGTTTGGATGGGGCTGTGGCGTTGGCGTCAGGTGAAAGCCAATGGATTACCGGCCAGCCAGCCAGACAGGTTGTTCAGGAACTGCGTGCTCAGAGCGATGCGGTCATTACCGGTGCGGGTACGGTGATCGCCGACGACCCGCAGCTGACTGTGCGTGATCCGGTGCTGTTGCAAGGCCACTTGGCACAACCACTGCGTGTGGTTCTGGACAGTACATTGAGAGCCTCGCCGGACAGCCAGATTTTTTCTGATGGTACCTTGGTCGTTCACGGGCTGGATGCTGGGGCTCGCTATGCATCACCCACCTCTGGCGAGGTGGAATACTTGGCGTTAACCAACGGTCCGCAAGATCTGGCCGGCTTGCTCGAAGTGCTAGCCGAGCGGGGATGCAACAATGTGTTGATTGAGGCCGGCCCAAAAATTTTGGGCAGCTTTTTGCAATCCGATAGCGGGGTTCCTCTGTGGGATGAATGGGTGTGTTTTATCGCGCCAAAGGCCTTGGGTCGTGACAGTATGTCAGTCGCAGACTTTGCCATAGCGGAATTGGCTCAGGCCCATGCCGCGAAAGTGTTGGGTTGCACCTTGGTTGGTGATGATCTGCAGTTGCGTTTAGTACCAGCCGCTGGCGCCGACGCTCGCTAATTCGTTTCAGGAAGAATATGTCAGAACAATCTCCCGCTCCGAAAAATAAGACCAATATGTGGGCCCGCCGTAAGGCTCGGCGTGCGCTGACTCAGGCGGCCTATCAGTGGCAGGTCAATGAAACGGCGGTACTGCAGTTGCGTCGTGAGTTTGGAGAGAAAGCCTTGGATAAGGCCGATGCTGACTTCTTTGCCGATGTTCTGAGCCTGATGGTCAAGCACATCGCTGAACTGGACGACCAACTGGCACCGCTGCTGGATCGTGCTGGAGAACAGCTGGACGTGGTCGAGCGCGGAATTCTGCGCCTGGCGGCGACAGAGCTGAACCATCGTATTGACGTGCCTTATTCTGTTGTCATCAATGAATACGTTGAGTTGACCAAAACCTTTGGGGCTCAGGATGCACACAAGTACGTTAACGGTGTTTTGGATCGCCTAGCTCAAGACGTGCGCACCATTGAGGTCGCTGCAAATCAGAGTCGGTAAGCTCGATGCTTGGCGAATTTGCACTGATTGACGCGATCGTTGCCGGTCTCGGTGACCGGGCGGCAGGCGATTGGATTACCCTCGGACCCGGCGACGATGCGGCAGTTATCGCGACTCGCTCAGGGTTGTCCCAAGTTGCCTCCATCGACACGCTGCTACCCGACGTACACTTTCCCGCCGCGGCGCCACCGCAGCTTATCGGCTACCGCTCGCTGATGGTGTCTTTCTCAGATTTGGCGGCCATGGGGGCGATACCGCGTTATTGCCTGGTCTCACTTTCCATAGACGAATCTCAAACCGCCTTGGGCAGTGCCTGGGTCGAAGCGCTGGCCCAAGGCATGGCCGAGGCGGCCAGAGAGCTGGGCGTCTACGTCTGTGGTGGGAACCTGACCCGTGGTCCGCTGAACATTGCCGTTAGTGTTCATGGCGACGTAGAACCTCAGCGTCTGCTACTGCGTTCGGGTGGCAGCCCAGGCCTTAATTTGTACGTGACCGGACCGCTCGGCGCTGCGGCGGCCTGTGTGCGAACCGGACAAATGATCCCCGCCGAGCCCGAAGACCTAACGCCGTTGCAATCGGCCTATTACCGGCCTCGGGCGCGCTTTGATCTATTGTCGTTGCTGACATCGGCTGCCGGCGGACTGGATATCTCCGATGGACTTACCCAAGACCTCGAGCATCTGTGTCGCGCCAGCGGATGTGGCGCTGCGCTGAATTCAGTCGCCATACCTGTGGCCTCTGGCGCGCAACTTGATGACGCACTCTTTGGTGGTGACGATTATGAGCTGTTGCTGGTTAGCGATAAGCCCTTGGCCGGTGCTCACTGTATTGGGTCGCTCACCGCAGAGCTAGGGTTGCGGTTGGATGGAGAGCCCCTGCACGCTCGGGGTTTCGATCACTTCCGCAATGGCAACAGCACGCGCTAGGGGCGTTGACGGATTGCAAGTGGGATGCGTTCCTTAGCGTGCCTATCTGGACTATTCTGTTCGCTGGACAGGAGGACTTATGATCAAATCGCTGAGCTATGTAGGTATTTCATCTCCGACCGTTGAGCCTTGGCATCAATTTGCGACAGAAATTCTCGGCTTACAGGATGTTTCTGATCCAACCGAAGACGCGGTTCGTCTGCGTATGGATGATGCAGTCTGGCGTATCGCTGTGCATGCCGGTGAAACGAATGCGCTGGAATACATCGGCTGGGACGTTGGCGATCAATTGGGCTTTGATGCAGTGGGTTCGGTCTTGGGGGATAACGGCGTCGATCTTCATCTTGCAGAGTCAACGCTCGCAGCCGAACGTAGTGTCAGCACACTGGGGTGGTTCCGCGATCCAGCGGGTTTTCGGCACGAGATATCCTTTGCCAGACCCACGGCAGATACACCCTTTGAATCAGCCCAAGGAGTCAAATTTGTCACCGGTGATAATGGTCTGGGTCATCTGGTATTGATGGTGCCGGATATGCAGGCTGTCAGTGATTTTTTCCTCAATGTATTGGGCTTTCGTCATTCCGACGATGTAGAAGCCGGTGCCCACATACGGTTTATGCACTGCAATCCCCGTCACCATACCCTCGCTTTTACTCAGGTACCCGGACACCGCGGCATGCACCACATGATGCTGGAGGTGGACTCGGTAGACACTGTGGGCCTCGCCTACGATCGCGCTCTGGCGGCGAAAAAGCCTATGGCCATGACTCTGGGTCGACACCCGAACGACAGGATGACCTCGTTCTATGTTCGTTCACCGTCAGGCTTTGAAATCGAGTTTGGTTCAGGAGGACGTCTGATGGATATGCAGGCTGCTGAGCCGGCCGGACATTACAGCCAAGCCAGCATTTGGGGGCACCTGCCGCCGGAAGAGCCCTTGCGTCCCGGCATGCTCGAGCGTATCTCGCCTGCCTAGGGGCGCTCGTGCTGCCGTGAATGCCAAGCCGACTATGCTAACGCCCAAGATGTTGTCTCAGCCCACGGTGTTTTGGCTGACTGCCGCCGGCTTGGGTTTTTTGCGCCCGGCTCCGGGGACATGGGGGTCAGCGGGGGGCGTGGTGCTCTGGTGGTTTTTTCTCAGCGGTCTCGCATGGACGATTCAATTGGCCATTGTCCTCATGTATTTTCTGCTCAGTTGGTGGCTGTGTAATCGGCTTATCGAGCAACTGGGTATCGAAGATGAGCCGCAAATTGTGGCGGATGAGGTGGCTGGCATGTGGTTGGCACTGGTCTGGCTGCCGCAATCGCTCGGCTGGTGTTTGGCGGCGTTCTTACTGTTCCGTCTTGCGGACATTTTCAAACCCGGGCCCATTGGTGCGCTAGACCGCAACCTTCACAGTGGTCTGGGTATTATGGCCGACGATATGCTCGCGGGTGCGCTTACCGCGCTCGCACTGGCCTTGGCTGCATTGGCGCTCGCGTAAGAGCTGATCAATAGCTGCGCTTGACCGCGCGATTTGCCAGTTCAGTGAGCATGACCGTGGCCAAGCCTGCTTTCTGTAGCAATGCGAGCGACTCTTCCAGTAGCTCGTTGGCCCGCATCTGGGCGGATTCGAGGCCCATGAGTTTCGGGAAGGTGTTTTTGTCCAGTGCCTCGTCTGACCCCGCAGGCTTGCCCAAGGTATCCGAGCTTTCGGTGATATCGAGTATGTCGTCTACCACCTGAAAGGCCAGACCAATTCGCGCACCAAATTGTTTCAATAATTCCAGCCTTGGATCGTCGGGGGCAACTTCGGCACAGTATCCGCCCACGATCAAGGAGGACTGGATCAGTGCACCGGTCTTGGCGGCATGCAATGCTTCCAGCTCCGTCAACGAAAGCTCTTTCCCTTCGGCTTCAATATCCAAACATTGGCCTCCCGCCATTCCCGGCCAGCCGGCGGCCTGTGACAACATCGCGATGCTGCGCAGTCTCGCTGCATCGCTGAGTCCGGGGGCTTCGGCCAATGCCTGAAAAGCGAGCGAATGTAGGCTGTCGCCAGCCAAGATGGCATTGGCTTCGCCGAATGCAATGTGGGTCGCTGCCTGACCGTGACGCAGCTCGTCGTCGTCCATGGCGGGTAGGTCGTCGTGAATCAGAGAGTAGGCGTGGATGAACTCGAAGCCGCAGGCTGCGGGTAACGCCACGTGGTAGTCGCCGCTGAACGCGTCGCAGGCAGCGCAGGTCATCAGTGGACGCATGCGCTTACCACCGCCTAAAACCGCATGGCGCATGGCGTCTACCATTGGTTGGGCGATTGGGGAATGCCTGGGTAGCAATCTGTCGAGGGTTACTGCGATGGCGGCTTTGACAGGCTCAAAAGGATCGGTCATGAATCCTCTTGGGTCAGATCTTCTAGTGTATTGGCGTCGGTAAGGGTCTGCACCCGCAGTTCTGCCCGGTTGAGGGCTTGCTGGCACTGCCGGGTCAGCATAACCCCCCGCTCGAAGGCCTTGAGCGAATCGTCCAAAGTCAGATCGCCGTCTTCCATTTGTGCGACCAGTTCTTCCAACTCGGCCATTGCAGCTTCAAAGTTGATGTCCTCGGTGCCACTGTCTTCTTTCTTTTTACTCATCCCTTCAGTTTACAGGCCACCGAAATAGTTGGAAGCGCGAAGCGCAGTCTACTGCGAGTTTTTGCTGTTCCGCATGCTCATGAACAGGTCCAGTAAATCGACCTTATCCCGCAGCGCGCCAGGGATTTG
This sequence comes from Gammaproteobacteria bacterium, assembly GCA_002704225.1. Lineage (GTDB taxonomy): Bacteria > Pseudomonadota > Gammaproteobacteria > Pseudomonadales > Azotimanducaceae > UBA4421. Next base: position 66,799 of record PAFU01000026.1, on the reverse strand, counting down.
CTGGCCTTCGACGTTCAGCGTCAGTGTGTTGTGCGTCTCTGGCGAGTAGGGGTTCCACTCCGGCTGACCGCCAGTATTTGGGTTACCTGTTCTGGCAAATTGGGTCCAGTAGTCGGTGATACGTTCGGCCATCAAGGTGTCGCTCGGGTTCCAAAAATCGCCGACCTTGCCCACGTTATTGAAAACGTAGGCCAACTCCCCGGAGTGATAGGCTCCGGCGCTGCGAGGACCGGCTGGTAGATTCAAGTCGGGTTGGTCGGCACGGTAAATCTGATAGGCCGGCGGCACATAGTCCATATAGTACAAATAGCTTGGGGCTCCGATGTCCGCTTGGTGCCCAGCCCAGCGCCGCATGGGCAATGCCATAAACAGATCAGTATTAATGCTGCGTTGGGCAAGGGCCGGGCTTCGGGACAACTCGGCCTGATAGGCCTGCTTCATGGGTTGGGCTAGATCACCGAACGTCTTGTTCAAATAAGTATCGAAACCCGCTTCGGTCAGACCGGTATTCATGGGTAGCAGTTCCTCTCCTTCATTGGCCAGAGAGCCCAATAACACCGGTACCGCGGCCTGACGACCTGAGGTAAATGTCTTTGCCGGCGCTTCCGGGAGTACCCAGCCATCGACGGAAATCAAACCCCCGCCTTGATCCCATCCGCTTGCGGTCGCTGCGTTGAGGAGGGCATCGTTATCAATCTCGCGCAGCTTCTCGGCGCTTATGTTCGTTTGGCCTGGTAACAAATACGCCGCCAGCTTGCTGCCGCGTTCTTCGCCCCTGGGATCTAGGCCATACCGATTGAAGCAGGCGGCGGACTGGCCAATAGCCTTATGGAACAGGCCATTGCTCAGTGGTGAGGCCATCAGCGCGCAAACACTCATCGAGCCCGCAGATTGACCGAAGATCGTCACGTTGGACGGATCGCCGCCAAAGGCTTCGATGTTATTTTGCACCCAGCGCAACGAGGCTAGCTTATCCAGCAAGCCGTAGTTGCCGCTGCTGTCGTGTTCGGATTCAGCGCGTAATGCGGGATGGGCCAAAAAGCCCCAAGGCCCCAGCCGATAGTTTACGGTGACGACCAGTACCCCTTTGCGGGCTAATTCAGTGCCGTCGAACAACGGCACATGAGCGAAGCCTCCGGTATGAGCCCCACCGTGGAACCACACCATGACAGGCAAGGATTCTGTTTGCTCCGCCGGAGCCCAAACGTTCAAGTAGAGGCAGTCCTCGCTGCGTTCGAACTCGCCGCGACTCCAGACGAAGGCGTCTTCGCTAAACGCCTGATAGCAGGCGTCGGCGAAGGTCTCAGCGCTTCTGGTGCCGGTCCATGATGACAGCGGTGCCGGCGGTCGCCAGCGCAAGTCGCCCACTGGAGGTTTGGCAAAGGGGATGCCGCGAAACACCTGAATGTCGTGGGTAGCGTCAGCCCAGCCTCCACGCAAGCTGCCGTGCTGGGTTTCTTTGACAAGGCTATGGGTCATGGTTGGAGGCTCCCTGTCGCTGCAGGATACCAGCAGTGCGCAAACGGCTAACAAAAGACATCGGATCATCTGGCCAGTTCCAGGCGCTGGCAGGCTTCTTCGCGCAGATCACGTTTGAGGATCTTTCCTGATGCCGTTCTGGGCAGCGGCTGTTGCTGCTGAGAAATATGGCGGGGAATCTTGAATTTGGCTAACCGCGTTTGCAGAAAGCCCGTCAGTTCGTCCTCTTCAATGGCGGCGGACACATACAGGGTGGTCCCCACTTCTTCGCCAAGGCGCTCGTCTGGGATGGCGTAAACCGACGCCTCTTGAATCAATGGGTGTTCCAGCAGGGCAGCTTCGACTTCGCCGCAGCCGATGTTTTCACCGCCACGAATGACCAAGTCTTTGATTCGATCAACAATGTACAAATAGCCCTCGTCATCGAGATAGGCGACGTCGCCGGTGCGCATCCACCCTCCGGGCAAAAACGTTTCTGCGTTTGCATCGGGCCGATTCCAATAGCCGCGAAACACCCCAGCACCGCGAATCAGCAGTTCGCCGCGTGCATTGGCTGCCAACTCGTTGCCCTGCTCGTCGATGACCTTCAATTCCATTACCGCGCTGCAGCGGCCCGAACTCTCGGGGTGCTCAAGATAGTCGGCGCCGCCAATACCGGTACCAATGGCGTTGGTTTCGGTCATGCCCCAGCCGGTGCCGGGCAGGGCGTTCACAAACGATTTTTCGATACTGCGTACCTGCTCTGGTGCCCGTGGCGCACCGCCGCCTCCCACCGATGCCAGGGTACTTAGGTCTCGCTGGGTGCGAGTAGCTTCTTGAACCAAGTCCCCGGTCATGGCTGCCGGTGCGATAAAGGAGCTGATTTTTTCCGCCTCGATAAGCTGTGCTGCGATGGCCGCATCCCACTTATACATGGCGACCAACTTGCGCTGATGGCGGTAGCTGGCCAGATAGACTGCGTGGGAACCGGTGGCATGAAATAGCGGAACAGCGAGAAGGGTTGCCGCTTGCTGAGCCGGCGGTGGCGGTGGTTCCGGCAGCATGGCCGCGCCGCAGGTTTGATCCAATTCCCAGCTCAGCAGCGCCGCCAAAATATTGCGATGACACGACACCACGCCCTTGGGATGACCGGTGGATCCTGAGGTATACAAAATGGTCGCATCGTCTTCAGGTTCCGGCCGCTGCTCGGGCATGACCAGGTGTCCATGTGTCTCAGCCTGTAAGGCCAGTAGGGTGCTGAGTTCTGGGCTGTCGGTATAGGCAGCGGTGCGAACAGCAATAGTGCGAATAGACAGGGGTTCCTCGATCTGTGCGAACCGCTCCAGCCGCTCATCGTCGGCGATTAAGACCTTGGCGCCACTGTCGTTCAAACCATAGGCCATTTCATCTGGCCGCCACAAGGAATTCATGGCAACGGCGATGCCACCGATGGAGGTTATGGCCATAAATGTCAGCACCCATTCGGGATAGTTGCGCATAGAAATAGCCACGCGATCGCCTTTTGCGATGCCATAATCGCGCATCAGCAATTGGGCGATTTGCGCCGACTTGTTGAGCGCCTCGGCGAAGGTGAGGCGCTCGTCTTCGTAGACCAAGAATGTAGCGTCGCTGGCGCTGTCGGCGAACAGCTCACGCAAAGTGGCCGGTGCGTTTTTGAAAAACCGGCAGTCTCTGCCAAGCACGGTGGTTTCGATCAGCTCGTAGGGCTGACCTGCTGCGGTAAGTGTGCGCAGTACGTCGGCGCGGTTTGGTTGATGATCTGACACGGTAAAATTCTCCCTTCCTCTACCCCGTTTGCTGCGTCAATAATGGCGCTTATGCTTAGCTTAGAGAGTAGCGAAAGCGCAGACATAACCCAACTTGACAGGGCCTGGCATCAGGACACAGCGAGATAACCATATGAACACAGAATTAGACGAAGCGCTGATTAAGACATTGCAAACGGTGGACACCCCTACGGTGTGCAACGCGTTGGAACTGCTGATTCCCAAGCGGCGCGGCTACGGCTTCACCACATCTCAGCTGGTGTGTACCCGCCCTGAACTGCCACCCATGGTGGGCTATGCACGCACAGCGACGATTCGTGCGGCGCACCCGTCCGACCTGTCCGGTAAGGAAGCGCGGGCGGTGTCTGATGGCTACTACGAATACATTGACCGAGGCCCGAAGCCGAGCATTGCCGTGATTCAGGATCTGGACGGTAACAACGGTTATGGCTGCCTCTGGGGTGAAGTGAATTCCAATATTCATAAAGGCTTTGGCTGCCAAGGCGTAATCACCGACGGTGGTGTGCGTGATGTGCCGGACATCGCGCCTGGGTTCCAAATGCTGGCTGCCAGCGTTTTGCCCTCGCACGCGTTCGTGCATGTGGTGGATTACGCCAGACCCGTTGACGTGGCGGGCATGCGGGTAACCGACGGCGACATCATCCACGCGGATCAACACGGCGCGGTGGTTATTCCAGCTGACCTAATTGGTCAGATAAAGGCAGCAGCAGATCAGCTCGCGCGGCGCGAGGCGGTGATCATTTCAGCCTCCCAGCGGTCGGATTTTGATATCGAAAAACTGCGCCAAGCTCAGGGCGAGGCTGCTGAGATTCATTAGCCAGCGATAGCGTTACCCGTTCGCGCTCAACTGTTCTTTCTGAACGCCGGCGGGGTGCTACCTAAATCGTCGCGGATGCCGGTTTGCAACGTCTGACCCGCATCGGCGACCACGTAACGGGCAATGTGCTGGCCGTGTTCGCTGAGCGTTTCGTAGATTTCTCTCGGCATACTGGTGCGCATGGGTTCGCGATACCACGGCGCATGAAATTCCGCATTGGGCATGGCCCTCACCTGATCCGACAGGTTAGGCGTGCCACCGTGCCACGCTCGAGTGTCGCGTATCAGCACGCTGCCAGCGGGCGCTGGGCAGACAGTACTGAGTTTCATCCATTCGGGTTCCTCCCTCAGCTTCGGGATTTTTTGCTGGCTGTGTTGGGTGCCCGGAATTTGCCGGGTGGGGCCATTTATGGCGGTGAAGTCGCAGGCCAGAAAGTTGCAGCAGACATAGGGGCAGGGCAGGTCACGGTAATTGAGTCGCCCTCTGGGATCGTGAAAGGAACCAAAGGTTTGCCCCGCAAATTCTATGCGGTCGTGCATATCCGAGTGCAGGGGTTGATAGGTGTGGGCACCGGGTAAGCAAAAGTCGCCGCCAGCGCCTCGCANGATGTAGTCGTCACTGCCAAACAACGCGCTGATGATGGGTGTTAGGGTGGGTAGATCCACTAGCATGGCCCATGCGGGTTCGTGAAGCAGTTGGCCGGTGATGCTGGCAGAGCCAAAAGAGTATCGGTGGGTGCCGCGATTGCCTTGGCGGTTCTTGTCCTTGGCTAAAATGTCTCGAATCACCCGCTCTGATGCTTCGTTGAGGCGTTTTAGCTGTTCCGCATTCAGCACGTTCTCTACCACCACGAAGCCATCCCGGTAAAAGATACGCACGGCGTCGTCAATATCGTTTGGCTGCAGGCGCTCCAGTCCGCGAATACCATTGTTCGCGGCTAAGTAGTCTCGTGTTTNGTTCACCCCAGATGGGTTGCCATGCGCCCAGCCTAGCTCGTTCAAGGGTTTCCCCAGGCTTTCTGTGTCGGCGATTAGCGCCGGTTCGCCGGGAAATTTGGCGTCCTTGGGCGGTGCATTTTTTGCCACGGTCATTCCCTATTGTGAGTCATGTCGTGAGAGCATAAGGGCTTGGAGTAGTTTGAGGAATGGGCAACATGACCAGAGAAAAATCCGATGCGCGNTATCCACTGCATGGCCTGAAAGTTCTGGATTTTTCCAGAGTGCTGGCGGGCCCTTTTGCCGGTCGGATGTTGAGTGATCTAGGAGCCGACGTGGTGAAGGTCGAGCCGCCAGACGGTGATGTTACCCGTCTGTGGGGTCGCAGAATTGCTGGCCTACCCGGTTATTACCATCAACAGAATGCCGGCAAGCGCAATATTTCCATGGATCTGCGGGCTCCTGGCGCTGTGGATTTGGTGACGTCCTTGGTGGCAGAGGCGGATATTCTCATCGAAAACTATCGGCCGGATGTGATGCCTCGTCTGGGTTTGGGCTACGAGACGCTGCAGGCGGTTAATCCAGGTTTGATCATGCTGTCGATCTCCGGCTTCGGCCAAGGCGGACCGGAGTCTCATCGACCCGCCTACGCGCCCATCATTCACGCGGAAGCGGGTTTGATGCAGCGGCAGACGAATCGGGGGGGTATCGCGTTAACGGATCTACCACTCTCCGTGGCGGATACCAATGCCAGCTTGCACGGTTTGGTGGGTCTGCTTTCCGCGGTGATCATGCGTCAGCGTACGGGAAAGGGCCAGCACATCGATATCGCCATGATCGACGCAACATTTGCTACGGACGATCAGGTGCATTACGCCATGGAAGATGCGGAAGACACGGCGGCACTGCCAAATGATGTCTGGGCGACCGGTGCGGGGCCGATCCTGTTGTCGGCGGATTTTCGTTTTTTGTGGATGCAGCTGACGAAACTGATGGGCGTCAATGACCCCACGAGCAAGGACACGCCGCTGGCGGAAAAAATCAGCACTCGCCGTGCCATTGTCGCAGAGTACATGCTCGCTCTTGAGACCTGGGATCAGGTGGAGGAGGCTCTGCACACGATGAATCTGGCCTGGGGCAAGGTGCGTGAGCCAGCCGACGTGGTAGATCAGCCGACCTTGGTGTCACGGGGCGCTATTGTGCAAATGGATGACCGAGCGGGTGGCACGCGGCCGCTTACCCAATCGCCTTATCGATTTTCCGCAGCGACAAGCGGTGTGCGAGGTCCAGCGCCNCATCGGGGCGAACACAATGTGCAGGTGCTTGGAGATTGGCTGGGTTATGACGAGGCAGCTGTGGACGCATTGATGGCCGATGGTGCCTTGCAAAAAGACGATGAACTGCTGCCTGATTGATACAGCGCAAGCTATGCATCTGCTTGATGAGATACGCATAAAAAACCCCGCCTCAGCGGGGTTTTTTGTCGCTCTAGGGCTGGGTTAGCCACCGAATTCGCGTTGAATGTCGATACCAAACGTTCTTTCGCCGAGCAGGGTACCCTGCAAGCGGAAGTTGTCGTTGTGGTTTGCCTGCCCCAATTCACGGAAGTTGGTTTCGTCTGTGAGGTTATCAACGAACAACCGTACGCGGCTTTTCATGTCCGCCGAGCGCCAGATCAAGCTCATATCCACACGGTGACGCTCAGGCATCTTGTCATAATCTCGCTCGATAGAGTCGTTGTTGTACTCGCCCGTGTAAGAGTATGCGCCATTCAACGATACCGTCGCAGCGCTTGGTAAGGTCCACTCATATACCGCCCATGCAGTGAACTTATGGTCCGGAATACCCTTCAGTGANTTACCNTTGATGTTGAAGCTTTGGCCACCAAACAAAGGCCGCGGCGCCAGATGATTTTCATCTTCCAGCAACAGCACATCGTCTTTGTACTCAGTTTCGGTGTAGCTGTAGTTTGCATTTAATGTGAGGTTGTCGGTCGCTAGCCATGTCCCTTCCACCTCGAAACCAGAGTTGGATGTTTCCCCAGTGTTAACTGGGATATCTCGGGACGTGCCTTGAACTGGGTCGTANACATCAACCTGATCTTGATAATCTTCATACTGATAGGTGTAGATCGCAGCAAACAACTGAACCGTGCCATCAACGAGCGTGCCTTTATAGCCGAGCTCATAGGCGGTAACCGTTTCTTTGTCATACGACAAAATACCGACCGGAGTACCGCCAGCGCCGCCGGCTCGCGCATCGAGAATGCCCAACCCATAGCCGCCCGAGCGGTAACCGGTTGTGACATAGCCATAAACCAGCGTGTCTTCGTTTGGTGTCCAATCAAGATTGACCCGCCAGTTGGTTTCACTCCAAGTCTGTTCGTCTTCGGCTAAGGAAACGAAAGCCAGAGGAATACCAGCCATCCGTAAAGGGTTGGCACAGTATGGAGAATCAAGAGCACATGTAGGTGCCANGGGCTGGTTTGGGTTGCCCGTTGGNANGCCCGCACCCATGTAAAAGTTCGTCCAGGCAAGATCGGTAAAGCCCGCGAAGGCNGCGGCGGGTATGCCCAAGTCAGGGATGCCGGTTACTGCTGGGCCTCGCAAAACTTGACCCGCTGTTAAACCACCAGTGCCTGGTACAACAAAAAACGGCGCGTCAAAGAGTCCCCACCAAACGTCGTTTGCCTCGTATAGACCGCCACGATTTTCGCTAACCGCTTTTTCGTCCTCTGCCCAACGCAAGCCGATCGTCAATGCCCATTCATCATTGAAGCGATATTCACCCTGAGAGTAGATGGCCGTTTGTTCGGTCTTGTTGGTGTTGTCATGGTGATAGGCATAATCGTCGCCAAAGGTGTCACCCTGCCAAGTACCCAACACCAATCGGTTCATCGGCGCGCTTTGCATGTTCAATGGAGCATCTACGATGCCNANCGNNGGNAGNAACGCGCCGAGAGTGCCGTAGTTTGCTGCATTTTGAATACGACCCTGCGACGCTCTATCGTGGAGCCCATAATCTTGGTTACGCGAGCTTTTGAAGTAATACAAGCCTGTGGTGAGGAAGAAATTGTCATTAACGTCCCACAGAAATTGGAGTTCATGGGAATAGCTGTAAATGTCTTCCAGAACGTCTACGCCGTAATCAAGAATCTGGCTGTCAGAATCGTCGTAGTCGTAGTCNAAGGTATACGCGAAGTCACTGTAGCCATGAATGTACTTAACGGTCAGATCTTCTCGGGCGTCCCAAGTAACCGTCATGGATGCGCCCCGTTGATCGAAACCCTCACGGTTGTAGCCGCTCGTTAGCAGTTCATGGGCAACGTTATCGAGGTTGTCTGGGCTGTTCAGATAGGGCGTTTGACCATAGGCGGCATTGGGCCGCTGCGGTGCTAGGTCAACCCCTGGCCGGTTGGTCGCGCCATATGCGGTCGCTCCGGTGTAGGGATTGGTGAAGAGCTGTGCACCAGGAGTCGATGCATCAACTAAGCGAAGGCCTTGGGCATAGACATCTGTCATACGCGTTCCGCGGTAGCTGCCCCAGCCTTCGTTAATGACTGCGTTACCCCCGATGATACGGTCAGAGTTTCTGTCGTTAAAACGAGCATCAACGCTAACGGTATCCATGGGCTTCCATGCAAAAGAGATAGCGACGTTAGAATCGTTAGTGCTGTCTGCNCCNGGGCCAGCAGTCACGCTCTTTAACAGAGGATCGGTTTGACGATCAGAGGCGACAACCCGAACGCCGAGGTTATCGGTAATTGGGCCAGAGACAACACCGTAAAATTCTTGGTTGCTGTTAGATCCAAACTGAGCTCGCACCAAGCCATAAGGTGTCTCGGTAGGTTTTTTCAGAATGTAGTTGATCGCGCCGCCGATCGAGTTTCGGCCGTACAGGGTTCCCTGTGGGCCACGAAGCACCTCAATACGTTCAACGTCGAACAAAGCGTTCTCGGTTAACGCGATCAGCGAGTCTTCGGAGTAAACGCCGTTGTAGTATGTGGCGACGCCTGGGTCGCCACCCAAGGCGCGAAAATTCCGGCCAACGCCTCGAATACGAATGTCGTAATCGTCTCGGGTAGTGGCCGGTATGTAGTTGACGAATTCATTAGCAGATTGAATGCCCATGTCTTCGAGCATTTCACTGCCGATGGCGGTAATGGAAATGGATGTGTCAGACACGGTGGCTTCGACCTTTTCCGCNGTTACGATCACTTCCTCGATGCGACGACCTTCGTCCGCAATGGCCGACAAAGAGATGCCGGCGAGCAGGCAGCTAAGGCCNGCTGAAGTCCAAATGGATTTCACGATAGTACTCCCCTTTTATTTTTATCCGNGGGGAAGTGTACACTTTAAATTAACAAGTCAAACCCCCAGCTGAACCGACTGTTTTGTCAACGACGGTCAGTTTGAGGTGAGTTATGGGCGCAGGTGGTAGGAGAGTATTCGACCATTTCCCAGCGTAGATTCCAGTGTCTGCCAGTTTCCTTGGGTGTCGTANCCAAGCGTGATGTCAATCATCTCACCAGTAAGTGCGTAGGCGTTGCGCGAGAGGCTCTCATCGGGAGGAGTGAGCGGAGCAACGGATATCTCGACAAGGTCGCCGGTTTGGCCATTAAGCAACTGTTGCCGGGACAACAGGCTTGGCGACCAGTAGGCGAAGGTGATCAAACAGCTTTCTTCCACAACGCTTTCTGTATCAGTCACCAAGACAAAGCTGCTGGCGTTCGATGAGCCTTGCAGCCGCTGAATATCGCCATTGGTCTTCGTTTCGCTGGCGATACTCTGCAGACACATGTTGGGGTCGTATTGTTCGGTGACTTCATGTTCGTAAGAAAATACCGTGACGCCAAGAATCTTGTAGCGGAATTCCGCCTCGGCTCTGACGTCGAAACCATCTTCGTCACGGTTTGTCGTGAACTTGTGGTAACCCACGTCCTTGCCATCGATCTTGACGTCAAAGAACCACGTCTGCCTCGTGTCGGTGTTGGCGTACGCGGGCTCCATCATGCTCGCGGCCAGCGTCAACAGTAGGGCCCACCAACCCATTTGCCTGCCGGATCGTCCTGGCCACTCCGCTACGCGGTCAGCAATGCTGCGCCACAGGTCGAAGGGATTGGGAAAAAACGCGGGCACGGCCTGCTGGTATGCCTCGTATTCGGGGCGCCTGCTGGCGATATCGTTTTCGGTGCGGACGACGCCGGTAAATCGGAGCAGCAAAAACGTCAGTAACAGCATCGGCAGTGCTGCGAAGAAGGCGAAGTCGTCGGTCAGGGCAAACGCTGTGATCGCTAGCCCTAACCAGAAAAGCCATTCTCCAAAGTAGTTTGGGTGTCGGCAAATCGACCAAAGGCCCGCATCCAAGACGCGGGAGCACGTCGGTCCTTTCAAAAATGCGGCGAGCTGAATATCTGCTGCAACTTCCCAAATCAGCCCTACAGCGGCCAACCCCAGTCCTGCGTAGGCGAACAGGCTCCATTCCGACGTGTTTAGCGCCGGAATCAGCAGCAGGGTCATAAACCAAGCCATGAGCGATTGGGGAATGAAAATCAGGAAGAGGCTTTTGCGGTCAAAGTCGTCGCCAATCCGCAGACGAATAGCGTGATAGCGACGGTCTTCCGGCGCGCCGGCCTGTCGGATGGTCAGATGGGAGGCGAGACGTGTGGCCCACACCAGCAGCAAGCCCATGACGATGAGCGGCGTCGACGTATCTTTGGCCGGGAGCATGATCAACAGCACCGTAGCGGCAAGCAGGTGATGGAGAGGCCAAAAGATGTCAGCAATGCTGGCACAGCGGTGGCGCGTCGAGAGTCGCCATGCCAGAACACTCTGCAGCAAGACGCCAAGCGCCGCGTACCCGATGGCCAAGGTCACGGGCCAGAATCCTCAACCACAAATCGACGATTGATGGACTTCACCACTCGACCCAGCACGGGGATGTGCTGATAGAAGCCGAGCCCTGTATCCCAGAAATCTTGGTGCAAAACAACGTGCCCGGCTTCGTTGAAACGCAGGTGCGTGATGCCGATNGTGTCGCTCACCACAGATTGCCTCACGGGTGTGAATTCGGCCTGCATCGACCAAATAAGATACACGTCGGCTTCACTGACGATAGTTTGCAGGATCTCGACTTGCACAGCGGTGCCGGCGTCAACCAATCCTTGGAAGTGCTCTACGACGCGATCGCGGTCGCGCGTCATCATCAGCGCGTCGCTGAAATGAAGCTCGGAAGCGTAGAGCTGTCCTGCGCGAACACCGGTTTTCTTGGAGCCAAGCTCAGACAAGAACTCTGTGAATGTGCTGATGGTTTCTGTGGAGACGTCGGCACTGCCAGGAAAGTCGTTCAGCGCGACGCGATAGGCAGCAGGATAGGGTTGAAAATTTGCCGGCGAGGAGGCGCATCCAGCGACGAAGATGCTGACAAAAAATATAAGGGGCAGTGGTCTCATCGCAAGAGGTTAGTGGTGGCTTCGTGAAGGATCGGTGAAACAGGAATCCGAGAGNTTCACGATGGCTTCACGCAGACTGNCAAAAAATGNNGNCTCAAGCTCCNNAGCTTAGATTGTTTCTCCTCTGCGCGAGGAGGTCGGCGGGCGAACGATCGATTCGTCGGAGACCCGACTGCCCTGTGAAGGGCGAAGCCTGCTCGCTTTGGGGTGTCTCAGTTAGCAGGCAGTTCACAGAGAAAATCGTATGAACGATGGATCCAACAGGTCGAAGCCCCGCATGGACGCCCGCCGCGTCGCCATTGTCGGTGGCGGCATATCGGGGGTCGCTGCGGCTCATCGATTGGCCGATACGGTCGANGTCACGCTGTTCGAGGCGGAAAGACGCTTGGGCGGTCACACGGACTCGCACTCGGTGTGGGTCGAAGACAAGGTCTATACCATTGANACGGGGTTCGTTGCGTTTCATCCGTCGGGCCACGCAAGTTTTTGTGAGTGGCTGACGCAAATCGGCGTTCCTACCCAGCGTACAGATATGACGTTCAGTGTGCGCGCAGACCACGACAACTTGGAATACAGCACCATCGGTTGGCGCACCTTCTTTTCGTCTGCCGGGCTGCTTCTATCCCCCAAGCATTGGCGCTTGCTTTGGGACTGGCAGCGATTCCACATGGAGGCTCCAAAGGCAGCAGAACGCCTGAGTTCGGTGAAAGCCGGCGACTATTTCCGCGAGAACAACTACAGCGACCGTTTCGTTAACGGTCACATGGCGCCCCTCTGTGCAGCCCTGTGGGCTCAGAGCCAAAGCAGTGCGCTGGACACCCCGTTGCAGCACCTTGCTTCCATCGTTCAGGATCAAAAGATTTTTCAGCATCCAGCCCAATCCCTGTGGCAGGTGGTAAGTGGTGGCGCCTCTCAGTATCTCGAGGCATTCGCTGAACAGTTTCCTGGTGATATCCGCTGCAGTGCGAAAGTGCACAGTGTTCACCGTCATCAGGACGGAGTGACCCTCGAAACAGCAACAGAATCCTTGGAGTTCGATGCGGTCATTATGGCCTGTCACAGTGATCAGGCATTGGAGGCATTGGTGCATCCCAGCGAGGCTGAGACCGATGTGCTCGGCGCGATAAAGTACGTGGATAATCAGGTGATTTTGCACGGCGATGCGAGTTACATGCCCAGAGACCCCCAAAACTGGTCGAGCTGGAATGCGCGGATTGACGAAGATACGGGCCGCTCTGAGACAACCTATTGGATGAATCGGGTGCAAGGCATCCGCGGCCCGCAGTTCTTTATTACGCTAAATCCTTTGCAGGCGCCCAAACGCATATGGACGGAAAGAAAATATCGGCACCCGGTGTTGGGGGCTGATGCCTATGAAGCCCAACAACGCCGCAGGAAGATCAACGGCAATGAGCGGACCTTCTATTGCGGCGCATATTGGGGCATGGGTGGCCATGAAGATGGATTTCGTAGTGGCATCGACGCAGCCGAGTGCGTGCTGGAAAGTCTGCCTGAGCTGACAAGCCGAACCGGCGCGATCAACGAATCGGACTTTTCGGTAGACGTGGGTAATGCCGATCAAAGGCAAGGTGGCTGATCGATTGCAATCCTCGATGTTGTCGGTGCCTGGCCGCTACAAAGTAGCGAATGCGTTGATGCTCAAGGGCGCGTGGCTGTGCTGCGTGCTCGGCGGTGTGGTTTTTGGTTTGCCGGCGCTGCTGATCATGTTTTCGGTCAGCCTGTGGCAGAAAGAGCTTCGCCACGATCTTCCTTATGTCCTTGTGCTTGGCGCCGCCGGACTCTGTCTCGATACGTTATGGCTGCATACGGGAGTGCTTGATTACGGCAGTGCAGCAGTGGGCTTACCGTTGGGATTAACTCTGGCCCCTGCTTGGATCGTAATGCTTTGGCTCGCGGTAGGCCTGAGCATTCGCCACAGCCTGATTTTTCTGGTTAACCGCCCGTTGTTTGGAGCCTTACTGGTCGGCTGCGGATCCCCCTTGTCCTATTTGACCGGAGAACGTTTCGGTGCGGTAGAGATTCCTTCCATGGACGGTCTGGTGGTGCTGGCCGCTGTATGGATTGGACTTTTCTTCGCCGTATTCAGCTGGGCAAAAACTCGGTTAACGACTGATTGACGCTTATGGCATGATCGCGTCGCACGGGTGTTTCTTTAACAGGCTCAAGTTAGAGAGACGCGAAACTATCTTCGATCGACCATTGGCTTATGGGGGCCCTGCTTGAACATTCGACGAACCAGGCTGATGACCAAGCTCGGACGAGTAGTGGCGTTGCAAGTAGCGCTGATCAGTGCCGCCGTAGCCGCAGGTATCTACATCACCAATACGATCATCGAAGACTTTTTGATTACCGAGGCGCTGGAGAACGAAGCCGCCCACTTCTGGCAGCTGTACCAAGAAAATCCCAATCAACCGCTGCCAAATACCGCAAACATGCGGGGCTATCTAGTCGAATCACCAGCGAGTGATTTCCAAGAAGCCGTGCAGACAACATCGACGCTTGACCATCGGGCGCCGCCGGCACAAATGCTCGTGCATCCGACAGGGTTTATGGGGCGGGTGACTTTAGGTCAGGAGACGCCAACCCTGTTCGTCAGTGCCCAGCCAACCGGTGATGGACCAACCCTATATCTTACCTTTGCCAGCGAAGACGTTTCCCAGTTGGCTTTCTACTTCGGTATTCTGCCGTTGGCGATGGCCTTGCTTTTGGTTTATGGCTTTTCATTTTTAACCTATCGGTTGTCTCACAGAGCCATCTCGCCCATCGTTCAGTTGGCCGATTACCTTGAAGATTTTCGCTTTGGTGGCTACAACCAGCCTGCTGTTGATCTGGGTGATTTGCGCGCCCTAGCGAATGTCGAGGTGGACGTGATGATCGACGCGATCGATAGCTTCGCAGAGCGCTTGGATACCTTTATTGAACGTGAGCGCATCTTTACGCGAGATGCCAGTCACGAGCTGAGAACGCCAATCGCCGTTTTCAAGGGGTCTCTGGATTTGCTGCAGCGCAAAACCGATCGATCCGAGGACGACCTGAAAGCCTTCGCGCGGATGCGGCGCACGGTAGAGGATATGGAGGGCCTGATTGAAACCTTGTTGCTGCTGGCGCGTGGCGAGGACGTGGAGCGTATCGACGAGATTCGATGTTTGAACGACTTGATTCCGAATTTTATTGAGCAGCTTGCGCCCATGGCCGAAGAGCGGGGTTTGGCGCTCAGCCTCGATGACCAAGCTCAACTTTGGGTTAAGGCTCCCTCTCGTGTAATTCAAATTATTGTGAGCAATCTGCTTCGTAATGCCATCAACTATACCCAGCAGGGTTCTGTCGTCGTACGCATCAGCAAAAACACGATCAGCGTAATCGACACGGGTATCGGCATGAGTCCCGACGAACTGCAGCATGCGTTTGAGCCGTTCTATCGTGGCGAGCGCAGCCGAGCTACGAGCATGGGACATGGATTGGGTTTATCCATTGTCAGGCGGCTGGTTCACCAATTCGATTGGCCGATTCACGTGCAAAGCAATGTGGGCAAGGGTACGGAAGTTACGATCGAGTTCTTCGAAGCGTAATGGCTACTTAGCTCTGGCGTGCTTCCAAATGGCCAAGGTTCGATCCCTCGCTTCGCCTAGATCAATCATGGGCGCTGGATAGTTTCCCACACCACCGAACTTCCACGGCTCCAAGGTTTGCTTAGGGCTAGCCCCTGCCAATTCCGGAATCATTCGGCGTACAAAGGTACCCTGAGGGTCGAAGCGCTCTGCCTGACGCACGGGGTTAAACATGCGGAAATAGGGCACAGCATCGGTGCCCGTTGATGCGCTCCACTGCCAGCCACCGTTGTTGGCCGCAAAGTCCCCGTCGACCAATTGACTCATGAAATAAGCCTCACCCAGGCGCCAGTCAAGAAAGAGATGTTTTGCTAAAAATTGGGCAGTCACCATGCGTAACCGGTTGTGCATCCAGCCTGTGGCATTGAGTTGCCGCATACCCGCGTCCACAAAGGGAAAGCCCGTCTCGCCCCGCTGCCAACGCTCAAGCTGCTCGCGGCTGTGATTCCACGGCAGCAGATCGGTGTCGGACTTAAAAGCGCGGCCCATGGCCAGTCTCGGATGCTCTACCAAAATGTGGTTGTAAAATTCGCGCCAGATCAACTCGCTGATCCAGGTATCGATATTCGAGTTGCCACCGCTCAACCGATGGCCATTGCAGGCATAGGCGGCCTGGATGCAATGACTGGCGGATAGGGTGCCGGCCGCTAAATGAGGCGAGAGTTTGCTGGTGCCTTCCAGATCGGGTAGGTCTCGTTGGTCGTCGTATGCGTGAATCGATGAATCGATGAATTGATCCAACAGTTTCAGACCCTCACGCTCGCCTGCCGCCCATTGTTCGTTGCCCAGTGACTTAGCGACATTACCTACTGTGTCAGGTGCCGCGGCTGCTGGTACCTTGGGTCCTTGAGGTTCGGGTATGGGAAAGGTCTGTATGCCGCGATCAATGCACAGGCCGATCCAACGTTTTTTGAAGGGTGTAAAAACTGAATAGAATGACGCATCGGGTTTGCACACGCTGCCCGGTGGAAGGCTTGTGAAACCGTGGTGTCGTTCGACGTGAATGCCAGCCTCGGACAATGTTTGTGCGACGGCGTCGTCGCGTCGCTGCTCATCAATGGCAATTTCGTTGTTCCAAAATACGCTGTTTGCATGAGTCGCCTTGGCCACTTCCAGTACTTGCCGAGGTGCATCGTCGAAGCGGCTGCTCAGAATGATTTTCGTCTCGATGCCTCGCTCGGCCAACTGTTCACTGACGGTGTCGAGACTTCGCAAAATAAAGGCGATTTTTCTGGGGGCAATTCCATGAACCTGCCACTGTTCCGGCGTCAGTAAGAACAGGGCCGTCACGTGGCCCGACTCCGCAGCGGAAAACAGCGCGGGATTGTCCAGAATACGCAAATCCGTACGAAGCCAAACAAGGTGTTGGGGCATGATGACGTTCCGATTGGGCCAGAGATGTCGAGTTCGTTTTCAGAACGCGATACGGGGTCTTCCCCTGTCGAGAGACAGGGGAGTGGACGATGGTGTTTAGCTCGGCAGGGCAGAAACAACGCTTACAAAGAGGCTAACGCAAACCATGTCGATTTTTTGTCAACTGCAGTTGCTTGAAACCGCAGGTCGTAGGACGATCGCTTACTCTGCTGAGGCTTTGCGCAAACAGTATCCTTGGCCTTGTCGGGTTTGTAGCAAGGGCTCGTCAAAGGGGCGGTCAATGATGCGTCGCAGGTTATAAATGTGGCTGCGCAAGGTGTCACTGTCTGGCGGCTCGTCACCCCAAAGTTCACGCTCTAGCGCGGCCCGTGTCACAACCTTGGGTGACTCCCGGATGAGCACATGCAAGATATTGAACAAGGTGCGCGAGAGCGTAAGCGGCTGCTCGTCCCGAACCACTTCCATGGTGTCCAGATTTAACGTCAGTCCGCTGACGTGATATTCCTTTTCTAAATGCTGGCTGCGTCGAATGACGGCTTCTAGCCGGGCTTCGAGTTCTGGCATGTCGAAAGGTTTGATCAGATAGTCATCGGCGCCAGACTCAAATCCCTTCAGCTTATCGCTGAGTTGATCTCGGGCCGTCAGCATGATGATCGGCGTGGTGACATTAGCGTCGTCGCGCAGTCGTTGGCATACCGTCAAGCCGTCGACGCCGGGCAACATGACGTCGAGCACGATGGCCTCATAAATATTGGTCACACCAAGATGCATGGCCGTGAGGCCGTCACTGGCGTAGTCAACAATGTAACCACTGGCTTCCAAGTATGCGCCAACGGTCTCGGCCAGTTCTTGGTGGTCTTCGACGAGCAATATGGATTTGTTTGGCGTCTTCATAATTGTGGTCTCGACTAACGTTGAGCCTAGACAGTGGCATAAACCAAGAATAGACGCCATACCGACAGATGGTCCCTTCGTTGGACGATCGAGATGAATACAGCAACAAATCAGTACTCGGGCGGTTGCATCCACATTTGACTGCCTAAGTGCGGTGGCGGGAGCAGCATGCCGGGCGCCCTAAGCGATTTTCGTGGTGTACTTGCTGCCCGTGATGTCGCGTTTTGGCTTGCCATCGCCGCCGGGCAGGCGCCATCGCGTCGATAAGCCAGTGCTGCCGCAAGCATGGGTTCTTCAGCGACGCCCAGGGGCGAGTAGTCATCGGCTACAAGGCAACCGGGTAGGGTCACGCCTACCGTTGATTCGGTGCTGTTTTCTGGCGAAAACCCGTCGGGATAGTCACCAAACCCGGCCGCATTCACGCTGCGAAACTGGGTGGTGAAGTAGGTCGTGCCGCAATTGTCTTCCGGATAAAAACCGTAAGGCTTGCCGCAGGTCGTGGTGCCGATTTGAATCACCTCGACGTCCACCCCGCGCAGACCGTTGATGATGGCCTCGGAGGCGGAACAGGTGCTGGCTGTGGTCAGCACAAAAACGCGCTGGATTGGCAGGTCTAGGGTGGGCAGCGGTGTTCCGGTTGGCGAGGTGTTGATGGTGGTCGTTATGAATCGATTCGGAGAAAGGGCCTCGCCAGTCACGGGATTGGTGGATGGGTTTTTACTGTTGAACTGAAGCGCGCCAAAGGTGCGTCCACTGACGCCGGCACCGGCGATCATGTAGGACACTTGGTTCGCCAAGTACAGATAGCCGCCCCGGTTATACCGAAGGTCGAGTACCAGATCAGTGACATTGGCCTGGCGCATCGCAGCGAAAGAATCCACCAGTTGCTCCTCGGCAGGCAGAATGTGCTGGGTAAACAGGAGATAACCCACACTGCCAGAGTCGGTGCTGATGATTTCCGTCAGGGGAACCGGATCAATAGTGATGGACGTCGATGTCATGGTGATAGCGCGCCGCTGGTCAGCGCCGGGATCAATGACCTCGAAGTTATGCTCCTCACCGATTTGCGCGGGCCACAGCCCTGAATTTAGGGTGTTTGTGTCACTGCCGTTCATTAGGTCGACGCCATCCACGGTGACAATTCTCGCCCCTCGGCTCAGGCCAGCCTCGGCAGCGGGAGAGCCGCTTTCTACCAGCGTAATGACCAGTTCCCTTGGTGGCGACGCGCTGACCAAGGCGTAGCTTGCGCCGTAGCCGGCTGACACGCCTTGTTCGCTTTCTGCTTCGTACTCTGCGGTATCTCGAGCGTAGTGGAATCGATCCTTTGGATTGCCTGACGGCGTGTTTTCTGTGGTTTTAAGCAACGCAAAATAATCGGCAACCCCGGCTTTTGACGTGGCGTACAGCGCCGGGTCAACGTCGATGATTTCGTCGTACCACAGGTAGGTTTCGTTAGACCAGGATCGAAGCCAGTAGCCTTCGTCTTCAAAGCTGCCGAGCATGTCTGGGAAGGCATCTTCGGCGGTGTCTTGGCGAGGGTCGCCGCAGAAATGTTTAAAGAGGTTGGAGGATTGAAAAACCCCGGCGTCAAAATCCGTACCATTGTCTGAGTCTGAGTCTGAGTCTGAGTCTGAGTCTGAGTCTGAGTCTGAGTCTGAGTCTGGGGTTGGATTTTGGTCCGGTGCCGGACTGGTAGGAACGCTGCCTGGGCTCGATGAACCGCCACCGCCACAGCCCGTGACGATGGCACAGGTGAACAAAAGAATACTGAGCGGCTTAAGCAGACCTGGGCTTGTCGATACAAAAAGATAGCGGATAACGGACATCGACCTCTCCGAGGCTAAAGCGTTATAAGGTGTTAGCGTAGTTTTGCGACGATATCAAATTGAAGCGTCGGATGTTGTGATGTGGCCGGTTTTTCCAGCGCGAAAAAGCACCACAGAACGATAACCCCGCCGACGATTTACGTTCACAATGGCGGCATGGCAGAAACACTCGTATTCGATAACTTTGAGGTGACAATTATCCGGTCCCCTCGCCGCAAAACGGCTGCGATCAAGGTAGATCTGACCGGTGTGTCGGTGAGGGTGCCGCAGTCCCTAGCTCAGGAGCGTATTCGAGAACTCATCGCTGAGAAGAGCGATTGGGTCGAGCGAAAACTCGAGGTTTCCGAGCAAAAACGTCAGGCCATCGCAACCCAGGAAGCTCGCCGTGAACGCTTGGATAACGGCAGTCTGATCCTGATTCAGGGTCGCCAGATTCCTCTGGACCTGCGAGAAGACCGGCAGATGAGTGTGGCCGAAGAATCCGGCCAGCTCATTGTTCGTGGCCCCGACGCGATGCGCGGTGAGCCCGAACAACTCAGGGCTCTAGTGGAACACTGGCTGTACGGCCGCGCCGTAGAAGAGCTGCATTTTTGCGTTAATGTCTATAAGCAGAAGGTCGGGGCCAGCCCAAGCCTCATTCAAATTAAAGATTACCGGGCACGATGGGGTAGCTGTAAGCCCGATGGCAGCATTCAGCTGAATTGGCGACTGATTCATGCGCCCATTCACATTATGGATTACGTCGTGGTCCACGAGCTGTGTCATTTGCTCGAAATGAATCACAGCCGGCGTTTTTGGACTGAGGTGGAGCGGGTCGATCCGCAGTACCAGATGAAACGTCAGTGGTTGAAAGACAATGGTTGGCGTTTAACGCTTTAAATTTTCGGCAGGCGCAGTCAACATGCCATTCTGCTCAGAACAACGAAACGATGATTCAAGGAGAGATACGTGAGTGATAGGCCTTCGGTAGAAGTAGTGGCTGTGGCCGAGCGCGCCGCCGGTTTGAATACGATAGTCGCGGCCTTTGCTGCCGACCCCCTGACGCGCTGGATGATGCCGAAGGCTGATACGTATCTGACCCATGCGGCTGCGGTGTTTGATGCCTTCGGTGGTGCGTCATTCGATGCTGGCACCGCGTTTCAAATTGCTGACTTTGGCGGTGCAGCGCTCTGGATACCACCAGGTCATGACCACGACGACGGGGATGACGGTGTCTCCGAGGGGCTGGCTCAGGTGGTTTCTGCCGATCGAATTGAAGAGGTGGGCAGTGTGTTAGAGCAGATGCAAAGTTACCATCCGAAAGAGCCATGCTGGTACTTACCGCTGATTGGTGTGGATCCTCACCATCAGGGCCGTGGCCTAGGTGCCGAGTTGATGAAATACGCACTGGCCCGCTGCGACGAGGAGCACTTGCCGGCCTATCTGGAATCGTCAAATCCCGCCAACATATCGCTTTACGAGCGCCACGGTTTTGAAATCATGGGCCGTATTCAAACCGAAAACTCACCACCGGTGCATCCCATGATCCGAGCGGCCCGGTAGCGATTGGGCTAATCAGAAAACGTACCGGTCAGGTTGGCCTGGCCGAGAATATTCCCGGAATAAGCCTCCTCAAACTCGCTGCGCGTCAGCGCATCGAGCCGGGTCATCGTCGGCTGATTTTCGCTGAGTGCGTACAGCGCAAAGTGGTAGGTGTGCTCGTTGCCCCCGGGTGGGCATGGCCCTTCGTAGTTATTGGTACCGGCATAGGTCAGGCCTTCGATGGCGCTGCTCGCTCCGTTTGCATCGACCAGAGTGGTTGGGTCAACGTCTTCTGTTAAGCCTTCAACGGAGGCATCAATATTGAACAAATTCCAGTGCACGCAGGCATTCGCATCTGTGCCGCAGGGTGCGGTTTCGTCATCAATGATGAGCGCAAAACTCTCAGTGTTGTCGGGCACATTGCGCCAACTGACTTGGGGGGAGTAGTTGTTGCCACCCAATGTCGCGCAGGCGTGAATCAGTGGAATGGCAGTGCCTGTGGCAAACCCGCTAGCCGTGAGCTGAAAATCGTCGTCTTCATCGTTGGTGACTTCGGCTATGACATCCAATGACGTGTCGTCGGTGCCGTCTGTAACGGTGATGGTGAGGTTGTAGACGTTGTCGCCGTTGTTGTCGCCAGGGGATTCAAAATCCGGTGCTGTATCAAAACTCAATTGGCCGTCCTCAGAAATACCGAACAAGGCGGCATCTTCGCCAGCGAGGGCGAAGCTCAAGGCGTCGCCATCTGGATCCGTGGCTGAAACATCCAGCACCAAGGTGGTGTTTTCACTAACGGATACCGAACCATCACTGGTGACGGATGGTGCACGATTGGTTGGCGCAGGCTCTGCTGTGCCGCCACCGCCACCGCCACCGCCACCGCAGGCCGCCAGAATGAGCAGTAAGGTTGCTGAGTAAGCCCAATGCTTTATGTCCATCGCCTAACGCCCTGAAAGTTAACTATTGATTAACGCTACAGCGGGATGTGAGACAGAGCAATGGGCGTGCGGCTAAGGCAGGTTGAGTTAAGCCGGAGTGGCTTGGGCCACACCCTGCCGCACGGATCGGCCTTAGTCGAAGAGCTCGCCACCGCAGGCAGATGCCGTGGTGCCATATTTTTCGTAAGCCTTGATGACGTTGGCCCCGGTGCGCCAGCGATGCACTTCGTCTGGTCCGTCGACTAATCGCTGAGAACGGATGCCCGTATACCAGCGCGCAAGCGGTGTATCGTGGCTGTATCCCAGCGCGCCGTGCAGCTGCAATGCCGTGTCGACGACCTGATGCACCATGTTCGCCAAAAAGACTTTGGCGATACCGTTTTCGTTGCGCAGGTCCATACCATTCTCAGCCTTGTAAGCAATGTGCAGCAGCATCAGGCGCGCCTTATAAATTTCCGATGCGCAATCGGCCATCATCCAGCGCACGCCCTGGCGGTCGGCTAGCCGTTCACCAAATGTGCTGCGGCTCACCACATGCTTCGCAGCAAGATCCAAGGCACGTTGCGCCATGGCGACATTGTGCATGCCATGTCGCAGTCGGCCGTAGGCGAGTCGGTGTTGGCCCATGTTGAAGCCTTGGCCTTGCCCACCAAGAATGTTTTCCCGAGGCACCCGTAGATTGTCGATTTTGATTTCAGAATGGCTGCCACCCAGTTTGAGGCCTAAGGCGGTGTGAGGCTGCATGGTTTCGATGTTGCGCACAATCTCATAGCCCGGATTGGGCAACTCCACAATAAACGTACTGTATTGCTCGTGACGCGGTGCGTCCGGATCGGTTTTTGCCATGACCACTGCGATATCTGCCACGCTGGCGGAAGAACTGAACCACTTTTCGCCGTTGAGAACCCATTCATCCCCCTCGAGTACTGCGGTCGTTTGCATACCCGTTGCATCGGCACCTGCCGCCTTTTCCGTCATGGAATAGCAGATGCGTTTTTCCCCATTCAGCAGTGGCTTAAGGAACTTCTCTTTCTGAAAGTCGGTGCCGTGCTCGAGCAAAGTGAGCATGGTGGCGTCGTCGGGTCCCTGAGTGTTGAGAGACAAGGCGCCCAGATGACTTTCCCCTAGCTCCATTTGTACTAAAGCGTTGGCCAGTGGTCGCAGTCCCATACCGCCATGCTCGACCGGAATGAAGGGGCACCAAAGGCCCTGGGCCCGTGCCTTGCTGCGCAAGCCCGCCAGGGTTTCGTCAAAGTTATCGGCGGTGCAGGTCTCTTCTGCTGGATGACATTCGCTTTGCACAAAGGCTCTCACCTTGTCACGAACCGCCTTAGTTTCTTCTGGAATAGTAAAGTCGATCATGATCCCCCCCGAGAATGTTGTTGAACAGTAGAAGAATGTAGCACGCAATCTTGTTCCGTTTCGAATCAACAGGTACAAAAGGGGAAAGTCTTAAACGTGGAGAGGAGAAGAGCATGAGTGACGCAGTAGATCTGGACAGCGACTTATTTGAACTGGCCATGTCGGCTGAGGCACAGCCGTTAATGGATGCCGTGCAGCGCCACATAGCAGAAAACGTAGAACCCATTGTCGAAGAGTTCTACGCACTGAACAACGAAAAGGCCGATCGTTGGAGCTGGCATCCAAGGCAGCTCGAACTGCTAGAAATCGCCAAGAACAAAGCCAAGGAATCGGGCCTTTGGAATTTCTTTTTGCCCGACGCGGAAACTGGAGAAGGATTGAGCAATCTGGATTACGCCTACATTGCGGCGGAATTGGGCAAGGTGCCGCTGGCATCCGAGACGCTGAACTGCAGTGCTCCTGACACGGGCAATATGGAGGTGCTCGAGCGCGTCGGAACCCCCGAGCAAAAAGAGCAGTGGCTCAAGCCGTTGCTGAACGGTGAAATTCGATCCGCCTATGCGATGACCGAGCCTGCACTGCCCTCATCGGATGCGAAAAACATCAGCACCCAAGCCGTGCTTGAAGGAGATGAGTGGGTCATCAACGGCGAAAAGTACTACATCAGCGGTGCCGGTGATCCGCGCTGCAAAGTCATGATTACCATGGTGAAGACCAGCCCTAATGCCGCACCAAGCAAACAGCAGTCGCAAATACTCGTGCCAACGGATACCGAAGGGGTAGAAATTCTCGAAGGAATGCAGGTCTTTGGTGAAGACCACGCGCCGCGTGGTCATATGCACATTCGCTTCAACAATGTGCGGGTACCCAAGGAAAACATGCTGCTTGGCGAAGGGCGTGGTTTTGAGATTTCTCAGGTACGTCTGGGACCGGGTCGTATTCATCACTGCATGCGCTCCATCGGGAAGGCCGAGAAAGCACTGGAGTTGATGGTGAAGCGTTCAGGTACCCGAGTCGCGTTTGGCAAGCCCATTGCCAAGCTAGGCAAAAATATCGAAGTGATCTCTCGTGCGCGTATCGAAATTAACGCGATGCGCCTGGCGGTGCTGCAAGCAGCGAAGGCGATGGATGTGCTGGGCAACAAAGAAGCCCGAGTCTATGTCAGCGCGGTTAAGGCGATGGTGCCAGAGAAAGTCTGCGACATTATTGATGCCGCGATTCAAATGCATGGCGCTACCGGTATCTCTCAGTGGACACCGCTGGCGACCATGTACACCGACATGCGTCACCTGAGATTTGCCGATGGCCCTGACGAGGTGCATCACATGGTGGTGGGTCGAGCCGAGCTGCAAAAATACGATCTGTGGTAGCCGCCTATTGCATCCGTTCACCTCGGGGGTCGTAAAACGCCCCTAGCTGGACGGTAATCGGGAAGCGTTTGAGTGCTACTTCCACTTCGAATTGGCCCTCGTTCAGCCATGCGGCGGTAACGCCGTCAGCATGGCTGAGTTCAGCCATGGCAAGGCTCTTGCTCACGCGGTGGCCCCACGCGGCAGAAGTGGTTAAGCCAACCAGTTCCCCATTCCTCAAGATCGGCTCGTCGTGGAGCATGTAGGGGGCATCGTCGACATCAATGGCGAGATTGACCAATCGTCGCGTTTGTACGCCGCGTGCGAGATCAATGGCCTGTTTGCCGATGTAGTCGCTCTTGTTCTTTGATGTGGCAAAGCCCAATCCCGCCTGCAGCGGTGTGATGTGATCGTGTATGTCATCGCCCCAATGCTTGAAGCCTTTTTCCATACGGCAGGCATTCATGGCATGAAACCCAGCGGCGCGAATGTTCAGTGTTTGGCCCTCGGTCCAAAGCATCTGCCACAGCGCGGTCGCTTGGTTTCGAGGCAGATACAGTTCGTAGCCTCGCTCGCCCACGTAGCTCAAACGATTAGCCCGCAGGGTGAGGTCGCCGGCATGCAACCGTCTGGATTCATAATAGGCTAGGTCGTTGGCTACAACGGGATCGTCGCAGATACGCGCTAGCAGTTCTGTGGAACGCGGGCCCATAACGCCGATAATCGCGCCGTCCTGATCCTGAGTCAGCAGGCAGTCGAAGTCGGCGCTGTGCTGGGTCAGCCAAAACCAATCTCTGCGTTCACTGGCGCAGGCGCTGACGATCATGAAGGTGTTGTGATCGATCCGGCTAATGGTGACGTCTGCCTCAATACCGCCGTCGGTATTTAACCACTGGGTATAGACGATTTTGCCAACCGGGACGTCGACATCGTTGGCGCAAATGTATTGCAGGCACGCCAGCGCCTCAGGACCGCTTATGTGGAAAATTGGATAACTCGACTGATCGAACAGGGCAACATCGTTTGCCAGCGCATCGCATTCGCGCTGACAGGCGTCAAACCAATTGGGTGTGCCGTAGGTGTATTCGTAACGCGCAGGTTCACCCACGGCATACCAGTTGGGTCGTTCCCAGCCGGCCAATTCCCCCATCACCGCGCCCTGTTCCAGCGCCACATCATGCAGCGGGCTGAGACGTATGTTGCGGCTGGTGGCGTATTGCCGGTGGGGCCAGTGCATGTCGTACAACAGCCCCAAGGATTCCTTGGTGCGCTCGTATAGAAAATCTTGTTGGCTTTGAAACACAAACGTCCGGCGCACGTCCACATCCCACAGATCCATGGGAGGCTTGCCGTGACGCATCCACTCAGCCAACACCTTGCCCGCGCCGCCAGACGATTGAATGCCAATGGAGTTAAAGCCGCAGGCGACAAACAAATTTTCTGCTTCGGGTGTTGGCCCAAGCAGGTAACGGTCGTCGGGGGTGAAGCTTTCAGGCCCGTTAAAAAATAAGTTGATGCCGGCGTCGGCAAGCTCTGGAAAACGTGCGATGGCCTTATTCAGCACAGGTTCAAAGTGCGAAAAGTCGTCTGGCAGGGCGTCGAAACAAAAGTCCTCTGGGATGCCGTCCATGCCCCAAGGTTTGGCTTCCAGTTCAAAACAACCCAAAAGCAACTTGCCTGCATCGTATTTGTAATACGCTTGCTCGTCCGGCACCCGCAGCGTTGGGCGCATGGCGCTGAACGTATCCAAGGGTTCGGTGACCAAGTAAAAATGCTCGGCGGCGTGCAGTGGCAGATGGATGTTGTGCTGTGCGGCGAATTCCCGGGACCACATACCGCCCGCTAAAACCACCTGCTTGGCCTCGATGAGGGAGCCATCGTCGAGATACACGCCGATCACTTTGTTGTGCTTTAAAGCCAGACGATCGACCTTGGTGTCTTCGAAAATATGGGCGCCGCCTTGGCGCGCGCCCTTGGCCAGTGCGAGGGTAGTGTCCACTGGGTTGGTTTGTCCGTCCCCAGGCAGCAATACCCCACCACAGACGTCGCGGGTTTCAATACCCGGCCAGTGCTGATGGACATGCTCTGGTCCAATCAGTTCGCAGTTCACGCCAAAAGCGTTTGCCATCGTGGCTTGCCGTTTCAGTTCCTCCAGACGCTCGGCGTGTAGTGCTACCGTCATAGAGCCGCTTGTCTGGTAGCCGGTTTCTTGCCCTGTCTGGCGCGCTAGGTCTGCGAACAGCTCGACCGAGTAGCGAGCCAGACGCGTCATGTTCTGCGAGGCCCGTAGCTGTGCAACAAGTCCTGCGGCATGCCACGTCGTACCGGACGTCAATTTCTTGCGCTCCAATACCACGACATCAGACACGCCAAGCTGGGTGAGATGGTAGGCAACGGAGCAACCGATGATGCCGCCGCCGATGACGATGACTTCGGCAGATGTCATATCAGGACGCATCTTTCAGATCTGCGCAGCTAGAGCGCGTAGCGCCCGATAAGTCGCACCCCAGAGCCCAAGATCTGTTGGATACGGGTGGGACGAGAGTTTGACGCAGACCAACTGCTTGCTGCGGTGGATGTAGATGGTTTGGCCGTGAATGCCGATGCACATGATTTCGTCGGATTCGCGGTCTGCCCATACCTGATTCGTGTAGTGACCATTGGGTAACAGGCCGTGATAGTCGCTGGCCGCAAATAATTCGCGCAGTTCGTCATTTCCCAGTCGCGTATCACGCACCCAACTCGCAGGGAGGATTTGTTGATCGTTGTAAAAACCGTCGTTTCTCAGCATTTCACCAAATCGCGCCAAGTCTCGTGCGCAGGCGCTCATGCCGGCGCCCATGTAGGGAAGACCGGTGGGGTCTACCACGACGTTGGCATCCTGTTCCGGCCCCAGCGGTTGCCAGAGTCTTTGAGCAAAGAATTCACAGAAAGGCGTGTTGGTAGCGCGCTCGATCACTGCGGTACATAGATTGGTCAAAACCGTGCGGTAGTGAAAACGTTCGCCTTCCCCTTGCTCGGTTTGGCTGCGTTCTTTGCAGTAATCGATGAGAGATCTCGGCGATGAATCCGATTGCAGATCAGGACGCCATCCGACCACGGCGGCCTCATGCCAAAAGTCGTCCTTGGGCTGATCGTAGTCCTCGGAATAGGCCACTGCTGCGGTCATGTCCAATGCACGCTGTACCGTTGTTTCGCTGAAGGCGCTGTTCGCAAGTTCTGGTAAGTAAGCACTGACATACTTGCTTGTGTCTAGTAGGCCGTCCTCAACAGCAATGCCTGCGAGCATGCCCACAAAGGATTTGGATACGGAGTTCAGCAGGTGCTGGGTGTTATCCTGCATGTTGTTGCGATATTCCTCGGTGACGATGACTCCCTCTTTGAGCACCAAAAATGCGTCGGTAAACGTGCTGTCGAGGAAATGCTGCAGTGGTTCTGTCGCGCCCTTTGATACAGGGTAGGTCAGCTGGGACGTATCCTCTAGGGCGTATTCAAACGCCATCGCTGACTTGGTGCTCCGCTGGATCGTCTGTGTGGCAAACAACGCCGACATATGCTGAAAGCTGTGTCGGTTGTGTGGCGGTTGATTCCAATTGGCGGACGAGTAGGCGGCTTCGGTCATAATGGATTACTTCCTAAAAGAAAGGCCCGAGGTTGAGTCAGGGACAACAGTGGCGTCAAGGTTTTCTCTGCGGGCGTTGTTTGTGAATCGCCCTGCGTTATCGGCCGGGAATGCCATGATGCTCCGCGAAACAGTGCTAAGGTTTCCTTCAGTTTGGTTTCTGATATCTCCACGGGAGGTTGTATATGACACGACGTAATAGCGTATTCACGGTGCTTGCCGGCATCGGTTTGATACTGATTTTCGCCGCCCCCATTGGACCGCTGCCGGGGTTTTTCATTGGCGGTAAGTCCACACCAATCCCAGAAATCTGGTCTGATACGTCGAAGGTGGACGAAATCCTGCTCAAGGTGCCGGGCACCCTGCCTCGGGTTGTGATCATCTGGGTGGTTCAGGTGGAAGGCCAGTTGTATGTTGTCGGCAGCGGTGAGAGCGGCTGGGTGCAGCGCATAGGTCAGGGTGCGCCGGTGGAAATGCGCCTTCGTGATCGCAGATACTCGCTGACGGCAACGCCGGTTACCTCAGGCTTAGAATCCATCATCACCGCCTATAAGGACAAGTACCGGCCGAGCTATCCCGACATTGTTGCTGGATTCCCTTCGCTGGAAGACAGCGAGGGTGCTTATGGCGTGTTCCGATTGGATCCCAGATCCGAGTAGCGCTTCGCTAAAAACAATAACGTCATATGGGGCACGGTTAGGGCGGCCAACGCAAGAAATGTATAGCGCAGGGCGGAGCCGTCTAGGCTGCTGCCCAGATCCGTAGGCCAGGTCACTGGGAACCACCACACCAGCCCAACGAGGGAGACCAAAACGAGCGCGCTCAGGGCGTGAATACCGCGCATGGACGCACCCTGAATTCGGCGTCGCCATCGGGTCAGGTGAAAAGGGCTGTGCAGGCACGCGAAATAGCAGCCAAATGCAGCCAGTGGTCCGGCCACCCAGCACATCCCAACGTAGCTCATCAGAAGGATCGGTTTGGGACTCCAGCGGCTCCCGTCGGACAAACGGTCGGGCAGGCAGCACAAGGCTGTCGCAGGAATCGACAAGAGTCCCATGATTTTCGTCAGCAGCGCGACCTCGGCGATTCCCGCGATCACCGCAAATAGCGGTTCCACTGATTGGGGTGCCAGCAGGCAAGGCAGTCCCACGATCGACAGACCCCACGACCATTTGCGCTTGGTCCCCTGATCTGGCCAGTCTGAGTCGCCGAAGTGGTATGCCGAGTAGGCGAGGAAACTGCTCAAAAACCACAGGGGCATAAGCCACCACAACAAAACGGTGATGCCCGCCAAGCCAACGTAGACGACGAGGGCGAATGCCAAGGCCGACCCTTCGTAGCGGGCTGACATAATGTGGTAATCAAATGCGCCATGGGGCAGTCCGGCCAGCAATATGACGAGGCAGAGCAGTGCAACAAATGTCGGGTGGGCCGTGCCGATCACGGTGGCCAGCACGAGGACGGAAGCACTGCCTCCCAGAAAAAATGCAAAGGGTTTAAGAGCGCCAAACATGTCGCATGGCCTGCAGGATAAAGGTGCCCTTCGGCAGTGCCAGCATGACTCGAACATAGTCGGCTGGTTTTGCGTTATCGCCCAAAAAGCGCGTTAAGGCATCGGTAGGGACGTTTTTGAAAAGGCGGAAAAATATCTCGCCAGCCCGCTGCGGGTGCCGTTCAAGAAAGCCGATAAACACCGCGTCAAACCATCGGTTTAATCGTGATCTTGCTGGTACGGTCATAGCCTCAGGGTTGCTGCACAAAGCATCGACCTGGCGGCGGGCCTGAACTTGCGCATGGGGATAGCAGTACCCGGTAGACGGTTTGACGGTGTCGCTGTGCAAGCCCATGGGAACGATATGACTGTGAGGCCTGCGAGAAAGGTCTGGTGCTTGCCGAGGCATCGGTATAACACCCTGTTCTTGATGTCTGATCTGCCAGCGATTGATTTCAAAGCGCTGATGCAAATAATCGGTGATTTCCGCCGCGTAATCCGCTTCATCAAGCACCTGGGTTGAAAAATGCGTTGTCTCAATCAGAGCATGCCGCGGACTCATGGGCAGTACGTAGAAGAAATGGATGTCTTCGGCCTCGGCTGCAAAGTCCATCAAGGTCACGGTTGACGGATCAAATACGTCGACGTCTGTCTCAATTTCCCAGCCGACGAAGTGCTGTAGCAAGATGCCTTCGGGGGTAGGCGTTGGTCGGGTATCGAATACTCGACGAGCTTGAATTGTCTCGCTCTTGCTTTGCACAGACACGCCGTTTTTGTAGGGCGAAACCTGTGTCGCGCTGTCATCCAGACGCAGAGTGACGTTGTCCGAGGCGGTGATCGCTGCCTGACCAATCTCATAGAACTTGGCGCTGTCGACTCTCACGTAGGGCGTGGTGGCGCTTTCACTTACGTGTGTGTATCCGTTGCAGCTGACCCTCCATCGGTGCCACCGATGGCTGATGGCTTCGTCGAAGGGGGTTGGCTCATGTTGCCAGTAGCACCAGGTCTTGTCCCGGCTGTAGTTGCTGCGCGGCTCAAGAATCAGCGCCTGCGGCTTGTCGGTGGAATCCGCCGCCTCTTGCTGGGCCAGATGATAGCCAAGGGTCAGACCCGTCATGCCGCCGCCCAGAATGACTAAGTCAAAGTCAGTGGCGTCGCTCACTGGCGCAGATCAGGCGGAAAAGCGTCGGCGATCCAGTGCCTGATGCAACTGTTCGCGGTGTGGGAATTTGCCAATCAGTAGTGTGCTGGAGCCATCACGCATCCGCTGAAGAAGCAGCTCGGTGATCAACAGGCATTTGCGCTCGGCAGAAACCACCGTGCGCTGCTGCCAGTAAGACTTTTCGCTTCTCGCGACTTTCTCGCCAATGGCCTGATAGAGCCGAGCAGCCACCTTGATGGCTTGTCGAACCGTGCGCGGCAGATAGCCATAACCCAAGGCAGCGCTCGCGTAGTACTCGTCGGCAATGGCGAGGAGTCTCAGTGCACCTTGATAGGCGCTGGCGCGCTGTACTTCGTCGCCCTGAACCAAGCCGTCACAATCCACCGGCGTGGGCAGCAGGCTCGCCGGTACATAAATCCGATGTCGTTCTGCGTCTTCCAAAATGTCTCGGGCGATATTGCTCATTTGCATCGCCACACCCAGATCCACAGCGAAGGGCAGAGCCTTGGCGTCACGTACCCCAAAGACATGGCACATCATCAGACCCACGGTTGAGGCGACGCCGTAGGCGAATTGGACAAGCTCGTCCACATTTGCCAGCGCTCTGGGGTACTGATCCTCAATCAAGGTGTCGACGAAATCCAATAGCAAGGCGGTGGGAATTTCAAAGTCTCGCTGCAAACAGAGCATGTCGCTGATACCAGGGTCTTGGCTTGCTCCGCGGCAGATTTCCTGTCGAATGCGAATGAGTTCGCTGTGGTTTGTACCTGCCGGTGCGGCGTCTGCCAGATCGTCCAACTGGCGACAGAATGCGTACAGCCGAGCAACGGCTTCGTACCGCTCCTTGGGTAAAAATTTTGCTGCCAAAGCAAAGGTTTTGGCATTGGTGGTGAAGCTTGCTTTCGCCTGATCTAATTGATGATGGCTTAGTTTGGACATGGCAGGGCCTGTGTTGTCTCTGGACAATCCTCTAAAAGTAGGTGCTCGATGACCTTGGCTGAACTGAGTACCCCTGGCACTCCGGCTCCGGGATGGGTACCCGCGCCAACGAAGTAGAGATTGGCGAAATCTTCTGCGCGGTTGTGGAAGCGGAAGAATGCGGATTGGGTGAAGATGGGCGCAATGGAAAAACCAGCGCCCCACTGAGATTGGTACTGCTGTGCGAAATCTGTGGGATCGAAATCAAAGCAGACCTCCAGATGGTCTCTGACATTGGGTAAGACTTTGCTTTCTAAAATATCCAAGACGCGCTCTTTTACCTGTTGTTTAACGTCTGCCCAGCCGTCGCGCTGTAAATTAGGTACCGGGGCCAATACGTAGAAGGCGTCTTTGCCGTCGGGGGCTAGCGCAGGATCCGTTGCCGTAGGCCGATGCAAATACAAGCTCAGGTCGTCGCCGACCTCCGCGCCGTCGAAGATCCGCTGCAGCAACTCCTGATAGGTGTCGCCAAAAATGATCGTGTGGTGTTCGACATCTTCGTATTTCCGGTCTGTCCCAAAGTACAGGACGTAAAGTCCCATGGAGTATTTCAGTCGATCAATGCGTTTGTCGGTCCAGGTTTTACGATGTGTCGAATCGATCAAGTTTTTGTAGGTATATGCCGGGTCGCCATTGCAGATAACCCGATCGGCGGCGATCGATGTGCCGTCTTCCAGGGTGACGCCGGTAGCACGACCGTCTTCGATTTGAATTTG
Source organism: Gammaproteobacteria bacterium (assembly GCA_002704225.1). Lineage (GTDB taxonomy): Bacteria > Pseudomonadota > Gammaproteobacteria > Pseudomonadales > Azotimanducaceae > UBA4421. The sequence continues at coordinate 34,467 of PAFU01000026.1, read as the reverse complement.
AGCAACACTCTGGCCTAGGCGAATATCGATGCCCTGCTCGATCATCAGCTGACCGAGGGCTTGAACCAGCGCGCCGGTGCCACCTCGAGGGAAGTGCACCCCCCAACGCCGTTCCAAGTAGTGGATCAGCGAGTAGATGCTGGTGGTGGAAAATGGATTGCCGCCCACGAGCAGTGGCTGGATGCTAAAGGCTCTGCGCAGTCTTTCGTCTTTGAGGTAGCGTTTGGTGAATTGCCACACCGTTCGATAGCAACCCAGTCGAATCAGATCCGGCACTTGTTTGAGCATGAACCAAAATTTGTTAAAGGGTACGTGGGCCAGTTGACCAAAGCCGACGTCGAATATTTTTTCCGAATGGGCGAGTAGTTTTTTATAGCCTTCAACGTCGTCAGGATTGATGCGCTCGATTTCTTTTAGCGTGTCTTCCACCGTGCCGCCGTAGTTCAGATGCGAACCGTCGTTAAATTCGTATCGATACCAAGGTGAGACTGGAAGGATCTCAACGTAATTCTCAATGTTGCGGTCGAATAGCTCGAAGAGCTCGTCGAACAAAAATGGCGCGGTGATCACCGTTGGGCCGGCATCAAAAGTAAAGCCATCGCGGTGAAAGGTTTGAGCTCGTCCACCCAACTGCTCGAGGCGTTCGATAACGGTCACGTCGAAACCCAACTTTCGAGCACGTAAGGCGCTAGCGAGCCCGCCGAAACCGCTGCCGATCACAAGGACATGCTCGCTCATACGGCTTCCACGCTTACGGCTGTTTGCTTCTGCCAAGGGCTGTAGGTCGGCGTTGATTGGGCTTCACGAATGGGCGGCGAGATGAGGTNTCCAGTGATGAAATGCTCCACTACCAAGGCGCTGTGCGCCGACAGATATGTGGCTTCATAACGTGCGTTGGCTAGGGCGGTATTCAGCCAGTGCTGGCATTTGCGTATGGCCTTTGACCGCAGGCGGGCGTTGTTCACGAGCGCGTGAAATGGGTCAACCTTAGGAAACAGCGTGCTGCAAGCCGCGACTGGGGCGGTAATGACACGATGCTGTATGTCTTCGTCAGCGGCTAAGTTGTTGGGTGTCGCGTAGGGTTTGAGATCGTCAAGAATTTGATAGGCCAATCCCAACTGTTCTCCGCAGCGGCGGGCCGATGACGTGTCTTGGTTTGCAGAGCCGTTCAACAATGCGGCAAATTGCAGCGGTAGCGCAATCAAGGCCCCGGTCTTGTTAATCGCGACTTCGTTGTAGAACGCCTGAAATTCGCCTTGCGTCGCATTCGTTAGCTGAAGGTGTTGGCCGGATGCGGCACGGCTGACCGACTGAGAGAGCGCCAGTATCAGTGGTCCCTTGATCGTGTCGATCTGCCGGGCTTCGGCTACGGCACGAAAGGCCGATGCAACCAAGTGGTCGCCAAGCAATAGNGCTGCGTTGGCACCGTATTGGCGCCAGACCGTCGGCATGCCTCGCCGGCGCTCGGTCTGGTCTTGAATATCATCATGAACGATGGAGGCCTCGTGAATCAGTTCAACCGCAGCAGCGGCGTGCACGAGGGCTTTGATGTTTTGGGGTTTCGGGGTTGCAGCAAAAAGCAGTTTCGAGCGCGTGCGCTTGCCCGGTCTGGATAAATGATGTCGGGCTGCTTGAGACAGTGCGCCGGCGTCTTCGCCATAGCGATGAATGGTTTGCTCAAGGGCAGTGGCTAGAAGGTGATCCTGCATAGCTTCCCCACGATGGATTGAAAGTGAAAGTCGTTGAGCCCCCTAGGGCAGATGGCAGACTCGATAGGTGGGACGATAAACGCCCACCTACCAAGGCTAGGTCTGTTACGCGTTCTCGGAAGAAGACGTAGCAGCGACCCAAATCACCACACCGAAAGCGATCTTGTTAACAAAGTCCGCCAAGTTGTAGATCAAGTTAAGGCCAGCAGCGCCACCTTCACCGGCACCAAGAATGTAGCCGATTGGGTAGATAGCCCAGCCAACGGTTACAATAAGTCGCAACGCGTTGAATGCGGTTTGACTCGCGGCTGTGCCGTTTGCAGCACTGATTTGGCTTGCCTCACCTGCGAAGATTTCGTAGATGATGTACAACCAGCCGGCCATCCCGATGGCAAATGCAGGCCAGTAGCTCATCGCACCGAGTTCGCCCAAGAAGCCAAACACCAACATCACAAGTGATGCGATCATGAGCTTCCAGAACAAAGCAGCCCGAACTACCGCGATTGCAGCGAGAATCAAGTAGAACTCGATGATCTGCAATGGAACGGTNAANAGCCAGTCNACGTAGCGGAAAACCAAGGGGCTTTCGCCGGTGCTAACCCACACACCTCTCATGTAGAAGTAGTGAATNGCTGCGATACCAGTCACCATGGCGGCAACGGTCAATGATGTTTTCCACTTGCCGACCGCGCGATCGCGTTCTACGGTGAAAAAGTAGGTTGCGGCAACCATGGCCGCAGAAATGATCCAGAATGTCACTCCAACGTAATCATCTGCTTTCAGATCCATTCCTCTCTCCTTAACGTTAAGTTATCAATCGCCCGACGCACCCGCTTTCGTGAACCTCATGAATCCTCTTACACCCGACAAGCACCTCGAGGCTGCTNTCGAGAAGAGACGCAACGGAGTTTCACGAACGTCAGTCAACTGCTCCTTCCTTTCAAGTGTCGATCGTTACTACTCGACTGCGGGAAAACTATTACTTGTCCAACATGCTTTTTCGCGTTCCGCAAAAGCATTGCCCCGATCCACTGGCAAAATTGCCTCCGTCTTACGAAAGAGATCGCACGTTGTAAGCCAATCCAGAGTAGGCAGAAGAAAATGAATGTGCCGTGAAAGTTGACAACGGAACTTTTTTCGCTTTTTGAATTGGTCTGGGTTGAACCGTACCGGTTTCACGCGAGGCCGTGATACAGAAAAAGNCGTAAGTTATTGTATTTAATAGATAAAAATGAGAAATGCTGTTTTTAGCCTGAACTTGACCCGGTTTTTGAGGTGAAAATCGGGTCAGTATTGCCAATTTCAAAAATGGAGACTTAGTGGAAATTTGCTCTAAAAGTGTGCGTTTTGGGGTCGTGTAATACGCGCCAACGGATTTTCTGTGCGGACAGAGGGGCCGGGATAAAGGCATTCGACGGCTTTGCGAGAGCCATTTTTTGAGTGGCCGATGAGCGACGACGGGTCAGGCTTTCCTGTCCTGCAGTCTGCCAGAAGAACTGACGTCGCCATCAGACACGTCGTGCCACCGCCACGGCCGATCGTGATCCCAGATCGACGGCCTTCAGCCAAATCAACAGCGCGAGCGATAGGTTGCCGTCAACCCGCGCGGCGGCGTCCTGTAGGTGCATCACCTCGTCAGCACGGCACTGCTCAAGTATGTCGGTAANCGGGTNGGTTGGCCGTTCGGTTTTTAGTCGAGCGATTTGTTGTTGGTAATGGGCGTCGACAAATGTTTCGACGGTTTGAATCGTGGCATAAACCCACTGGTTACCGATCAGTGCAGGTAGCGCGCCGATGAACCAGCCCGCAACNCACCAGGGCCANTGCANTCGCGANCGCTTCGACTGGCTCAGAAGAGATTCCATGGTCTGCAAATGTTGTCGCTCGGTAGCAAGATGTTCTTCCGCGAAGGCTCGTAGGACGGGATCTGTCGAGCCGGCCAGTATGCCCCGGTAGATCATGACAGCACCCAGCTCGCCAGCATGGTTCGAGCGCAATTCGGCGGTGAGCCACCTGGGGTAGGTGCAGGGTTCGGCAGAAAGGTTTGTGTCAGTCATGGCGATCCTTCGTTGAGCGGAGAGATGCTACAAAACCCCGAGGCCCGTTGTGCGCAGATAAGTCAGCCCTGGCTTGGACACGGTACTAGGTCCCTTCGGATTCCAGCATAAAGACCTGTTTGGCGGGTGCTCCTATTCAGCCGAATTATGGTTAGTATTGGGCAAGCTCGGCTTCTTCTGGAGGGAAACGATGGCGTCAACAGAGACAAAGTACTCGGTGTGCACGGTGTGTGATATTGGCTGCCAGCTGCGCACGGAAGCAGTTGGCGGCGAGGTGTCGCGCGTTATCGCACACGACAATCCCGCACTGGCACGCAACATTTGCTACAAGGGAACCGCTGTCCCGTTGATCCACAATCATGAGGATCGCTTAACCAAACCGCTGAAGCGAGTGGGTGAGCGAGGTGAGGATCGATGGGAGGAGATTTCCTACGAACAAGCCATGGACGAAATCGCCGAAAAGCTTGGGTCGATCACCGCCAAGTACGGGCCGGAGTCCTTTGCCGTTTCCACGTCTGGTTGGAATACGCAAACCACGCACAGTCTTGATCGGCGTTTTATGAATCTGCTGGGCTCGCCAAACTGGATTAGCGGCGTTGCCCTGTGTGCGGGCAATACCGCTGCGGTCAACCGTNTGACCTACGGCTGGTTTCCTCAGCCGGATTTTGGCTCCACGAACTGCATCGTGTTGTTTGGGCACAATCCTCGTAAGCACTCGTGGACGCCGATCTACAATGCCATACGCGCGGCGCGTGCCCGAGGGGCGAAGGTTATCGTGCTCGATCCTCGCGTTTCGGATCAAGCGGAGCATGCGGACATTCACCTGCGTTTGAAAGCCGGGACGGATGCGGCGATGTGTTTGGGATGGCTTAAAGTGATTTTTGACGAAGGCCTGTATGACGAGGCATTTGTAAAAGACTGGTGCGTGGGTTTTGACGAACTGAAGCAACGCGTCGACGAATATCCCTTGGCTCGGGTCGCTGAGATAACCGGCGTTGCCGAAGACGATATTGCAGCCGCGGCGCGGATGTACGCTAACGCGGACGGAGCGGTGATTCCGTGGACGCCGATTACGGATCAGCAGCTGTCGTCGACGTCTGCGATCAGATTGCACTCCATTCTGCGGGCGGTAACCGGCAATTTGGATGTGGTTGGCGGCGAAACGCTGGGGGGCTTCTCTGAAACCTACATTCCGGAATCCGAGCTGGGTCTCCACGAACGCCTGCCGGATGCGCAAAAAGAAAAGCAACTGGGCTACGACGATCATCCGGTATTCACCTACCGCGTCGCTGAAATGCTGAAAGAGCCGACAGAGAAAACCTGGGGCTTTCCCTATGCGGATCTTGTGATGGGCTGTCATATGGCAAACCCGACCAATGTCTTTCGAGCCATGGCGACAGAAGATCCTTATCCGATTAAGGCGTTCTTCTGTTTGGGCAACAACGCCTTGTTGAGTTACGCCAATCAGCACCAGATTCATCAGGCCATGCTGAATCAAGAGCTGATTGTGTCCCACGAGATNTTCATGACGCCCACAGCGATGCTTGCAGACTACGTATTGCCCGGCGATGTCTTTACCGAACGAGATCATGTTGCCGATGGGTGGAGTTGGGGCACCCGACTGTCTCTCTCGCAAAAGGTAGTCGACGCCCCAGAAGAGGCGAGTAGCACGTTCCAGTTCTGGACGGATTTGGCGCATCGCATGGGTTTTGGCGACGAGTTTCCCTGGACATCGCTTGAAGACATGCTGGATTATCGGCTGTCCCGAGGTGGACGCACATTTGCCGAGTTTGAGAGCGCCACCTATATGGAACTGGCGCCGCCCAAATTTCGCAAATACCGTCAAAAAGGTTTCGCCACGCCATCAGGCAAGGTCGAGCTGGCATCCAGCGTGCTGGCGGATCTGGGGTTTGATCCGCTGCCCTACTACCGCGAGTTACCCGTTCAGNCAGACGAGTTTCCTTACTTGGTGTTTACCGGGGTTCGGGAAGACCCATTTTTTCAGACAGGTCAGCGAAACATCGAATCCCTGCGACGTCGAATGCCCGCGCCTAACCTATTCTTGCATCCCGTAGATGCTCAAAAAGAGGGCTTCGTTGACGGCGATTGGGCCAAGCTTTCCACTCCCCAGGGCGCGGTGCTTGCGCAAGTCGCTGTGCACGACACGATGAAGGAGGGACACATCCGAGTACCCCACGGTTGGTGGTATCCGGAGCTTCGTGGCGAGGTCGATTTGGCTGGTGCGTTTATATCTTCCGACGCCGTACTGTGCTCGGATGAGGACGAATGGCTGGATCATGAGCAGGGTGTGCCGCATTTCAAAGGCTTTCCGGGCAAGCTGGAAAAAGCCCAGCAGCCAGCTCAGGTGAGCCGTACTCAGCCCAGCGATTGGCGACCGGATACAGCGGTTGAGGAGCATGCGGCATCGTGACCAGACGGTCCTCTATCAGACACAAATATCTGGAGCTACGTGCCTATGTCTTCGCGCGCATTGCCAATCGTATGTTTGGGAACAAACAAACAAGTAAAGCCAAAGATGCCGAGTTTCCGAAGGACGAGCATCACGNCAGCAAGCCGACGAGAGGCTAGGCCCAACTGTTTATGAAAGTGAGGATATTGGACAACACGATACGGCTGCGATTGGACCGGGCGGAAGTGGATCAAATGGGTGCCGGCAGGCAGGTCGTAGGCTCGACGGAATTTCCCGGGGGAGAGACGTTTCGCTATACCGTGGAGCCAGCCGACGCTGCCTGCACTGCCGAGTTTCGTGATGGTGTTATCCGAATCGTGATTTCCGCGAGCGCCGCCGCGGACTGGGCCGGTGATGAGGCACAGGTCGGCATCTACGAGACACTCTTGCTACCGACGGGCACTCTGGTGCTGTCGATCGAGAAAGATTTCGAATGTCTGGAACCCAGAGGCGGCGAAAACCAGAGCAATCGGTTTAAGAACCCAAAAGCCTTGATGTAACGAGTTCATTGAGCGGTGTCAGCCTACTGCTGCGCCAAACTGACAAAGGAGTTTCGCGAATGAGTACCGTGCCGCAGGAATTCGATCCCAGTTTTATTGCCCAACAATCGTCGCCAGACCGACAAATCTATCGCGCCGAGACTCGCTCCAAGGAGCCTATGGCGTCGCTGTTGGCAAACAATCCTGAAATTTACTTCGTGCCACCCCAGCGCAGAAGTGAGTGGGGCAACTGGGAATTCAAGCCAGGCTCCTATTACGACACGACGATTGGATCAAAGCACGCTTTTTGGCGTGATCTCGATCTGCCCCAACCAAGCAAAGACATCGATCGGTTGCGTAACGATCTGCTCCGCTGGGGTTACTGCAAAGTCGAAGACGCTCTCTCGGCAGACCAGATTAAGATCATGCGCCAGCGGGTGCTAGAGCAGGCGGAAGGCGAGCGGCTTGCGGGTATCGCCCAACGTACGCCCAGCGGTCAGAACATCAATTGCTGTGTGAACAAGGGCCGATGTTTCGAGTTGTTTGTAGAGCAGCACCCCGACATTGCCCAAGGCGGCCCGCTGGTTGAACAATTGGTGACCGAGGCGCTGGGCCCCGGTTGGATTTGCACATCGCTGATTGCGGCTATATCGCTTGAAGGCGGGGTACCTCAAGCGCTGCATCAGGATCAAGGGAATGCATTGGATTCCCGCAGCCCGATGTCGGTCAACATCCTGACCCCGATTACTGACGTTGATGAAACCACGGGGGGTACTCTGGTCATACCCGGTAGTCATCGGGTGCTATCGGATGCGGTGCGTGAAGGCAAGCCAGTTGGAAAGTTGCCGCCGGCGATCAATTTGGATGCAAAAGCCGGAACGATGGTGATCACCGATGGCAGATTGCTCCACGGTACGGGCATCAATCACACGGATAAGCCCAGAATCGTGATGCTCAACGGCATGCAAAAACCTTGGATGCGTCAGCAGGAAAACTGGATGTTATCGGTTCGACCCGAGGTGCTGCTGCGTGCCAGTGCCAAGTTACTGCATCGCATGGGTTATCAGGCGACCACGGGTACCCAAACAAACGAGGGGCACGGGTTTGGTGCGCAGGGAATGCCCGATGAAGCGGCCGGGGCCTTGGTGGATTTTCGTTTGGCTTCCGATGAGGGGGACTATCATCGCGTTGGCGAGCTGAGCGCAGACTCTGGTGCCGATGAACTCAATGCCCCTTTTACGCTCAGAGACGTTGTCGGTAAGGCACGGACGGGCGGTGTGAGTGCGCCGGTAGGTATTGGAAGGGAAGGCCTTGTGTCTGGGCAGGGTAAGGCCAAAGACTAAGCCCTTCTCACGAGTCGTTTATGCCAATACTTTGGTCTGTTGTCCTAGGCATCGGGTGTTGCGGGTGCCTGCCCGTCCAAGTGGCGTTCGCCGAAGGCTTTCATGGCTTGCAGCACGGGCCGAAGATCTTCACCGCGGCTGGTCGGGACATATTCGTATCGCACGGGTCGGCTGTGATACTGCTTTTTCTCCAGCAACCCGATGGCCACCAGCTTTTTCAGTCGGTCGGACAGTAAGTTGGTTGGGATGCGCTCAGAACACTTTGAAAAGTCGGCGAAGGTTCGGCAATCAAAAATCAGAACGTCGCGCATAATNAGCAGCGTCCACTTGTCTCCCATCAGATCCAAGGATCGGGAGACAGGACAAAGCGATCGGTAATCGACGGATTGGGGATCTGGATCAGCTTCCATTAGCTCTTCCTGAGTGACGCCACGCGCCTAGTTTAAGCGCACCCATCAAAATTGCACCATAAACCGCCATTGACGCTGCGATCGAATAAAAAACGCCATCCAGTGACGTTACGAGCGTCGAGTTTTGAATGGAAAGATCGCTGANGGAATCGGTCAGCAGTAACGCGCCGCCGACGGCAATAACCGAGCGTATGCTCAACGCAATCACAGGCCATCGCATGGCTCCTGCGCCCTGAGAACCAAAGTACAGGACAAGACCAAGTCCGTGGAGCGCAAACCAAGGCCCAACAATTTGTATGTAGCTCGTTGCCGTTGTCTGGACCAGCGGGTCGTCGCTGAANAGTGGAATCCAAGCATTTGGGAACGCTGCCAAAACCAAGCCGATGGTCCCGGCCAGTAACGCAGCCGCCAGTCCGCCAACCCAGCCTATTTTTTCGGCGCGGTAGATGTCGCCTGCGCCGATGCTGATACCGACGAGCGAAGTCATCGATGCGCCGATGCCAAAGACCAAGGGGATTAGCAAGAATTCAATGCGCGAACCGATGCCATAGCCCGCCAGCGCCTGTTCGCCAAAGCGACCAACAATGGCGGTGATTAAGATAACGGTCAGCACCGTAAGAATGGGCGATAACGCAGCGGGAAGGGCAACGTTTAGAATGTCGCGGAAATGCCGCTGCTCGAATGTGGGTCTGAGCAGTCGCCACTTGATGGCCGTGTTGCCTCGAACCAGTCGAATAAGCATCACGAGGCTCAGAATCACACCAGAGATCACCGCGGAGATTGCCGCGCCACGAACCCCGAGTTGGGGAAAGCCCAGCGATCCGGTAATCAGCACGCCAGACAGCGGAACCTGAATGAGCGCACTCAGGGCCATCATCAAGGCTGGAAATTGCATATCTCCCATGCCCCGATAAATAGCGCTCACAACCCCGACAAGCCAGATAAAGAGACCGCCGGAGAAGAGAATCAGGCTGTAGTCGAATGCCTGCGTCAGTNCGTCTCCGCTGCCTCCCAGAAAAGTTAAAAAAGGCCTGCCGAACAAGGTAAAGAGCAGCAACAACAGCAAGGCACCGCAAAGGGCCAAGGTCAGCGCGTGCCAAATCAGTTGTTCTGCTCGAGCTATGTCATTCGCGCCGAGCGCTCGCGCAATCGCCGAGGCAACGGCGCCGCCCATGGCACCGCCGGACAGCGTTTGGGTCAACATCAGCAAGGGGAACACCAGGGCGATGGCAGCCAATGAAACATTACCGAGAGAGCCAATGAACCAGACTTCGGCCATGCTCACGCTCGCCTGTATGACGAAGGCAGTACTGCTGGGTGTCGACATTTTTACGAGCAGGGGCAAGGGTGGAGCGGTCAACATCTGCTGTGAGCGATGGTCCATGAAACTCTCAGGCAATTAAGTCGCTTGCGTTTTTAAATTCGATACTTTAAAAATGCAAGTGATAAGTNAAAAAATATGAATNCCGAAGGCAAAAGAGAGCGGCTGTGGCGCTCTGGGATCCGGTTTTGCTCAGAGTTTGCAGGAGAAGTGTGTTGAGAGTTGTCCTTCTGACGGTGTTACTGGTCTTGTCTCACAGTGTTTTTGCCGACAAAGCTCTTGTGGTGGGCAGCTTTACTGATCCCGACAATGCCNGGGCCTTAGTTCGCTCATTACAAAAAAAGACCGCACTCAATCCTCAGGTGATTCCCTCGACTGGGCAATCATCTGCGCTCTTTCGGGTTGCGCTTCCCTTTGACGGTCGGCCTGTTGACGAGATGAAAGCAATAGCCCGTCGCAATGGGATAAGCGGGAGTTGGCCAATTGATTGGGCTGCCTCGTCCACGTCGCTTCGTCCGGTGGCGGCGTCTCTCAAGACCGATAGCCAGCCGTCACCCAAGGCCGATTCAGATGCCTTAGTTGTGCAACCTGCTACTCGTCCTTTGGCCGCGCAGCCATCGGCGTCCTCGGTATCTGCTCAGTCAATGGGCGTCACAGACCCGATCACTACTGTGCGACTGGACCCCTTTGGCACAGGCGTCAGTATCCTGTTACCGGGTATGGGCAGCCGGGATGTTGGCGTCACCATCGACGGTCGTATCGATGAGGCGATTTGGCGGGACGTGCCCGGTTACGACAACATGCTGGTGATGGATCCAGATACGCTGGTGGAACCGCGTTACAAGACCGATGTGCGGCTGTTTTACACNGATAAAGGTCTGTACATCGCTGCGTTCATGGAGCAGCCCNAGGACACCTTGGTATCCCGCCTATCAAGCCGAGATCAGTTCATCAATCGTGATGAATTTGGCATCACGNTGGATACCTCTGGTGAAGGGTTGTACGGCTATTGGTTTGTCTCGAATTTGGGTGGTTCGGTGATGGACGGCAAGGTCGCCCCGGAGCGACAGTTTTCCCGTGAGTGGGACGGCCCCTGGCTGAGCGCGACGGCAGAAGTGGACGGGGGTTGGAGCACAGAAATGTTTTTGCCTTGGTCGATGATGACCATGGCCACGGTAGAACGAGGCGAGCGCAAGCTGGGTTTTTGGATGATGCGTAAGGTCGCCTATTTGGACGAGCGCTGGAGCTGGCCGGCCTTGCCCTTTACCTCAAAGCGGTTCATGTCCGCCCTGCCGAATATGCGCACACCCGATGTGCAGCCTAAGCAGCAAGTGTCTTTCTTTCCCTACGTGTCTGCGGCTCAAGACGAGATCACCGGCGAGGACGATTATCGGGTTGGTGCCGATGTGTCTTGGCGGCCGTCATCTAACCTCCAGGTTACTGCCGCCATCAATCCGGACTTTGGTGCGGTGGAGTCCGATGACGTGGTGGTGAATCTGACCGCCTTTGAAACATTTTTTCCGGAGAAACGACTGTTTTTCTTGGAGGGTCGAGAGGTCTTCAGCACGACCCCAAGAAGCCAGCCTCGCGGTAGCGATCCCTCTGCCGGAGGCTCTCGACAGACCACATCAACGTTTACCGGCGAGCCAACCACTCTCCTGAACACGCGTCGCATCGGTGGCACGGCTCGGGTTGATGTGCCGGACGGTATCGATGTGGCCGGCGTCGAATTGGGCCGGCCGACGGATTTGATCGGCGCATTAAAGGTGACGGGCCAAAACGGCGGNTTCCGCTATGGCGTGCTTGGTGCGGTGGAAGATGACGCGGTGCTACGCGCAACCGTTGCCGAAGGTGTCGATGCCGGGCAGNAAACATTTGTCACCGCGGAAGGTCGGGACTTTGGGGTGGCGCGTTTGCTCTACGAAGAAGCGGGCAATGGCCGTCGCTCGATCGGTTACTTGGGCACCATGACGCGGTACGCAGACCAAGACGCCATTGTTCATGGCATAGACGGGCACTGGTTGAGTAAAACCGGGGCCTGGAAGTTTGATGGTCAGGTGCTGACCAGCGATGTTGATGATTCGGTCGGCTACGGTGGCTTCGCNGACCTGACCTANACACCGAGTCAAGGCGTGGCTCACGCGCTGCAGTTGGAATACTTCGATAAAAAGCTGGATGTCAGCGATTTAGGCTACATCCGACGTAACAACGTGATGGGTACGAAGTACATCTACAATTGGTCCACCGGCCGCGGTCTGAAAAACCTGCGAAGCAAAAGACGTTCGGTGATGCTGGTGCACTCCTGGAACTTAGATGGCCGCTTAGAGCGCGCGGGCTATTTCTTCCGTAACGGNTGGATGTTTAAGAATCTCAGCGAAATCCGCACGGAAATCGATTACTTCCCAGCGCGGTGGGATGATCGCAACAGCTTTGGCAACGGATCGTTTAAGACCCATGATCGTATTGTTGCCGAAATAGGCTATGGGACGAATACATCCAAACCCTTGGCCTTTAGCGCCTTGATTGGTGTTCGTCAGGAAGAGTTGAGCGATTGGACGACCCGGAGTTCGGTGGGCTTGACCTATCAACCCTCGGATCGCTTTTCTTTCGACATAGACCTCAATTATTTCGAGCGCAAAGGCTGGTTGCTGCATGACCAAGGTCCGCTGATGNCGACCTATGATGCGTCGGATTTTCAGCCGAGGTTGGGTATGGATATTTTTCTCACNGCAAAGCAGCANATTCGACTGTCTCTGCAGTGGGCGGGTATTCGCGCCAAACAGTCAGGCTTCTACCAAATTCCCTCACATGAAGGCGATTTGATCGCGGTGGCGGATCCGGTGGGTGCCGGTCTGGTCGAACAAACAAACGGCGACTTTGCGGTATCGCGACTGACGTCTCAGCTTCGTTATCGCTGGGAAATTGGGCCTCTGTCGGATCTCTTTGTGGTCTATACGCGAGGCAGTAACCTACCCGGCCGAGTGGACGAAGGCTTTGACGAGCTGTTTGACGATGCCCTCAGCGAACCCATTGTCGATCTGATTTTGCTCAAGCTACGCTATCGCTTTGGCAATTGATTGGAGCGAAACAATGACTGCTCTGCGAAACACNAGTGTGTGCTGGGTCTTGGTCTCGATCTTGCTTTTGGGCTGTGCGGCCCCAAATGAGCCACTGACCCACAATGATCCCAGTCGTTATACCGTAGCCGCCAATGTGCCTTGGTCTGCCCCAGAGGGATTTGACCTGAGTATGGACATATACACGCCTCGGTCGGGAAAGGCGTCCTATCCGGTGCTGGTCATGTTTCACGGCGGCGGCTGGCTGATCAACGATAAATCCATTATGGATCAAGCGGCCAAATACATGGCGAGCAATGGCGAATACGTTGTCTGCAACGTCGATTACCGATTGTTAGGCGATCAAGGCAATACGGTGANGTTGAATGAAATCGTCAATGACGCNCTCGGTGCGGTGCTTTGGGTCAAAGACAATATCGCGAGTTACGGTGGNGACCCTGACCGAGTCGCACTCACCGGTGACAGCGCCGGTGCCCACCTTGCGGCCGCAGTGGTGAATCTCGGGCTCAATCTCAGTTCCAGGGACTATGCCCAAAACAATCTGGCGTTTCAGCCATCGTACTTGCNTGAGGGCATGACCGCTGAACAAGTCGCCGTTGACGACGGATTGGCTGTGCAGGCCGCGGTGTTGAGTTACGGTGTCTTTGATGTTGCCGGTAGCGCCGGCGGCGGTTTCGAGTCATGGAAAAATCCCTTTTGGTATGTTGGCGGTGCGCTACCTCGCGGTGTGTTTGGCGGCGACTACAGCCTGCAAAGTCATCCCGAGCTGTATCGCGGGGTTTCGCCAGCACACAACATNCCGACTGCTACCGAGCGCCTGCTCCCGCCGCAGTTGCTCACCGTCGGCAGCGAGGATCCGTTGACCACCCCGGAATCCGTACAGGGCTATCAGGCGGCCTTGATTGCGGCCGGACAAACTGCCCAGTACTGGGANCACGAGGGCAGAGGGCACGCCTTCTTGGATTCCGGATCAAATGCCTTGCTGGGCGTGAGTTTTGCAGATAATGCCCCCGAGGCATTGGATGTGATGCTCGGGTTTCTGGACAAGGTGTTCTATCCATAATCCAATGCAGTGCGCCATCGTAGGGTGGTGCAAAAAAGTGCGCATTCAGGTCGGGTCGCACTGAATCTGGGCGTCAAGAGCGCAAAATACCGGTTAATTGGTCATTTTTGGCCGACAAAGTTGGCCCGTTTATTGAATCGGTAAAAACACAGACGTTGGTGCCTAGCCACGGGTAACGGCGTTTCTCGCTGCCGTTGCGTAGCGAACACAATCCACTTGGTTTCGAGCACAGAGGCTCAGACGTTATGGCGACGTCTGGGCTTTTTTTATGGAGTAAAAGAATGAACGTATTTTCACATCTTGGCTTAGCGCCCGGGCTGACGGCCGTTGGTTTGGCCGCGTCCAGCTTACTGAGTTTAACGGTCAGCGCGTCGGCGATTGCCGGTGTGACCGACGATGTCAGTGCGGCAATTAGTGAAGGTAAATCCTCGATGAATTTTCGCTATCGGTTTGAAGGCGTGGATCAAGACGGTGTCAATGAGGATGCGGCTGCGTCGACCTTACGATCCCGCTATACCTTTGTTTCTGGTTCTGCGTCGGGTTTTTCGATGGGTCTGGAAGCCGACTATGTCAGTGTGATGGGTCCCGAGGATTACAACTCGACGGTTAATGGCAGGACGGCTTATCCAGTGGTAGCGGATCCGGACGGATTTGATCTGAATCAGGCCTACATCAAGTACAACGCGGGTGCACTGGCCGCGACCTTTGGCAGACAACGGATCGCCTTGGGNGACCAGCGTTTCGTCGGTGGCGTTGCCTGGCGTCAAAACGAGCAGACCTATGACGCCGCCAGATTCGTTTACAGCGCGTCACAGACGCTGTCCTTAGACTACGCCTTAATCATGAACGTCAATCGAATCTTCGGACCAGACGATGGCGCTCAGCCGGCAGACTGGGAAAGCGAGAGCCACTTGCTGACGGCGACTAAGACCTTTGCAGNCGAGCACAAAATCTCAGCCTTTGCTTACCTGCTGGANTTTCAGAATGGCAATGGGTTACCAAATTCCAATGCGACCTACGGACTGAGCTATGGCGGCAAATTGGCCGGCATAAAGGTAACAGCAAAGGTAGCCACACAATCGGACTACGCGGATAACCCGATCGATTACGATGCTTCCATGTACTCGGTCTCGTTGTCGAAGTCGTTTGCCGGCATCACTGGGTCGGTCGGATTTGAATCCTTGGGTAGTGANGATGGTGTTATGGGCTTTCGCACACCTCTGGCGACGCTGCACAAATTTCAGGGCACTGCGGATAAATTCTTAGTGACCCCGGGGGGTGGTGTAGAAGATGTCTTCGTCGGCGTGGCCGGCAGCGTCGGAAAACTGAAATTGGCGGCAACTTGGCATGACTTGAGTGCGGCGGAGACGAGTGCGGACTATGGTTCGGAGCTGGATCTTGTTGCGACCCTACCCTTAAGTAAGAAAGCCAGCGTGCAGCTTAAATACGCAGACTTTCAGTCGGACGGCTTTGCGACGGACACCGCCAAGGTGTGGTTCACCGTAAACGTCAAACTCTAGCGTCGTGTTTGCATGACATTCTGATGACGCCAGGCACCTCTGTTGGTCATACCGGTCATGAAANTGTGTCACATGCTAGAATGATCGCGANCTNCACTCAGCGCCCAAGTTAAAGCAATGCAAGCCGCACCTTCTCCCTCTTACAAAGTCATGTTGGTCGACGACGAGCCCGATCGAGCGGAGTGGGTGCGCGAATTTTTGTCCAAGGCTGGAATGGAGGTTAGCACGGCGCCCGCTGGCCGTACCCTGCTCAAACACATATCCGATGTGANGCCAGACNTTATCTTGATTGATATCGAATCTCCTGACCGAGACATGCTTGAAAGTTTGTCCGTACTGTCCGCGCACCAGCCCACCCCCATTGTCATGTTTTCGGAAAAGCGCGGCACAGAGTTTATTAATGCGGCCATCGCCGCGGGTGTAACGGCCTACATGGTGGGTGAAATTGAACCGACAAAGGTGAAGCCGATCATTGATGCGGCGATGGCTCAGTTTCAAGCGTTTCAGGGGGTTCGGAAAGCCTTGGATGATTCACAAGAGCAGCTGCGCGAGCGAAGAAATATTGAGAAAGCCAAGTTGTTGCTGATTCAACAGCATGCAATGAATGAGGAGCGCGCGCACCAGTTCCTTCGAGATCAAGCCATGCAGCGGCGACTGTCCCTTGGCGCAATGGCGACGACGATCATAAAAAAACTGGAAGCAGCCGACAGAACAGGCGTTGCCAAAAATGAATAAAACAGAAATTGATGTCGCTTACTTACCCTTGGTCGATTCAGCGCCCTTTATCGTCGCCGAGCATCTGGGCTTTTTCCGCAGATCGGACCTGCGTGTTCATCTGCACAAGGAAGTGTCTTGGGCCATTGTGCGCGACAAGCTGGCGGTTGGATCCCGCGATGCGGCGCAGATGCTGGCACCCTTACCGGCCATGACGACCCTCGGTGTCAGCGGCATGCGTGTGCCCTTGCTGACGGGCTTGGGGCTCTCAAAAAATGGCAACGGAATCACATTGTCGATTTCCTTATGGCACCAGTTGCTCAGGGCACTGGGATTGCCTCAGGACCATCTGGTTTCGTCGGCCAACGTCAGCGATGTTGTCCGGCAGGCCGTACTGGATGCCCGCGTAATGCCGCGCAAACTGACCTTCGCCGTGGTGCACGGTTTTTCAACCCACGCGATTTTGCTGCGCAAGTGGCTGCGCAGCATGGGTCTGAATCCCGATGCCGATGTCAGCATGATCGTCGTGCCGCCGTCTCAGATGGTGGATAGCCTGCAAGANGGTGTGATTGACGGCTATTGTGTTGGCGAGCCTTGGAACACATTGGCGATTGATCAAAAGCTTGGGATTGCGGCGACCTGGGGTGTCGAAGTCTGGCAGGACGCGCCGGAAAAAGTGTTGTGCGTAACGGAGCAATGGCATGAAGCCAATACAAATACGCACTTGGCGTTGAGGCTGGCGTTGTTGCAAGCCTGCGTCTGGCTGTCAGAGCCGGATAATATATCCGAGGCGGCGCATATCATGTCCGCCGAGCGTTACCTGAATATCGACGAAGAAACNCTGTTACGCGCGTTGTCCGGCAGGGTGGTTCGGTCACCCGATCAAGAGCAGGAGCCTGTCAGTGAGCTGTTGTCATTTCATGGCGCACAAACAAATCAGCCAGGCGGTGCCGCNGCGTTNGAGCTATTGGACGGATGNGCTGATCTGCTGGGCAGACCTGTGGATCCAGTGCAGCGCCATTTGCTTGCAACCCGGTGTTTTCGCGACGATCTGTATCAGCAAACAGTCGAGGCATTGCCCGGCACTCGCTAGCAGCCTGCGGCTTCCGCACAGAGACGATACACAGTCTCGAACACTATGCCTTGGCGCATCGCCGCACCCGAATAGTGCGGTTCAGGCACTCTGGGCCTAATTTTGGTGCGCATCCTGCGCCAGAGCCTANCTCAGTTCCACCACACAGGCCGTCGATTTGGCTTTTCGACGATGGTACGAAACGATAAAACCGCCCAGTAATCAGAAGAAACCGCCGAGCGCAGCGATTCCCTAATCTTTGTTTCCGCTGCGCGCCTATCTGGCACGGTTTTCGCATCCTNNTAACAANAGAAATNAAAGAAACGTAAGAAANCATNAATCCTCCCAACACATGCTTTGAGCATGCGGCGCCCGCGGCCATGTTGACGAAGGATCACATAACAAAAACCGGGCAAAGAAGCCCTGGCTCCCTTCAATGCTGGAGCCGGGGTTTTTTTTTGCCGCACGAAAACTGACAGGAGAACACGGTGTTGCAACGCAGTACTTGGACAAAAGGTCTGAAACTATTCCTTGTGGCGATGGGTCTAACGGTTACCTACGGAGCGAACGCTCAAATTGGTGAGCCGGAAAAGGATGAGCTTACGTTCGGCTTCATCAAACTCACCGATATGGCCCCCATCGCGGTGGCCTATGAACTGGGCTACTTCGANGACGAAGGCCTATTTGTCNCCATCGAAGCTCAGGCGAATTGGAAGGTCTTACTCGATGGTGTCATCGACGGGCAGCTTGATGGCGCTCATATGTTGGCCGGACAGCCGTTGGCCGCCACCATTGGTTACGGCACCAAGGCTCATATCGTCACACCGTTTTCGATGGACTTAAACGGCAACGGTATTACGGTTTCTAACGCGATCTGGGAACAGATGAAGGCGTACATTCCCAAGCGGGCAGACGGTAAGCCGGTGCATCCAATCATGGCCGATGCCTTAAAGCCGGTTGTTGAAAAATACGCTGACGAAGGTTTGCCTTTTAACATGGGCATGGTGTTCCCTGTGTCCACGCACAATTATGAGCTGCGCTACTGGCTGGCAGCAGGTGGNCTGCATCCGGGGTTTTATGCGCCGAATAGCGGAGACATCAGCGGGCAGATTGATGCCGATGTTTTGCTCTCCGTGACCCCGCCGCCTCAAATGCCGGCCACACTGGAGGCTGGCACGATTTACGGGTACTGCGTCGGTGAACCGTGGAATCAGCAGGCAGTATTCAAGGGCATTGGTGTGCCCGTCATTACGGATTACGAAATCTGGAAAGACAATCCGGAGAAAGTCTTCGGCATGACGAAAGAATTCACCGAAAAATATCCAAATACGACAGCTCGAGTGGTTAAAGCACTGATTCGTGCAGCGAAATGGCTGGACGAAAATGACAACGCCAATCGAATGGAAGCGGTGGAGATATTGGCGCGCTCGGAATACGTCGGTGCTGATGCGGAAGTGATAGCGAACTCCATGACCGGCACTTTCGAGTATGAGAAAGGCGACAAACGTGAGGTCCCAGACTTCAATGTCTTCTTCCGCTACAACGCAACCTATCCCTACTACTCAGACGCCATTTGGTACCTCACTCAAATGCGTCGTTGGGGTCAGATTGCCGAACCGAAGAGCGACGACTGGTACTTCGATATTGCGAAGAGTGTCTATCGTGCAGATCTGTACGCCGTTGCCGCCAAGGCTCTGATTGCTGAGGGTGTTATGGACGCCTCGGAATTTCCTGACTTTGCAACAGAGTCGGGGTTTAAACCCGAGCAGACAGAGTTTTTGGATGGTGTTTCCTACGATGGATCGAAGCCAAACGAGTATTTGCGCAAGTTAACCATCGGTCTTAAGGATGACATTCTGTGATTACTTCGCCGCGTTTTTCATTAGCCNCTGTGCGCCTTACAGGCGCTCAGTGGCTGACAAACCTGCTTCGTGCGCTGGTCTTTCCCTTNGCGGGGATCGTTGTCTTCTTAATGCTTTGGCAAGGAGTAGCCCAGAGCATTACGACGTCTTTGGGCCAATTTCCTGGGCCATCCGACGTCATGCATCAAGGTGGCGTGTTGGTCGACGAGTACCACGAGCAGAAAGAAAAAGCGGCACGGTTTTACGAACGACAAGATCTGCGGAACGCAAAGAAACTGGCCGAAAATCCTGAGGCGAAGGTCAAATGGAGAACGTATACGGGCAAGCCTACGTTTCTTGACCAGATTATCGTCAGTCTGAAGACCGTGGCCTTTGGGTTCCTGATTGCCTCGGTTATCGCCATACCACTGGGCATCGCATGTGGCCTGAGCGATACGTTCTATCAGGCAGTCAATCCGATCATCCAGGTTTTCAAACCAGTCTCGCCGCTGGCCTGGCTCCCCTTGGTCACCATGGTCGTTTCGGCAACCTACGTGACAGAAGACCCGTTCTTTGCCAAGTCATTCCTAAATTCTGGTCTGACGGTGGCTCTGTGTTGCCTCTGGCCAACGGTGATCAATACAAGCGTTGGTGTGGCAAGCATCGACCGAGATCTGATCAATGTCGGGCGAGTCATCAAACTACCTCGACTGACCAATATCGCGAAGATCGTTCTGCCGAGTGCGCTACCCATGGTCTTTACCGGCCTACGGCTTTCGCTAGCTACTGGGTGGATGGTGCTGATCGCAGCAGAAATGCTTTCCCAGAACCCAGGTTTGGGCAAATTCATCTGGGACGAATTCCAAAACGGATCCTCGAATTCGCTGAGTCGCATCATGACCGCGGTCATTGTGATTGGTCTGATCGGATTTGTGCTGGATCGCCTCATGCTGGTTCTGCAGCGCCGTTTTAGCTGGGACAAAGCCGCAGACCTTAAGTAGCACCCAATAATAAGGAATCAAAATGACAGTGTTTTTAGACATTAGCCGAATCAGCAAGCGATTCATCACCGATGGTGCCGTATTCGAAGCACTCAAAGATGTCGATCTAAAAATCGCAAAGGGAGAGTTCATCACTCTCATTGGTCACTCAGGCTGCGGCAAATCAACTGTTCTCAATATCCTGGCGGGGCTGCTCGACGTTACGGACGGCGGGATTTTCCTGGAGGGTTCGCAAATCACAGAGCCCGGTCCAGATCGAGCGGTGGTTTTTCAAAATCACGCCTTAATGCCTTGGTTAGATGTATACGGCAATGTGGAGCTGGCGGTTAACGCTGTATTTCACGGTCGTAAAAATGATCGGGAAATGGATGAGTGGATCCGTCACAACCTAGAGCTGGTCAACATGACTCACGCGATGAGAAAAATGCCCAGCGAAATATCCGGTGGTATGAAGCAACGGGTTGGCATCGCACGCGCGCTGGCCATGCAGCCGAAGGTGTTGTTGATGGACGAGCCCTTTGGTGCTCTCGACGCGTTAACCCGCGCCCAGTTGCAGGAAAGCACGATGGATATTCACCGAGAATTGGGCAACACCGTCATCATGATTACCCACGATGTTGATGAGGCCGTGTTGCTATCCGACCGCATCGTGATGATGAGCAATGGACCTTCCGCTCGGATCGGAGAAATCGTTGAGGTGGACCTGCCAAGGCCTCGCCGCCGTTTGGAACTTGCCGAACATCCGGACTACAACCGATGCCGAAAGCGGGTGTTGGATTTTCTCTATTCCACGAATAAAGCGCCAAGTGTGCTGCAGCACGAGGCNAGGCGCGAGGCTAAACATGAGGCTGAGCCGCAGGCTCGTGAAGAAGCCGATTCCAAGCCTGAGCGCGCGGCCTGAGGCAGCTGGGCAGACCAATGGAAAAGAATACCCCGTNCCTCGCGAAAGCCAGCAGCATCACAACTGACCTCTTTATTGTTGGTGGTGGTATGGCGGCAGCCCACTTGATTCGACGCCTCGCGCATCATGGCTTTCAAGGTTCCGTTTTACTGGTGGGTGAAGAGTCCGTTGCGGGTTATAACCGGGTGCTGTTGCCCCACTACCTATCAAACCAAGTCTCTGAATCCGATCTGAGCAATACCGCCTTGCACGAGCCTTTGGACCTCGCGATCTCATATCGATTGGGTGTGAGCGTGGAGTCACTGGATACCGGCATGCAGCGAGCTCGACTCAGTGACGGCGCGTCAGTGCGCTTTACCCAAGTGGTGCTGGCCATGGGCTCGGCTGTTGCCAAGCCGCCTGCTGCGGAGCGGCCGACGCCTGGAGTGATGTCANTGAGGACTTGGGCAGATGCCGATGCGCTGGAGCGTGTGGCGAGTCGCGGCGAGCCCTTATTGTTTGTGGGAGGCGGTCTGCTCGGACTGGAGGCCGCGGACGCNGTACTGTCCACTGGCTGCCCGGTGACCCTGATACAACGCAGCTCCCGGCTGATGCCACGCCAGATAGATACCCATGCTGGAGACTTGTTGGTCGATCGCCTGCGTGCCAAGGGTATCGAAATTGTGCTGGGCGAAGAGGTTGAGACCTTGCAAGCAAACTCCTCCGGAGTGTCGGTTGCGTTCAGGACACAAACACAAAGAAAACAGACGTTTGCTGCCGTCGTTTTGGCCACAGGCTGTGTCCCCCGAACCGAACTCGCCCGCGCCGCCGGCATTCCTTGTGAGCGGGGTATTACCGTTGACGCGTCGATGGCATCGCCGCTGGCCGGTGTGTTCGCTCTGGGCGAATGTGCAGAAGTCAGTGGTACGAACTATCAGTTGGTCGAACCGATTTATCAGCAAGCCGAGGTTCTGGCGAAAAATTTATGCGGAACCTCCGCCCATATACCCAGCGTAGTGCAAGGCAGTCATTTGAAAGTGGAAGACGTGCCATTGTTCTTTGCCGGTGTCGTGCCACCAGAGATCGATACGCATGACGCGGTCATCGAAGACAGCGGCCAGCGCGTTTATCGGCGTCTTTGTCTGCAAGACGGCGTACTCCGCGGCGCCGTGTTGTACGGCGACACCCTGGGGGCGCGCGACATTCAGAATCACATCAACACCGCGATATCACCATCGCAGGCCCAGTCCTTGGCCTTTGGCCTAAAGGCAGCATAGGCAAATGAATCTAGGAAAAGACATGAAAAAGCAGTGCGTTGTCGTCGGCAACGGTATGGTTGGTCATCACTTGGTTGAACAACTGATGCATAGCGACGATGTGGATCTCATCGTCATCGGCGCAGAATCTGAACCGGCCTATGACCGCGTGCATCTATCGGAAATGTTCTCGGGCAAGAGCGCGCAGGATCTTCTGCTCGCTGACCCTCAACAGTACAAAGACGCGAATGTTGAACTGGTGCTGGGTGACACCGTCACTCAGGTGAACCGGCAAGCTCAGACCGTGACGACGGAGCAGGGTCGAAAATTTCGTTACGACTGCCTGATATTGGCGACCGGCTCCTACCCATTCGTACCGCCGGTGGAAGGGAATGACCTTCCGGGTTGTTTGGTTTATCGGACACTGAACGACTTAGAAGCGATTAAGCAGGCTGCTGCGGGCAAGACTCGCGGTGTGGTCGTCGGTGGTGGGTTGCTGGGCCTCGAGTGTGCAAATGCCCTCAAAAATCTGGGCCTGGAGACATCGGTGGTTGAGTTTGCCCCGGGACTGATGGGTGTTCAGCTCGATGAGGAAGGTAGCAGTTGCCTGCAAAATCACGTGGAAGCCTTGGGCGTTAGTGTCTTGACCAGTAAGGCGACGCAACAGATTCAATCCGGTGACGACGGATTGGTCATGCATTTCGCCGACGAGACGTCACTCACCACCGATGTGATCGTATTCTCTGCCGGCATACGGCCTTGGGACCACTTGGCACGGGAGTGCGGTCTAGACGTGGGCGAGCGCGGCGGAGTGATTGTTGATCAACACTGCGTAACCAGTGATCCCAACATTATGGCAATCGGCGAGTGCGCTCTGTACGAGGGCCGCATTTTTGGCTTGGTCGCGCCGGGCTATCGCATGGCAGAAGTGGCCGCCAGTCGATTGCTTGGCGGTGATGGGGCATTTAATGGCGCTGATATGAGCACCAAGCTGAAGTTGTTGGGGGTGCAGGTCGGCTCCATTGGCGATGCCCACGGCGCCACTGCAGGTTCGCTGTCCTATACCTACCGTGATCCGAGAAAGAATACCTACCTGCGATTAAACGTCAGTGCCGATGCGAAGACGGTGGTGGGAGCGGTCATGGTTGGCGATACCGAACGATACGACCAGGTGCTGCAATATTTTTTAAACCAACTGACGCTGCCGGAAGCGCCGGAGACATTAATTTTGCCGAGCGGCGAAGGCGGTCCATTGCTCGCGGCTGATCAGTTGCCAATGACGGCAGCCATTTGCTCTTGCCACAATGTCACCAAGGGTGCGGTGATTGACGTCATGGCTGACGGGCATTTGGCGTTAGGCGATATTAAGGCCATCACCAAGGCGAGCTCCGGGTGCGGGGGTTGTGCAGCATTACTGAAAACCGTGGTTGACGATGAATTGACTCGGCTAGGGGTCGAGGTCGATCAGTCGATTTGCGAGCACTTCAAATTTACCCGCCAAGAACTGTTTCATCTGTGTCAGGTCAATAAAATCAGATCGTTTGAGGAGTTGCTCGGATCCCACGGACAAGGCCGAGGCTGTGATATCTGTAAACCGGCTGTCGCCTCCATCCTTGCGTCTCTGCATAACGAATACGTGCTTAAGCAACCCTTGGTGGGTCTGCAAGATACGAACGACCACATGTTGGCCAACATCCAAAAGAACGGCACCTATTCCGTGGTGCCTAGGATTGCGGGTGGTGAAATTACACCGGACAAACTCATTGTTCTGGGTCAGGTCGCCAAGAAATACGATTTGTATACGAAAATTACCGGCGGCCAGCGCATCGATTTGTTCGGCGCTCGAGTGCACGAGCTCCCACTGATTTGGAAGGAACTGGTCGATGCAGGATTCGAAACCGGTCACGCCTACGGCAAATCGCTGCGGACGGTGAAGAGCTGCGTCGGCAGCACCTGGTGCCGTTACGGTGTTCAGGATTCCGTCGCCATGGCGCTGTTTCTGGAGAACCGATACAAGGGTTTGCGCTCGCCGCACAAGTTGAAGTTCGCCGTTTCGGGATGCACCCGCGAATGCGCCGAGGCTCAGAGCAAGGACGTGGGTGTTATAGCGACGGAAGGCGGATGGAATTTGTTTGTCGGCGGCAACGGCGGTATGCGACCGCGCCACGCGGAATTGTTCGCCACAGATCTGGATGATGAAACGCTCGTGCGCTACATCGACCGGTTTCTGATGTTTTACGTGCGCTCTGCCGATCGTTTGCAACGCACGTCGGTCTGGGTTGAATCGCTTGAGGGCGGACTCGGCTATCTGCAAGAGGTTGTTATCGAAGACAGCCTAGGCCTCGCCGTAGAGTTGGAAAACCAAATGTTGAGGGTCGTGGATACCTATCAATGCGAGTGGAAGACCACGATCGAAGATCCTGAGCAGCTCAAACGGTTTCAAACCTACGTGAACAGCGACGCTGCTGACTCCGACGTGATTTTTGTTAGAGAGCGTGGTCAGCGCCGACCCATTACCGAAGACGAGCGGCGTGTTCCCCTGACCGAGTTAATTGAGAACGCAGGATGAAACAACAGATGTGGCAGATACGCTTACCAGGCGGAGAACAAAATGACTGAGATTAGAGGCGGCAAGGTGATATGCAGGGCTGCAGCACTCGTGCCCAACAGCGGTGTCGCTGCGCTGGTAGGCGATATGCCGATGGCGCTATTTTATCTGCCAGGTGAAGAACCCAACGTCTTCGCCTTAGATAACTTGGATCCCTTCAGCGATGCCAGCGTGCTCTCTCGAGGCATTGTGGGCGATAAAAATGGCGAGTTAGTGGTGGCATCGCCGATTTACAAACAGCACTTTAGCCTTGCCACAGGAAAGTGCTTGGAAGATCCATCCGTACAGGTTGCGGTTTTTGACGTGGCGATTCGTGGTGATGACGTGGTGTTGTCAGGCACCTGATGTCCCGTGCGGTGAAAACAACCTGCCCCTACTGTGGTGTTGGCTGCGGCGTCGACGTAGCGGTCAATAGCGGAGCCTCCGATGTTGCCCAATCGGGTCTGATCGCGGTCAGTGGTGATAAAGAACATCCCGCAAACGCAGGCAAGCTGTGCGTAAAGGGTACCAACCTTGCTGCGACCCTAGGTGATGCGACCCGTCTCAAGGCGCCCTATGTCGACGGGGTAGAAGTCTCCTGGTCTGAGGCGATTCGTCATGTTGCCGATGGCTTTCGCGCAACCATCGATCGATTTGGGCCGGACTCGGTGGCTTTCTATCTGTCCGGACAACTGCTCACCGAAGACTATTACGTTGCGAATAAACTGATGAAGGGGTTCATCGGCAGTGCGAACGTGGATACGAACTCTCGGCTGTGTATGGCGTCGGCGGTTGCCGCTCACAAACGCGCGTTCGGCGAAGACGTCGTGCCATGCGATTATCAAGACCTCAACGAATGTGAGCTGTTAGTCATGGTGGGGTCCAATGCGGCTTGGGCCCATCCGGTATTGTTTCAATCGGTGCTCGCGCGGCGACGGGCAGGCGCACTGAAGGTTGTTGTGATTGACCCGCGCGCGACGACAACAGCGCAGGAGGCCGATCTTCATCTTGCGGTTAATCCGGGGGCAGATTTGGCCCTATTCAACGGCCTGTTGGCGCATCTGCACCGGGTTGGCGCAACGGATCTGGACTTTATTCAAACGTATACCGACGGGTTCGCCTCGACGCTAGAAGAGATTGGCGCAGACGACAACACGCTAGCCGACGTGGCCTCAGCCTGCGGACTGACTGCGACTGAACTACAGACTTTTTTTGAGCTGTTTGTGCAAACGAAAAAGGTGGTCACCCTGTATTCTCAGGGCGTCAATCAGTCCGTGCATGGGGCGGATCAGTGCAATGCGATCATCAATTGTCATCTTGCTACAGGGCGTCTTGGTCAACCCGGTATGGGGCCGTTTTCAATTACCGGCCAGCCCAATGCCATGGGTGGTAGAGAGGTTGGTGGTATGGCAAATACGTTGGCCGCTCATATGGATTTTGATGCGGACAGTACCGATAAAGTTGCGCGGTTTTGGCAGGCCCCGTCAATCGCAAAATCACCTGGGCTAAAGGCCGTGGACATGTTCGATGCGGTTGCCTCCGGTCAGATCAAAGCGATTTGGATCATGGCAACCAACCCTGCGGTCTCACTTCCCGACAGTCAGTTCATCGCGAAAGCGCTGTCACGATGTCCCTTGGTGGTGGTATCTGACTGCTATGCCGACACCGATACAGTGGCCTTGGCCGATGTGCGACTACCCGCGCAAGGTTGGGGAGAGAAAGACGGCACTGTGACGAATTCGGAGCGTTGTATCAGTCGTCAGCGTCGGTTCGCCGAACCCGAATTTGATGCGCGAGCCGACTGGCGGATTGTCTGCGATGTAGCACAAGCCATGGGATTCAGGGCTGGCTTTAATTTCACTTCGCCGGCACAGGTGTTTGCCGAACACGCAGCACTCTCGGCTTTTGAAAACCGGGGCGAACGACTCTTTGATTTGAGCGCTTACACACACATGACGGAAGAGGCTTTCGATCAGATGCGGCCCGCGCAATGGCCGCCGAATCGCAGGCCATTCGGTGATAGGCACTTTTCGACGCCGGATGGTCGGGCGCGGTTTGTTGGCTCATCGGCTTCGCGAAAAATCTCAACCAATAGCGATTTTCCGCTGCTGCTGAATACGGGTCGCTTGCGAGATCAGTGGCATACCATGTCTCGAACGGGTCTGGCGGCGGTATTAAATCAACACGCGCCGGAACCACGCCTGGACATTCATCCGCAGGATGCGCAACGGCTCGATATCGCAGCGGATCAATTGGTCGAAGTTCTTGCGCCCACGGGGAAGGCTTACTATCTGGCCACGCTGACAGAATCCGTTGGCGTCGGTGAAGTCTTCGCGCCCATTCACTGGACCCAAGCGCATGCGGGCAGCTCAGTAGTGAGTACCCTTGTGCCGCGAGCGGTGGATCCCTTCTCCGGGCAGCCACAAAGTAAGCAGGTTGCAGTGGCGATCAGCCCCGTTACCAATATGCTCTGGATGCGTGGCGTGCTGTATCAAGCCGATCAGCTGAGGTTGCTTCGTTCATTGCTGAATGAGCACTCAACCTACTGGTGCGCGCTGCCCGGCAGCGCCGGGGTGCTTTTTGAATCAGCCTGCGGTGCGAGTGAAGCGGCCGATTTGTTTGCCGCGCTAACGAACCAGTTCAAGCAGGCGAATTGGTCGAGCTTTCGTTCCGGCAGTGCGGAGAAGCGGATGTTGTTGTTGGACGGCCAAGAGCCCTTGATGGCCCTGTGCCAGTCCTCCCAGCGCAGCGCGCTCCCAGTCTTTGCGCAGATCGTTGCGGGATCAGTCCATGGCGTCGGTGATACAGCACAATCTGATACGCCGGACTCGCGATGGCGAGCCTTGGCTTACAGCGCACAAGCCGTCGATACATCCATGCAAATTTGCAGTTGCTTTGAGGTATCCCAGTCGCAGATCAGTCAAAGCCTAGCCGATGGCGTGACCACGGTTGAGGGTTTGGGTAGTGCATTGAAGTGCGGGACCAACTGCGGTTCCTGTGTACCTGAGCTCAAGCGCCTGATTCAGGACTATGGTGGCTTCAAAGCCGAAAAAGACACACAACAAGAAAGAGAAAAAGACAATGCAATCGCAGTGGGTGCTATCGCACCGACATGATGACCCCAAGCCATGTAGGAGTAGGTTAACGACATGAGTGGACATGTGACTTTCGTCGGCGCCGGTCCTGGTGACCCGGATTTGATTACCGTTAAAGGATTACGTGCTCTGCAGGAGGCCGACGTTCTGGTCTACGACCGGTTGGCGAGTTCCGAGTTGGTTGAATCTGTGCCTAAGGCCTGTCGGCGCATTTACGTCGGTAAACGTAAACATCTGCATGTGATGTCTCAGCAACAGATCAATCAGGTACTCGTTGAGCAGACGCTAGCGGGACGCCACGTGGTTCGTCTCAAAGGCGGCGATGGTTTCATTTTTGGCCGAGGCGGTGAGGAGATTGATGCACTGGAAACCGCTGGTGTGCCATGGCGGGTGGTGCCAGGCGTAACCGCTGCCACCGGTGCTGGCGCTGCGCTCAACATGGCTCTGACTCATCGAGACTACAGTCAGGCGCTGACGCTGATCACGGCGCAGCGGCGACCGGGAGGCTTTGATATCGATTGGGTGCTCGCCATGCGCCCACAGCAGACCGTGGTGTTTTACATGGGTTTGTCCTTGCTCGGGGATATTACTCAGGGCCTGCTGGGGCGGGGAATGCCCGGGTCAACGCCGTTCGCGGTTGTGTCCAAGGCAACCCAGCCCGATCAATTGCTGATTACGGGAACCCTGTCAGATATTGAGGCAGCGTGCCATGGCAAGGCGATTCCTTCACCAGCATTGCTCATCATGGGGCACAGTGTTTCCCACATACGGGAGCAACCTGCGCTGGTTCAAGAGTGTCAGCAGCGCATTCTCTTGAATCGCGAGACCGGAACGAAGCCAGTCGGATCCGACTTGGCGTAATCGCCATTGCTGGTGTGTGGGCTCTGATCGCGCCGGTTATTTGGCTCCGGCTTGTGAGTCTTACTGCCAACACGTGTGTGCCTCCTATGGGCTTCTCAGGGACAGCGCTCCTCTATATAATGAATAACATTAAATCGAGGGAGGCATTCCATGCGCATACTGAGAACCCCGGACGAACGCTTTGAAGGTTTGGCTGATTATCCATTCGCGCCGCATTACACCACCATACAAACACACGACAGCAGCGACCTTAGGATTCATCACTTGGACGAAGGCCCTGCAGAAGGACCGGTGGTGCTGTGTATGCACGGTCAGCCAGTTTGGAGTTATCTGTATCGGCATGTGATACCTCATCTGACCGCCGCGGGTATGCGGGTGATTGCCCCTGACTTGGTGGGCTACGGTAAATCCGATAAGCCGGCGGCCAGGGAAGATTACAGCTATCAACGTCAAGTGGAGTGGATGGGTGCCTGGCTGGAAGCCAATGACTTATCCGGCATCACTTTTTTTGGTCAGGACTGGGGTGGCTTGATCGGCCTGCGGTTGGTGGTGAATTACCCAGATCGTTTCGATCGTGTGGTCATCTCGAACACCGGACTGCCCTACAACCCCGACGTGCCTCAGGAGGTGGTGACTGCGGTGGAAGCGTTCCGCGCCGATGCACCAACGCCAAGTATGCTGGAAATGCAAAAAGCGATTGGCGGCATGAGGCAAGGTGCCCACCCTGCGAGTAAATTCGCCTATTGGCAAAAATGGTGCTGGGAAACCGCGGACCTGCCCGTGGGCTTTATGATGTCCATGATGCTCTCGCCCCCGGCGCTGCCACTGCAAATGCTCAAATTTTTACTGAACAAGCTGGGTGTGACATCGCCCTTGCCGACACCTATCGCTGTCGCCTACGAAGCGCCGTTTCCGGATCCGAGCTACAAAATGGGGCCGCGGGCGATGCCCAGTCAGGTACCCACGCTACCCACGTCGCCGTGGCTTGAAGAGCAGCGCAAGGCTTGGGAATTTTTCAAGACCTTCGAAAAGCCCTTCCTTTGCGCCTTCGCCGACAACGATCCCGTTACAAAGGGAGGCGAAACCGAGTTCCTGAACAAAGTACCGGGCACCAAGGGCCTGCCGCACACCACCATCAAGGGCGGAGGTCACTTCATTCAAGAAGGCGCGCCGGATCAGGTAGCCCAGGTCATCATCGACGTGATTCGCTCCACATAGGATGATGCAAGCCCGCGGTTAGGTCGTAAGAGGGCGTCTACGGTGCATCACGTCATATTCCTGTGTGCTTTGTTGGTCCTAATGGGTTGCGACGACAGCCCATTTCACGGGTTGACCCTGATGGAAATGGAGGACATGGAGCATACCGGTGAACCGAACTTGCAGGTATCAGACCAAGGCGAAGTGACTCTCAGCTATTTGCGTGAACACGCGGGAAAGACAACCCTGTATTTGCGCACGCTATCCGACGCTGGGTGGTCCTCCCCGAAGTCGGTTACTGAGGGTAAAGACCTGCTGGTTAACTGGGCGGATTTTCCTTCGATCCTTGCAGCAAACGGCAGGCTGATAGCCCATTGGTTGGTGCGTCAAGAAGGCCCGGCGTTTGCCTACGACGTATACACCGCCTCATCGGACGACGGCGGTGCACGCTGGACGGCCGCCGAACGACTCCATGCGGATACATCAGATACGGAACACGGATTCGTCAGTCTTTACGCTGTAGAAGACGGGGTTGGCGCATTCTGGTTGGACGGCCAACGATACGCGCAAGCCGGCCAGTCAAAAGGCATGGAACTTCGCCACCGTCTGCTCGGTTCGAAAGACAGCGATTCGGAAGAAATTGTTGACGCCTTGGTCTGCGATTGCTGCCAGACCGATGCCATGGTCGTAGATGGCTCACCGGTAGTGGTATATCGAGATCGAACGGAAAACGACATTCGTGACATCACCCTCGCTCGTCTAACCGATGACGGCTGGGCAAAAACCCCAGTGGGCACTGACGGCTGGCGAATATCCGGCTGTCCGGTAAACGGCCCTGCTATGGCGCAAGGCAACGGTATCCTTGCTGTGGCGTGGTTTACGGCGGTGCCATCAAACCGAGTCCGTGTGGCATTTTCGTTGGATGGAGGCGGCAGTTTTGCTGCCCCGATTGATGTGGCCACCGATAAACCGCTAGGTCGGGTAGATGTTGTGGTCACACCCAATGGTCGTGCCTTGGTGAGTTGGTTGGCCCAGAACGAAGACGGTTTCAGTTACCGAGAGATCAGCCCGGAAGGCTGGGTGGGCGATGCGATCAAAGTGGCGTCCATGGAAACGCGTCGAGCATCGGGCTTTCCCAAAATGATCGAGACAAAGGGTGAGCTGATTTTCGCGTGGACGGATACGTTGGGTGATGTGCCACGAGTACGCACTTCGATATTGCGGCTGCCTTGATACTCGCCGTTCCTGTGCGAGACGGGTTTGTTCTGGTGGTGAAGGGTTAAAACGCAAGTGGTCGGCACAGCCCGGAATTCCCGAGCCGTGCTGATTTTATCCAAGTCCAGCTGAAGCCGGTGACTTGGTGGGGTTGAGGTTTTGCTGATTAGTTGCCGGAAGTTTTGATCAAGTACTCCGCGGTCCAAGCAGATTCACCTTCACAGTCCGCATAGGACGTTAAGTAATCTTGCACACCTTTCCAGCCGCCGCCGTTGGCGATCCAGTTTTCGTTGGCCATCAAGGCCGACGCGCTGGTGTAAGAAACCAGATGCATGAATTTGCCCTGACGAGTTCCTGCACCTTGACGAGGATCGACGATATTCCATGCGGCTGCCGTGAAAGAATCGCCGTTGGCTGCNAGCCAAGAATCGTGCTTTGCTTTGAGTTGATCGTAAGACACGCCNTCTTTTGGTTCACACCAGTTCATCGTCATGATCCGATTGTCGGTGCTGTCTAGCGCTGCTGTATCGATCATTTTGTTGATGCCGCGGCCAAATTTGAAACGGCAGTCTGCGATTTTGTTGACGTCGCGAAGAATTTTGGGGCCTTCTGCAGAAGCAGACCAAGAGTCCCATCCAGCGCCAAGCGCCGAAATGTTGCCCATGATTAGATTGATGTAATCGGTGCTGGGCTGGCCGGGCATGGTTGCGCTGTACATTGGTGATAGGCGCAGGAATGACAAATCTATATCTAACTTGGCCCATATGGCTTTGATCCGGGCATCCAGCCGTTCCACGTCAGCGAGGGTTTTGCCGGGTTTTAGCGCACAAACTTCAAATTGAACAGCAAAGTTCTCGGCCATATTCACGCCGCGCCAGGTCGGAGAATGGTCGTCCGCCAAAGCAACGTTGAACATGCCGAGGGTGAGTAATGCGATCAGTAACTTCTTCATGAGTCTTCCTAGTATCGTTATTNTTTTATTTAGCACCGTAGTGCTGGGCAACTGTCTGATTTTTGGAATAGATTTGCAAATTTGTGTTTAGCAATTGGAACCAAGCCAAAGTATTGATCGCAGGTAGTGCGGGCGTAGCCGAGCGCGTCGGCTTCCTGTTCTTTTTGCTGATGTAGTGAGGCTCGTCTCAGTGCATAGATGGTTAGATCGCTTGGGCCGTAACGCGACGTCGGTGACATTAGGGCGGGTTTACTGATTGGCGCCTTGAAAAGGCTGAAAAACCTTACTTGGCGCGAGCATTGGAACCGACACACCGGTCGGGTAGCCTCTACCATTCTTTACTTAACGAGAACGCTAATGAAAAAATCAATAATAACCCTGCTTCTTGGATTGTGCTCTTCCGTCACATGGGCGGGCCCCGTCGCGGAAATCTATACCTGTGAGTTAAACGAAGGTAAAACCTTGGCCGACGTAAACAACATGATGAGCGACTTTAGTCAGATGCTGAAAAAAGCAGGGCTGCAAGATGCCTACNCGGTTTATGTTGGCTTCCAGCAGCTCCCCATCCGTCATAACTCCGTCAACTGGATTGGCATTGCGCCTTCCGGCGAGGCATTTGGCAAAATTACCGATTGGTTCAACGGATCAGAGGACGGGGCAGCGTTCGGCGCTCTCTANACCTCCATCTATACGTGCGACCACTCGTTTTTAACCCACATCACCGCCACCTCTAACTAACGACTGACGTTCTTAATCGAGCCCGGGCCTTCGACACTGCTTTCCCTGGCGAGTCGGGGGCTCTGGGGCCGCATGACGTATCGGAATGGCGCCATATCCACAGTCGGATCAGTCCGTTCCTTTCCGCTCTGCAAAAGCGCTTCGAGGCTTGGATTGAAAGACGAAAGGCGAGCGAGAGAGNGACGACACGCTGACCCTTGGAGATCCCAATGAACTATTTTTCTTCGNCTGTNTTGAACGCCAGCTTNCTGACCTGTCTGNTCGTTNTTCTGTTTNTGGGTGCCGGCTGTGGCGAGTCGCCGGACCGGTCTGCGGCTGCCCCGGTTGATGCGGAATCTGTCGACCTGTTGTTTCACAACGGCCAGATACTCATCGTGGACGACGCCTTTAGTATTCATTCGGTGTTGGCTGTGTCCGACGGTAAAGTGGTCGCCAGCGGCGGCGAAGAACTGCTGGATCACTACCGCGCGAGGAAGACCGTTGACCTGTCAGGTCAAACGTTGATGCCGGGTTTCGTAGACTCCCATACGCATATCTCTGGTGATGCGCGACGTTATATTGATCTGACTGACGTTTCTTCCATCGTAGAAATTCAGTCGCTGGTGCGAGACAAGGCAGCCCTTTTGGGATCAGGTGAATGGATTACGGGTTACGGCTGGTCTGAGGATGAGTTGGCAGAGCAGCGTAAACCCACCCGCTATGATCTGGACGATGCCGCGCCGGACAACCCTGTGGTGCTGACACGAGCCGGTGCTCACAGTGCAGTCGCCTCAAGTCTGGCCCTGCGAGCGGCCAACATCGATGCGGACACGCCCGATCCCGAGGGCGGAGTGATTGAACGCGGAGCGACAGGCGAACCCAATGGCATCGTGCGTGAGCGTCACGGCCTGATTCTGCAGCTGGTGCCACCCGCAACAGAAGCTGAACTCAGGCGCAGTCTCGCGGTGAACCTCAACAGCCTGCTGGCCAAGGGCATTACCAGTATCACTGATGCGCAAAAAACGCCGCAGGACTACCGCCGCTGGCAGTCTGTTTACGCAGAGCGCGCGCTACCCTTGCCCAGAGCGAAGCTTCAGTTTGAGTGGGATGACCCTGCGGCGATCAAGACGCTGATGCGAGAGGTCGGTGACGGGGACGACTGGCTGGCTATTGGGCCGATCAAAATCTTTGTGGATGGCGGTTTTACCGGACCGGCTGCCTACACTCTGAAACCCTATCGAGACATGCCAGAGTATCGAGGCTATTTGAATATGGCTCAGTCTAAGCTGGTCAAGCAGATCAACGAAATTCACGATGCGGGATTGCAGATGGGTATACACGCCATTGGCGATGCCGCGATCGCTCTGGTTGTGGATACGCTGACCGAGACCCTGCAACGCAATCCCCGTCAGGATCATCGGCATTACTTGAACCACTTTTCCATGCGCCCGCCTCAGCAGACCATGGTAAAAATGGCCGAACAAAATATCCACATCACTCAGCAACCCAATTTCACCTACACCCTTGAGGGTCGTTATGCAGCGAATCTCGATGGCTGGCGTCTGGCGCACAACAATCCGCTGCGCTCACCGATGGATGCTGGCATAACCGTCGCTCTATCGAGCGACAT
>PAFU01000058.1 GCA_002704225.1 Gammaproteobacteria bacterium | reverse complement strand
TGTAGTCGTTTCCATGCTCAGCTAAAAGTGCGTTTGAAATTGACGTGTTTCATCAAGCAAGATACTTCCTTAATAACACCCCTCAACACGGCCTGTAGAGACATTTTCATTTGCTATGCGTGAAACTGAGTTGCTCTCAAAAATCGATGCTGAATTTTGATGCTATGGGAGTTGTGTGAATCGTCATTGATTGAAGACAGGTTTGCGTTTTTCCATGAACGCGCGCATCCCTTCCGTGGAATCGTGCGTATCACGGTTGGCGGCAACGGCTGCGGTTTCATCTGCCATGGATTCGTCGAGCGTTTTGGTTTCATGCCCAACAACAACGTCAAGCATCGATTCCACTGCTTTGCGAGGTTGTGCTGCAAGTTCCTCTCCCAGTGCCTGAGCTCGATCTTTAATCGTTTCGATTGGAACCAGTTCGCTTACCAGGCCGATTCGATAGGCTTCTCGTCCATCAATTTTTCTTCCTCTCAGGATCATGTCCAGTGCGTAAGTACGCCCCACGGCTCTCGGCAATCGTGCGGAGCCGCCCCACGCAGGGACCGTGCCAAGATCCATTTCGGGTAAACCAATTTGTGCGCCAGTGGCCGCCGCAATCCTGAAGTGACAGGCGAGTGGTAATTCGAGGCCGCCACCAAGACAATAACCGTAAAGGGTTGCGATGGTAGGTGTGCCACCCCTCTCAATCATATCCAGCACTTTATGGCGTTGACCAAAGAAAGCTTCAGGACTTCCGGCACGCTTTATCCCGTCAGGAATCTGTTTCAAATTCATGCCAGCAGAAAAGTGGTCGAGACCCTCTCCCGTAAAGATCATCGCTCGGATCTGATCATCAGCCAGAACTTCTGGCAATTGTTCCTCGAGCCGATCAATGTACTCAAGACTCATCAGATTCCATGGCGCACCGTTTATGCTAAAAGTTGCTACGTTGTTGGTGACTGCGTACAGATAAGGGTCTGACATGAGAGCTCCGGTCGAATGTTTAAGATGACTCCCTGACTTCCTATTTCTCAGAACGGGAGGTTAGCGCGGTTCTTTTCGCATCAATATCAGCGTAAGGAGCAGCGTGTCAGGCAATGTCATAATCATCACAGCCTAAACCCATGGAGAGTGATTAGAGCCGTACAGTTCAACACTCAGGTTATTCGAGTGTTCGAGGAAAGCCTGGAAGCATGTGTTCATGAGGGCATTGGGCCGCTCCAATCTCGTGATTATTGAATTAACCGATATCATTAAAGCACAAGCTCCACGCCTTTTGCACGAAGTGGAGAGCGAAGCCGTCAAACTAGGCTCCGCTGTATAACGCCGAGGCAGGGCGGAGTGGTGTGCAGCGGCTACGGGTGTCATCGACCCTTAATTTGATGGTGTAGCGCTGAATTGTCTTCGACCATCACAGGGTTTAAGGCCATGGCCAACTCCGTAGGACTGGCTCCGTCAGGGCGCTGATTTAGGCGTTCAAGCCTCTGAGGATGCATCGGCTTGTTCTATTGGTTGCACTCCTACCGACGCGAATTTGAACTCAGTGTCAGCGTGTTTAACCGGAAAGGTCGTACTGTTCTGCTCTGCGCGACTTTCCACCCGGGTAACGGTTGTGTAACTCGTCGAGAGATACTCTATCGAGGGGACTACGTTCCAGCGAGATATCCGTCTGTTCGTTCGGCCTCAATCTCCTGAACAACGGGCAAAAAAAACGCCGCAGAAGCGGCGTTTTCATGCTCTAACTCGCGTTAGAGCAGCTCAGCTCGAGTGTTAGTCCGTGCCGAGCGTGTACTCGATGCCAACCTTTATCATGCGGCCAAACGCGTTATGCGTATATCCGTCATAGCTTAGGTCGAGACGAGCCAGTGGTGGCTCTTCATCCGTTACATTCATAGCAGAAACCGTCAAACGAGCCGCGTCATCCATGAAGCTGTATTGGTAGTGAAGGTCATAAGTCGTTTGTGAATCAACTTTAGTTCCAGCGTAACGCTCATCTTCATAAGAAGTGATGTGGTTCACGTAAACCAAGAAGTTGTGCACGTCGATGTTGTACTCACCAAACACTCGACCTTTCAGGTCGGGTAGTGGGCGGGCACCACGACCACCGTTAAGGAACCCTGCTGCATCATACGCTGCTGAAACCAAAACCCCACTCTTGTAGTAGGCGTCTTGCTCATACTTGAGCGTATGACTCGCATCCAAACCGAAGTTCGCAATACCTGCCCCCATTTCGATCTGGTAGTCGACAAACAAATCGATGCCGGATGTTTCAATGGACGGCCCATTGATGGTCTGACTTTCAATTCGCTCAATGCCTGAGCCCGCACATGAACCATCGTTACCTGAGCCAGTACAGAAGATTTGCGACTGTACTGCTGCTTTGGCATCGCCACCCGAAGTGTAGGCAGATACCAGAGCATTAAAGTCTTCAGTAATGATTGGGTTATCGAAGTCATAGTTCCAGTAGTCCAGAGTCACCGTCAGGCCTTCCAAGGGCTTGACGATGAAGCCCGCGTTGTAGGTGAACGCGCTTTCTGGCTCTACGTCTGCATTACCGATGTAGTCAATCGCCTTA
The DNA here is from genome assembly GCA_002704225.1 of Gammaproteobacteria bacterium. Taxonomy (GTDB): domain Bacteria; phylum Pseudomonadota; class Gammaproteobacteria; order Pseudomonadales; family Azotimanducaceae; genus UBA4421. The sequence continues at coordinate 9,007 of PAFU01000058.1, read as the reverse complement.
AACGCCGCCGTTGGGCCAACGTAAGACAATGCAGTTACACGGCTTTCATTTGTCGCGTCTAGGTCGGGACCACGGAACGTCGTCTGCACAGAACCTCGGAAGGTGATCAGCTCGTTAATCGTGTAACGGGCTGCCAGCTTTGGATCAAAGGTAGTCGAGGTACCGTAGTCCTCATAGCGAACGGCCAGCTGGACGTCGAGGTCTTCGTTAATATCCAACGCTGATTCAAAGAACAGTGAGTGAACGTCTTGATCGGCATCAACTTCACGACCGCCACTCAAGAAGCTACGCAGCCCTGTTTGTGCCGAGCAGTCGGTTTGGCCAACGAAAGGACATGGATTGACCGCTACATTGATTAGGTCGTCCAAATTTGACTGGAGATCAATCTTCCGATACTGATAACCGGCTGCCCATGCGGCAGAACCGTCAAACAAGTCGCCTTGGAATACGGCGTCCACTACGAGCAAAGAGCTTTCAGAGCGCGTTGTAGACTTGTTATCGAGGTATTGCAGAACTTCCATAGAGTTAGCAACTGCAGGGTTGAAGTCCGGGTTCTGGAATCCGTAGGTTGCTTGAGCGTAAGACGTTTGAATCGCATTTGACAGCGGGTTGTAATAGAGGCATCCGCCTTGTCCGGCTACTGCCCCGTTTTGAACGATGTTGCCCTGAGTGTCCAATGACGCTGCACAAGAGTTACCGCCGAAGCCGCTGAACGCCAGCTTGGTGCGACCAATTTGCGCGTCAACGCCTTCCAGTTCACTCTCGCTGTTGGAGTAAGTGATACCAACGTCCCAGCCAACACCATTGTCGAATTCGCCATCAAAAGATGCCGCTACGCGATAGGTATCGTATTCTCGCTTGGCTTGACGACCAATGCCGCTGCCCAAGTAACCTGTCACACCGGCAATACGACCGTAGAAGGTTGCGCCTTCACCGGTGCCCGCAATTGGGTTGCCATCTGCGTCATTTTGAACGTTCACGTATTTGTCAAATTGATCATACTGGGTAGCCATGGCAACCAAACCAGGATGATCTGCTGGCATGTATTGGATATCACCGAATAATGCCTGTGGTGGATAAGAGGGTGAGGTCTTCCACACTGGTACATCGACTTTCGCATACAGCACTTCCAAATGGACGCCGACGCCATTGGCGAGCTCGCCGTTCAATTCGCTGAAAAGCTGGTACCGCTCTTCTTCCTCGATCAAATTGTCGAAGTCCGTGTAACGAAAGCGGCAGAACAAACTGTTGTCGACGCCGCCAAGGGCTTCACAGTTAGGGTCCTTGGTGCCGTTCGCTGACAAGCCAGGCAACGCACCAAACGTGCTACCGGCCTCAGAAGGCATAAAGTAAACACCAGGGTGACCGATACTCGAGAAACCGCCTTGGGGGTTTACCGAGTAAGGCTGGGTGGTGAAGTCGCGATCACGCATGCTGAGTTCGCTTCGAGTCTCGTAACCGAAAGAGGTTACCCAGTCAAAATCACCAAGCTGCGTACCGAAAATGGCGCCAAATTCTTGGTTGCCATCACTGTCAGCGATGTCCTGATGTGACGCAGAAAACTGCAGTCCTTGGAAATTTTTGCGCGTTAGGAAGTTCACAACACCTGAGATAGCGTCGGAACCGTAGGTTGCCGCTGCACCCTCTTTAAGCACTTCAACGCGTTCAATAGCCATTCGTGGGAACGCGTTCACGTCCACAAATCGACCACCGGGTAGCCGCTGGGGCACGGGTGTTTGGCGACGACCATTCAGCAGTACAAGAGTACGCTGAGGGCCTAAGCCGCGAATGTTAATGTTGGCAACGCCCTCAGAGGCATTTGACTGGAACTGGTTGGATTCGCCATCTACACCGGAACTGGCGCTCAAACGACGCACAATTTCCACAATGCTTGGTGAACCCTGGCGAGTCAGTTGGTCTCTATCTAATACAGTGACCGGTGACTCTGAATCGATCGGTGTTCCCTTAATGAAGGAACCCGTGACGACGACTTCTTCGATACGCTCTTCGTCTTCTGCTTGAGCAAAGGACGAAAACGCAAGAAGGGTCGCTGCAGCCGTCGCACCGATCCGGTGCAAAGCTTTATGCCTTGTCATATCTCTCTCCCTAGATTTGTATACATATCGTTTACACGATGCCCTTAGAATAACAACGGCGACTCAGGCTGCAACACGTTTGTAACATTTAAATTCATCGTTCCATCGCGATGGAGTACACGCTAAATATCAATTAATTCAACAAATACAATGGACTATGAGCGAAACCTCATTTCGCTTGAGGATGTGCATGTGCTCCTAGGTGCAGATTTTGCGACGTTATCTTTTATTTGATACCAAAATGTTTCAAAGGAGGGGGGATGCGGCGAATCAAGAAGTCATGAGCTAGTGACCGAAGAAAGCACTTGAGAAAGGGGGGGTGTTCTTGAACGGATCTTGGTTCTTGCGCCAAGTCGGGGTACCGTGGTTGGCCTACATCAAAACTTGCTTTGACTGGGCTTTGGGGGGCTGCATGCATGACTTAACAATTCGTAACGCGACGATCATAGACGGCTCGGGAGGGCCGCGGTACAAGGGTGATATTGCGGTAAACGGTAATCAAATTGCTAGTGTCGAACCTGCGGGCAGTCTTGCACCGGGTAGGGAAGATATTGATGCCAGTGGCTTGCTGGTCACACCCGGGTTTGTGGACATTCATACACACTATGATGGTCAAGTCTGTTGGGACAAAGAAGTGACACCGAGTTCCTGGCACGGCGTCACGACGGTCGTGATGGGCAATTGTGGTGTTGGCTTCGCGCCGGTGCGCCCCGGCAATGAAGATGAATTGGTCTCGCTGATGGAGAGTGTCGAAGACATCCCCGGTACTGCGCTGCATGAAGGCATCCCGTGGGGCTGGGAAACCTTTCCTGAATATTTGGATGCTATTGATACGCCTTATGCTGTGGATATTGGTGCCCAGGTACCTCATGTGGCGGTGCGCCATTACGTGATGGGCGATCGGTCCTACGATGAGGCAACCGAACACGATATGGCGGCAATGCGTGATATCACCCAAGATGCCCTTGAGCAGGGTGCGTTGGGATTTTCAACATCACGTTTTTACGGGCATTTGGATAAGGCCGGAAACCTGGTCCCCGGGACCAACGCGTCTGCTGAAGAGATGTGCACCATTGGAGAAGCGTTCGAAAACGTTGATCACGGTACCATTGAGATCATCTCGGATTGGCTGGAAAACGCAGATGAGCTGAAATGGATCGAGCACATCGTTCGCACGACCGGCAGGCCAATAACAACGCTCACTGGCGTCGGATCCAAAGAAATCTGGTCTTTAGCAAGCCGATTGGAACAGGATAACCTGACCTTGCGTCCGCAGGTGGGCGCTCGCCCCGCGTCGATCTTGATGACGCTGGAGGGCACCATCAACCCCATGCGACAACATCAGGCCTATCGAGAAATCGAGAAGCTTCCAGTGGCGGAACGCCGAGCGAAGCTCAAGGAACCCGAGTTCAGAGCGCGCGTTTTATCTGAGGAAAAAATGCTGCCTCGGAATAAGGACGCCGTTCGTATGATGAACAACTACGAATCGATCTGGGTAATGGATGAGTCTTTGAGCTATGAGCCCTCTAACGAAGACAGCGTGGCATTCCTTGCTCAGATGCGAAATCAAGACCCGCTCGAAGTCGTGATGGATACGCTAGCCGATGGGGCCCCATTGTTGGTCATGTTTGGCCGTTATCCGGGTCATCTTGAGGGTCAACGCGAATTGATTGCAGACCCCCGTAGCGTGTTCGGGCTGTCTGACGGAGGTGCGCATTGTGGTGTGTTAGTGGACGCCAGTGTGCCCACCTATATGCTTACCTACTTCACGAGAGACCGGAAACGGGGACCGAAAATGACCCCTGAATTCATCGTTCACAAGATGACTCGAGATACGGCGGAACTCTATGGCCTCACAGATCGTGGTTTAGTGAAAGCCGGCTTCAAAGCGGATGTTAATGTGATCGACTACGACAATTTAGCCCTGCACAAGCCCGAAATGGTTTACGATCTGCCGGGCGGCGGGAAGCGACTGGTGCAAGGCGCTGAGGGTTATAAAGCAACGATTTGCAGTGGGGTTGTAACGTACCGAGACGGCGAACACACGGGGCAGTTGCCGGGTCGGTTGATCCGCGGTGGCAAACTCTGAACGAGATGATTCGAACCCTTTTCATCCTATAACGACGGAACCTTTTGGAGAGTTTTGTGGTCGATTACACAGACGCAACGGTTCTGGTGACCGGTGCGGCGTCGGGCATTGGTGCAGCGTTGGCGTCGCAGTTGAACGATCGCGGTGCTCATGTGATTTGCGCCGATCGCGATAGCAAAGGGCTGGCCGATGTCGTGGCATCGATTGGTAGCGGCGCAACAGCCATGACCTGCGATTTATCCGATCCCGGCGCTGCGGGCGCGTTAATCGAGCAGAGTTTCGCGCTGTCCAATCGTTTGGATTTGGTCTGCTCTAACGCGGGCTTTGGCTTCGCACGCAGCGTCTTGGACGAAGACATGGAAAACGCCTCGGCGGTCAGTCGATTGTTCGAGGTCAACCTGTTTGCTGGATTAAAAATCGCTCAGGCCTACGGTCGCCGACTGGCGGATACCGGCCAGCGCGGACGCCTAATGGTCACGGCGTCTGAAAATTCGCTTAGTTTGCCCAGTGCTGTAAAGCGATCGAAAATGGCGTTCTACGGGGCCACCAAACACGCACTGCTCATCGCGATGGAGTGGATGCGTATTGATCCCAAGTTTGCGGACATGGATTTGCATGTGCTGATGCCCGGCGCAGTATACACTGCGCTCATCTCTCCAATGCTGCCAAATCCCGCCGATGCGGCACCCGAGTTGGGTCTGATCATGCCTGAGCAGTGCGCTGACATCGCGCTTAGGGGCATGGATCACGAATTGTTCTACATACCGACACACGGCCATTTTATCGACGATATGCAACCTCGGTTGCGTGAGATAGAAGACGCCATGACCATTCTTAACGTGAATAACGAAACCTAGATAGGAAGCCCGATGAATGTGATGAAACGAATAGGGGTCATTGGCCTTTGGACCTTACTGGTGCTGGTCACTGCGGTTGGCACCGCTGCGATCAAGCAGCGTTTCGCTGATGGACCGAATCGTGTGTTCTCCGGTGGTGCCTTGGTCTCAGGGGAACTGCATCGCGGTGCAGAACCCGATTGGGCATTTGTAAACCAAACGCCAACCATCGAACTGCAACTGCTGGATCCATTGCAGTCGCGACGGATATGGACCGCGTCCGTAGATGGCAAGCTCTACGTATGGTCCGGTTACATGAACAGCTTGGTTGGAAAGCTTTGGAAGAGCTGGCCAGGGCAAGCCGAGCGCGATGGCCGTGCGGTAATGCGCATTGACGGTGTGCGCTACGAGCGTCAACTGGTGCGTGTCCAAAGCGGGGACGGGCTGCAAGCATTGACCGCTTTGATCAATGAAAAGTATTCGTCACGCACTTCACCGGAGGCGATTGATTCCGGTGATGTCTGGATGTTTGAAGCTGCACCAAGAACAACCCAAGGAGCGAAGTGATGCAAAACCTATATGCTCGTATCGGGGCCGTCGTCGCGATAACCGCTTTGACTGTGTTACTGATTCCGGGAGTGGATGATGCGGTCGAGTTGGTATTCCAGGTGGTTGTGTTAGTCGCGTCTGGCTAGCACGCATCCGTAGCCCACAGTCGATATAAGTCCTGGTTAAATGACCTGTGATGCAGCCATTTACGAGGACCGATCAATGGGGTTCAATGAAGGGCGACCCAGGGGTTGCACAGGGGACGCGTCTAGCAGAGCGTCTAAAGCACCGCAAACCTGACGTCTCTACAACAAGAAAAAACGCCGGAGACCTGCCGGCAAAAGCTTTNGGCGAGGAAGACGATGAAGGAAGAACTCAAACAAGCGATTAATGCGCTCAGTNCCCAGATCATGGATAACAGAGCCATGTTNTTTCAGGCCAGAGCANACANCGAAGAGAATCGCCTGATGGTCTTGAGCAATTACGCTGCNGCTTCCTCGGGCAATCAACAGCTTGCCATTCACAACACCGATGACATTTTCAAGAGTCGAAAGACCATACTCGATTCTTATGATTGCGAAACCGAAGAACAAGCCCGCTATGTTGATGCTGCCAAAGATCGCTCGGAATTGGACTTGTTGATCCACAGTGCAGAACTAAACCGGCGAAGTATGTTGCTGAACCAGAAAATGGTCGCAATCAATGCTCAGCTGATCGAGGCCAACCGCGAAGTGATGGAGTTGAACCAAGAGATGCTGGAGTTCAACGAAGAAAATTTGGATACCAACCAGGAATTGATTTCGGGTGTACTGAACCCGTTGTTGGCCGATCCGGCGACCATCGAAGAATTGTCTCAAGAGAATGACGAGTCGGTCGGAGAACTTGAGTTGATGGTTGATAGCAACCGAAAGCGCGTATTGGATCTGCTGAGTCAGTCAAAAGAAAATCGAAAGATGACAATCAGCGACAAGCAAGCAATTGGTGAACGCAAAGAAAGTCTGTATGCCAATCGGGACCAGATTACCCTGATGCGAAATACTATTGGTATGAAAGTGGACTATGTCGACCTGTTCCTTGACGGAGCGGAAGACTGAGAAATCTCGGCAGCTCGCCGTCGGGGCTAACCGTTACCGAATGGATTGGCGTTACGCTTTCCGAAGGGCGGTAGCGCGTCGGGGTCGACGGATACCCAGTTTGCGGAACGCTTTTCAAAAAATGCCTTGTTGCCTTCTGCGGCGTCTGGACCATGAATCGCCCAACCGATTGCATCGTCGTCTTCGTAGATTGCTCGATAGAGTTCGCCTTCATCCTGCATGCGTCCCCACGTCATGCGTTTAACAATGGAGACAGCGGTAGGTGATGAGCCCTCGGCGATTTCCCGAGCAAGTGTGTTTGCTTCGCCCATTAAGTCCGCGCGCGGCACCGCGCGTAACACTAAGCCCATCGCCGCAGCTTCGCTGCCAGATACCTTGCGTCCGGTGAGTAACAGGTCCGAGGTTTTCTCGATGCCAATTAAGCGTGGCAAAAGCCAGGTCGCGCCCATCTCAGGAATCAGGCCCCATTTGACGAATGAAAATGCAATGTTGGCTTCTGTTGCCGCTAGACGGATGTCGCAGGTCAGCGGGTATGCCGCGCCAAATCCGCCAGCAGAACCGTTGATGGCGCAAATCACTGGCTTGGATATTTGAAATGGATACGTACGCAGCACCCGCTGAGTCGGGTGGCCCTGCGTGCTTGGCGGCTCGTCGCTTTCGCCTCTCTCACGCACGTCGTTTAAGTCGAGTCCTACGCAAAATGCGTCGCCCTTGCCAGTAATGATGACGGCTCGAACGTCAGGGTCTTGATCGCAGTCGCGCAAGTATTGGGTAAGCTTGACGGCCATCTCTGGACTGTATGCATTGCGCTTTTCCGGCTGATTGAACGTTAGCGTGGCGACATGATCTTTGATGTCGAACAATAGATGGCTCATAGGGGTCCTCTGGAGGCGCAGTCTTCGGATGTTAAGCGAAAATTTCCCGGTCGTGTTGCTTTTCTCACCAAGGTCGCTGCCTGCGTGCTGACCAGAAAATTCTGGGAATCGACTCGGGCACTCTGTACACGGTCATGACGCCCCTTTAGGGTGCCGAGATGCAATACAGAGCTACATGGAGGAGAGAACATGTTGAATCATAAATACGCGGTGTCTCCGGCGGACGGCCCAGTTGTGGTCACGGGTGCCAGCGGTTACATCGGCGCATGGATCGTGCGCGACTGCGTCGAACAGGGCTATGCAGTGCGGGCCTGCGTGCGTGATGCCTCCAACCCAGCGAAAATCGATCATCTTCTCAAACTCAACAGCGCTGGTCTCAGGGGGAGTGTTGTCCTGCACGAAGCAGATTTATTTAGGCCGGGCAGCTATGACGAAGCCTTTGCTGGAGCCGCTGCGGTTATTCATTCGGGTGCGACAGTGGGCTTCAATCGAGAAACGCCACAAGAGGTTTATGACGGCTGTTTCAAAGAAAATGCTCATGTGATTGAGTCAGTCAGACGCTCAGGCAGTGTCAAACGTTTCGTCTTTACCTCGTCTTTTGCTGCGGTGGGGCATCCACGCGATCCCGGCTATGTGTTTACCGAAAAGGATTGGTGCGGCGATAACGTGGAAGCCTACAAAGGGCGTTGGAGCGAAGAGCAGATTCCTTTAGACCGGGATATCGCCTACGCCATGGCGAAGGCGAATACCGAAAAACTGGTCTATGCCGAAGCCGAAGCCGATGGCGGCTTTGAAGCCCTTGCGATTCTGCCGCTGCACGTCATTGGTCCGTTGATGTCGAGTAATCATGATCAATCATGGAGCTGGCAGAACCACATCAAGCGCATGATGCAGGGCAAGCCCTACAAGGGCGGTCGCGATGGCCGCATGTTGTGGAACTGTGTCGATGTTCGGGATGTCGCTAGGGCACACCGCCTGTGCATTGAAACCACCGTGGGCAGCAACGGTAGCCGATACATTCTAGCGGCGTCGGATCGAAACGGAGAACTCTTCACATGGCAACTTCAGGCGTTGCTGTCTTCAATTTTTCCCTTTGTCTCGCAGGTGGGAGGTGAAGAAATGCACAACGAAAAGCCGGTCAAGGCAACCTATGATGCCCCGAGAGCTTACTGTCTTTTGGCTCGGCAAGAACTGGGAATTGAGACAGCGGATATCGAGACGACTGTGCGAGACATGGTGGATTCTTACTACCAACTGGGTTTGATTGATCCGCAAGACGCCGGCTGAGCCCGACAGGTAAGCTACCGTCATAGCTGTTTGAAGATAGAAATTTTGAGGACAACTTGGTAAAGCCATACGCCTTTTGTAGATGCTTTTTTCGTCGATGGAAGCGTTCGGATCGCTCCCATCGCGGGCACGGGATATGTTACTCCGGCGCGCCGGCGTCAAGGATTGATCCGGCAGCGAA
>PAFU01000057.1 GCA_002704225.1 Gammaproteobacteria bacterium | reverse complement strand
GGCGAAGATGCCCGCATATCGTAAGTGTTTGATACACATTGCTATGACTCCCTTTTGTGATTCCAAAGGAGGGTTGCGCGCGAGGCGCGTTTATTGGGGAGTGTTAGGCCCCACCAATGATCCAAGGAGATGTGGTCTGAATGTCAGACGCACTTGCCCCGTCTTAGAGGCGAATCGGTGGTCGAAAGAGCGCGGCAGAAGCTGAGCTGAGATCAGAACTTACGTATGCCGGGCTGAGCATGCTGGAGTCATCAAAGGGTTCCGGTAACAGGGTTGCGACGATGCTCAGTGACGCAGACGTTGCACAGTTGTCCAGAAAACACAGTAGGTTGGTGCAACAGTCTGCGAGAGACCCTGCGCTTGCAGGCGAAACGGATTTTCCCCGGTGGTTTATGACGGCGGTGTGGTCGTGTGTCGCGTGGACAGCATCAGGTGTCGCACCAGTGACCGTATCCGCTGAGGCCGCATGCCCTGCAGAGCACCCGCTAGCGATCGCAGTCGCACCCTGCCCAATAAGAGACAGTGTGATCAGTGCGGCGAACAGTGTTCTGTTGGTTTTCTTCAGCATACGGCGATGTTTTTTTGACTGGCGTGACGATGAACCAACAGCCTGCGTATTCCACCGAAAAAAACAATTGCGACGGTCTGACGCGGATTCGATTTTGTGCGCCAGTACGCATTTCGCTGGGTTTTGGTTGACGCAGGAAGCCGCTTTCGGGCGCAGCCGTTGATGCGCTAGGATCATCAGTGGAGAGCGGGAGGATAGATGCACCAACTAGAAGACGAACCACATGGCGACGACACCGCAGGCAACGGTTTGTTGAGTCGTCGTCATTGGCTGCAGCTGGGCGCGGGCACCGCGGCTGCGGCAGTAATGACGCCACTGTTAGCGCAGGAGTCGATTGATCAAGAACCGTGGCGCAGTGGCTCCGGCGCGCCTCCATCGGTATACGGTGATCGCCCGAGCATGGCCTCGCTGCAGCGTGAGCAAATTTCGGTACACCCCATGGGACGCCAAGCCGGGGCGTCATCGACGCCGCTGCAACTGCTCAACGGCACCATTACTCCGAATGGCCTGCACTTTGAACGCCATCACAGCGGCATTCCTGAGATTGATCCTGTGAGCCACAAACTCACCGTTCACGGCCTGGTTGCTCGGCCGCTAACCTTCGATTATGACGCGTTGCTGCGCTATCCCATGCAAAGCCGAGTGCTGTTCTTGGAGTGTTCGGGCAACAGCTATCGCAACACGCTTGCTGGGGCGCTGGACGAGACAGCAGGCGGTCTCCACGGATTGATTTCCAGCGCCGAGTGGACGGGAGTGCCCTTGCATTTTTTGCTGGATGAAGCCGGAGTAGACGCTTCAGCCCAGTGGGTAATCGCGGAAGGTGCAGACGCGGCGGGCATGAATCGTAGCGTGCCACTGTCGCTTGCATTAAACGATGCGATGATCGCTTTGTATCAAAATGGAGAGCCGTTGAGGCGTTCTCAGGGTTTTCCTATGCGCCTGTTAGTGCCGGGTTGCGAGGGTAATTTGAGCGTTAAATGGCTGCGCAGCTTGAAGCTGCTTGATCAGCCGGCTCAAACCCGGGAAGAAACCAGTAAGTACACGGACCTGACGTTAGATGGAAAAGCGGCCCAGTTTTCGCTGCGCATGCAAGCCAAATCAGTGATTACCTCTCCGTCAGGAAAAATGAGACTTGGCCGGCAGGGTGTCTATGAGATCTCGGGCTTAGCGTGGTCTGGGAATGGCAGTATTCGCCGGGTTGAGGTCAGCGCTGATGGAGGCCGCTCTTGGGCGGAAGCGATGCTGCAGTCTGAACCGGGCCCAATGAGAGCGGTGCGATTTCGTATCCCTTGGCGTTGGCAAGGCCAGCCTGCGGTATTACAGAGCCGGGCCGTTGATAGCGCGGGAAACGTCCAGCCCACCCGAGCATCGGCGTTGGCCAATGTGGCTCCGGGGTTCAGCTACCACTTCAACGGCATTCAAAGTTGGCAGGTCAACGCGAACGGTTCCGTAAGGAATGTTTATGCGTAGCCTTGTACTGTGTTTGCTCAGCCTCGCAACCTTGGCTGAGGCCCAAATGGGACACGATCTTCGGCCCGCGTTGGGCATTGACGCGCCGGAGGGTTACGAGTCCGTGGCTGCCAGCGATGGCAGCGGATTGCCGCCGGGCACCGGCACAGCTGAGACTGGAAGAATGATATATCTCACTCAGTGCGCGGCTTGTCACGGCGCTGAGGGAAAGCTGCGGGGTAACGCGCTTGTCGGTGGTGCGGGTACGCTGACGACGTCATCTGCATTGAAAACCGTTGGCAGTTATTGGCCCTATGCCACCACGCTGTTTGATTACGTAAAGCGTGCCATGCCCTACGGCAACGAAAAAACACTGAGCGATCCTGACGTTTATGCGGTGACAGCCTACGTTTTGCATCTCAACGGTTTGTTGGCCTTGGATGCTGAACTGTCGGCACAGACGCTGGTTGAAGTGGAGATGCCGAACCGGGACGGGTTCGTCCAATCACCACTGCGCTAGATCGCGACACAATTAAGGATAGGAACAGACGGGAAATTTCCCTAGGATCAGGCCATGGGAAATACGGTGAACACCAAAATTGAAACAGAGAGGAAACCACGATGGGTGCATACAAATTATTGATCAATGGGGAAATGGTAGACGGCGATTTGTCTATGGATGTTCTCAATCCAGCCACAGAAGAAGTACTCGCAGACTGCCCTCGGGCTTCTGAAGACCAGCTGAACGCGGCAGTCGCTGCGGCCAAGGCAGCCTTTCCTGCTTGGTCGAAGACCGATGTCGACGAGCGTAAAGCCCTTGTCTTGAAAATCGCTGATGTGATCGAAGCGAATGCGACGGAACTGGTGCAATTGCTGACCAAGGAACAGGGCAAGCCGCTGGAAGCTGCCACGGTAGAAGTCTATGGAATGGCGGCGTTTTGCCGTTACTTCACCTCCTTGGATTTGCCGGTGGAGGTGCTAGAGGACAGCGACGCTCGACGGGTTGAAGTTCACCGGAATCCGCTGGGGGTTATTGGTGCGATCGTACCTTGGAACTTCCCCCTGCTTCTGATGGCGTTCAAGTTGCCGCCAGCATTGATTGCGGGTAACACGCTTGTGATCAAGCCGGCACCAACGACGCCGTTAAGCACCTTGCGTCTTGCGGAACTCATCAGTGATATCGTGCCCGCTGGTGTTATTAACTTTATTACCGACGCCAATGATTTGGGTGCGCCGATGACCGCTCACCCCGACGTTCGTAAAATCTCCTTCACGGGTTCTACCGAGACGGGCGCCAAGGTGATGGCTGGCGCGGCGGGACTGCTCAAGCGTATTACGTTGGAGCTTGGCGGCAACGATGCGGGCATCGTACTGGATGATGTGAACCCCAAGGAAGCAGCTCAGAAGCTCTTCGATAGTGCGTTCCAAAACAGCGGTCAGGTCTGCATCGCCATGAAGCGACTCTATGTTCATGAGAACATTTATGACGAAGTGTGTGACGAGTTGGCGACCATCGCCAATGACACCATCATCGGTGACGGTTCTGAGCAGGGCACGAAGCTCGGGCCGCTGAACAACAAGATGCAGTACGACAAGGTTAAGGCGTTGATCGAAGACGCCAAGCAAGAAGGTAATGTGATTGCCGGTGGTGAGTTTCCGGACAAGCCCGGCTACTTCATTCGTCCGACCATCGTTCGTGACATCAAGGAAGGCTCGCGTTTGGTCGATGAAGAGCAGTTTGGCCCGGTGCTTCCTGTTATGAGCTTTGCGGATGAAAGCGAGGCGGTAGCCCGTGCAAATTCCTCTCCTTGGGGGCTCGGCGGCTCTGTATGGTCAGCGAACCCAGAGCGTGCCTACGCGCTGGCAGAACAAATGGACGCCGGCACGGTATGGATCAACAAGCACGCGGAACTGGATCCGACCATTCCCTTCGGTGGCGCGAAGATGTCTGGCTTGGGTAACGAGCTAGGCCAAGAAGGTTTGTTGGAGTTTACTCAGCAGAAGATCATCAATATGGCCAAGGGCTAGAAGGTGATGCGCTAGCGAAGGCTAGGAATCAAAAAGACCGCTGTCGGCTTGGGTCGGCAGCGGTTTTTTTATGCGCGATCATTTACAAGACAACCCTCTAAATCGATAGGTCGTTGAGATTGTAGTCCTTAATGACCCGCTGCCAGTTAGCGTCGTTGAATTGCAGATCCTGCTCTTGGCCTGCCATGGGCTGATAATGGAAGCGCGGCTGATCAGGATAGAACTGGGCTCTGGCGTCGATGGCCACCGCCACCACTTCCGAGCGTTTCGCTATTCGGGCCTCGTCGTACCGAACCGATTCGGATTCGCTGAGGGCGCCGGCGGCGCCGAGCACCGAACGGCGGCGATGAAAGCCAAAAGTCAGCGAAATTCTCAGATCTTCTGAGGTATTGGCAAACGAGCCATGCAAGGCCTGCCTGTTCACAATGGTGACGTCGCCGGCATCGCAATACAGCGGCACGGCATCGGGCAGTTTTTCGGAACCGTTGTTTTTAGCCACTCGGGCCGCGATATCGATTTTGCCCTCTTTGTGGGTGCCGGGTACCACCCAGAGGCAGCTTCGTGCAGAGGTATCGTAAAGCTGGACCTGAAAGTTAAAACCGTGGATGCCGGAATCCCATTCCGGATTGTCCCAGTGGGTTACCCCATCTTGGTGCCAAGAAACTGAGCCACCCAGCCCGGGTTGTTTGATGAATGTCGCGTCGTTATACGGGACGAAGTCGTCGCCATTAATGGAAGCGGCGGCGGCCAACAAGTCGGGGGGGCCATAGAGGCGCAAACCGCTGGGCATAGCCTGACACATACCAAACATCAAAAAGACGACTTTGTTTGCCGTGTTGTCGGCAACGGGTTGCGCCATTTTCGTAGGGTGTCGACCGTTCAGCGCCTGGGTGCCACCCCAAGGATCGGCCAGAGGCCGAATGAGTGAGTAGATGGGTTTTGCGAATTCTTGGCCAAAGGCCGGTCGGCCCTGGTGGTCGTGGGTAGCACCGTTGTCCACCGGTGCACGATCCAGCAGGGAATCCATGTCAGCACGAAGCAGCCCAATCTCCGCAGAGTCCACAGCATTTTCAAACACATAGAAGCCTGTGCGATTAAACGCTTCGAGAATATCAGGGGTCAGTTTTCCATCCGATCCCAGCATGAGAGGACCGCGATTGCCCAGCGCTTTGGCGCGCGCGATGCCGTCCGCCACGTAATCGGTCATGGCGTCAGCATGATCCTGAGCTGTCAAAGGCGTATCCATTCGTTTGATTCTCCAATTTTTCGGCGATGTGATGCCACAGCGTCGATGCTAGAGCGTTTGCAGACCCTTTCACACATCGTGTTTTCTGCGGCATGATGTATTTTTTCATGAGAGACGCGGCCATGCAAAATCATTTACCCGGACGACTGGGCGACCCAACGATGACTCTGCTAACAGATCCTAGGATGGATCCGCGGGTGGCAAGTGTCATCGCGGCCGTCGGTGATATTGGGGATGCTATTGAGCCGCTGGACTCGGACGCTTCCTATGAAGCCTGTGTTGACTATGGCACAAAGCTCGAAGCGCTAATGTCCATGCCGTATCCAGAAATGCATGCGGCGATGCCAGATTACAGCAATGTGGAGCAGACGACGGAAGTCATCGAAGGTGTCGATGGCAATGAGATTACGCTTTACATTCACCGTCCTTCGAATCATGAGGGCGCGCTGCCCTGTATCTTCCATACGCACGGCGGCGGCATGGTCATTCTGACTGCCGGAGATCCAAACTACGTGCGCTGGCGCAACGATCTGGCGCAAAGCGGATTGGTTGTGGTGGGTGTTGAATTTCGTAATGGCAGTGGTGTGTTGGGTAACCACCCGTTCCCTGCCGGCTTGAACGATTGCGATGCGGCTTTGCAGTGGACTGATCAAAATCGTCAGCGATTGGGTATTTCGGCAATCATTATGTCAGGTGAATCCGGGGGCGGAAACTTAGCCTTAGCGACCACGTTGGCGGCAAAACGCGGAGGGCGAATCGACAGCATTCAAGGTGTGTATGCCTTGTGTCCCTACATCAGTGGGGCCTACGCGGATCCTCCGGAAAATCTTCTGTCTCTAAAGGAAAACGACGGGTATACGTTAGACGGCCCGATGATGTCGGCTCTGGTTAAGGCCTATGATCCCGAATTGGCTAACGCAAAGAATCCGCTCGCTTGGCCCTACCATGCCACTGAGGAAGATCTGACGGGCCTTCCGCCACATATCATTTCGGTAAATGAGCTAGACCCGCTGAGAGATGAAGGTCTTGTGTTTTTCCGAAAGCTGCTGAGCGCGGGCAATTCGGCTACGGCGAGGGTTGTTCCCGCCACCAATCACGCGGGTGATATGAGTTTTCCGGATATCGCACCGGAGCCCTATCAGGAAACCCTGGGATCGTTGCGTACTTTCGCCTACGCCTGCCGGTAACAGTTCGTTACAACTGCGACCGGTTTGAGGCTTTGCACCGAGCCTGAAAGTCGTTAATTTCCTTGCAAGTGTTAAGAGCTAATAGGAATGACGATTAGAAAAGGGTTATTGGCTTTGTGCATGGTTGGTTTCCTAGTGGTTAGCGCGCTGTCGATGGTAGGGCATGACGTCTATTTGCCTGGCTCGGTCTTGGGGGAATTGACCGGCAATGAGGGCGGTCGCCTCGTCGTCATACGGTCGGCGGTGTTCCTGACGATGGCTTTTTTTATTTTTCGTCATCTTCGGAACAAGCGCCCGCTGTCCTCGGTTGCTCCGGTTCAAGTCTTTGTGAACAGTCTGTTGGTCGTCGGCGTGTTTCGACTACCGTTTTCCGCCGAATACTGGATCGATTGGTTGATCATGGTCGGCTTGTGCGTGTCGTCTGTTTTGCTGTATTTCGAAAATCGAGGCGAATCCCAGCGTATTTTCAAAAACGATTGGTAGCGCCTGGGTAAGGGGTCCACGGAGGCGTCTAGGTTCTGCCGCCATCGATGGTGAACGCTTGACCCGTGATCATGGCTGAGTCACTGGCCGCCAAAAATAGCGCCAAACGAGCCACATCCTCGGGTAGCAGTCGTTTCGGCAAGGCCACCTGGTTCATCCATCGCGACTCCTCTTCTGGCGTGAGCCAGGTCTGCAGTTGTCGTTCTGTCACAACCCACCCGGGTAAAATGGCATTGACCCGCACAAAGCGTTCCCCATAGTCCCGAGCCAGTGCCTTGGTCATGCCGATCAGGCCGGCTTTTGCACTGACATATCCGGGCATATTGCTCGGCCCCAGTAACGCATTGATTGAACTGAAATTGATGATCGAACCGCCGCCATGAGCGGCCATCAGGGGCGCGCTGGCTTGTGCCGCGAAAAATGCCGCGTCCAGGTTGATCGCCATGCACTCTCGCCACTGTTCCGGACTCGTGTCGTCTGGCGAATGACGCATGTCGTTGGCGGCATTATTGATCAGCACAGCAAGAGGTGATCGATTGTTCATCTGATGGATGGCCATTTGCAGAGCCGACGTATCGGTCAGGTCGATGTGCGCGAACTGTGGCCTTCCGCCTAGCTCAGTCACCAATGCTGAGCCTGCGTCTTGGTTGATGTCCGCAAACGTCACGCGGGCGCCCTGTTCATTGAAGGCGCGGACGAGCGCCGCACCAATGCCGGTGGCTCCTCCTGTGATGAAAACACCCTGCCTGTGAAGGCTTGGATATTGAGCGCTGTCCTGCATTTGGCGATCCCTTGTTTTTGGTTATGATCCAACCCGGGCCAGCCGAGGAGAGCGGCAGCCTGATTCAAAATTACGGTTAACTGCTCGCGAAGAAAGAAGGTGCGGTCATGAACTTCAAAACTCAGCGGGCTTGGCAGACCCCAGACATTACGTCTCAGCACAGAATGCCAGCACACGCGCCTTTGTCCAGTTGGCGGAGCGAGACAGATGCCAGGGAAGACAACATCAGCGATGCGGTTTTGTCCCTTGATGGCCAATGGCAATTCGAGCTCTTTGCCAGACCAGACGATGTGCCGGACAACTGGCCACAGGGTTCGGTGTCTTGTTCATCGATTTCAGTACCCGGTCACTGGCAGTTGCAAGGGTTCGATCGACCGATTTATACGAATGTGAAATACCCGTTTCCGTGTAACCCACCACGGGTACCGGACGACAACCCCACAGGTTGCTATCAGCGCACGATCACCCTTTCCGAGGATTGGCTCGGGGAAGAGCAGGTTCGAATCGCTTTCGACGGCGTGGATAGCGCCTTCCATCTGTGGTGTAACGGCGTATGGATCGGTTATTCCCAAGACAGTCGATTGCCCGCGGAGTTCGATCTGACGGAGCATCTGCTGGCGGGTGACAATCGGTTGAAGGTAGTGGTTTTTCGGTTCAGCGATGGGAGCTACCTCGAAGATCAGGACATGTGGAATCTGAGCGGGATTTTTCGTTCTGTATTCCTGCTGAAAAAACCGCGGCAACACATTGGCGATCTGCAGGTCACCGCCGGGCTGGATGATCGGTACGAGCACGGCGAACTCGAGATTACGGTGACCGCTGAGCATGCCGCGGGCCATGGAATCCGTCTGGGGCTCTACGACCTAGAAGACCCGTCTGGCTCTCTGGTCGTTGAAGAAATCTTTCCCATGGGCACGAAGCAGATTGACGAAAAGGGCGGTTATCCAAACCGCTGTCACATCAGATTGTCGGTACCGTCGCCTAAACACTGGAGTGCGGAAGAGCCTTCCCTGTATCGGCTGACTGTGTCGTTGTGCGATGCCAATGGCCAAGTGGTTGAAGTGGAGGCCTGTGATGTTGGCTTTCGTTCCGTGGCAATCATTGAGGGGCAATTGTGTTTGAACGGCAGACCGCTTCTGATTCGCGGGGTCAATAAGCACGAGCACCATCCGGCGACGGGTCATCACGAATCGCTGCAGGATGTGGCGCGCGACCTGGTGTTGATGAAGCAGAACAATTTTAATGCAGTGCGTTGCTCTCATTACCCGCATCAAGCCGGCTTTTATCGTCTGTGCGATCGCTTGGGGCTTTATGTCGTCGATGAAGCCAATATCGAAACGCACGGTATGACGCCCATGGGTGCGCTTGCAGACGACCCGGCATGGGCTGCGGCCTTTTTGCAACGTATGACCCGTATGGTCGCAAGAGATTTCAATCACCCGAGTATCATTGTGTGGTCGCTGGGGAATGAGTCTGGATACGGAGCCGCCCACGAGGCGATGTATCACTGGACCAAGCGGGCAGATCCTTCTCGGCCAATTCAATACGAAGGGGGTGGCTCGGCGACCTCTGCCACAGACATCATTTGTCCCATGTACGCCAGAACAGACACCGATATGCCTCAGGGACCGGATTTGGCTCCTAAACCGGGTTTGATCAAATGGGCTGGTTTAGGCGGGGAAAATCGGCCCATCATTCTGTGTGAATACGCCCATGCCATGGGCAACAGTCTGGGAAATTTTTCGGACTATTGGGACGCCTTTAGGAAATACCCAAGGCTCCAAGGCGGATTTATTTGGGATTGGGTAGATCAAGGGCTAAACAAAACCGACGAGCACGGGCGGACCGTCTGGGCCTATGGCGGTGATTTCGGTGACGAAAAGAATGACAGGCAATTTTGCATCAATGGTTTGGTCTTTCCCGATCGCAGCCCGCATCCGACCTTGTTGGAAGCCAAGCGCTGTCAGCAGCCCTTTACGGCAAAGCTGCGTTCCCGCGATGAGATCAGCGTTACCGTCACAAGCGAATACCTGTTCAGAGCCACCGCAAACGAGCGCCTGCACTGGCAGTACCTGGACGAAAAACGAGTGATCGATAGCGGAGACGTGGCGCTGGATTTGTTGCCTGGTGAGGTAAGCAGCGTGCCGCTGTTTCCCAAGGATCTTCAGCAGAGGGGTGCCAGTTGGCTGAACGTTTGGATTACGCAGGTTGAATCGACGGATTGGTCAGAGCCGGGTCACGAGGTAGCGCGCTGGCAGTTTGGGCTGACCGGTGAGCCGTTGCCGCACGCTGCTCCAGCCGATGTAGCAGTGGTCGCAGAAACCGAGGCTGGATTTGAGATTGCGGCAGGAGAGAGCATTTGGCGGATCGACGCTGACACCGGATTGTTGACGAGTTGGATCAAGGCCGGTCAGGAAATGCTTCATGAGGCTTTGGCAGACAATTTCGTCAGGGCGCCTCTGGACAACGACATCGGGGTCAGCGAAGCAGGGCGGTTGGATCCTCGGTCATGGCTTGCACGCTGGCAGCAGTCTGGATTGTTTGATCTGCAGTCGCGATGTCTGAACATCCGGGCCGAACACGATCAAGGCATGGTCGTCGTCGAGCAGGGCCATTTCGTTGATGGGACATTACTGATTCGAAGCTTCTGGACGCATCAATTTCATGGTGACGGCCAGATGGATGTTCGAGTGCAGGTCGATGTGTCTGGGCGCCTGCCGCCGCTGGCTCGTGTTGGCGCTCATCTGAATCTCAAAACGACGGCCGAGACGGTCAGCTGGTTTGGACGTGGGCCTCATGAAAATTATCCTGATCGCCTCGCGAGTGCGGATTACGGCGCTTGGCGGCAAAGTATTCCCGACATGCACACGGATTACATTTTTCCCTCCGAGAATGGCTTGCGTTGCGATGTCAGTCAGTTGCAGATAGGAGCAATCTTCGTGTCGGGTGGGTTTCACTTTAGTGTCAGTCGTTTTGGCTTTGATCAGTTGTCAGCTGCTACCCATTATCACCAGTTAGAGCCCGAAGCGGGTTTGCATCTGTGTTTAGACGGTTATCACATGGGCGTGGGTGGCGACGATTCTTGGACGCCAAGTGCCAAAGAGCAATATTTGCTGAAAGACGGCCATTACACGTGGACATTTTCGCTGAAATAAATTCGATACTCTGGAGGGATGGCATGGCTGAGATATACGGTGTGTGTGATGAAAAATTTGCTGGTGTGCGGGACTTGCTGTCGGCGAGCATTGATCGGGGTGATGACGTGGGTGCTTCGTTTGCCGTAACCGTTGAAGGCGAGATGGTGATCGACCTGTGGGGAGGTCACTTGGATGAAGCTCGTACGCAACCATGGCAGCAAGACACCATTGTCAATGTCTATAGCTCTACCAAGACCATGTCTTTTCTCTGCGCCCTGCTGCTGGCCGACCGTGGTCAGCTGGATTTTGATGCGAATGTCGCCGATTACTGGCCAGAGTTTGCTCAAAACGGTAAGCACAGTGTCAAGGTGTGGCACTTCATGAATCATGCATCAGGTCTGTCTGGCATGGATCAACACATGACGCCTGACGACATGTACGACTGGGATAAGATGGTGACGACGTTGGCGGCGCAAGCACCTTGGTGGGAGCCCGGTTCTGCCTCAGGTTACCATGCACTCACCCAGGGTTACTTGATTGGTGAGTTAGTACGACGCATTACCGGCAAAAGTCTTGGCACCTTTTTTCAAGAAGAGATCGCTGGGCCGTTGAACGCAGACTTCTACATTGGCGTGCCCGACAGCGAATTTCCTCGAATCGGGTCTTTGATTCCTACCGGTGATGGCAGTGCGCCGAGCGCGGACAATGACTCAATTGCCGCTCGTACCTTCGCCAGCCCGTTTGCGCCGGCAACCCAGTCATGGACAGACGGGTGGCGCCGGGCAGAAATTCCGGCTGCTAACGGTCATTCTAATGCGCGGGCAATCGCCAGACTGCAAGCGCCGCTGGCCTGCAAGGGTTCGGCCTTTGGGGTCGACTTGTTTTCCAAGGAAACCGCCGAATCGGTGATGCAGACGCGAATCGCCGGTACGGATATGGTATTGGGCGTGCCCATTGCTTTTGGTTTAGGCTTTGGCCTCAATTCGGAAGTGATGCCGCTGTCGCCGAATCAGAACACCTGCTTCTGGGGGGGCTGGGGCGGCTCGAGTGTGGTGGTGGATCAAGACGCCAGTCTGAGCGCATCGTTCGTGATGAACAAAATGTTCCCCGGACTTATGGGCGATAACCGCTCCATGAGCCTATTGCAGGCCGTGTATCAGAGTCTCTAAATCGCCCAATGGACTAGCGCGAGCAAACAACCAAGGAAACAAACATGAAAGATTTTATGTCAAAGGTCGCGGTCATTACCGGGGCTGGATCTGGGATGGGTCGCTACCTGGCCGTACTGTTGGCGAAGTCTGGTTGCGATGTCGTGATTTGCGACGTTAACGAGGACACCTTGGCGGGAACTGCAGCCATGTTGAAAAACTACAACGTGGCGGTTTCCAGTCATAGGTTGGATGTAGGTGATGAAGCAGCGATTAATGCCCTGCCGGAAAAGGTGATTGCCCAACATGGCAAGGTGGACTTGGTGTTCAACAATGCGGGTATCACCATCGATTCGGATTTTGCCAACATGCCAGAGCCGGACTGGGACAAGGTCATGGACGTGAATTTACACGGCGTCGTTAACATGACACGGGCGTTCTTGCCTTACTTGAAGGAACGGCCTGAATCCGCGGTGGTTAATACCTCGTCAATCTTCGGCATGATTGCGGTGCCACGCCAGAGCGTTTATCACGCGACTAAGTTTGCCGTGCGAGGTTTCACTGAGAGTCTTGCGAAAGAAATGAAGGGAACGTCTGTGCAAGTGCATTGTGTGCACCCCGGACACATCGGTACAAACATTCTTTCTGCAGCGAAAGTGAATCCGTCTGAAGAGAAAGAAGAGAAGAAGGGAATGTTTGCCCGGCCCGATGCCACTCAGGAAGAGCAAGGTGAGGCGTTCCGGCAAAATGGTATGCATGCCAGTAAGGCAGCCGAGGTGATTCTCAATGGTGTGCGTAAGCGCCGCAGCCGAATTTTTGTGGGCTTGGACGCCAAGCTCATCGATCTGGCCCAGCGCCTAACCCCTATGCACTACGACAAGCTGTTGCCTTTTATTTTCTTGCCCTTGGCGCTGTTCCGAAATAAAAAAGGACTGAAAGATCTGCCAGTTGAGCCTTGATTTGACGCGATCGTAGGAGAGGAATTGATGACGGAGTTTGTACGAACAGCAGAAGAAAATTTCACTGACTTACCCGGTTTCGCTTTCGCGCCGAACTATCACGGATGGCAAGATCTGCGAATGCACTATCTGGATGAAGGCCCCAAGGACGGGCCCGTGATGTTGCTCATGCATGGTATGCCCACCTGGTCGTATCTGTACCGTGATGTGATTCCCGTGCTGGTGGACGCTGGGTATCGCTGTATTGCGCCGGATCATATGGGGTTCGGTCGATCGGACAAGCCAACGGATATTCATTGGTACACCATCGCTCGACATACGGAGATATTGACCTCTCTGATAGTCGAGCTGGATTTACAGAGCATCACATTGGTCTGTCAGGACTGGGGTGGCCCAACGGGCTTAGCCCAAGCGGCCATGATGCCCGAGCGATTTTCCGATCTGGTGATCATGAATACCTGGTTGCATCATGAGGCGTACGAGTATTCCGCTGGCATACGGCGCTGGAATGCGGGTTGGCATGCGGGTGGGACCTATGCCCGTGAGGAACCTGATATCGGGTTGCTCCTGGTTCTCAGCTCTGGCCTTATCGACGTTGCAACGTTTATGTCCGCCTTTGTAGACGGAGAAGATCCTGGCTTGAGCGGTGCCGCCGCGAACATGTATCAAGGCTTTTCCGCACCCTACAAAGGCCTGCCGGATGCGGGCTATAACGGCTTCCGCCGCTTCCCGCTCTCCATTCCATTGGACAGCTACCACAATGGCAATGCCGCAGCGCAATCCCTGCATTATCGAACCCTGTTGAACTGGTCTGCCAGCGGTAAGGGCTGCCACTTTATTTGGGGCTGTGCCGATGACGTGTTTACGGAAAGCTGGGGTCGCCAGTGGGCTGAGCAGATGAATGCGCGATTTGATGCGCTGCCTGATGCCGGGCACTTTCCGCAAAACACTCACGGTGCCCAGCTCGCGGCTTTGATACTCGAGGGGAAGGGCTAAGACAGAGGCCTTAGCCGCACAAGAGATGTGAGTTGGCGCTTTTCAATGTCGTCAAAAGCGCCCAAGGCCCCTTTACCACTCGTCTACGTGCATTACGGTCTCGACCGGCGGGCGGTAAGCGGCCTTGAACTCCGTGCCCTTCGTATAGGCGATGGGGATGAGGGCGACTTGAGTATAAGACTCGTATGGAATACCCAGCAGCTCGGCTACGGCTTTTTCATGAGCTAAGTGCAGGGTCGTCCATGCGGTACCTAGGCCCCGAGCCCGAGCGGCCAGCATAAAGCTCCACGCAGCGGGAATGATTGAACCCATGGTGCCGGCCTGTGCGCTCGCGTTCGCTCCATCGACGTTGTCGATGCGCCCTTCGATGCAGGGAATCATCAGTACCGGCGCTTTGGCCATGTTGTCAGCTAAGTAATCCGCCGACGATGCACTCCGTTCCTGGCTGCCTGACAGCGCTGGGTCTGAACCGTCGGCGTTCAATTTATGAATGGCAAAGGGCATGTCGCGATAGAGGCTGAACGCCTGGCGATAGTACTCACCGATTTTGGCGCGTTTTTCAGGGTCCGTGACGAACATGAATTGCCAGCCTTGGGCATTGGATCCCGACGGTGCCTGTACCGCCAACTCCATGCATTCTCTGATCGCTGACATGGGCACGTCGCGGTCGAAGTCCAACCGTTTGCGGACAGCGCGCGTGGTGCTCAGTAGCGCGTCGTTGCTCAGTTCCAATTGCGGTTCTGACATAGTTCTCTCCCTAAAGTTGTGAACCTGCATTGATACGTAAACCGACACCAGACGCAAGACGCAGATAAGGGGTTTCCGTTGCCGGTTGCCTAGCTGCCGCGGGGTGGGGTCGGCGTGTTCAAAAAGGTAAAAAACCAATGCGTCAAAATGACTAAGGTCAGATTTTCATAATTTGCGAGCATGTGGCTAAAGCCCATGCCCCCTGCGAAGACGAATAGGCAGTTCCACCAATGCCATCGCAGGGTGATGTAGTGGATTCCAGCGAAAATCAGGTTGCTCACCACGATAGCGCCGGTGAGGTGGATCGACTCGCCCAGCCACATCGGAAACAGCAGCCGGAATGCCAGTTCTTCGACAAGGCTGATATACAGTAAATAGACGATCCACAGGCTGTTTCGCAGGTTTGGCGGATGGCCTCTGCGCGCTTGATAGAAGGCAAGGAAAACGCCCAGCGCGAGTGTTGCTGCGAGATAGGAAAGCGGCGAGGCGAAGCTACTTAAGGTTGTGGCCTGGATACGATCCAATGCGTTAGGCAGAACAAGACCGACAAGGGCACAGAGCCCCATGGTGAGGCCGTGTCTGCGGAGTACTTGCCGAAAACTGCTGATGTGGGTTCCGTCATTTGCCGCAGGACGTTGCAGGCGACCGGACGACGCTGCGTGGTTGGGCTGATGCAATGGCTCCGGGGATTCGTTTGAGGTACTCAAGCTGCGTGCCAGTAGGTGAGATATTCGGCGTAGACGGCAGAACCCTCTAGTCCCTGCACTTCGATCTCGTGCCGGGTCTTCAGCAGCATGTCCCCCGCTGTCTTGGGCTGGGCGTCCAGCAGGCTGATATGGGACCTTAGCCTGACCCCATCGCCAATAACGATGGGCTGTAAAATACGCACCTTGTCCAACCCGTAATTCAGCGGGTCGCGACCGTCTTCAGGCCACAGTTCGCTGCTTTTGTAAAAATGTGTGATCAAACTGATGGCATGGAATCCGTGCATCAAGGTACCGCCATACGGTGTGGTTTTTCCATGCTCCACGTCGCAGTGGCCGGGCGTGCGCCAGCGAGTGACCTCGCCAAATACATTGACCTGTACCTGGTCGATTAAGACCCAGGGGCTAATACCAATCTTCTCGCCAATACGTTGGCGGGCAGTTGCCAATAAAAACGGTGTAGTCGTGGTCATAAGGCGCCTCAATGGCTTCAGCCGAAAAAGAGAGCAGGGTAAAGCAACAGCGGGGTTAGCGCACTGATCTCGCGGATTGACAGTAAACGTCGTTCTGGGCAGGCTCTGCGTCCCAATGTATTTCAGTAACAAAACGAGGAAACCATGAGCGAACAACCGGTCAGTGCCGAAGAAACCACGAGCACCGACGCGCCTGAGGCTCGTATGCCCAGTGCCGCTGGTGCCAGCTTCAAAGGTCCGATGCCCGCAGCTGCGGATGTTGCTCTGGAAGATATCTTGCCTGTGCATCCCCGATTGTTCAGTGAGAACCGATGGCATGAGTACTTTGCGCGCTTGCGTGAAGAGGACCCCGTGCACTTCAACGAGACAGAAACGGCCGGACGATTTTGGTCTCTCAGTCGCTATGCTGACATCAAAAAGGTAGACACGGACTGGAAGAATTTCAGTTCGGCCCATGGCATCACGCTGGGTTTCCCGGTTGGTGCGGAGCTACCGGAAGGCATGCTACAGACGACCACTTTTATCGCGATGGACCCCCCTGTGCATGACGCCCAACGCAAAGCGGTGGCCGGATCTGTGGCCCCAACGAACCTCCACAACATGGAAGCGCTGATTAGAGAGCGTACGTGCGCGGTGCTCGATGGACTTCCTGAAGGCGAAACCTTCGATTGGGTCGAAACGGTTTCGATTGAGCTAACCACGATGATGCTGGCGACCCTATTCGACTTCCCGTTCGAAGATCGTAGCAAACTGACTCGGTGGTCCGACGTCACCTTTGCGATCCCTCAGCCAGGGGGCATCATCGAAACCGTGGACCAGCGGCGCGAAGAACTGCTGGAATGTTTGCAGTACTTTACGCGGCTGAAGGAAGAGCGTTTGCAGAATCCTGGCCACGACTTGGTCTCCATGATGGCGCATGGGGAGGACACGAAAGACCTCTCGCCTATGGAGTATCTTGGGAACCTGCTGTTGCTGATTGTTGGCGGTAACGACACGACGCGCAACACGATGTCGGGCAGCGTTTACAGCCTCAATAAATTCCCAGACCAGTTCACCAAGCTGGCAGCGAACCCAGAGCTGATTCCGCAAATGGTAGCGGAAGTCATTCGCTGGCAAACGCCGCTGGCCTACATGCGGCGCACGGCGAATCACGATATCGAACTGGGCGGCAAGCAGATCAAACAGGGTGACCAAATCCTCATGTGGTATGCCTCAGGCAACCGCGATAACGCTGTGTTTGAGGACCCTGACAGGTTAGACATTGAGCGGCCAAACGCGCGTCAGCATCTGTCCTTTGGTTTTGGGGTGCATCGCTGTATGGGCAACCGCTTGGCGGAATTGCAATTGCGTATTCTGTGGGAAGAACTGCTGCAGCGGTTTGAAAAAATCGAGGTCCAAGCGGAACCCGAGCGCACATTTTCGTCGTTTGTGAACGGCTACACCCACCTGCCTGTTCGGGTAACGCGCAAGGTCTAACCCGGTTGCAGACCGCACGCCCTGTCACGCCAGACAGGGCGCCTTCCTATCTACCCCGTTACAAACCCCTGGCGACCATTCGTCGGATTATAGCTACCGCTCATCGCCACGAAATGTATCCCTTACGACTGTGAAGTCTAAATGCACGGCTTACCGCATTGCCGACAGGGGGCCGCTTCGTGATATTCCATTTGAGACTTCGATTCGTGTTGGTTGTGCATTTGCTGGCCGCAGTGCCGGGGTTTGCAGCGACTGTCAATCCATCAAACGAGGATGCCGCGGCTCATGGAAACGTCCCCACCCTCAGTAGCTTGATACAAAGAGCCATCACTACCCATCCAGTCGTCGAAGAAGGGAAGGCGAATTTGCGAGCCGGGGGACAGGCCGTGAAAACCGCGAAATGGCAGTATTTTCCAACGCCGGGCGTGTCCTACGAGAAGGCTTTTGTTGATGGTGATGGCTACACCACTGTGCTGAGTTTAGACCAGCCTTTGTGGAGCGGGGGACGACTGAGTGCTGGATTGGATTCAGCCCATGCAAATGTCAGCGTGTTAACGGCCTCTCTGGCCGAGAGTCGCCGTGAGCTGGCCTTTCGCGTGGTTGGAGTCTATGGCCAATGGCTTTCGGCGTCACTGCAACGTCAAGCCCTAGAAGCCAGCGAGTCTCTTCATCAGGAACTGTTGGAAAGGGTGCAGCGGCGTTTCGATGGCGGCGTCTCCACAGGTAGCGATTTGGAGTTGGCCAGAGGCCGGCTGCAGTCGGTGAAAGCGCTCTCCGCTGCAACGGCTGCGGGCGAAATCAGTGCGGTAACGACCCTTGCTGTACTAACGGATCAGGAGCTGGACAGCGCGACGCTGGCAACTGCTCCCCGTCAGGCGCCTCCGAAGTTGGTTCGAGAAGATCAAGCCCTGCTGATTGGCGCATTAACCCATTCGCCGAGCATTCAAAGAGCGGAGGCAAACGTTAAGGTGGCGCGAGCGGCAGTGAAGCAACAGCGCTCTGCAACGCGACCGGAACTGTATCTGCAGTTTCAACGGGAGTTTGATGATTTTAGACCGGATAGTCGGGTGCAGGTCGGTATTAGGTCGCAGTTTGGTGCAGGCTTATCCAGCTTTTCAGGTATCGCTCAGGCGCGGGAGGCAGTGAGCTCGGCTTTGGCGTCGCGTCGTAGCGAGCAGTTAGCCATTCGTGAGCGCATTCGTTCGGACCTGGCGACGCTCCAGTCCTTTGCCCTTCGCCTGCCCGCCTTGGAAGAGGCAGAGCGAACGTCGGAGCAGGTGTACGAGTCTTATCAGCGTCAATTTCTCACCCGCAGCAAAAGTTGGCTTGATGTGATGAATTCCGCCCGGGATTTGCAGGGAGCGAGACTGCAGTTGGCCGAAGTAATCGCCGGTCAGTTGTCGGTGGAGTGGCGTCTCTATGTACTATCAAACCCGCTTCCGGTGGACGGCGAAGCCTAACGTCGCCGCTGCCGGGGCGATTCAGTGGCAGTCCTTTCCCAGCGCCTTGAGACGCCAGTAGTTGTAGGGCAGAGGTGCGAGGAAGCCGGCCAAAAGCATCAGCGGTATGACTTCCAGTGTCAGCACGGCGCCACCGGTGACCGCGACATCGACAAGGTTCATCGCCACCTCCATGCCAATCATGGAGATAAGTGACATGCCGATTGCGGTTTTGAATGCCAAGCGCAGCGGCATTTGACGCAGCAAAATAAGGGTTTCGAGCAGGATTGATGTTATCAAGCCATTGCAGATCGCCAACGCCATGATGGCCCAGACCGGCCATGGGGTTCCCGTGTACTGGAAATAGGCAATGGTGCCGAGATCGCCGATGGCGCAGCCGAGCAGACACCACAGAGTATTCGATGAGGCCCGTCGCCAAGTATGTTTGCAGCGCCAGTGAAAATTCACTGGGGTGTTTCCTTCAACAGTATCTGAGGGTTCCATGGCGCCATCTAACACTTGCTTCCAGACAAAGGTCAAGCTGTGAGGGGTTTAGCGCATGCATTGTGGGGCATGGATGATAATATCCAGTGACATCGATGGAAGGAGTTCGCTCATGTTGACTAAGTTTACCGCTCTGCGCATTGGGCTACCTGTGTTTGCGGCATTGTTGTCCGGTTGTGCGTCCTTCGCGCCCAGTGCGTATTTGAACAGCAGTGCCCTCAGCGAAATAGATCCCAGCCGTGGCTTTTGTGTGCATGAGCCGAGCCTAGATCCCAAGCGCATAAACGGCAGCAAAACCATACAGCGCATGTTTGGCGAGGCCGGATTTGATGCCTCTTGCGGCGATCAGGCCTATGTCGTCGAGTGGTGGTTCGAATCGACAGACCAGCGGGTCGACCACTCCCATATGCCAACATTTTGCTCGGGGTATGGCTACTGGCGCAGCTGCACCATAGGCCAAGGTGCGACGCTTATTACCTATCAGCGAACCTTCCAGCTGGTGGTTCGCGAGGATATTACGTCTCAAGACAGGGCGACCGAAGGCACAGAAAGCGAAACCGCTATGGCAGACCCTAGGGAAGGAGCCGTCTGGTCAGCGCGCCTAGACAGTCGGGGTGCCAAGACAGACTACTTGTCACTTATACCCAATCTGATGCTGCCGATCTTGGCCAATTTGGGACAAGATCGTGAGAATGAACGGATGCGATTGGTGGCCCCCGAGGATGCGACGGCCAAATAGCGTCGTGTTCTAGGCCGTGGGTCGACTGTTACCTAAAATCGATACCCGCTCGCCGTAGCGGCTTTCTGGGTAATAGTCCCAAATCGCGTGGTGCTGGGTGCATCGGTTGTCCCAAAGCGTGAGGGTGTTGGGCTCCCACGCGACCCGACAGGTAAGTCGGTGGGTTTTATCGATGTGATCAAACAGCATATTCAACAACGCCTTGCTCTCAAACGGATGCATGCCCTTTATATGGGATGTGAATCCGGTGTTCACAAACAAGACCTTTTTCCCGGTCTCAGGATGCGAGATCACGACCGGGTGTTCATTTTTTGGATAGGCGTCGCCTTCTGGGGGCGCCACTTTGTAGTTCCCCAAATAGGGCAGGGCGCCATCGTGAACGGCGGTGAGATTCGCCAGCAGTGACTTCATGGTGTCACTGAGTAGGTCGTAGGCCAGATACATGTCCGCAAACATCGTGTCGCCGCCACCGTGTTCCGGAGTTTCTGTAATGTACAGTGCAGACGCCATGGGCGGGATTTCATCGCAGGTCACGTCGGTATGCCATCCGTTACCTGCGGTATATTTTGAGTCTTTAGTGGTTTTGATGCGCAGAATCTCAGGATCTCCGCCATAGCTGTGCTGCATGGGGTGTACGTGCAGCGTGCCAAAACGACGAGCGAATGCCTTGTGCTGTTCGCCATCGAGCTGTTGATCGCGAAACACCAGTACCTTCCAATCTAACCACGCTTGATAGATCTCGCTGAATTGTTCGTTGGAAAGGGTGTCGCCCAAGGCCACCCCACTGACCTGTGCGCCGATGTGGGGGGTCAGGCTGTCCACCTGAATGGATGTGTAACCGTCTACCGCTGCCATATGCTCTCTCCCTATTTGAACTACTGAATGTTGTAGACCGGTGTTAACGAGAGGTCAAGTTGGGTCATTGCAGCGTATACTGGCCGTTTTGCCTCAGAGGTCTTGATGAATCAGCATGTCGTAGTCGCCGAACAGTTCCGAGGCCCACCGGATTCGGGCAATGGTGGGTATGTGAGCGGCCTGTTGGCCGGCTATTTGAGCCCCTCTGCGGCGGCGGAAGGTGTCGAGGTTACGCTGCGTGCGCCAACGCCCTTGGACTCGCCCATGCTGATGCAGGTTGATGACACTCAGGCATCTGCCCATGTCGGAGAGACGCTTATTGGGCAAGCATTGCCGAAAAAACTGGCGTTGGATGTGCCTCGGCCACCCAGCTTCGCCCAGGCGCTAGCTGTCCAGCAAAACAGTCCGGCGCTGGACCCCGAGATTGAAAACATCGTGTCCGGCGGGGGTGGCTTTCATCCCATTTGTTTTTGCTGCGGCGCCGATGTGGCCGCGGATCAAGGGCTACGCGTTTTCGCCGCGCCAGTACCGGGGTTTTCAGGCGTTGCAGCGGCTTGGCAGCCTGACACCGCTTTCCAAGACGACAAGGGTTTCCTGCCCGCTGAAATAATCTGGGCAGCTTTGGATTGCCCAGGCCAGTACGCTTATCTGGCCGAGGGTATTCGTACCGGCCTGCTCGGGCGCATGACGGCCAAGGTGCTAAAATCCGTAAGTGCAGGCGACCAAATTGTGATCACCGGCTGGTGCATTGAGATGGAGGGCAAAAAACACTTTGCCGGTACCGCGCTGTTTAACCAAAAAGGCGAATGCTGCGCTTATTCCAAGCAGGTCTGGATCGGCCGCCTAGACTGACTCTGTGGCTCGAAGTGATGGGTCAAGAATCCCGAAACATCGGCTGCCGTTCGGGCCGGGGATTCTTCCATCGGGATATGGCCTAGGTCCGGGTAAACGATAGTGCAGTTGTTCGGCATGTGAGCTTTAAACTGATAGGCCACGGATACCGGGATGACACTGTCCATTGCTCCCCACATGATCAATGTGGGTTGGGTCAGTCTCGATAAATCAACCGGTGCGGAATTCCAGCCCCCGGTGCGGGCTAAAATGGCTCCCCGGGTGCCTTCTCGCATCATCAGCTCGTAGTAACGATCAACCAAGGCCTCGTTCACAACGGGAGAATCGTTGTAAGCAGAACGCAGTCCTTGCTCAATCAACAACCCCGGGTCGAAGTATCGAGCGATGGTCCGAAACCAAGATTGCCGCAGCAGGCTAAAACCGACTGGGGGCGCTTTTTGCTCAGAGGTTTTAGGGTCATCGGTGCTGGGTGTTTGTCCCCAATCGCGATTGGGTGGCACGGCGTTGACTAAAATCATGGCCGATACCCGCTCAGGATAGGCCAGGGTATAGCGCCAGGTTGCTCCGCCGCCCATCGAGTTTCCTCCTAAGACGAAGGATGTGAGGCCAAGGGCCTCGGTGACGGCGTGAATGGCCTTGGTGAATCCCTCGCTGCCGTAGGGTTTTTCAGCGCCAACGGGTGCAGCTCCCGTCAGTCCATGGGCCGGCAGATCCAGCGTAACCAATCGATAGTGCTCGCCCAATGCTGCAACCCAGCCCTCCCAGGTATGCAGCGAGGCCATGGCGCCGTGAATCAGTACCACAGGCATACCGTTTGGATTGCCTTCGTCTCGGTAGTGCACGCGGGTGCCGTTGGCCAGCGTTAAAAATTGCGAACTGTCGCTGCTGTATTTGGCATCAACAGCTGCTGCGGGTAAATCTCCCTCGAAAAAGAGCATGCCGGTTAGCGTGACCAAACCCACGAATAGGAGACCAGCCCATGATCGTTTCTTCATTGTTTTGCGCCTTTGTGCTGTTGAAACCGCTCGCCAACGAAAACATCTTACAAGTCTCCAGAGAAGAGTGCGCCCAGGCGAATTTTCTGAGACTATTTTGCTGTGGGGATAATTTAAGAGAGGGTAATCATGAGATACGCAACACCTGCGTCCGCGAAGGAAGCAGCTGGCTTGATGAGCAAAGAAAAAGGCGCAGCCTTTTTGCTTGCGGGCGGCACAGACCTACTGGTCAAACTGAAGATGGGCATGGTCGAACCGGATCTGGTCGTCGACATCAAACGCATTCCAAAGATTGACGAAATTCAAGCGTCTGCCAAGGGCTTTACCATCGGAGCAGCCGTATCCGGTTCAGTGATTGGTCAGCACAAGGCACTGAAGGCCGCATGGCCCGGCGTTGTTGAAGCTGCCAATTTGATTGGCTCTGATCAGATTCAAGGCCGCGCGACGCTTGCGGGTAATCTGTGTAACGCATCACCTGCCGCGGATAGCGTGCCAGCCATGATTGCAGCGGGTGCCAAGGCTGTGATCGTCGGTCCCCAGAAAAAACGCACCGTTGCCGTTGAAAAGGTCGTTCTAGGACCGGGGCAGACCTGCTTAGCCAAGGGAGAGGTGATCGAAGCCATCACCTTGCCCAAGCCGGAGTCACGAACCGGCGACGCTTACCTGCGATTCATTCCGCGTACCGAAATGGATATCGCCGTCGTTGGCGTAGCGATCAGCCTTAAGCTGGAGCGTGGCGTGGTGAAAAAAGCCAAGGTCGTACTCGGTGCTGTAGCGCCAACCGCAGTAGTGGTTCCCGCCGCGGCGAAGGCCTTGGTGGGAAGCAAGCTGGACGATGCGGCTTTAGACAAGCTCGCTGCGGCCTGTAGCGCGGCCTGTAACCCAATAGATGACAAGCGTGGAACGGTTGAATACCGAACCCGTGTTGCTGGTGTGTTGGCAAAGCGCGCCGCGAAAATCGCATTTCAACGCGCGGGAGGCGCCCTATGAGCAACGCAACATTAGTTTCGACAACAGTGAACGGTGATCCGGTGCAGTTTGCTTGCCCCACCGATGAAAGTTTGATGACCGCCCTGCGTAATCGCGTCGGCCTGACCGGTGTCAAAGAGGGATGTGGTACCGGCGACTGCGGTGCTTGCAGTGTCACCTTGGACGGCAGCTTGGTTTGCTCTTGCTTAGTACTTGGCGTCGAGGCCGAGGGCAGAGAAGTCACAACGGTAGAAGGTTTGTCCGAAGGCGGCGAGTTGCACGTTCTGCAACAGAAGTTCATCGATCATGCCGCCCTGCAATGCGGTATTTGCACACCCGGTTTTTTGGTGGCGGCTAAGTCGCTGCTGGACCGCAACCCCAACCCGGATGAAACCGAGATCCGCTATGCCCTGGCAGGTAATCTCTGTCGCTGTACTGGCTACGACAAGATCGTCCATGCCGTTCAGGCTGCCGCCAAGGAAATGCGCGGCAAGGACAAGCGCAGCAAGAAGCGCCGCTAGGCAACATCATCGGATATAGAGGGAAAGAACAATGGGTCACGATCAAAAGTACGTAGACAAAAAATACGAAGTGGTAGGGGAGCGATTTAATCGCCCCGACGGTATCGACAAGGTCACAGGCAAGGCGCGCTACGGAGCGGATGCCAGTGCACCGGGGCAATTGGTAGGCCGCGTCCTGCGCTCGCCTCATGCACATGCCCAGATATTGAAAATCAACACAGCCAAGGCAGAGAAGCTGCCGGGCGTTAAATCTGTGGTTACCTTTGAGGATATGCCGGATTTGACCGGAGGCGATCAAGGCCTGGCGGATATCTTGGAAAACTGCATGGCGCGAGGCCGCGCTCTGTATGACGGTCACGCCGTTGCGGCGGTGGCTGCTGTGGATGAGCAAACGGCTGCTCAAGCATTGAAGCTGATCGACGTGAAGTATAAGAAGCTGCCCCATGTCACAGACGTGGATGAGGCCATGCTGGAATCGGCACCGGTGATTCATGATCGGATCATTACTCGAGGTGTTGAACCCGCGCCGACCAAGCCGTCCAATATTTCCGCCCGAACCCAAATGGGTTACGGCGATGTGGATGCTGGCTTTGCTGAAGCTGACGTGATTATTGAGAAAACCTACAAAACCGAGCAAACCCATCAGGGCTATATCGAGCCTCATGCCTGTTTGGCATCGGTGAATCCCGATGGCAGTGCCGAGCTGTGGGTAACCACTCAGGGGCACTTTGTTTTCCGCAATGTATGCGCGTCGTTGTTGGGTTTGGACATTGCCAAACTGAAGGTGACGTCTTCTGAGATCGGTGGTGGTTTCGGTGGCAAAACCCATGTGTGGGGCGAGCCGGTGGCACTGGCGCTGTCCCGCAAGGCAAACCGACCGGTGAAGTTGGTGATGGGTCGCGATGAAGTCTTTCGCGGCACGGGCCCGACCTCGTCTACGTCCATCGACGTCAAGATGGGTGCGAAAAAAGATGGCACGATCACTGCGGCTGTTGCAGAGCTTCGTTACCAGGGCGGTGCCTTCCCAGGCAACTGGGCCATGCTGGCATGTATGACGGCGTTTGCCTGTTACGACATCAAAAACAATAAATCCATTGGTTGGGATGTGGTGGTGAACCGGCCCAAGGTGGCTGCCTATCGAGCCCCTTCTGCCCCCATGGCCGCGTTTGCGGTGGAGAGCACTATCGACGTTCTGGCCAAGGAAATCGGCATGAAGCCTATCGACGTGCGACTGAAAAATGTCGCGCGAGAAGGCACGGTAGCCCCCTACGGTCCGACGTATGGGCCAATTGGCATCGAGCATACGCTGAAAGCCGTGAAAGACCATCCGCATATGCGGGCCAAGCTGAAGAAAAATCAGGGACGAGGCGTTGCCTGTGGCTTCTGGTTCAATATTGGCGGCCAAACCTGCACCGACTTGAACATCGGTGTGGACGGTACGGTGAACCTTACCCTCGGCACCGTAGACGTGGGCGGGTCACGATCCTCCATGGCGATGATTGCCGCAGAGGAACTGGGTATTCCTTATGAGCAGGTGAGAGCAAACATTGCCGACACCACATCTTTGGGACACAACGACATGACTGAAGGCAGTCGTGGAACCTTCTCCTCGGGTATGGCCACGGTCTTCGCGGCACGGGATGCCATCGGTGTTCTCAAAGAGCGTGCGGCGAAAATGTGGGGTGTTCCGGTAGACGATGTGGTCTGGGAAAACGGTCAGGCTGTTGCCACTGGCGAAGGCCACGGAAATTTGCCGCCGCTGTCGTTAAAAGAGATTGCGGCCAAGTCCGGTCGTACTGGCGGACCGATAGCGGGTCATAACGAAGTCGTTGCTGACGGCGCGGGCATGGGCTTTGCCAGCCACATCTGTGATGTAGAAGTAGATCCAGAAACCGGTCGGTCAACCATCGTTCGTTACACCGTTGTCCAAGACGCGGGTAAGGCGATCAACCCGGACTATGTTGAAGGTCAATTCCAAGGCGGCGCCACGCAGGGCATCGGTTGGGCGTTGAATGAGGAATACATTTACGGCGACGACGGACGGTTGCAGAATCCAGGCTTTCTGGACTATCGCATACCGGTTTGCTCGGACCTTCCCTTCATCGATACCAAGATCTTGGAAGTACCCAACCCCTTGCACCCGTACGGTGTGCGCGGCGTGGGTGAGACGTCGATTGTTCCGCCATTGGCTGCGGTCGGTAACGCCATTGCCAATGCTGCGGGTGTCCGCATGACTCATGCACCGATGTCGCCTCCACGTGTGTTGGCGGCCATCGATGAACGGGACAATGCAGGTTAGCCTGAGCAGTACGTTTCAGCTAACGGATGGTCCCGGCAGCACCGTCGAGGTGCAGGCCGAGACCATCGCTGAGATGATGGCTTCGCTGACGGATCGATATCCCAGTTTCCAGCAGCTGCTTGATCGCGGCGTCGCCGTTTCTATCGACGGTCAGATATTTCGTGATGACTGGACCCAGCCCATTCCTTCTGGCGCGGAAGTGTTTTTGATTCCCCGTATCGAGGGTGGCTGAACGTGCTCTTTACGTGGCTGCGCAAACCCCGTGCATGGCTTACCCTCGGTCTTGTGGTTCTGATTGGTTTGCTGGCTTGGCTGCCAGTCCGTGGCCAGGAGGTTAACGCCCGAGTCATGGAGGAGATTCGCAGCAATCCCCAAGGCGCGCTGGCCGCCCGCGCCATGATCATTACCTTAGCCGATGATCGCGTCTACCCAGTGAACTATCTGCGCGAAGACGAATTGGTTTTTATGGGCATTGATGGACGCTGGTGGCGCGCTTTTCAGGGCTCAGGCGAACCCGTTGAGATGCTGATTCAGGGCCAACGGTTGAGCGGGCACGCCCAGGTCGTGCTCGATGATCCTGAGTATGTTGTCGATGTGTTCGCCCGACTGCGCCCGAAGGTGCCGAGTTGGCTGCCTTTATGGCTCAATGGCAAGTTGGTGGTGATTACCCTGCAACCGGATTAAACATTGCCTAGCCCATCGGGGGAGCAGTAAATGACATCGATTGAACGCGAATTCGTATCACTGGTTTCAGCAACTGGACAGCGTAACGGAGCGGGCTTTAACACCTGCCAGGGTCTGTACCACAAGCCTAAGGGTCAAACGCCCAAGGTGGCGTTTATCGCCACCCACTACAACGTCGACTTTAGCGAACACTATCTGGGCGACTTGATGGCTGCTAGAGGTGTTGGATTTCTGGGTTGGAATACCCGATTTCGCGGTAACGAACCGTTTTTCTTGCTCGAACATGCGCTGATTGATATCGGTGCCGGAGTTCAATGGCTGAAATCTGAAGCCGGGGTAGAGGTCGTCGTGCTATTGGGTAATTCCGGTGGCGGTTCGTTGATGGCGGCCTATCAATCCCAATCGGCAGGGGTCACGATGCAGCCAACGCCGGGTATGAAAATTCCTCAGGCGCTGCACCAACTGCCTTCCGCAGATATCTACGTCTCGCTCTGCGCTCATGGTGGTCGGCCGGAGGTATTGACCGCATGGTTCGACCCGTCGGTGGCAGATGAAAACGATCCCAGCAGCGTTGTTGCCGAGTTGAATATGTACGATCCGATACACGGACCGCCTTATTCCGCCGACTTCGTGGCCCGCTACCGCCTGGCTCAGGAGCAGCGCAATCATCGGATCACTCGGTGGTGTCACGACGAACTGGCCCGTATTCGTCGTCATGGTATGTTCGACCGAGCCTTTAATCTGTATCGAACCTGGGCAGATCTGCGACTGATGGACGGAAATCTTGACCCTTCCAATCGTCAGGTAGGTGTCTGTTATGCCGGCGATCCGAAAACGGCGAACTACAGTCCACGCGGTATTGGCCTGACCAATACGCTGCGCACATGGCTTTCGATGTGGAGCCTGACAGATTCTCATTGCAGCGGTGAGGAACATTTGGCTCGGATTCGTGTGCCATCGCTGGTTATCCAAAGTGATGCGGATACCGGGGTTTTTCCTTCCGATGCGAGGGCCATATACGAGGGTCTGGGTGCTCAGGACAAGCGGTTGGAGATGGTTGCTGGCGATCACTATCTGCAGCAGCCGGGCAATGCGAGAGAGGAAGTGGCCGATCTGGTTGTCGCTTGGCTGGCATCTCGCACGTAATGACACAGGATGAATCATGAATCGTGAGATCGATGCCATTGGGGCGCAGGCTGAGTTGCATCACCAGTACTTCCTGGGCCTGCAGTTGATGGTGGCGGTAGAAGAGAGTCGGCAGGTTGTCTACGACTGGATGTTTCGCTTGTTTCGTCGTCAACACGAAGAAAAATTTCTCTCGAGTTTTGCCAAGCTAGGACTCGACGGACTACCTCATGCCGTCGCCTGTGCCAAATACCACGTGCTGTCCAACGGCGTTGGTGGGGTGGCCGTGGAATACATGGCCGAATCCGATAGCAAGGCGTGGGTGCGTTTTCGTTACCCGCGCTGGATGTACGCGGGGCCAGCGATCTGCGGTATTCCTGTGGAAGCCAGCAGGGGCTTCTTGGACGGTTGGTATGCCCAAAATGGCGTTAGCTTGAACAATCCACGACTAGGCTTTGTCTGCGTGTCCGAAGATGTCACTGGTCAATTTGGTCTGTGTGGCTATTTTAAAGAACATACCCATGACCTCGCGCCGAAAGAGCGTCTGCGGTTTGCACCTAACGAAACTGTGCCGGGCTTTGAAGCCCAAGCCCAACCATCGCCGCCGGACAATCAATGGAACGAAGAGCGATTGGCAAAGGCCAATCGTAACTATGCGCTGGAGTACATTCGTAACGGCATAGCAGCGCTAGCTCAGGTTGTTGGTGCAGAGCGTGCTCGAGCCTTGGCGCAACGTTCGGCTCGTCTTATTGGCTTGCAGCATTATCCGGCTATGGCCTGCCAGGTGGGTGCCGTGGACGGCGGCGTGCAGGATGCCGCAAATTTTTTGCAGTCTATGATGCGTGGTATGGGGGACGAGTGTTCAGTGGCAGCGCAAACCGACGGCTCTGTTATTGTCCTGCAACGAGGCATGCGGGTGCTAAGAGGTCTAGAGGGTACGACGCGCGAGAATCTCTTGGCGTCTTGGATCGAGCTGTGGCGAGGCGCCATTCACTCGCATCGAACCTTCATGGATCTGAGTGGTGCGGTGGACGGCGAAGCCCCGGATACGCTTCGTTGGACGATACATCCCCATCCTCCAGCGTCTTAATCACGGCGGATATCTCGATCGGCAGTGCTCGCGCTCAAAGACCGCTGATTTTGCTGCCGTCTGCCTTGAGTCCCTCAGCATTTACCGGCAGATCGGCATGAGCCAAGCCGGGCTGCAGATCCGCGCAGAATTCCAGCATGATGCCGTCTGGGTCCAGAAAATAGAAAGACTGTAGCCAAGGCTTTTGCTGGGCTTCTGGGTGATCGGCTGCTTCGGCGCCGGTGACCACATCGTCATGGGGAACAACCGGTGTGCAGTCCACACCCTTGGAGATCAGCTTCTCACGATAGGCAACGATGTCATCGGCGGACACGCTAAAGGCCACATGGTTCATGGAGCCGTGGGCGGAACTGATGTTGCCCTGACGGCTGCCGACGATGTTTTTGACCGCCGCAACACCGGGTTGTGCGGGTTCTGCATCGTTGAACCAGAAAAACGCCAACTCGCTGCCGTTGCCCATGTCAAAAAAGAAGTGTTGCCCGTATCCAGGTAGATCGAAGCCTTTTTTCAACTTAAGCCCAAGCACTCGAGTGTAAAAGTCCACCGTGCGCTCCATGTCCCGACATACCAGCGCCAGATGATGCAGTCCGTTAAGTTTTATCTCTGATGATGCCTCAGCCATAACCATCCCCCGTTATGCGTTTCCTTCGCAGACTAACGCTACCAAAAGATGCCCTTGCTTGGGTACCAGTTCGCAGGCGTCTTCGACACTGGTATTCGCCTGCGCCCCTGCCTAAGCTTTGGCCTTCTGCTGAAGAGTTTTAGGTTTCGACTGGAGAGAATGGTATGCAAATAGATCAATACGAAACCATAAGTGTCGAGCGCAATGGTGCGGTGGATACCTTGTGGCTTGACAGGCCGGATGCACTGAACGCGATCACCACCCCAATGGTCACTGAATTGCGACACTACTTTGATCAGTTGCTGGAAAACGATCAGACGCGAGTGGTTCTGATGGGTGGCCGTGGAAAGGCATTTTGTGCGGGTTTGGATATTAAGGCTGCTACGGATTCATCGGTGCCCAGACCCTTTGGTGCCGGCATGGGGTTTCAAGGCTATTTGGCCGAGGTCTATATCAAGATGCGTCGTTGCCCGCAGCCGATCATCAGCATGATTCAAGGCCCCGCCTGTGGCGGAGGTTTCGCCTTTGCCTTGGCCAGTGATGTACGTATCGCAGCAGAGACCGCGAAAATGAACGCTGCTTTCATCAAGCTGGGATTGTCTGCGTGCGATATGGGTACCAGTTACTTTTTGCCTCGCTTGGTCGGTACGTCCATCGCTTCGGAACTTATGCTCACCGGAAAATTTATTCACGCCGAGCGGTGTCTGAGTACGAACCTCGTCTCGGAGGTGGTGCCAGAATCCGAACTGCTAGCGACGGCCCGGCGTTATGCGGATGAGATGTTGCTAGCTTCTCCCATGGGCTTGCGCCTGACCAAGGAGGGCCTGAACGTAGCGATAGATGCACCGGGTCTCGAGGCGGCGGTTGCTGTGGAAAACCGGAACCAGATCTTGTGCTCTCGCACCGAGGACGCCAAGGAGGGGATGCGTGCCTTCATTGAAAAGCGTCCGCCGGTCTATCAGGGGCGATAGTTCGGTCTGAGTTTAGGTAAACTGATCACAGCGATTCAGGAGAAGCGACAAAGGTGTCCGAAAGTTTAAGAGATCAATTGGTGAAAGCGGGCCTCGCCACGACCGCGCAGGCGAAAAAAGCTGAGCGTTCAAAGCGTGCAGAGGCTACGGCGGAGCGACATCAAGGCAAGGCTCAGAGCAAGAAGGCGGGTAAGGGTAAGAACCCGGCTTTACCGTCCGAAACCGACAAAGTTAAAGCGAAGGCTGCCAAGCAGCGGGCCGAAAAAGCCGCCCGTGATAAAGCGCTTGCCCAGCAGCGCAACGAAAAAAGTCGGGCCAAGGCGCTGCAGGCTCAAGTAAAGCAGCTGATCCTACAGAACGATCAGCGCACCAAGGTGGCTGATGATGATGCGGTGCCGTACAACTTTGTACACGGCAAAAAGATCAAGAAAATCTTTGTCACCAAGGTTCAGCTAGATGCGCTGAGCAATGGTCGTTTGGTGGTGGTGAACAACAACGGCCTGTATCACTTTGTGGATGAGAAAGTGGCCAAGCAGATTGAACAACGTGATCCCAAGCGCATCATCGTCGCGCATGCTGCGGAGGCCAAGTCGCCGGAGCCGGGCTCCGATGACGAGTTCTACGCTAAGTTCGAGGTGCCAGACGACCTAGACTGGTAGCAGTTCATGGCAGATTCTTCAATGCTCCGGCCGCATGGACGCGGGTGCTAAGATGACTCATGTCTGACACGAACCCCATTGAACAACCACGGGACCCGGCCTACGGCTGGGTGATGGTTTTTGTCGTTTTCCTACTCAGCGCACTGGCCTTTGGCGCTCTGGGTTCCATATCCGTATTTTTGAAACCCTTGGTAACGGAGTTTGGTTGGAGTCGCGGCCAAACATCCTTTGGTTATACGGTTATCTCCTTCTCTTCTGCGGTTTTCGGTGTTTTGTGGGGATACATAGCGGACAGGTTTGGTACTCGCTGGTTCGGTCTGATTGCGGCTTTCGCCATGTCAGGCAGTCTGTTCGCGCTAAGCCAACAAGCGTCGATTTTGCAGTTTTACGGTCTGTATTTTTTGTTCGGCGCTTTTGGCAATGCCATGGTGACCTCCCCTCTGTTCGCTAACGTCGGTTTTTGGTTTACCCATAAACCGGGCCTTGCCTTGGGTATTACGGCGTCGGGTGGTGCGGTTGGTCAGGCCGTGGTTCCGTATCTGTGTGCCTTGAGTCTGGAACAATATGGCTGGCAGACCACCTACATGTTCAGTGCGGCATGCTATTTAGCCCTAGCATTGCCGGTTGCGTTGTTGATTCGTGAATCTCCGAGTCGTGAGCAGGCGCGGCTGCAGATGGTAGACGAAGTACGGACGTTTCCGTTGTCGGAACGCGAAGTCATTGTGTGGATCAGCGTCGCGATTATATTTTGCTGCACCTGTATGTCGGTGCCCATCGTGCATCTTGTGCCACTGCTGACGGATTCGGGATTTTCCTTGGATCAGGCGACTACCGTACTGATGGTGCTGATGTTTAGCGGTGCGCTGGGGCGGATTCTGGGTGGTCGGTTGGGGGACCTAATCGGTGCGTTGCCCAGTTACATGGTCATGTCAGCGGGCCAAACGTTGTCTGTATTTTGGTTTCCCTTTTTGGATTCGACAGCGGCGATATACTTTGTTGCCGTCGTTTTTGGCTTCACCTATTCCGGCGTCATGTCGGCAATCTTAGTGTGCACCCGAATGATGGTTTCGGCCAAAGTCGCTGCTCGTGCAATGAGCATTACCTCGTTTTTCGGCTGGTTCGGCATGGGAGCCGGTGGATTTATGGGGGGGTATCTTTTCGATCTGACGGGTAATTACGACGCGGCGTTTATCGGTGCCATGATCGTAGGCTTTATTAATCTCGCCATTTTGATTCTGTTCGCGCTGCGTATTCGCAGACCATCACGTGGGTTGGTCGAAGGGGCTGTGTAACGAAAAACGGCGAACCGAGGTCCGCCGTTTTGGTTGCCCGTTGGCTGGACAACCGAGTTTACCCCCCGGCTGAAGAACTGACTTGCTGCGCTGCCTCGCGATCGATGTTGGCGCGAGAGATGATGTACTGACGAATGTTTTCTGCATCCTCTGGCGTTACAACATCCGCGAAGCTAGCCATACCACCTGCGGACAGTACGCCATCGATGACGATTTCTTTGAAAATCGCATGCTTACCATCACCCATCATACGCAGGTCGGGAATGATGCCCGCTGCACGTACATTGCCGCCGTGACAGCCGCCGCACACCACGTTGTACTGCTGTTCGCCGCGCAGTAACTGGTCTGCCGATGCGGTCAGCAAGGGCTGTTCTGGGATCGTGCGATCGCGTATGCGGGGTTCTTTGAGCACCGCATCACCGCCCAGCTTGAATACCAATAGCTTGCCAAAATTACCGTATTTCAGCGCTGCGGTTTCGTTGGTAGTGCCCACAAAGTTCTCAACGCCGCCTGTGCCGGCCAAGATCGCTACGTACTGTGTGCCGTCAATGGCGTAGCTGACGGGTGGTGCCAACATGGAAATGTAGGTGTTGTAGGTCCAGAGCTTCTCACCGGTGTCGGCGTCGTAAGCGCTCAGATAGCCAAGGCCATCACCCTGAAAAACCAGCCCCCCAGCGGAAGCGAGCACACCGCTATTCCAATAGTGCACATGGTCGACGGACCAAAGTTCCTCGCCACTGATGGGGTCAAATGCCTTCAGATAACCCTTGGCGACAGGCGCAGAGTCCTCCATCTCGGCAGCTAGGATTGAGCTGTTTTCCATGTCCAGTCCCAAATTCGTGGTGCCTGGATTGCGCTTGAAGTACCCGGTCTCCTTGAATTCCTTATTCAGTGAATAAATGAACGGAAAATCTTGAGCGGGCAGATACATGATGCCCTTGGATTCGTCGAAGGACATGGCCTGCCAGTCGTGGCCACCCAGTGGTCCGGGAAGTACCCACTTGGCTTCTTCGGTGTAGTCGGTTTCCGGGTTTTCGACGGGTCGGCCGGTTTCCATATCGACATGGGTTGCCCACGTTGTTTTGACGTAGGGATGCGCCCGTAACAGTTCGCCGTCTTCACGATCCAGTACGTAGAAGAAACCGTTTTTCGGAGCCTGTAACAGTACCTTTCGCTCTTCTCCATCGACGGTCATATCCGCCAGAGTCATATCCTGCACGGCGGTATAGTCCCAGTTGTCGCCGGGGGTGGTTTGGTAGTACCAGTTCATGCTGCCGGTATCGGCATCGACTGCGACGATACTGGAAAGGAACAGATTATCGCCGCCGCCGGGTGAGCGAATCACTCGAGTCCACGGTGCGCCGTTACCAACGCCAAGGTACACCTGATCGAATTCAGGATCATAAACGATGGAGTTCCAAACCGTGCCGCCACCGCCAACTTCCCACCAAGCACCGCCTTTCCAAGTGGTCGCAGCCAACTCCATTTCCGGATGCTCAAAGGGCAGGGATGGATCGCCTGGTACCGTGTAGAAGCGCCAGATTTGTTCGCCAGTGGCCGCGTCATAGGCGGTTACGTAGCCGCGAACGCCGAACTCAGCGCCACCGTTACCGATGAAGACCTTGCCCTTGGCAGTCTTGGGTGCGCCGGTGATGGAGTAGAAGCGGTCCCGGTCGATGACCGTGTCGACTTCCCAGACCTTCTCACCGTTGCTGGCTTTCACCGCAACCAAGCGTCCATCCAAGGTCGCTACGTAAACGTTGCCCTGATAAACCGAAACACCTCGGTTAATTGGGCCGCAGCAGGCTTTACGCAGAAATTCTTTGGGCACTTGTGGATCGTAGCGCCAAAGCTCCTCACCGCTGACGGCATCCACTGCGTGTACGATGGAATAGGTGGAGGTGAAGAACAGCGTGTTGTCCACCACGATGGGTGTTGCCTCCAGTGCATCGTTACTGCCCACATCCAATTCGTACGCTAGCCCGAGTTTGGCTACCGTATCGCGGTTGATCTGGGTTAGTGGCGAGAACCGCTGTTCT
Organism: Gammaproteobacteria bacterium; assembly: GCA_002704225.1. Lineage (GTDB taxonomy): Bacteria > Pseudomonadota > Gammaproteobacteria > Pseudomonadales > Azotimanducaceae > UBA4421. Next base: position 12,189 of record PAFU01000057.1, on the reverse strand, counting down.
CGGTAGTCCAAACCGTGCGCCAACCAATTGCCGGGTTCGCTGGCCGCATTGTTGATGCGCGCGTCATCGATGTTGCCGGCAGGCAGGGCTTGGTTTGTTTGGGTGGTTGAACTTTCGTTCGTGTCGCTCGCAGGTGAGCACGCTGCACCGAGAAGTGCAGTGGCGAGTATTAGAGCCCCGCGTCGCCCCATGGTGATCAGGTTCATCATTTTCCCCTCTGGCTTTGTGTTTTTCTTATATCCCCTCCCAAGGATAGAGTTAGAGTACGACCAGATCGGCCGACATACCACATCAACTTTCAGTTAGTTTCTTGGAGTATTTGTGCGACGACGAACGTTTATTCAAGCCACCACTTCCTTGAGTGTTGCCTCATCGGCCATGGGTGCCGCCGCAGTGTCGTTAGCGGGGCCTCCTGAGAAAGTCGGCTCAGAAACCTATGGCGCGTGGCGCGATTTCGACGCGACAACGCTGATTGATGAGCGGGCCTTGCCTCTACCGGAATTCGTTTATGCTCCGACCGGTGGCTTAGCCAGACAGCGCAATTGGCATGTTTTCGGCAACCGTAGGATTCAGGTGTTCGCCGCAACCGATGGCGGGCTGGGTCTGTTTGATGAAAGCCAAGGCATGCGCTGGCTAAGGTATGCGAGGCCCGTCGACGAAGACCCGCATTTGGCGATCCATAGCCGGGAAGGGGCGAATGCTTGGCGGCAATGGGGTGCCCTCGAATTTCGTACTCAAACCTTTGGTATGCAGCAGGTAAACCGTCGCCATCAAGCTCATGGAATCAACGTAGAGCGCGCGGTATTCGTGCCCGAAGGTCTTCACCCGTGGGTGGCGATTCGGCTGCGGGTTACCGCGGCGGCGGGTGCACAGTCACAGTCGTTGCGCGTGTCCGAGCGTTGGCCCTTGGAGCCGCGCTTCCTGCAGACATGGCAGAGCGCCCAAAGTCGTGACACTGCAGCCGGCTTGGTGTCCTACGCTATCGAACACGATCCGCAGCAGAGACGTCTGTCAGCAATGGAAGTTTTTTCCGAGGGATCTGGGCTGATCGGTGAACCGCGCACCCTTTCGATCGAGATGCTTGGGCAGACGAATGCTCAGTGCACTTTCGAAACCGACGCATCATGGCCGACACTGATGGCCAACAGCCAACTTGAACTGCAGCCGGGTGAGCAGCAGGATCTCTGGTTTCGCTTCGGTTGTCTGCCCGCGGCGAAGGATGGGTGGGTGAGCAATCCTCAGAAAGAATGGTTGCTCAGCCAGCAGCGGCATCGTTCACTGTTGGTGGACGGTTGGTCCCAGTGGGCTAAGGCGGATTTGGCTGAGCAACGCCGTGAATTGCTGTGGCACCAAGGCGTTTTGGTCGGCGCGGCAAATCAGGATCATGTCCTTGGCGGTCATACCTTAAATCAGGGCTCGGTTTACGGCTTTATTTTGGGCGCAAATGCCGCCGCGCGAGACCAACTGCAGCACGCCTTGCCCTTGGTACACACCGATCCTGACCTGGCCCTATCTGTGCTTCGCAATACCTGTGCCTGGGCATCGCCAGACGGCAATTTGCCCTACGCATTGAATGGCGATAAAACGCCAATGACCCGCCTGCTGCAGCCGTCGGATCAAAATCTCTGGGCCTTTTGGCTGGCTGCGGAATACCTTGCGGCCACCGGCGACGAACGCGCTTTCGCCGTCTCGCTGGCCTATCACCCGATCTACACTGCCGAGCCGGTCAGTCTGCTGGATCATTTGCTGGTTCAATTCCGCTATTTTCAAGACGGTATTGGTCAGGGTGCCTTGGGTCATGTACGCATGGGAAATGCAGATTGGAATGACATGGTGTTGGAGCAAAGTGGGGTTGATCGTGACGCAATGAGTCGGGGCGGCAGTTCTGTTCTCAATTCCGCCATGACCAGTTGGGTCTTGGGTGTGTTTGCACCCATGCTTGAGCGCCTGGGGGAGCGTTCGGCTGCCCAGCGGGCGCGGGACCTGTCGGATAACTACCGTGTTCGGGTAGCGGCGGCGTGGAACGGGCGCTGGTTCGATCGCGCCTACACACCTGAGGGTGCTCCCATTGGTCGTAACGACTGTTGGTTGGAAGTGCAGCCGTGGGCCATCTTATGCGGTGCAGCATCCCAGGACCAAGCCGAGCAGGTGTTGGATTTCATCGATCAACACCATCGCAAGAACAGCCCCCTCGGTGCACGCGTACTGTGGCCTATCGATCCCGCGAACAACCCGCACATGGATCGGCCGGGAGAGGGCACTCAGGGTGGTATCTGGTACTCCATCAATATGACCCTCGTATGGGCAGCGGCTCGTTATCGACCCAAATTGGCAAAGGATGAGTGGCAGCGGATGTTGTTGGCAAACCATGTTCAGCACTACCCAGCCGGGTGGGAGGGCACTCTGTCTGGGCCGGACGCGTGGAACGCGCCTGAAGCCTCCCGTCCCGGACAGACTTGGGCCACCGCTCGTTTTGCCATGCAGGATTTCCCTGTGGGTAATTTGCATGCCCACTCCCAACCCTTGCTGGCGTATTTGCGCCTGCAGGGCATTGAGCCCTCAACCTCTGGCACACTGCACACCTCACGAGCGGAGCAAGCCGCTCGACGTAACGTATTGGAGTCAGATTCGTGATGTTAGGAGATCTCTCTGCCGACGCTTTTTTACAGCGTTATTGGCAACAAAAACCGCTGTTGATCCGCCATGCTCTAGCAAACTACCGATCGCCTATCAGTGGGGATGAGTTGGCGGGCTTGGCGCTGGAGTCCGAGGTAGAATCTCGCCTCGTAGAATCGCAGGGCGGGGACTGGACGCTCAAACACGGTCCGTTCACTGAGGAAGACTTTCTCGGCTTGCCCGAAGAGGACTGGACGTTGCTGGTTCAGGGGGTCGATCTCTGGGTACCCGAGGTGCAGGCGTTGCTCTCGCAGTTCGCTTTTCTGCCGCCTTGGCGCCTGGACGATGTCATGGTCAGCTTCGCCTGTCCGGGAGGCAGTGTCGGCCCCCATTTCGACCAGTACGACGTGTTTTTGCTCCAAGTCGAAGGCCAGAGGCGGTGGCAGATTGGCGCAGCATGCTCCAGCGAGACACCGATGCGTGACGACAGTCCTCTGCGTATCTTGAAAGAATTTGAAGCAGAAGAAGAGTGGGTGCTTGAGCCGGGCGACATGCTCTACTTGCCGCCCGGGGTGGCGCATTGGGGTGTTGCGGAAACCGAGTGTCTGACCTTTTCCATCGGCTTTCGGTCGCCCAGTATTGCGGACATGTTGGGCGATCTCTCGGTGGAGCTGATGACTCAGGGCTATGACGTGCACTACCGCGATCCAGCCCTGACTCCGGCGATGGCGTCGTCGAATATTCATCAGGCCTTCATTGATCAGGCGAAACAACAGCTGTGGCAGGCGATTAACGACGACGATCTGATTTCTGATTGGTTTGCGCGCTTCATGACTGCGACCAAGTATCCGGAGTTGGAAGAGATGACCGAAGAGGAGCGGCACGCCATTATACGCGGGCGTCGCTACTTCAATGGCGACTCGGTAGACGAATCGTTTGAGCCGCGTTAGGGGACGGTGAAAAACCTAGGGAGAGGAGATGAACACGACCAACCAAGAACAGATCGATTATTGGGATAAGCGCGCTGGGCCGACATGGGTCGAACTGCAAGAGCGTCTGGATGCCTTGCTAGAGCCATTGTCGGCGGCAGGCTTGCAAGCAGCCGACGTGCAGTCGGGGGAGCGGGTGCTGGATGTCGGCTGCGGTTGTGGTGATACGAGTATCGCTCTGCAAGGGTTGGGAGCGGACGTGTTGGGTGTGGACGTATCCGGCCCCATGCTGGAACACGCACGCAAGCGCGATTCCTCGGTTCAATATCGACAGGCTGATGCAGCATCGACGGATTTTGGTGGCGCTTTCGATCTGGTTTTTTCGCGCTTTGGCGTCATGTTTTTCAGTGACCCTGTGGCAGCCTTTCAGAATTTACACGGCGCGCTGAAATCCACGGGTCGATTGCTGTTTGTCTGTTGGCAGCCNCCTGGGGCCAACCCTTGGATGTCCATGGCCGGGCGTGCCATCGCACCCTTTCTGCCTGCGCCCGATGGCTCTGGCAACCCGCGCGCGCCAGGCCCCTTTGCCTTTGCTGACGAAAACTACGTCACAGAAATTTTGCAGGGCGCTGGGTTTAGAAATATCAGTATCACATCTCACACGACCACGTTGCGGGTCGCTGACACACTAGCGGAAGCGGTGGCATTCCAAACCCGCATTGGTCCTGCCGCGCGTGTGATGTCGGAGTTAGCGGGTGACCAGCGCACAGCGGCCCTAGCGGCTGTGGAAGACGCCTTTCGCCCCCTTGATCAAGGCGACGGCCTGCACATGGGGTCAGCTGTGTGGTTAGTCAGCGCCCAGGCATAACCTCGGCGCGACTTCGCGGTGCCTATCGCAGTTCCAGGCCCTGCATGGCACCCTCAGCACGCCAGGCTTCGATTACTTTGAAGAACTTGGTTGGCCCGGCACCGTAAGCCCCATTTTGTACACTGATGGGGTTTGGCTGGCCCTCGTTGTTGTAATAGCCCGGTGTGCATTCGGCCTGAAACGACTGGCTTATGCGAGACATGTTCACGACTTCCTCCACCCAGGCCTGTTCCGCTTCCGCTGTGACTTCGACCACNTTGGCACCGGACTTTTTGCATTCATCGATGATGTAGGCGATGTGTTTCGCNTGCTCGTTCATGGCATGAGGAAAGCTGACGGTAAAACCCGACTGGGCGGTATGAATGATGAAGCAATTCGGAAAGCCTCGGGTTTGCAGGCCGTGCAAGGTTGAAATGCCATCCGCCCACTTGTCTTTCAAACTCAGGCCCTCTCGGCCAATCAGGTCGTAACCCGAACGTCGCGTGTAGTCTGTGCCGACCTCGAACCCGGTGGCAAAAATGATGCAGTCCAGTTCGATTTCTTCGCCGTTGGCAATAATGCCTCTTTCGGTGATCTCATCAATGCCGCGACCCTCGGTGTCGACCAGATGCACGTTGGGCCGGTTGAAGGCTGGTAGGTATTCGTCGTTGAAGCAGGGCCGTTTGCAGAACTGCCGGTAGTAGGGTTTCAACGCTTCGGCCGTATTGGGGTCATTTACCAATTCTTCGGCCCGAGTTCTGATTTGTTCCATTTTCTGGAAGTCGGCCAGCTCCATCTTTTCAGCAATCTCTGCAGGAGAGAGACGGACTTTTCCGCGAAAATTCACCATGGAGGCCAGATTGCGAATGATTTCGGTCCAACCATCGTTGACTAAATCTTCGTCCGCGAAGCCGCCGGATACCAAGGTGTTGAAATTATCCATGCGGGCTTGTTGCCAGCCCGGCTCAAGGCTAGCGGCCCACTCAGGGTCTGTTGGTCGGTTGGCTCGAACATCCACAGAGCTTGGGGTTCGTTGAAAGACATGCAGTTCCTTGGCGCTGCGGGCCAAGTGCGGTACACACTGGATGGCTGTGGCGCCAGTACCGATGATCCCCACACGTTTGTCGGCCAACCCGGTTAGATCGCCTTCGGGTCCACCTCCGGTATAGCCATAATCCCAGCGCGAGGTGTGGAAGGTGTGGCCTTGGTAGCTGTCGATCCCCTTGATGCCCGGCAGTTTGGGTCGATTCAACGGACCGTTGGCCATGCACACGTACTTGGCTGTCATGGCGTCACCGCGATTGGTGGTCACTGTCCAACGCTGAGCCTCTTCGTTCCAGTGCATACCCTCAACTTCGGTTTGAAAGCAGGCGTATTCGTACAAATTGAACTTTTCCCCAATAGCGCGGCTGTGCGCAAGGATCTCAGGGGCGTGTGTGTATTTTTCTTTGGGAACGAAATTCAGTTCTTCGCATAACGGCAGGTAGACGTAGGACTCCACGTCGCAGGCTGCGCCGGGATAGCGGTTCCAGTACCAGGTGCCGCCAAAATCGCCGCCTTTCTCGATAAGACGAATCCGTCCGATACCGGCCTCGGTAAGGCGCGCGCCGGTCAGCAGGCCGCCAAATCCGCCACCCACCACAATGACGTCAACTTCATCGGTCAGGGGGTCTCGTTCAAGTACCTCATCGATGTAGGGATCGTCCACGTAGCGAGAAAAATCACCCTTGACCTCGAAGTACTGCGCATTGCCGTCGCTACGAAGTCGTTTATCGCGTTCTTCGCGGTACTTAGCGCGCAGCGCATCTGGGTCAAAACCAAGCTCTTGGGTCGATTGTTGTTCAGCCATGATGACCACTCTCTATGTCTTCAAACCATCAATAATACATGTTCGAAGGCCCGTAATACGCCCTTGACGGAACGGCGAATATCCCTNCGGCGATGGCATAGGTATGCTAGCGGCTGGCAAAATGTGGCGCTTTTTATGTTGGCAATTATTGGTGGTTCCGGGCTCTACGAGTTGGATGGCTTGCGGATAGAATACGAGCATCGAATAACCACGCCATTTGGCGACCCGTCTTCGGCCATCGTCCAAGGTACCTTTCAGGACCGAGGGGTTTTGTTTCTCGCCAGACACGGCACCAACCACGCTTTTTTGCCCAGTGAGGTGAATTACCGGGCAAATATTTTCGCGCTGAAGCAGCTTGGCGCCCGCCGGGTGGTGGGTATTTCCGCCTCGGGTAGTTTGCGTCAGGAACTAAAGCCCGGGGAACTGGCGTTGGTCGCCCAGTATTTTGATCATACTCGTGGCCAGCGCGCCTACAGTTTTTTTGGCCAAGGCGTTGTCGCCCATGTCTCTACCGCGTATCCCGCTTGCCCGAACCTCAGCGCAGATATCGCGCAAGCGGCGGCGCGCTGCGGCTTGCCGATTCATCGGGATAAAACCTATGGCTGTGTCGAAGGGCCAAGATTGGGTACTCGGGCTGAAAGTTTCTTTTTGCGTGATGCCGCCCGGTGCGATCTGGTTGGCATGACCAATGTGCCTGAGGCGTTTTTGGCTCGAGAGGCTCAGCTGGCNTATTGTGCCATCTGTCTCGTCACAGATTACGATTGTTGGATGGACGATCCGGCTCAGCATGTGAGCGTCGACGCGTTTTTGGCGACATATCAGGGCGCCACGGCGAAGGCGCAACGATTGGTTGGTGAGCTGCTGCAACAGCCCTTTAGCGAGACACCGCCAGACATTCGTCAGGCTTTAGCTGGAGCCGTGCTGACACCGGACGAAACGCTGACCGCTACCCAGCGGGATTGGCTCGACGTACTGCGCCAATAGGCGGCCGGGAAAACAGAATTAAGCGCTGCACGATCCGCCACCCAAGACGCAAAATGTCGCGCAACTGGGATGATTCAAGGCCACTGTCGCGCTGGCGTCGGCAAGGCTTCGGCCCAAATTAAAATCGCTCTCGTAGGGCAAGAGAGTACAGGCCATGACCGATGGCGAATCGTCTCCCTTGTGTTTAACCACCATACGCGAAGACGCACACATCATATGGCTCGGATCCACTCCCAAAATATTCCAGCAAGCAGTGGTGATTTCCGGCACCTCGGCGGTGACGTCGATTTCTGGGAAAAGGACCAGAGATCGGTGATCCCCGGCATCCAAGTGAATATTCAGTTCGTCGAACACTCGGGCATAGCCCTGTCGCAGTTCGGCTTCACTGTCGCCCCAGCGTGTGCGTCCGGCAACATGGAAGGCGAAGGCATTTCGCTGTAACCACTGCATGCCCCGGATCATCGCGGACCATGACCCGGGCCCGCGCTCTTGTTCGTGAAGGACGGGGTCAAAGTGATCGATTGAGACCCGGAAGGTGAGCTGCTTGGCAAACTGGCTTTTCAGATCCAGCAGCCCGGCTTGAACCCTTGGCCGCATCATCGGACGCATGGCATTGGTTAACACCAAAAGCTTGAAGCCTCGAGCCAAACAACTGTGCATGATCGGCAAAATATCAGGATTCATGAACGGCTCGCCGCCGGTGATTCCGATCTCCTCGGTGGTGTGGTGTCGGGTGCTGATCTCATCCAAGAAGACCCTAACCTCATCGTGTGTGAGGTAAACAAGCCGATCGTTTTGCGGGCTGGACTCGATGTAGCAGTTTTCGCACGTGATATTGCAGAGGGTGCCGGTGTTGAACCAAAGGGTTTTCAATGTACCCAAGGCGATGCGTGCGCGAGGCTCTCCCTTGGCGGTAAGAGCCGGATTGGAAAAAGGAGTGGTCGGCAACTCGGTCATTGTATTGTCGGTCATGTTTGCCATGAAAGTGGGCTTAGGTTCCAAAGAGAAGTTAATGGCAGAGTCTGGTTTCTCAGCTTTTCATTGTGCTCGCCATTGACCAAGCGAGCTTGGTCGCATTGGCGCTGATGTCGCCGAGACTGAAGTTGGGTTTGTACAGCGAACCGCCCAGGCCAAACCCACTGGCTCCTGCCTGCCAATAGTCCGCCATGTTGGTGTGATCAATACCGCCCACAGGCAGCAATTCAGTGGACGGCGGTAGGACAGCGCGCCAGCTTGAGAGAATGGACGGCGTGATCATCTCAGCAGGAAAGACTTTCACAGCGTGGGCGCCGGCAGCGATACCAGCGAAAGCCTCCGAAGGGGTGGCGGCACCCGGGATGGTTACCATCTCAAGAGCAGCACTGGCCTCAATGACCGAGATATCGGTATTGGGCGATACGATCAATCGACCGCCTTGGTCCCTGACTTGGGTGACTTGGGCGGTGCTNAGCACCGTACCGGCACCGATCAGCATGTCATCGCCAAACCGTTTGGCGATACGTTCGATACTGTCCATGGGATCTGGCGAATTGAGGGGAACTTCGACCATTCGAAAGCCNGCCGCATACAGTGCCTCCACAACCTCTTCGCTTTGCTGGGGAGTGATGCCGCGCAAAATGGCGATCAACGGTAGCTCACGCATGTACTGGTTCAATTGGTCCGTCATAAAGGTCGATGTCCGTGATTTAGCTTATTCGACTCTGGGCAGACAGTTTTCAATTAATCCTGCCCCGGCGACTGTGGCATCTTGTGCATCAATGGTGAAACAACTGTGGCCCAATGCCTCCAAGGCCTGAGTGTAACGTGCGGCCAGACCGGGTGCCGCCACAATGCCAACTTGTGTCGGTGAATGACCCAGTTGAGCCAGCACATCATGACCAATGACAATACCCGAAAGGTAGTCTGCGCCGATCGCTTTGTCGTGGTGGTTGGTGAGCTGCAAGGTGCGGACACTGAACAAATGATGCAACAGACCACCGGGCAGTTGGGCGTTGGCGAGGCCCCGAGAAAAGGCGTCTGTNTTGGCCTGAGCGTCGANAGTTGAAGCCGAATCGTTCTCCATTGACTGGGCCAGTAGCGAATGCCGCCGCGCCAGTTCNNAAAACTCACCCACCATGCTCGNGGANAACTGTTCTATCGTCGTGCCNGCCGTGATCCACTTATTGTGCGTGCCGGGAAAGCACCAATACACAGGCCTTGGCAGGCTTTGAGTCCGTCGCAGGAGTTCGGCGCCAAAAAACTGAACTTCTTCGCCACGCATGATGTCGTGAATACCCGCAGCGCCCTGACCAAAAACGCCGGGGACAATCCAAATACTGCTCTTTTGGGGTTGAGCAATTCGTGCAGCGCCATTCGCTAAGTCTTGAACGGTCGCTGGAGCCGGCAGGTGTGGTACTTCCTGCCAGCCACTTGGGCTACCNACCATGCCACTGAGAATAATGTTCAGCGGGGCGNCCGGGTCAAGCCAATGACCGATGAGTGACAGCAGGCATTGCTCAAAATTTTCTGGTTGGCTCAGCAGNCCCTGATTGCTGGATACTTGTTCTGTTACCTGACCCTCGCGCCCAATGAGATAGGCCCTGAGATTGCTCGTTCCCCAGTCGACGCTGATCAGTTTCGGCTTCGTGGCTTCGCTCACATGATTCCCGTTTAGCGAATCGGGGCTTTGTCGGTCAGGCCCAGTCTGAGTTTGCCCAACGCCTCATAGGCGGCATCGCTGACCATAAGGTGAGATTGCGCCGTGTACAGGTCCCGCAGAATACGTTGTAGCGGATCGTCGAGCATCACTGCGCTACCACCCGCGTATCGGAATAGTGCGCTGGTGACGGCAATGGCCTCGTCGGTGCATAGGACTGAAGCGGCTCGCGCTTCGGCCTGAAGCGCGATGGGCGCTTCGCCGTCAACGCTGGCATCGAACAGGCGCTCCAGTACGTCGATCATGAGCAATTTGTTGGCGCGTAATCGAAGCTCGCTCTCGGCGACGCTACGCTGAAAAATTTCGCGATCCGCAATACNGNTGCCGGCCCCGTAACCCCGTTTCTTTGCCTGTGCAGATTCCGTGACGGCTCGTAGTGCCTGTTGGGCCAGCGCATTCGCGAAGCCCGCGTGCTCGTTGGCCGCAAAGCCGTAACCCATGCGAAAGATGGTGCCGCCTCGCCGTTGGGTGGGTGTTTCATTCACGAAGTGACTGGGCACAAAGACGTCGTCTAGCGCGTAGTCCGAACTCCCGCTGCCGTTGATGCCCAATGCGTNCCAGTTGTCGATGATTCGCACTTGGGCGCGAGGCACAACTGCGGTGAGGACTCCGGTTTTGTCGTCCTTGAGCACGGGCACGATGACATAGTCGGCATGGTGTACACCGCTACCCCAGGCCCATTGGCCAGAGATTCGAAACCCACCGTNNACTCGAATAGCAGCNCCGGATGGTTTCAGACTGCCTGCCATAATGGGGAAGCTGCCCCCGGCAAACAGTTCGTCAACGGCCTCATCGCTCAAGGCACTCAGTGCGCGNCCGGTNACGGTTGCGGCAATGAACATGGACCATGCGGCGGCAGAGTCGAGATAGGTAACGGCTTCAACCACCGCCATTTGATCAACCGGATGGATTTCAGCGCCACCGACTTCATAAGGGCTCTTCATCATCAGCAGTCCAGTATCGCGCATGGCCTCGACAACCTCAGGNGCCAGGGNCCGTGCGTNTTCTGACGCGGCCTTGTTGCGTGCAATAATCGGCGCGATACNCTCGACGCCGCGAAGCAGCGCTTGCACCAACGCACTGCGCTCCCGGGGCAGTGGAGTCGCAGAGATTTGGGCTTTCGGCGCAGACTGGGTCATTGAATAACACTCATTAACTGAAGTGAAAGCTCAACCTGTGACGCTGGGTCTCTGGCTGACGCGAGCATGCCATGCCCANAGGTTNGTGAGCGCTGCATCAGGTTTNAGATCCACCATCGCAGCGGCAAAATCCATCATACATAGACACGAAATGTCGGCGACGGTGAAACGGTCGCCGGCCAAATAGTCCCGAGTACTCAATTCATCGTTCATCCGCTCGTAGTACTTTCGGGTTAGGCCTGCGCCCCTCAATCGTTGGGCTTCGATGGGTTCCACCAACCCCGCTGCAGCGACAATGGGCCCATTCACCCAAGCAGCACCAATGCTGGAGTGCAGTTCAAATTCGATATGACGGTGATGGGCCTCAATCAGGGCCGTTTCGAGCGGGTCGTGACCAAATAGGTTGGGCTCAGGTGCAAGGGACTCTAAATAGCGGCAGATGGCCACGGTTTCTGAAATGCAGGTGCCATCGTCCAGTTCCAAAACAGGGATTTTACCGCTCGGGTTTTTGGCCAAAAACGCCGGGGTCTTTGTTTCACCGCCACGCAAGTCGACGTTGACGACATCAAGATGCAGGCTTTTCTCGGCAGCAAAAATGGTCACACGTCTGGGGTTTGGGGCGCTGGGAAAGCTGTAAAGTTTCATGATTTTTCGTTGTTTGAAAGAAACGCGACGATACCACGACTGCGACACACGGTGATAACAAACTGCCGAGCGCCCAAGCTGGATGACTGTTTGTTATGTGTTTAGAAAAGAGCTGAGGATTGGATGAAGGTCGATACTTAGACAAGCAAAGAGACTGAAATGGTGTTTTTGGCCTCGTTGAACACCCTAATTCGTAGAACACCCTTGGGTCAGAACAAAGCATCACAGGCATCGACCGCACACTTTTAATGCATAAATAACGGAAATGTTTCAAAAAATTTCATTTTATTTCACTTTTCTCTTTTAATTTGGCGGTGAGATGCCCCAAAATAGTGCGTCGGCGGTCTCTATCAGTGGTTCTTTAATAGAGCTGTAAAGAAAACGGCACCATTTAAAATTAACAGGTACGAAAAATGAATCACAAAAAGCAAAGTCTAGCGGCAGCGGTGAAAGTCGCGCTGGCTCTCAATGCCGGAGCTGTGGTC
>PAFU01000056.1 GCA_002704225.1 Gammaproteobacteria bacterium | reverse complement strand
AGGCAAACCCTCAAATCCTGTGAGGAGCCGAGCCGCTACCGGCGGTGCTATCCACGGTTCGACCAAGGCCATGGCCCACAGACAATTTTCGACATTGTGATGGCCAGCCAAGGGCAACTTAGAGACTGGCACCAGCGGCGTCTGCCCATGATAAACCCACGACACACCATCCAGTGCTGCGATGCCCCACTGATGCTCTTGCGGCGGCGCGACCGCGACTCGGACATCCACATCAAGTTCACTGTCCAATGTGCCCACGCTGTATTCGGTGGCCGCGTAAATCCGTTTTTTTGCCTGCTCGTAACTCGCAAAGTCACCGTGCCAATCTCGATGGTCGTCGCTGATATTCAACAACGCTGCGCTTGCCANCGGCAGATTCCCGCTGTGCGCGAGTTGAAAGCTGGANAGTTCAAGCACGTACATATCGTTTGCTTCACTGAGCAGATCCAGTGCAGGCACACCCAAATTGCCACCAACGGCGCANGACAGGCCATGTGCATTCAATAGGTGCCCAACAAGAGAAACCACAGTGCTCTTACCGTTGGTTCCGGTCACACCAACCACTGGGGCATCGACTGTCGACATAAACAAATCGATATCAGAAAGCAGTTCTATGTTGGCTTCCTGAGCTTGCCGCACCAATGGGTGATGGAGAGGCAGCCCNGGGCTGACAATTGCTCGATCGGTCTGGGCGAGGAGAGATGCCGGCCATTCTTGGGAATCCCAATGAATATCTAACCTAGGCCAGTCATCGGCAACNGGGCGGGCAGATCGGCTGTCGAGCACGGTGGGACTGGTATTGCTTGCGCACAGATATCGGGCAACAGATTGCCCTGTCATGCCAAAACCTAAAATCACGGTGCGGGGTGGGGTGCTCATCGCAACTTGAGTGTCGACAANCCAATGGTCACCAAAANCAGCGTNATAATCCAAAACCGCACGATAACCCTTGGCTCCGGCCAACCCTTCAGTTCAAAGTGATGATGGATTGGTGCCATACGAAACACTCTTCGGCCCGTCATTCGGAAGGAAATGACCTGAATAATAACGCTCGCTGTTTCGAGCACGAANAGTCCGCCCATGATCAGCAAGACGATNTCATGACGAACAATGATGGCCAGAAGACCTAGGGCAGCGCCCAGCGCTAGAGCCCCGACATCACCCATGAAGATTTGCGCCGGATAGGTGTTAAACCAAAGAAAACCTAAGCCCGCCCCTATCAAAGCACCGCAAAATACGGCCAGTTCACCGGCGTCCGCGATGTAGGGAATCTGCAGGTAATCGGCAAATTCGACNTTCCCAGTCACGTAGGCAATCAAACCCAGAGCTGCCCCAACCATTACCGCAGGCAAGATAGCCAGCCCATCCAGTCCATCNGTGAGATTCACGGCATTACTCATGCCAACAATCATCAGATACCCCAACAGCACGAACCACGCGCCTAACGGAATCGCCACGCTCTTAAAAAAAGGAACATAGAGCGCAGTCTGCGCCGGTGCGTCTGCCACCTGATAAAGATACAAAACCGCGGCAAGCGCAAATATCGATTGCCAGAAATATTTCCACCGGCCAGCGAGGCCGTCGGAATTTTTTCGCGATATTTTCAGGTAATCGTCCACCCAGCCAATCGCACCGAAGGCTAGCGTGACGCCTAAAATCAACCAGATGTAGCGATTAGATAAATCCCCCCACAAAAGAGTCGTTACCAAGATAATCACCAAGATAAGTGCGCCACCCATGGTAGGCGTCCCGGCCTTACTGAAGTGCGAGGTCGGCCCGTCGTCCCGAACTTGCTGGCCGATCTGCGACCGCCCCAACCAGGCAATCATGCCTGGACCGATCATCAGCGACACGGCCAAGGCGGTGATGACGCTGACCATGGTGCGTAAGGTGAGATATTGAAAAACGCTAAAGCCGCCAATGTATTGCGACAGATACTCAGTTAGCCAAAGTAACACTAGGCGCTCTCCTTAAATATATTTTCAACATGGGCCACATCGCTGAATGGATACTTAACNCCAGCAATTTCTTGAGTGNCCTCGTGGCCCTTACCGGCAATAACCACAAGATCGTCAACGCTGGCGGAGCNAACTGCCTGAGCAATGGCAGCGCCCCGATCCTCGACGGTCGACACAGATTGACGCTGCTGCACGGACAGACCGCTCAGCATGTCCTGCAAGATATCGGCGGGCACTTCGTCTCTCGGGTTATCAGATGTAAGCCAAAGATGATCCGACAGATTGGATGCCATCTGGGCCATCTCTGGCCGTTTACCACGGTCTCGATTGCCACCGCAGCCAACAACGCAGATCAACCGCCCGCGACACTGGGCCGCGAGTCCCGTCAGTACTTTTCCCAGGGCATCTGGGGTGTGCGCATAATCAACGACCACTTTGGGCGTACCGTAGGCACCAGGGACGACTTCCATGCGGCCTGGCACCGTCCGCATNCGGGTAAGTGCGTCACCAAGATCCGTTATGGCATGGCCAGATCCCAGCAGCACGCCGATTGCCGCGGCCACGTTAGCTACCGCAAATTCAGCCGCAATAGGCAGCGTGCTTTCCAACCGGCCCCAAGGGGTATCGAATAAGACGTGCATCCCACGACGCACCGATGTCGCCCGCCAAGAGATGTCGCCAGAGGCGCCATAACTCAGCACTTCCGACGCNCGAACACAGCCAATAAGGTTTCGCCCCATGTCATCGTCTGCGTTGATTACCGCTAATTTCAGCGGCCACGTCGTGAACATTTTGGCTTTTGCGGCGGCGTACTTCTCCATCGTCTGGTGGTAATCCAAATGGTCTCGCGTCAGATTCGAAAACACGCCCACATCAAAATGGACATCGCGCGCACGGTTTTGATCAAGCGCGTGAGAACTGACTTCCAACGCCACGCGTTCCACACCCTGTTCTCTAAAGCGGGCAAAGTGCTTCTGCAAAGTAACCGGTGGGGGCGTCGTCATGGAACCCAAGGTCAGCGAGCCTGGAAAACCAACGCCCAATGTTCCACTGTATCCACCGCGCTTGCCCAGAGCATTCGTGAGATCACNGACATGGTAGGCGATGGAGGTTTTACCGTTNGTGCCCGTAATCCCCACGCATTCAATATCAGCCGTAGGATCCCCATAGAACTGAGAGGCTAAAATGCCACGCCTAGCAGCTAAGTCAGCGACTCGGATCACCGGTAACGCNATGTTTACGGGAGCTTCCATCTGCTCATCCATAACCAAACCCNCNGCACCGGCTTGGATCGCCTGAGCAATATGCCCTTGGCGCTGTTCGCTGTTTTGCGAACAGGCGACGAAAACATCACCNGGACTGACATCACCGGATACTTCACTGAGACCGGTCGCTTGCTTTATGTCGCGCAGCTGCTGCAGAACTGACGCATCAAAACCCAATCGTTCGTTCGTCACTCTGCTCTCCTGGCCAAAAGGCCTTGCCCGTTGTCNGCCATGTTATCCGGCGGAACGCCGAGCAAGCGTAGGCTGCGTTCCGCTACCCGAGCGAAAATCGGGGCCGCAACCTTGCCACCGCTGGTTCGTTCGCTGTCCGGTTCATTAATCAACACCACCATGACGATGCGCGGATCACTTGCCGGCACCAATCCGGCGAACCATGCGACATGTCGCTCATCGTCATAGCCTTCCTTACCAAGTACCCGCGCTGTCCCTGTTTTTCCAGCGACTCGATAATCGTTGATGCCCGCATAGGTCGCCGTACCACCGCGCTGGGTTACACGCTCCATCATGGACACAACTTGTCGAGTATGGTCCGCATCAAACACGCGCTCCGGCAACGGGGCACGGTCTTGCTTTAGGATACTGAGGGGCAGCCGATTGCCGTGACCAGCCAGGGTAACGTAGGCCGAGGCCAGTTGAAGAGGCGTCACAGTAAATCCGTAGCCGTAGGCCATCGCTGCCCGAGAGACCCGCGACTGCGCACCAACATTGCTAAACATACCGACCACCTCTCCGGGCAGACCTGTACCAACGTATTCACCAATGCCGCTGCGTTGAAGCACATCAAAAATGGAGTCAGGCGGTAGATCCAGTGCGACCTTAGCTATCGCCACTTGGCTCGACTTTTGGATCGCCTCCGCCAGAGGGATGGTGTTGAGATTGATCGGGTCTTGAATCATTTTGTTATCGATCCAAAAGTACCCTGGAGACGTTTCGATCTCACTTTCCGATTGATAAAGCCCGCTCTCGAGGGCGGCCATGGCGGTGAAGGGTTTGATCGTAGAACCTGGATCGTAAAAATCAGTCACGACCCGATTTCGTGTGGGAACTCGACCGCTAATCGATCCATTAGGATTGAACGACGGTTGATTCACTAGCGCCAGAATTTCCCCGGTCTTGGCATCGACCATGATCAAGGAACCGGATTTCGCGGAATGGCTTTGCACTGCTGATTTCAATTCTCGATACGCTACGAACTGCAGCCGCGAATCAATGCTCAGCGTTAAATCCGCTCCAAACTGCGGCGGACTGCCATAATCCAAATCGTCGATCGTGCGGCCTTCTCGGTCACGTAGCACGGTCTTTAGCCCGGCTTGGCCTCGCAGTTGTTCCTCGAAGGTCAGCTCAATACCCTCCAAGCCCATATCATCGATATTGGTTAAGCCCACCACATGGGCACTGGATTCCCCAGCCGGATAATAGCGCCGATATTCCGGCTCCAAAAACAAGTGCGGCAGTCGCAAACGACGAATGTCGTCCATGCGCTCCCAGCTCAGATGACGCTTGAGATACAGGTAGCCTCTACCCCTATTGCGCTGCAAGGACTCACGCAGCGCCGAGGTCTCAACATCTAGGGCGTCGGCTAGCTGAGAGAGCTTCTCCCCGTTTGTTGCATCGAACTGTCGGGGATTCACCGCCACCGCGAACACTGGTGTACTGACGGCCAGAGCCTCGCCATTTCGGTCATAGATCATGCCGCGCATGCCCGGCAACCGCTTGCCGTAGATCGAACGCTTGTCGCCCTCTTCCTGCAGGAAGTCCCGCTCGGTGACGCTCAAATACACGACGCGTACAGACAGGGCACAAGCGATCGAAATAAAGCACACTAAGAAAAGATAGTGACGCCATGCACTCATTGCACGACCCCTTCGACTTCCAGCGGAAACTTCATCTGGAGTTCTTCTATGGCGACCACCTCGACGGTTTGTAAACTTGCAAACGTGCTGCGCTCCAACAGAAGACGACTGTACTCGGCCATCTGGCGGTCTTGAGCGCTTTGCAATACATCCAGGGCACTGTGCAGCGAACGCATTTGTTGAGCGGCTCTCACCAGCGACAAACCACTGGCAGCAACTGCGAAGGTGAGTGCCAGCAGCAACATCACGTGCCAGCGCACAAGCGTCACGGGAGGTGTTGTCGCCAACTTGGTTTTACGACGCCTCGGCTTAACCGAGGCGCCGACATCATTGATTGCCGCTCGCAAAGCCATGCGTTATCGAACCTTCTCAATCACGCGAAGCGTCGCACTTCGCGACCGGGGATTGGCATTGAGCTCCGCCAGACTGGGCTTCATAGGACCGCCGATCAGACGTCCCTGTACCTCTTGATCCAAATTTCTGACCGGCAAACGCCGTGGCATCTTGGGTGGCTGGCTGAGTTGACGGAAGGCATGTTTGACTTTGCGGTCTTCCAGCGAATGGAAAGATATCACGGCGAGTCGACCGCCCACTGCCAACGAACTGAAGCCCTGTTGTAACCCTTGGTCTAGCTCCTGGGCTTCCTCGTTGACGAAAATTCTGACCGCCTGAAAAGTTCGGGTAGCCGGATGCTTGCGCTGGGGACCTCGGGGCCGAGGCACGGCCTGGGAAACTAAGTCGGCCAACTCAAGGGTTGTGGTCAAGGGCCTAGCAGCAACGATGGCCCGGGCGATGCGGCGGGACTGTCGCTCTTCACCATACATCCAGAGCACTTGCGCGATCTCTGCCTCGTCCGCTTGATTCAACCACTCTGCGGCAGAGGATCCTTCCTCCGGGTTCATCCGCATATCCAAAGGCCCTTGCGCCGTAAAACTGAATCCTCGTTCCGGGCGATCAAGTTGGGGCGACGACACACCGACGTCCATGAGCACGCCGCGAACGCCTTCAATCTGCTGATCCTTTAGTACGTCCTGCAGCTCAGAGAACCGCGCTTGGCAAAAGGAAAATCGCGGATCTTGTCCAGCCAACCGTTGCGCTTCGGCAAGGGCTTCTGGATCTCTATCCAACCCCAGTAATTGACCTTGTGCAGACAAGCGCTCCAACAATTTTCTGCTGTGACCGCCGCGCCCAAAGGTTGCATCGACAAAGATTCCAGACTCTCCATCGGCGCGCTCTGATGCTCGGCTACTGCCCACCAGATGTGTCAGAACTTCCTGCAGCAACACGGGAACATGTTCACCTGCACCTGCAGACTCATCTGTCGGTCGCTCGGTCATACAGACAACCCGTCGAATAGCTCACCGTTGTTCGCCATCGCGGCGGCGCCTTCTTCCAACCATTGGTCTAACCGATTCTGCCAATGGTCCGCAGACCAGATTTCGATTTTGTTGCCCTGACCAACTAGGACCAGTTTCTTCTCAAGGCCGGCGTAATCGCGGAGCATGGCAGGGAGCAGCAGACGGCCCGCGGAATCCAACTCGAGATCCGTTGCATGGCCAATAAGAAGTCGTTGAAGCAAGCGGGCTTGTGGATTGATATTGGAGAGACTTTCCAGTTTTGCCTGCACCGTCTCCCATTCATTCAACGGATAGACCAACAAACAAGATTCACGCATGTCAATCGTCACAACGAGTCTGCCCTCGCTTGCCACCAGTACGGTCTCGCGACTACGCCCGGGCAAGGCCATTCGGCCTTTAGCGTCCATGGTTACACTGTTAATCCCGCGAAACACGATCTACTTTTTGAAGCGGGCGTCATCACTGACATTCATTCGCACACCGATGCGACCCTAAAACATTAGCGACGAAAATCGGAGACGCGCAAGGCGCGTCGAATTACCCACTTTTCTCCACTTTTTCCCAATTGCGCACACTATAGTCCTGATTTGCAACGAGTCAACAAAAGAAGACGCTTGAAAAAGCCATAAGCATCGGAAAAATAACAATTTTTCTGGGCAGGCATCGGGAATACGTAGAATCGCTGTCGAGGGGGTATGGGAGCTAACAAGAAGGAGAAATAAATTGAGAGTCAGCCTATAAGCCGGGTTCTGTCGTGAACAGTCATTCATCTAGGGCCACCGTCACCGATGGCCTCAAGCGGCCTACCCGGATCCAACGCGGACCACGTCAATGGATCTCTATTTGGCCTTGCTCCAAGTGGGGTTTACCTTGCCACGACATGTTGCCACGCGCGCGGTGCGCTCTTACCGCACCCTTTCACCCTTACCGACAAACCGAGGTTTGCTGGCGGTCTACTCTCTGCTGCACTTTCCGTAGGCTCTCGCCCCCCAGGCGTTACCTGGCACTCTGTCCTGTGGAGCCCGGACTTTCCTCCCGCTCGTCAAAAGACGGGCCAGCGACTGTCCGGCTGACTCTCCCCGGCAGGGTACGGAGCTGAGGCTAGGAGTACAAGCTTATCCTCGGACTAAGTTGTACCTAGTTAGAGGCCTAGCTTTCACTCAGCCGAAGGGCGAGTGCATAGGCTTCTTTTTTTCTCACGCCACAAATTTGTGCCGCTAACTTGGCGGCTTGGGTTGGGGCCAAATCTTGTAAGAGGGTAGCCATCACATGGGATAAATCGAAGCGGGCGCTCACACTCTCTGCCGCCTCAATGATGCACACAAACTCACCCTTGGGAGTTTCCGCCAACTGAGCGAGCACCTCTTGTGCATCGCCCACTGCAAAGGACTCATATTGCTTCGTCATTTCCCGCCCGATCATGATCCGGCGAGTTGATAGATCACCGATATCGGCCAGTGCAGCTCTGATCCGATGGGGGCTTTCAAGAAAAACCAAGGCGTCAGGCATCAGCAGCCAACGCTCCAGTTGCGTTCGACGCAGCTTGGGCTTACTCGACAAGAAGCCCACGTACCGAAACGGCTGGCACGGGATCGGACACACACTTAAGGCAGTGATGATGGAACACGCACCGGGAATCGGTACAACGCGAATGCCAGCCTGCCACGCGAGCTGCAACAAATGATAACCCGGGTCGTTGATCAAGGGTGTGCCGGCATCGCTAACCAAAGCAATATCCGTACCTTGACGCATACGCTCGATCAGAACCGGGCCCACCCGTTCCTCATTGTGTTCGTGAACGCTCACTAACTCACAGCCTGTATGGTCGATGTGCTGCAACAACACCCGCGTTCGTCTGGTATCCTCTGCCGCAATGATGCCTACATGATTGAGAGTATCTATGCCTCGACGGCTGATATCCCCAAGGTGTCCAATTGGAGTGGCGACCACATAGAGAGTTCCTGACATGCCCAAACATTTCCTAGCCGTTTGTTTATGCATTGTGGCCCTGTCTGGATGCCAAAGCACCAACCAATCCTCAATCCCAGCACAAGAATCGAATCGGACAGACACCTCGCGCTCGACGACCGATAACAAAAAAGGCCCGGATGACGCTTTGCGCCGATCTTATGCCAGCATTCAAGACCGAAACGATAGGAATCTTTTGCAACAGGCCGCCACCGCGCTTAAAGCGGGCGACGCCTCACTTGCGATGGCATTACTCCATACCCTCGCGACTCCACCGGCAAGCGCAGATCTCGCCGGTTCTTACCACCGACTGCTGGCCTCAACCAAGCTCCGGCTTGGCGATGCGCTGGGCGCAGGACGCGCCCTGACCAACATACGCGGGCCACAGAAACAGGATCTTCCGCTGATCCAAGAAATATGCCTCGAACTTGGCGCGATCAGCTGTTTTTTGGAAACCAAGGTAATGAACCAGCTGCTTTCCGGACGCTATGTTCAAACATTTCAGGATCAAGTGTGGGTGGCGTTGCAGGAAAACTCCTCAAAACCTACGTCCAAAACACGGTTGAACCTAGAGACAGCGCGCAGCCTTTCAACGGTCGCAAAACAGATTCCGCACTTTCAGAACAGCGCCGAAGAAATCAGCAACACAAGCTTGCTTTGGCTGGATCTGTATCGCACCGTCACTGGCGCAGGATCCGTGCCAATGGCGCAAAATGCTTGGCGCAATTGGCAGCAAAACAATACTCGAC
Source organism: Gammaproteobacteria bacterium (assembly GCA_002704225.1). GTDB lineage: Bacteria > Pseudomonadota > Gammaproteobacteria > Pseudomonadales > Azotimanducaceae > UBA4421. The sequence continues at coordinate 11,724 of PAFU01000056.1, read as the reverse complement.
ACCCGGCTGCGCAGTTACCGCCAACCCCAGTACAACGGCTCGAGAATTATCGCCCTCCCAAAATTTCCGTCATGCTACCGCTATCTGGGCGGCTGACGCCGGTCGGCAACGCGATCCGCAACGGCTTTGTCACCGGCTATCTCGAGGATCTTTCGCCAGTAGAGCCTAAGCGAACCAGCGCAGCAGAGATCACATTCTTCGATAGCAACCAATACGATGACCTTGCACTGGTCACGCTGTCCGAGGAACTCCGCAGCGATGTCATCATCGGCCCGCTCGTCAAGGATCGCGCATTGGGAGTGTTGAACGTACTCTCCGACTATCGATCAAATAAAACCGCGGCAAGTCATGTGCCGAGCGTCGTGCTGCTGAATCGTGTCAGAAGCGTTGAAACCTCAGCAGCAACCCCCCTTAACGTCTATCAATTCGCTGCCGCAATAGAAGATGAAGCTCTCACCCTTGCCGAAAACCTAAAGTCCCTCGGACACACCCGATTGATGGTTGTATCCAATGGCGAGCCGTGGGCGGAGCGAGCCAAACAGGCACTGTTTGCACATTGGCAGGGACCCATTGTTGAAGCAAATTTTCAGCAAACCAAGGACCTGACACGCGCTGTTGGCGACGCAATGGGTGTGTCCGGCAGCCAGCAAAGACGCGAGCAGATGGCAAAGCTGTTAGACGAAGAGCTGGAATTTTTGCCAAGAGAGCGAAAGGACTTAGAGGCCATCGTTGCGTTTATCGATGGACTTCAATCCAAGGCCTTAGTCCCCGCCTTGAGATTCCATTTTGCGGACGAACTTCCGGTATTCGCCACATCGCAAACCGCGAGATCACAAGACCTAGACGAACTGGCAAACTTCCGCATCGCCGAACTACCCCTACTGGCCAACCCTGACACCGTCGCAAAATCGATGACGGCCACTTTTGACTTAAAGGACAATCCCTTGATTGAGTTTTTTGCCCTTGGATTAGATGCCTACCGCCTTGCTACCTGGACACATTGGCTGAACGAAAATAGTCAGGCACTGGGCGATCAGCAACCTCTGACACTATCCTTGGCCAGCGGAACACTGACGCTCGGACAGCAGGGAGCAATCAGGAGAAGATTGGATATCGCGGTTATCGACCGGCGCGGCGCCCTGCGTCCAACCACCGGCGATTCGCGTTGATACGTCCATGTCCGTCCATTGGAGCGAAAATTTCGCCGAAGCATACCTTCGATATCATGGACTGACGTTGCTCAGCAGAAACTATCGCTGTCGGCGCGGCGAGATAGACCTCGTGATGCGAGACAGATCCGGTGGGATCCATGTCACGGTGTTTGTAGAGGTTCGATACCGCAAAGGGACCCAGCACGGCCGGCCAGAGGAAACGATCTCGGTGGCCAAACAACGGAAACTTATTTTGAGTGCTGCGCATTATCTTCAGGCCAAAAATGCGCTAGAGGCGGTGACACGGTTTGACGTCGTAGCCGTTACCCAGCCAAACTACGTTCCTCACATAATCTGGATCAAAGACGCCTTCGTATGAAACGTTACAGACACTCACTAATCGGTCTTTACAGTCTTATCACCCTCATCGTTTTGGCTGGATGCACAAATAATCCGCAGTTGAAACGGACACCAGGCGATATTATCGATGACAACGCGCTGGAGTTTGTTATTGAGCGCGAAATCAAAGCGTCCGACGAAGGTTTCAAGGGCGCGCATTTGGTTACCACGGTTTATGACGGTCTGGTGCTACTGCTGGGTGAGGTCGCATCAGCAGATCTTAGAGAGAAAGCGACTGAGGTCACCGAGTCTTTGTACAAAGTCGACCCAGAAAAAGTACACAATTATTTAACGGTTGGCGGGCCTATCTCATTACTGGCACGAACCAATGACTCGTATTTATCCAGCAAGGTAAAAACGCGCCTTCTGGCGGCACCAGATGTTCCTGCGGGAAAGGTGAAGGTGGTGACGGAGAACGGGGTCGTCTATCTGCTGGGGAAAATCACGCCCACCGACGCTGATTTAGTCGTCGCGGAAACGCAAAAGACTTTCGGCGTTCAAAAAATCGTCAAAGTATTTGATTATCTGCCAGAACCCTTCACCGAGCCTGCATTGGACTAGGGCGCACTTTTCGGCGCGCTAAACCAAACGAAGCGTTGGTTTTTTGTCCGAAGAATCCGCNTCGCTTCGCACAGCGGGCGTCTCCTGTGAGGCGTCTGGATCGGGTCGATCCAACCCTTCAGCCGAGAAAGCGGCGTCGTCTGTCATCATGTCTTCATCGTCAAAGGCCAGACCTTGCCCGGAATCTCGACAGTAGATCGCGCGAACGCTCTCGACAGGCAAGATCAGTTCGATGCTGCGGCCTGAAAACCGCCCTTCGCACATGATGTATTCATTACCCAAACTCAAGTTTCTGACCGCTTGAGGGGAAATGTTCAGCACGATTTGGCCGTCGCGGACGTGTTCCTGAGGAACNACCACGCCTTCTATCTCAGCATCCACCAAAATATTGGGCACTTCTCCGCTATCAACAATCCAGTCGTATAGGGCTCGCAAAAGGTACGGGCGGCGCGGTTTCACTCACGCATCTCCATTTCTGCTTCCGTCAAGCTTGCGCGGAATGCGTCGCGCTCAAACATCGATTGCATATACAAGTGCAAAGCCTTCGTTGATCGCTCCGGCAGCGAAATATCCACTTCTTTCAAACGCCAGAGAATGGGCGCAACACAGCAATCCACCAGAGAAAGTTCTTCGTTCATAAAGAAGGGCTTTTCAGCAAAAATCGGCGCAATGGCAATNATGCTTTCGCGCAGTTCTTTGCGGGCCTTGCTCAGGACCGTTTCGCGGCCCTTGCCCAGCATCAGCAAGTCCAATCGAGANCTCCACTCTTTTTCCACTCGTGAGATCCACAGGCGGGACAGCGCGCGCTGTACTGGATAAACGGGTAGCAAGGGGGGATGAGGAAAACGTTCATCCAAGTATTCTGTGATGACGTTGGCCTCGTATAGGGCCAAATCGCGATCCGCCAATGTCGGCAGAGTGTTGTAGGGATTCAACTCGGCCAGATCTTCCGGTTCTTTGCCTGCAACGATATCAACGATATCAACGGTGACGCCTTTTTCCGCCAGCACTAAACGAACGCGATGNGAATACTGGTCTCTTGGATCGGAAAATAGGGTCATTGCTGACCGCTTGGTAACAATACTCATCTGCGTTTATCTCTCGTGATGGGCGGGGCCGCTCATTTGCGACGCTAAATGCNCGTGTGGCCGCTATCAGCGGCCACATATTTTTTCTCGTNGTCTAGTGCTCTATGTCTTTCCAATACTCGCGATTCAGCAAGTAAGTGAAGCTGCCAAGAATGATCAAAAAGAGTAGTACGAAAACCCCTGTTCGCTGCCGCTCTAGACGAGCAGGCTCACTCACGTAGTACAGGAAGTTCGTCAGATCATAAATTGCCGCATCAAATTCTTCTGCGTTCATCGCGCCCGTTCCAGCTTCGACGACTAACTCGTCGCACACCCCGTCGGTGCAGACCTGGCGCTGGACACCCTGCAGATCCAGCAAAACATTGGGCATACCAACGTTGGCAAATACCTTGTTGTTTACGCCCAGGGGACGACTTTCGTCAGCATAGAACGTCTTTAAATAATTGTAGACCCAATGCGGCTCGCGCACCCGGGTGACCATGGTCAAATCAGGGGGCGCCGCGCCAAACCATGCCTTGGATTCCTCTTTCGGCATCGCCGTTGTCATCAGGTCGCCAATCTTTTGTCCCGTGAAGATCAGGTTCTTTAGCGCCAGATCGTGAGGGATGCCCAAGTCATCGGCGGTTCGCTGATAGCGTTGAAACTGCAGGCCATGGCAGCCCATACAGTAATTCGTATAGAGTTTGAAACCATTCTGCAGGCTCGGCAAATTGTGCAGATCCCCTTCAAAATCCTCCATCGGCCAATCAGTCCCACCTGCAGACCATGCGGCGACAGGCATCGCCAGTAACAGAGTAATCAGTAATTTTTTCATTATCCCGTGACCCTCTCCGGTTCAGGCTGCGTTTTTTCTACCCGNGTGTACCAAGGCATCAGTATGAAATAGGCGAAGTACAGAGCCGTGCAGACTTGCGCGGCAATGGTGCCAGCCTTAGACGGTGCTTGAGTACCCAAGTAGCCCAAAATGAAGAAGCTAATGACAAAAATCATGAGCATGAAGCGAGAGATCGAACCTTTGTAACGCATCGACTTGACGGGGCTACGATCAAGCCATGGCAGGGCCATGGGAATGACGATGGCGCCAATCATCACGACAAATCCCCAGAACTTTGCTGACAAACCAAACAGCGGGAACGTCGCCGCACGCAGCATTGCGTAAAATGGTGTGTAGTACCAGACCGGTGCGATATGTTCNGGCGTCTTCAGAGGATCTGCCATCTCAAAGTTTGGCTTCTCTAAGAAGTAGCCGCCCATCTCTGGCGCAAANAACACAACTGCGCAGAAGATGAAGAGGAAGACCACCATCGCGTGAATATCGTGCACGGTGTAGTAGGGGTGGAACGGAATGCCGTCCTTGGGAATGCCGTTCTCATCTTTGTTTTTCTTGATCTCAATGCCATCTGGGTTGTTAGAACCAACGTGGTGCAAAGCGACCAAGTGGACGAAGATCAGAACACATAGCACCAAGGGCAATGCCACCACATGCAGCGCAAAAAAGCGATTCAGCGTTGTTTCAGACATCAGGAAGTCGCCGCGGATCCACTCCATCAGATCTGGNCCNATGTAAGGAATCGCGCCAAACAACGACACAATCACCTGAGCACCCCAGTAGGACATGTTGCCCCAAGGGAGTAGATAACCAAAGAACCCTTCCGCCATAAGAGCAATAAAAATGACCATGCCGATTATCCACAGCAACTCACGAGGGCCGCGATAAGAGCCGTACCGTAAAGCGCGATACATGTGGAGATAAACGACAACAAAGAAGAAGGATGCGCCCGTTGAATGGAGGTACCGCATCAGCCAACCGTACTCGACATCCCGCATGATGTATTCGACGGAAGCGAACGCACCGTCACCGCTGGGGACATAGTTCATCGTCAACCAGACACCCGTTAGCAGCTGATTGACCAGTACGAACATGGCGAGAAAGCCAAAGTAGTACCAAAAATTGAAATTCTTCGGCGCATAGTACTTCGACATGTGATATTCGAAGGTCTCTGTAGCCGGAAAACGCTTATCCAACCACTCCATGGCACCTGCAAGGCCTGACTTGGNGCCTTGTGCTTCGGTCTTATCCATTAAGCAACACCTTTTAACTTTACGATTTCTTTTCTTTCGGACTNTGGGTCTTCAAGAATTCATTTTTGTCTTCTGTAGNCGTTCTGAGGCAGACGTTTCCACCTCGCCTGAACCACCCTTAGCCGATCACGATGACTGTATCGGACTCGAATTGATAAGGCGGGACTTCCAAGTTGTACGGNGCCGGGACACCCTCAACNACCCTGCCTGCCAAATCGAACTTTGAACCGTGACATGGGCAGAAAAAGCCGCCTTGTCCCGTCTCTTCAAAGTTCTCNGATTCNACGTATTTGGGTGAACAGCCCAAGTGGGTGCAGATGCCNACATAGACACCCAGTTCTGGTCGCTCNGANCGCCACGGATTCACCGCAAACTCGGGCTGTTGGTCNGGGTTCGCAGAATCCGGATCGGCCAGTCCATTGGTATCGACTTCAAGCGAATCAATGACCGCTTGATCTCTGTACACAACAAAAATTGGCTTTCCGCGCCAAGCAACGATTGGGCTCAGCATTTCACCTGGAGCCAGCTTAGACACATCAATCTTCACGGCTGCGCCTGCCGCCTTTGCCTTGGCGCTGGGCGTCCAATATTTGACAAACGGCCATGCTGCCCCAACGGCACCGACGGCTGCCACTGCTGACGTAGCCTGAATCAAGAAATAGCGGCGGCTGTTGTTTGCGCCCTCTTCACCTTCCCCATCCGGGGCATCTTTCACTGCGCCATCGCTCACGACGGTAAGCTCCCTTGTCTATTTAGTTTCCTAGCCTGGACAGATACCTCATCCGGCTATTGTCCCTGATAAATCGCGCCACCTTGGTTGTCCGGCCGAGAAACCTCGCCCCGGACACATCCGAACAAGCGGCGCTCTGCCGCCATCCTGCCGCGTTTGCAGCAGTACTGACTCAATCGCTGGCCTTACTGCCAGTTCATCATTTTGTTCGGATTGACCTTAGAATTTTAATCTCTTCAGGCTTGGCCGTTCCCTCTCGAACGACCTTTTCCGAGCGGGGGAAGACTACCACAGTTGTCGCCCCATCCCACAGTTGACCAAGAAAGGGTTGAACCCCTCCGCGATTACCGCTTGGAGAATTGTGGCCGCTTACGCGCTTTGCGCAGACCCACTTTCTTTCGCTCAACCGCTCGCGCGTCCCGCGTAAGAAACCCTGCCTGGCGCATTGGCTGACGGAAATTCTCGTCGTACTCCACCAACGCTCGCGCAATTCCGTGACGAATGGCGCCGGCTTGACCGGAGCTTCCGCCCCCGCGCACTGTAATTTTGAGATCTAATTTATCCGTCAGATCGACGACCTCCAGCGGCTGCCTTACCACCATGCGAGACGTCTCACGGCCAAAAAATTCATCCAGCGGGCGAGCGTTTACCATGATGCGCCCCGTGCCATTCGCGATGAATACCCGAGCTGCAGCGGTTTTACGTCGACCCGTTCCGTAGTTGTAATCAGTCATCTAAAACTCCAGGACCTGAGGTTGCTGTGCCGCATGAGGATGCTCAGGCCCAGCATAAACTTTGAGCTTACGAAACATCGCACGCCCCAATGGGTTCTTTGGCAACATGCCCTTTACGGCGATTTCCAACATGCGCTCAGGGTGTTCTGCACGCATCTTCTCGACCGACGTGCTGCGAATGCCGCCGGGATAACCCGAGTGCCGCCAGTACAGCTTGCCTTGTTCTTTGTTACCGGTAACGCGTACTTTTTCCGCATTAACGATCACGATGAAGTCTCCGGTATCGACGTGCGGAGTATATTCTGGCTTGTGCTTACCACGCAGCCGGCTGGCAACTTCTGTTGCAATACGGCCAAGGGTCTTGTCCGCCGCGTCGATGATCCACCACGCCCGGACGACATCCTGCTCGCGCATACTTACCGTTTTCATGTTCTGCCTCTTACTTGATCTACGCCGGACCTGGTTCCGCGCTTGCTGCCACACCTACTGGCATGACGGCAAACCATCCGGGACTAGCAAAATTCTGGGTCGATGAATAATTATAGGGTTCGCCGACTTACCCTAAAAAAAGGGACGCGAATGATAGTGGAGCACTTGTCGCTTTACAACAGGCCTGAAGCCGCGGAAGCCAATAGATTTCACTTAATTGGCCTTTTGAACCTCAAGACGACACATGGGCTTCGCTCAAATACGCTTCTGACTGCATCTCCAATAGCCTGCTTTGCGTTCGCTCGAATTCAAAGGTCAGTCGCTGCCCTTGGTACAAGCTGGTAATCGGCTGATCTGCCGAAACGATCAATTTCACTCGCCTGTCGTAGAACTCATCGACCAAACTGATAAAACGCCTGGCGGCATCTTCGCGTGACGCGTCGAGCAGCGGAATGTTACTCACCAATACCGTCGTAAACAGGGTTGCCAACTCAATATAGTCGTTTTGACTCCTCGGCCCCTCACAGATGCTGGGAAAATCGAACCAAGCAACGTCACCGGCAACCTTTACCGTCTCAATCATGCGGTTTTCGATTCTCAGCTTGACGTTGTTCTTTTCCAATTCAGCCGCCAGCGCACTAAAACCGGCCAGCAGGCTTTGCTCTGCCGCTTCACCCAATGGATAGTGGTATAGCTCGGCCTGCTGAAGGGTGCGCAGCCGAAAGTCCTGACCCGGATCGATTTCGTGGACATCGCAGTGGGCGTAAATCTGATCGATGGCCGGCAAAAAACGCGAACGCTGCAAACCATTTTTGTACAAATTGACCGGCTCCACATTCGAGGTTGCAATCAGCGTAACCCCGCGCTGAAAAAGAGCGGTCATCACCTCCCCGAGAATCATGGCATCGCCAATATCCGAGACGAAGAATTCATCGAAACACAGTATGTCGCCGTCTGCGGCGATCTCATCCGCCACCTTAAACAGCGGGTTGGCCTGACCCGAATGACGCCCCAAGGCATCGTGAACACGTCGCATAAACCGGTGAAAGTGCATTCTCTGACGTCGTTCTGGCGGTAGCGCGCTACAGAACATGTCCATCATCATGGTCTTGCCCCGACCAACGCCGCCCCAAATATAGAGACCTCGCACGGATTCGGCAGAGGATGATGAGCGCCCAAGCCACTTGCCAAACAAGTCTTTGATGAATCCGCCGCTATCCGATTGTCGTTTCATAGCACGCTCAAAGAGGTGATCGAGTAAATCAATCACCACGGCCTGAGCGGCATCGGGCATCACCTCTCCGAGATCAATACTCCTACGATAAAGAACCGCCGGTGTTGCTTCAGTTCGGCCAGGATCAGGCAAAACAGACTCGTCGGACTCATTCATTCCTGAGAGCCGCTTCCTCGCACACGGGCGGCTAATGCATGTGCCTCCAAACCCTCAGACGTGGCGAGCAAATCCGTTTGCGCGGACAAGGATTCCGCCGCATTGGGCGACAGGCGAATCATGGAGCTGCGTTTCTGGAAATCGTACACACCTAGAGGAGACGCAAAACGCGCGGTGCCGAAGGTTGGCAGCACATGAGAAGGGCCAGCCATGTAATCGCCAAAAGTCTCACCGGTATGCGGCCCGATGAAGATCGCGCCAGCGTGACGAAGCCCATCAACCCAAGGATCAGGATCTGCAACAGCCAACTCTAAATGTTCTGCGGCAATGCGATTGGCAACAGCTAAAGCCTGCTCACGACCCTCGCAGTAAATGAGCGCGCCTCGCCCGTCAAGGGACTCACGAATAATGTCGGCACGCTGCATGGTTGGCAGTTTCCGCTCGATCATCTGCGACACCTGCTGCAAAAAGCCGCGGTCGGTGCTGATCAAGATCGCTTGCGCAGAGGCATCGTGCTCCGCTTGGGAAAACAAATCCAAGACCGCCCATTCCGCCTCGGTAGTACCGTCAGCGATGACCAGCACCTCGCTGGGGCCCGCAATCATGTCGATACCAACTTGCCCGAAGACCTGTTTCTTTGCTGCAGCAACGAAGGCATTGCCCGGACCCACAATTTTGTCCACCCGCGGCACAGATTTCGTTCCATAAGCCAGAGCAGCCACGGCTTGAGCACCACCTACGGTAAAAACCCGATCGGCCCCGGCCAAGTGTAGTGCGGCCAAGACCATGTCGTTGCGCTCACCAGAGGGGGTAGGTGAAACCACGACAATTTCTTCCACGCCGGCAACCTTGGCTGGAATCAATGTCATCAGAACGCTAGACGGATAGGCTGCCCTGCCGCCGGGAACATAAACTCCAACCCGATCCAGCGGCTGGATTTTTTGCCCTAATTCGCAGCCCAACTCATCGGTAAAAGACCAAGACTCTTCTCGCTGGCGCTGATGGAAGCGACGAATGCGATCTGCGGCGGTAGTCAGCGCTTGCTGTGCAGGCATGTCCAGCCGCGCCCAAGCGTCCGCCAGCTCGTCTTTGTCAATCTCAAGCTCAGACATGCTCTGAGCGTCTACGCGGTCAAACTTGCGAGTCAGAGTCAGCAGCTGCTCATCACCAGCGCCACGTACTTCTTTTATTATTTGCGCCACCGTGACGTCTATGTCGCTGTCTACCCCCAAATCCCAGGCGAGCAGTTGGTCCAACTGGGCTGGAAACGTGGCCAATGTGGCGTCAAGCTCACGCACCGTTACGCGCCTTCTTCCTGCACACCCTGATCAGCCACCACTGCCTCGAGCTGGCGAATCAAACGCTGCACCGCCTCGAATTTGGTTTTCATCGACGCTCGATTAACGATGAGTCGAGTGCTGATATCGCAGATCGTTTCTCTCGCCTCTAGACCGTTTGCCTTTAATGTATTGCCCGTATCGACGATATCCACAATACAGTCAGCCAAACCGAGCAACGGCGCGATTTCCAGAGCACCGGACAGCTTCACTAGAGACACCTGTTTGCTCTGACTTTGGTAATACTTGCGCGCGATGTTGACAAATTTAGACGCGACGCGAATACCCTGATCTGGCTCGGGCACGCCCACAGGTCCTGCGGTCATCATCCGACAGGCACCTATTTTTAGGTCGAGACGTTCGTAAAACGTCATATTATCGCCGTACTCTAAAATGGTGTCTTTGCCGGTAATACCGACATCGGCGACTCCATTCTCCACATAAGTCGGCACATCGGCCGAGCGGGCTACGATAATTTTGTGTCCGCCCGTGACGCTATCAAAAATCAGTTTGCGCGATTTTTTGGGGTCGTCGGTCGGCTGTATCTGACAGGCTGCCAGAAGCGGCAGGCACTCCTCGAAAATTCGCCCTTTGTTAAGGGCTATTACTAATCCCATGAATGAATCAACCTTCTTACAGGGGGTTAAAAGGTCACCGTTACCGACTGTGCGATCACGCTGTATTTATTGTCTATCCAAATCACCCTTCGAGACTGCGGCACACTAGCTAACGCGTCGCACCTTGGCACCCATTTGTCCCAACTTCTCTTCAATGGTCTCATAACCACGATCGATGTGATAAATGCGGTCAATTGTTGTCGTACCAACGGCCGCTAACGCAGCCAAGACCAAACTTGAGGAAGCTCTTAAGTCCGTTGCCATCACCGGTGCGGCACGCAGTTCTTTTACACCTTGAACCACTGCCATGGATTGGCCATGAAGCTCTATATCCGCCCCTAGCCGCTTCATTTCATGAACATGCATGAACCGATTTTCAAAAATGTTTTCGTTGATTGTTGCAGTGCCCTCTGCAAGCGCATTCAACGTCATGAACTGGGCCTGCATGTCCGTAGGAAAACCCGGATAGGGTGATGTTTCGATGTCCACCGCTCTTGCTCGTCGACCAGCCATATCCAACGCGATCCAATCGTCGCCAACCGTCACCTCGGCTCCGGCTTGCTGAAGTTTGTCTAGTACCGCGCCTAAGGTTTCGGGTTCAACATCACGCAAATGCACATGACCACCAGTCACAGCCGCAGCCACAAGATAGGTACCTGCTTCCACTCGATCCGGCATCACGCGATGAGAACCCCCATGCAGTGCGTCAACACCTTCAATCTCTATGGTCGATGTGCCGTGACCCGACACCTTCGCCCCCAAGGCATTCAGAAAATTACCCAAATCGACGGTTTCTGGTTCGCAGGCCGCGTTGAAAAGCCGGGTCGTACCTGACGCCAAGGTTGCCGCCATCATGAGATTCTGTGTACCGCCAACCGTTACCAAATCCATATGCACATCGCAGCCAACGAGTCGTCCGTTCGAGCGGGCTCGCACGTAACCGTCTGTTACTGAGATGTCAGCGCCGAGCGCCTCAAGACCCTTCAAATGCTGATCCACAGGCCGAGAGCCAATGGCACAGCCGCCAGGCAAGGAAACTTCAGCCTCACCAAACCGCGCCAACAAAGGCCCTAGGACCAAAAAAGATGCCCGCATGGTTTTGACCAATTCGTAAGGGGCACGAAAGCTGGAGAGGTTCTTCGCGGCAACTTCAACCTGCATATTTTCGTTGAAGCAAACATTTTTAAATTTTTGGAAGACGAACAA
>PAFU01000025.1 GCA_002704225.1 Gammaproteobacteria bacterium | reverse complement strand
AAGTAAAAATATCGTGAAAACGTGCCAGCTTACGAGGCTAAGCGATTTGCTGAGTGGCTCCAAATCAGTCCTGTTGATGTTGTCCTTATACATTCTGCCGCCAAATACCCCGTGGAAAAAAGCTCCAAACAACGAGAGCGCAGCTGCGGCCATTAATAACCAAAATCCCAGCATAATCATTCCTTGCGCGATGAGTTAATAAGAACTCTGAGAGTATTGCTTGCAATGCGCAAGCGTCTTAACCACTTCCGCACTGATGATGGATACCTGTCAGCGCTCATTGACCATCTTCAACCAACGGCACTAATCAGCGTCAAAAGCAAACCCGTGATGATGTTTCTCATGTTTATCTCTTGTTAGAACTTGGTACAGGTGCCGTAGTCTAAGTAGCCAACTGTCGCCCATAAAAAGCTTCTCAGCACTGAGTAACTTTGGTTTCCCTGTTTTTTGAAAACATAAGTTTTCTGGAAAAGAAGGTCATCAAATGCGGCTGAGTGATAGCGCGCCACGATAAGCGCATCGCTCCGTTGAACTATTGGGATGGGAGACACAAGCTTCTCCTCTACGTACTCTGAGCTAACCTTGAGAGTTTCTTTATTTCTGACTTCTTCTTCAGTAGCAACAAGCAATCCTTCCCCGTTGCCAACTGTTGCCTCGTAAACACAGTAGAGCACCAATGGTTCTTCATCCTCACTCCACCCAACAGCATTTATCAGCGCCAGCAGCAACCCTACGATGATGTTTCTCATGTTGCTAAAAGAACTGCGCCTCATCGCTGGGTCGCTATCCCATAAAGCACAGCGGCTGCACCGCCAGTCACAACCCAGCCATCGTCGGCACTGCAGTACCAGATAGTTCGCTCAAAAAGGCGTTCGCCAGCCTCTTTGTCAGTCATAGTTGTATAGTAATTCTTCAGCTCGCTGAGTGACTCCTTGCCAGCTTCACAGTTAATGTCCCTTGCTCCGTACCCGTTCTTACCTGAAAAATATGGGGCGTGAAACATGATCTTGCCAGTGTCTTCAAGCGTCCTTTTTTTGCGCCAAGAAATGCAACAGCGCAGCTAGATGCGCAAACAGCGACACCAGGATTTTTACTGGAAGGCGACCTGAACCAGCAGCGCGAGATCACGATGATGCGTGGCCGTGGCGAACAGCAAAAAGCAGCGGAAGCAAGAAATGCCCGAAATAAAGATGGTATCAGCGCGGTTTTCGCGGCCACGGGTGCATCGCTACTCGCACCTTCAAGACTCCTCAGTGGGCTGGCCGTCAGCGAGGTAAGCAATGCGGGCGCTGGAACCGCATCAAAACACTCAGCGGGGCGAGAGCCTGCCATTCGGTCTCAGGTGAAGCCGAGCTTAGGTGAGATTGTGAAAAATCGGATCGCGACGGGGCAATTGTCGCGAAACGAATTGTTAGGACATATGCGTCGTCGAGTGCAACGTTAACCGATGTAGGGCGTTGATTGATGTCGATCATAAACAGGGAGCGCCAGATTTAGGCTCAACCGGCCGCATCAGCCATCATCACATACCTCTCAAGGCTGTCAGTCAGAGTCGAGACCCAACGGGTAAGGCGGCCAAGGGCCTGTCATATCAGATATTTGACATTTTCGGCGCGAGCTTACTGGCGCAGAAGATTCAGGGTAGATCTCAGCAACTCATTTGTGTTGGTTAAAACAAAACTTGCCATTTGCTGAAGCATTTGCTGTTTTGAGAGCAACGCACTCTCCAAAGCGTAGTCTGCATCAATAATGCGACTCTTCGCGCCCTCCATCTGGAGCGAACTGTCCAACAACCGCTCCATTCGATAGTCCACTGCACGCGAAACAGCGCTGAGACCCGCCTGAGAGTCAGCCGAATAGGCGAGCGCTTGATCGAGAATCGTCAGGGCAGAATTAGCGCCCGCAGCCGATCGGACGTCAATTGAACTCACGCTTTCAAGCTCAGAGACAATCGGGTTCGAATCAATCTCAATTCGATTGCCAACGAATTGCACACCATAAGATCGGCCAACGTCCTCTTCAAAACCGTAAAGTCGATCAAACAATTTAGTCAGCTCATCCTTATCAAGGTTCTGGTCTTTCTTCGTGACAACGATTTCATCGACGCGTAGCGCCGCATCAGCCTGCACAATTTGCTCGCTGGTATCGACAACGACATTGTCTATGTACAGNTTCGCTCCGGCAGCCCTACCACCACTGGCATCCCAGGTGCCGGCAACAAAAACAAATTTATAGCTCCCCTCTGCGTTTACTGTTTGCGTCACGGTTGCCCAATTCGTACTGGCGCTGGCAGATTCGCCAGTCTGGTTGATAAGCTCTTGAATCTCGCCCGTATTTTCATCGACGAGATAGCCAATCACGTCGTAAGCATCAGAGCCTCCGGTGGCTTGCCAATCGAAGCTCACCTCGTCACCAGGCTTTAACGAGATAGCGTCATTACTCACCAAATATGGGCCATGCAGAATGCCAAAGCTGGGCACTGTTACCCCGGTGGACTGAAGCTGAACAGAAAGGCCCGACCCATCTGAACTGTTATTCGCTAATTTAGCCGCGTAATTTGCTCCTGAAGGAGCTGCGCCGTCATGAGGAGCAGCTCCCGCTACAGATGCCGGAAACTGAGTGTCATTAGGCGTTGGCTGGCCGGCCACGCTATCAACACCGCCCAGACGCAATTGTTGCGTAAACGTTTGCCACCCAGGAATGGTCGTATCGCCAGCGCTTCCGTCTTCAAATGTGCCGTTTTCAAAGGTGACTTCTTTGTCGCTTCTGACCCCACTCACAAAGACCACCCGATAGTCGCCATTCGTTTCAATTGTTTTACTCACCGTGGCCCAACCGCTGGAAGCGGTACCTTGACCCGTTTCGTTGAGCAGTACTTCCGAGTGCCCTGTCGATTCATCAATGATGTAAGCCATTACGTCGTAATCGCCTGTGCCGGCAATGCCACGCCAGTCGAAAGACAACACATCTCCGGCTTCGAGTGGATAACTCTCAGCACTCTGCAACGCCGGACCATGCACTATGCCCACATTGGGCATACTCACAGGCCCGCTTCTCAGCTCTAGCGAACTTCCGCCTGCGACGTTGGCATCAGCCACCTCTTGAAAAGAAAACTGCAGGCTTCCTTCCGAATAAGCGCCATCTGCGGTTGCGGCTAGCGTGCCATTGGCGAAGGCTGGCAACTGCAAATCCTTCGGCGCAACATGGTTTCCGATTCTCGACGCGCCGTCTAGAACAACCCGTTGCGCGATTTTATTCCAGCTACTAAAAGCATCTGATCCGGCGTTATCTTGCAACGCTGAATCTATTTCAAAGGCGAGTTTCAGATCCAAGGAACCCGCATCTAAATCCGANGANNCCCTGTCCATCACCGCCACNACATCNGCAGTTTNACCATTGCCNCGNTANAGTTTGCCATNNACNAGNGATAGCGCATNGCGCCGAANATTCACTTCGGANTCTTCCNTNATCGGTCNGAGCTGNTTGTCTGAAAAATGNCCNACTGCAGACTGGTTGTATACCGAGAACACTTCGCTGGAGACCAGTTCAACNGTACCACTGANCAAAGCAGTGTCTGAGCCACCNGAGAGNCCNANGTTAACGNCGGCACCGACCCGCGAGGACACTTGCGNNTCCGNCGTCAGTTTTTGNANACGCAANGTNTCNTAGCCNNCCTCGCGTCGACCGTTCTCAATCAAAATNTCTNTNCCNGAACGNTCCTCTAGCANAATCTCCCCNCCAANCNNTTTCGCNTGNACACCCGTTTGACCAGAGATTTTATTGATNGCGTCAACCGCNTCACCNACTTCNNTNGGNCNNATGGAAAANTTGCCNGTTTCAGCNCCATTGATTNNGAGGNTGTATNTTTGAGGCCCGCTGCCATCNGAATANAGCCGNGCTCNNGTTTCCGCCTTCGCGGCNACNCCGGTAGTTGATGTTTCNTCGTTNATCTTCTTNGCGATNGTTTCGGCNCTGACATCTGCCTTCCACNGCAACGTCACNATATCGCCATCATTACCCGTCAGCTTGATTTCGCTGTTTGTCGTTGTACGCACTACGTCTGCTTGACTGGTAGCAGGACCGAAGGCGGCTTCACCGCGACTCAGATAGGTGAACGCGCCAATTTCATCGCTACGAAAACCCGAGAAACGATGCGAGATGACATCACGAGCATCTCCGCCAACNTGGAACTGTCTATAATCNTGCTCNCCTTGNAGCAGCTTGTGGCCGTTATATAGNGAGCTCTGAGTGAGGCGATCTATCTCCGNGGTGAGTTGATTCACCTCNGCTTGAATAGAGCCCCTGTCTAACTCGGCGGTTGAATTCGCTGCCTGCATAGACAGCACTCGAATGCGCTGCAGCATGTCTTTTACTTGCTCAATAGCGCCATCGGCGGCATTNAGAATCGCAGAAGAATCGGAAATATTCTTNGTCGCTTGACTTTCCCACGCGATACGCGCGCCCAAGGTCAGCGAGGCGTAAAACGCCGCGGGATCATCCTTGGCTTTTGAGATGTCTAAGCCGGTACTGAGTTTTTCCGTACTGATCGCAACATGATCGGTCGATTTATTAAGTGTCGACTGAGCGAGTAGTGCCGACGAGCTCAGTGAACTGATATTGTTCATTTCGATACCCCGTGTCTGTGACGGGGTAAAGCAAAATGNAAGCCAATTTATAACNCATTGTTTTATATCATTTTTTCTATATTTTTCGAGCGTCAAAATTCCGACGGAAATGGTTTTACCTGTATCGACCGATGAGCGACTCCAGCCGAAAGAAGTATTGGAGGCCTCCGTCAGCTACCAGCAAAGAAAATTTCCGCCACGAGAGAATTCTGGGGAGAGCATGGCACNGCAACCGTTTTGGAAGCACTTCAATTGGGACTGAAAACTATTGAAGCCGNCTGTCATCGCTAAACGCCGCCTCTGGAACGCGCATCACGTGGTGCATACCCATCCACCGCCCAAGCGACCGTGTGTTTGGCAGCTCTGGGCATGACCGGCGCGGTAANTGAGCAGAACNGNCCCGCACCCTCCCCAATCGAACCATCCTCAANTGGAGTGCGTNGCACCCTTCACGTAGATACTGGCCAGACCGCGGATACGCTGCTCAAACTGCATCACGTCTTTTACCCGGCGTTTACAGCCTGCAGCGGCAAGATTGAGTATGGTTGCCGCGTCAGCCGGTGTAACACCTTGCAGCCCATGCCCGGTTTTCGCATCCGCTTNCACCTGCTCGAACACGGCCGTTAATCTTGCCTCGAATTGGCGATTGGCATTGGCCACCACATCGCCACAGAGTCGGCNGTACTCGTCTTCCAGCTCGGACCCGTGATCCGATTCCACGACCANACTTAAAAATCGGCTGTGTCGAATAAAAAGCGCCCGAAAGACGCGTTCTGCAACATCCGTTTTATCGTCTCCGCGGAGTACTTTGTCGATATCGCGCAGCAGAATTTCATGCACATTAACGGATACGGAACGGAAGATTTCGTCTTTGTTTTTGAAATAGGAGTACAGCGACGCACGGGAAACGTCCGCTTTTTCCGCAATATCATTCATCGATGTCCGTCGATAGCCGTATTGGCAAAACTGGGCCAATCCAGCATCTAAAATACGCTGATGTTTCTCGTTATCAGACACAGCAATCCTCCTATTCAACCCTCGGGCTGAAGCGAATATATCGAATTGACAAAATATGTNTTTTTTGTCAATNTCACAACAACTACCACTNCACGCACCGAGGTATGTCATGACCGACTCCCACACCCTTCACGGCAAAACCGCCATTGTGACCGGCGCATCCAGTGGCATCGGGCGTGCAACAGCGGAACTGCTAGGTCAGAAAGGTGCGCATGTATACCTCGTTGGCAGAACCCAAACCGCCCTCGATGAGGTACGAGACCTTATCGTTAAAGCCGGCGGCACTGCGAGCGTGGCCTGCGTCAACATTAATGAATCNGGCCGCATTGCCTCCTTTGTCCAGCGGGCACTGGACGAGACCAAACGGCTGGACATCATGGTGAACAACGCCGGTCTTGAATATCCCGGCTCCATCATCGACGGCGAAGCGGATCAATGGCGNGAAATGGTCGACACCAATATCCTCGCCCTGCTCTCGGGTTGTCAGGCCGGGGTAAAAGCCATGCGCACCTGCGGCGCTCAAGGCCATATCGTTAACGTGTCTTCGGTATCCGCGCAACGACCGAATTCCGGCGTGTATGGTGCAACCAAACATGCGGTCAATGTCATCTCATCGAGCCTTCGAGACGAACTGGAAAACGACGACATTCGCATCACCAATGTGATGCCCGGCGCAACATCGACTAATTTTGCACGCAATTTTCCACCGGCATTCGCCGAGCAGTTCATCAGCGCAGCCGGGCTGGACATTCCCTTTACCCCCGGGCAACCCCTGCCCGCCGAAACATTGAACAGGTTGGCAAACAACCTCAAACCCATGCTGTGTAATCCCATCGACGTGGCCAACGCTGTGATCTATGCCGTGAGCCAGCCGATCAACGTCAATATTGCTGAAATTGTGGTGCGCCCTCCCCGCGCCATGAACGTCGCCCACTAATCCCGCAGTAATCTGAGGCCAATATGAACACGCTGACCACCACATCGACGGAACTTGATGAGAGCTTGCAACAACTGTTTGGCAGCGCCGCCCACACGACGCGCCTGTCAGCAGCCCAGCACATGGGCGTTCGTGTACACGGCGTTGACGTAACACAGTCGCTGTCTGACGCTCAAGCCGCATTGCTCGTTCGCCTGCTCGATCACTACAGCATCATCAGCTTTCCCGATCAGGGCGCGACAAACGGCTTTCGCTTGCGCTACCTGGAACGATTGGCCAATCATTTTGGGGCGCCAATACCTCACCCGAAAAATTACGCCAACTACATTGAATACAAAAAACACGGGGTTCCGCTGGAGCTGCCGCCACATGAAAAACAAACCGCGAGTCTGTGTAATCTGGCCTTCCCCAATGACATACGATGTGTTGAAGACGCCGAAAGCCCGGCGGTATACGTGGTGACCAATTTGCCCGGTAGCGGCCCGAATCAGACAGAACAGATCACCAGTGGACTACACTGGCATACCGACATCGAATTTGAACCCGTGCCGCTGTCGACCAGTATGTTTTACGTGCAGCGTGCCCCGACGTCCCGCAACGCCAAACAGGGCACTTGGGTAGACGACGTTCCGCCTGTAGAAGGGTTTTACCACCCAGATTCCGATGCAACCCTCAACGAGAGACGCCTAGTGCTGCCCCTAAACGGCGAAACCGCCTACGCAGACACGGTTCGCGCCTTCGCCGACCTGCCGGAAGAACAACGACAGCAGTTGGAGCAGACACTGGTGAGGCGACGGCTGCGGGCAACGGACCCCGGCTGGCTGATACCCTTGGTGTATACGAACCCGCGTACAGGCACCAAATCGCTGCACAGCCCTATCTGGGCCTCTCGCGGTAAAAACATTGCGCCGGTGCAAATAGACGGACTGACAGACCAAGAAACGCGCGAGTTTCTGGACGAGATCGAAGCCCATATCCTGCAGCCCAAATACCGTTACGACCACGTGCACCACGCCGGCGATGTCACCGTGTGGAGTAATTTCGCAACGTTACACAATGCACCGCCAGCCAAAAGCATCATCAACTCCGCAGACGATGCCCGACTGATGTATCGTATCAGTTGCAAGGGCGAGCCCAGCTACCAACTGCCCAGACCCGATTCCGATGCGTGGCTGGCAGACAACATTCTGCCGCCCTATCGCACACCGAGTGAGTTGTTGCAGATAGATGAAAGAAACTGAAGCCAGGTTCAAGTGACGGCTTCAACTGGACACTGATAGCTGCACAAACCCCACGGCAGGCAGGTCATTTGTGACCTGTTGCCTAGATCGGGTAACCCGATCTAACCCAGCGGTCTATCAGCTGCAGAACAGCAGACAATTCCCTTGGGTAATGATCGGCGGAGGCCGCAAGGCGTCGTCACGTGTGGCGTAAGAAGCCTATCCACGACAACACGCACTATGACCGCAAAAAGACAGCGCGCGACAGACGCACCGCACTCAAACCAGCCTGAATAACGGAGACAGCCTAGCGTACTGAAACGAACCGACTAGTGCGTGACCTCTCTGGCCAAAAAAGCCACCAGCTCCGGCGGCGGTTGCTGCTCCATGACCTGCTCAACGATTTCGATAAAGGTCTGATGGTGCAGAGGTTGTTCAAGAGAGGCTTGGTAGTTCAATACCATGCGCACAGCATGATCTACCGCGCCTAAATCCGGCTCGTCATAGGCATACAAAATCAATGCCGCAGTCAACTCGCCTTGAAACATGTAGACGGGTAAGGTCGTTAACCAGCCACAGACTTCGCTGAGACGATCAAAATTCAAATTATTCACAGACTGCTCCAGTCGTACGAGAGGAAAGTTTCATGAGTGCAGAGGCCCACATTCGCGATCTGATGAATCGGTATTGTTTCGCCATCGACAGCGGCGACTTCAAAACCTTTCAGCGCCTCTTTGAGCACGCCCAATGGATTGCTGAAGGCCAAACCCCGGGGCCGGAGGCGGCCAACAATCTGATTCTTTACGCCGACGGCACACCGCGTACCAAGCATGTGATCAGCAACATCAGTATCGAGGTGGACGACGAGCATAACGCCGCGTCTGCCCATTCTTACGTAACCGTCTATCAAGCCACAGATGACTTCCCCCTACAGGCTATTTTTGCAGGCGATTACTTCGACACCTTTGTGAACGAAGCGGGACAATGGCGATTTGCGGTGAGGGAAATCAGACATTCGCTCATCGGCGATATGTCTCGACACCTACGGATTCCCGCCCTGACCATTCCCGGCGCCTAGGGCTGCCGGATAGCGCAACACCCTCCACTATCAACTTATAGTGCATATCTCTTGCCCTGCTGGGCGGTCTTGATATGCTCAAAGGTCTTTGCAACACCAGCTACTCGTTATCACAGTGTAAAACTAGGAGTGCGTATGTTTTCCGCAATTCGTAACTTGTTATTGGTCGCGTTTCTGGCGCCGACCACGGTTTTTGCCAACGAACCGGACGCGGCACACACGTCGGCCGAATGGCAAATTTGGGCCTACTCCACCGCTGCACCGTCTTTCATTGGCGAAAGCGCCACGGTGCTGGACCAAAACAATGATGTGCTTCGCCAAGGCAGCAATGACTGGACGTGTATGCCTGGAAATGCCCGCCCTATGCCAAAAGCCGGCTGGCCCAACGCCCACCAAGCCATGCCTATCTGCGCGGACAAAGAGGCACTGAAGTGGATGCAGGCCTACCTAACCGAAACCACCCCGCAGCTAAATCACGACGGTTTTATGTGGATGCTGCACGGCGATGTGGGGGAAGACAACACGACTCCCATGGTGATGAATAAGGCGGATGCGCATGCCGGTCATTGGATTGAGTCTGGCCCGCACCTGATGCTGATGCCCAAGGATCCGCAGACCATTGCCGGTCATACCAGCGACTTTCGTACCGGTTCGCCCTACCTCATGTTCCCCGGGTCCCAGTACGCGCATTTGATGATTCCGGTCGAGGGTTATTACCAATACGCCGAATTGCCTTAAGCGACAATGCTTCACCTCAATAACGTAAGGAGTCCATCGTGAACATCACTCGACGCCTCGGTACTTGTCTCGCCCTGCTGTGCTCGGCCTCGGCCTATGCAGGTCACCATGAGAGCGGCCACACCGGCGACGCCGCCGAAATCGGCGCGCTGACCACCGAACAGAAAATCGGCTTGGCCAAGGCGGCAGCCCCTCCCAATGTCAGCGACGAAGCTCGTATCCTTGATGCTGACAACACGGTGCTGCAAGAAGGCGACAACGGTTGGACCTGTATGGTGGGTACCCCGCCCAATTACGAAAACCCCATGTGCGTTGACGCGGTTTGGCTGGGCTGGCTGGACTCCTATATGAACAAAACGCCGTACAAAAACGACACCCGTGCCATCGGTTTTTCTTACATGCTGGTGGGTGATATCCCGGTTGATAACGATGACCCCTTCAATACCGACGAAGACAAAAATACGTGGGTGCAAGAAGGCCCGCATCTGATGCTACTGGTGCCGCAAGGCTTATTCGGCGATCTGCCGAGAGATCCCTACGCAGGCGGCCCCTACGTGATGTGGGAAGGCTCAGAGTACGCGCATATTATGGTGCCGCTGGAGAAGACGACACCACTGATCTATGCGAAATAGAGCCGTTCTCTACCTCAGGTGGAATGCCCCCTGAGGTTTAGGGCGCTTCGTCAGAGCTGTTAGACTCTCGTTTTTCTCGGAGAGCAACGCCTTGGCCCCAGAAGACTATCTGCAGCACATCGACTTTGCAGCGACCACCAAACTGGACTTCACACCGCTGTTCGCCGACCCCAAGGTCTTTCGTTCTCTCGTGCTTGATCTGTGCCGGCCCTTTCGTGCGGCGAACATCAACAAGGTCGCCTGCCCTGAATCCATAGGCTTTATTCTTGGCTCCGCCGTTGCGGCAGAGCTGAAATTGGGTCTGATACCCATTCGCAAGGCGGGCAAGCTGCCCAACATTAAGCGCAACGTAGCGCGTCAGCGGTTTGTGGATTACACCGGCGAATCCAGCGGCTTCGAGATAAACAAAGCCCTGATCGCCCAAGGAGATCGCATTCTGCTGGTTGACGATTGGGTGGAAACCGGCGGTCAGCTGCGGGGCCTGAGCAAACTGCTGGAAAAGCGCGGTGCCGTGGTCTCGGGGATTTCGGTTCTCGGTTTTAATACTGCCGGGACATCGGGCAAGCTCCGAAATACTTACACCCTCGCCAGCATTCTCGACTACGACGCACCGGACAAGCGCGACCTCACCCAACGCTTGGATCAACGCTAGAGCGCCGGCTTTCACAGCTCAATCACGGGCTCGCACGGATAATTGTTGGCTTCAAGGAATTCGGAATCAAGCATGCGAGTTGCGTTTATGTTGCTGGTGACGCTGACCAGCTTTGGTTGTTCGAGCATTCTCAGAACGACGTTGCCTTTCAATGATTTACCGGCACCTGAGGGGCCTTATGCGGTAGGCACTCAAATCGAAACTTGGCAGGACGCTTCCCGCTCCGAAGACTTCACCGACGATGCCAACGATCTGCGGCGTATCGTGGTCCAGTACTGGTACCCGGCATTACAGACAAACGCCCCTGCGGCATTGCCCTACATCACAGAACCCGACATCAAAATGCCCGCGTTCGCCAAGTCCATGGGACTGCCCAAGTTTTTGGTGAACCACATCCAAGACGTACAAACCAACAGCCTGCCCAACGCCCCACTGCATCCAGATGCCCGCAACCTGCCCTTGGTCGTTTTCTCCCACGGCTTGGGCGGAATAAAGACCCAAAACTCCATTCAAGCCGAAGAACTCGCCAGTCGGGGGTACGTGGTGATTGCGGCCGATCATGCTTTTGATGCCTTTCTGACCCTTTTTGAGGACGGTACGACGGCGGACTATCGTTCCAGCGGCCAGGGCATCACCACCGAAGAGGAGTTCTGGGCCGCCAGAGGACCTCAATTGGCTACTCGAACCGCCGATGTGGTTTTTATGCTCGATGTGATCACAACCGCACAAAATGGCGCAGAGAGTGCGTTACAAATTGCCAACCCAAACCCGCTGTGGCAACGCGTGGATCTCAGCCGCATTGGTGTGTTCGGCCATTCCTTTGGTGGTGCGACCGGCATCATGGCCCTGGATAGCGACCCGCGAATTCGCGCCGCGGTGGTTTTGGACGGTTGGATGGTTCCGGTACCCGAGGCCATCATCGACCGCGGAGCCTCGAAGCCTCTACTCTACTTGGGCCAAGAAAGCTGGGGGGAGCCGTTGAACTACGAAAAGCTTGCGCGCTTTGAAGCCAACAGTTCAGGACTGGTGACAACGGAAATTTTGGCCGGCACCAAGCATATGGATTTTTCGGATTCTCCGCATTTGTCGAGTTTCGCCAAACGCGTCGGCTTTGCCGGCTCGGTACCAGCAGAGCAACTGCGCGCAAAACTCAATGCGGACATTTTGCGCTTTTTCGCCGACTATGTGGATGCGGACTCTATTGAACAACAGGATTGACCCATGAACACACGTCTCTTGATTTTCTTAGGCCTTGTCCTAGTCGCTACGGGGTGGTTTTTCGTGGTGTCGAATGACGACGATGCATCGCCAATACAAACGGTCAAGCGCGCCTTACAGTTGGATTCTTCGCCGCTGCCGGACTTCACCCAGTACGCCGACGTAAACGCCAAAAAGCAGGCGTTTTTTGCTTACTTGCAGCCGGTAGTGGCCGTAAACAATCAGCGCATTCTTGACGATCGTGCCCGCTTAGCGGCGCTAGCGAATACCTCCGATGAGGCTCTCTCTCGTGCCAACCGGCGCTTTCTTGCGGGACTGGTCGGTCGCTACGAGATAGACACCGCAGCTAGCTCAGAAGATCAACGCGCCGAACTCATGGTGCGACTGGATACGGTGCCGATGTCCTTGGCCCTGACTCAGGCAGCCATGGAGTCGGCATGGGGCACTTCGCGATTTGCCCGCGAGGGAAACAACTTATTTGGTCAGTGGTGCTACCAGCCTGGCTGCGGCATCGTTCCCAAACGTCGGGGGAAGGGACAGGTGCACGAGGTGGCGAGC
>PAFU01000018.1 GCA_002704225.1 Gammaproteobacteria bacterium | reverse complement strand
GGCGAGCGGTATCAAGTGAAGCGGATTACCGTAAATCCTGGAGCGAAGCTGAGCGTACAGTTGCACCATCACAGAGCCGAGCATTGGGTCGTCGTGTCGGGATCCGCCAAAGTGACAAACGGAGATAACACGTTTTTGTTGGCGGAGAACGAATCAACCTATATCCCGATAGGGGTGACACACGCGCTCGAAAACCCCGGCAAGATACCGCTTGAGATCATTGAGGTTCAGTCGGGCTCCTATCTTGGGGAGGACGATATCGTCCGTATTGCAGACAACTACGGGCGCTCGTGAGGGAAACAGATAACAGTTCCCAGCCGTTTAGGGACTGCAGTGCAGGCCTGCGTGATCGTGTGGCCGCCTTCTTGGCGGATTTTGCCGTTCAGCGCGCCCAGCACGATGCGCGAAAGGGTGAGGAACTGCGCCGGGCGGCGGTGGCCCTGACCATTACTGATGTTGGCCCCGGAGCCGGTTTGCCGGGGATCGCGGACCCGGAGGGTTGGTCGGCGGAGCCTGCCTTAATCCTGACCCGGCGCTCCCAGCGGTTGCGCAGTCATCCCGGTCAGTGGGCCTTACCCGGTGGACGCATTGATGCCGGCGAGACGCCGGTACAGGCNGCCCTGCGTGAAATGCACGAAGAAGTTGGCGTCGATCTGGCAGAGGAACGTGTGCTGGGTGTTCTTGATGATTTTGTCACGCGNTCNGGCTACGTGATGACGCCGGTGGTGATTTGGGGCGGTGCGGATCTGGTGACNGTAGCGAATCNNGATGAAGTGGCCAGCATNCATCGCATACCTCTGACGGAATTCACGCGACNCGACGCGCCGCGCCTGACCCAGACAGAAACCAGTGAATCGCCAATACTGCGTATGCCCGTAGGCAGCGATCACATTGCTGCGCCAACGGCGGCGATCTTGTACCAGTTTCGAGAAGTTTGCCTGCTGAATCGGCACACCCGGGTCGCGCACTTCGAGCAACCACAATTTGCATGGCGCTGAGTTGACCGGCTTTTCTCGACAGCCCACAATCTGAGGGGCCGAGGCAGTGGATGGAACGCTGCACCGTGCCGATTTACAGATAACTCGATCAACCACAGGAAAACAACATGGCGATTGAAACAGGCTCAAAGCTGCCCGAAGCGACTCTACACACGATGCAGGATGGCAAACCGACTCCGGTAACCACCAACGATCTTTTTGCGGGCAAGAAAGTCGCTATGTTCGCGGTTCCTGGCGCGTTTACGCCGACCTGCTCCATGGCTCACTTGCCGGGCTATGTCGTGCAAGCAGATGCGCTGAAAGCGAAGGGCGTGGACAGTATCGTCTGCCTGTCGGTGAACGACGCATTTGTGATGGATGCCTGGGGCAAAAGCGCGAATGCAGAAGAGCTGGTCATGGTAGGCGACGGCAACGGTGACTTTACCGAAGCGCTTGGCCTACAAATGGATGGCTCGGGTTTTGGCTTGGGCACCCGCTCACAGCGNTACGCNATGATCGTAGACGANGGCACCGTGACTCATCTGGCTGTTGAAGCCCCNGGTAAGCTGGAAGTCAGTGCAGCCGANGCGATCTTAGAAGCGCTCTAAGGCGCGCATTCTCCAGCCACAGAGAGTCCGTTCGAATGCGGCGTCAGGAAAGCTTCTGCGCCGCTTCAACGGCTTGACGATTGCTGCCCACCGGCCGAATCAAACACTCCTGAGCTGCCGTGGCCACCATCTCACCCGCACGATTAAAAAAGTGACCTCTGACAAAGCCTCGTGCACCGCCTGCGTTAGGTGATTCTTTGGCGAACAGCAGCCATTCGTCGGCCCGGAACGGGCGGTGAAACCAGATGGCGTGGTCTAGGCTGGCACCCCGAATGGTGCGCTCACCTCCTTCGTCAACGGTCAATGGACCGTGGGGCAACATGGACGTGGACATAAAATCCAGATCGGACATATAGGCCAGCAAAGCCAAATGCACCTCAGGGTTATCGGGTAGAGAGTCGCGAGACTTCAGCCACGTATGCTTGAAGGGGGGGTGCTCGCCCCGATTCATCATGGTGATGCGCTCAACCGCGCGAGAGTCGATGGCTTCGAAACGAAACATGAAACGTGTCATCTCGGGTTTGGATTGGGCCAGCTCGGTGTAGGTTTCCAAGTCGCCTCGTAACGATTCCGGTGGCGGAACATCCGGCATGGGCAGAGNGTGATCGAGCCCTTCTTCGACTTTTTGCCAAGAACAGGCCAGCGTGAAGATGGTGCGACCATTTTGGATGGCTGCCACCCGGCGGGTGCTGAAACTGCGACCATCACGAATGCGGTCTACCTCGTAAAGAATGGGTCTTGTCCAGTCCCCTGCGCGCAAAAAATAGCTGTGTAGCGAATGCAGGCTGTGTTCAGGGTTTACGGTTCGAAATGCCGATGCCAACGCCTGAGCCAGCACCTGACCGCCGAAGACATGCTCGGTATTGTGGTTTTGGCCACGAAAGAGATTTTCTTCAATGGGCTCGACGTCGAGCAGGTCGATGATTTCTTGCAGAACCTTGTTCATGGGGCGTTTCGATCGCGTTTACAGGAAGGCGCACAGCATAAACCATCCGCTTGGTTGATGGGGTGCCCTGCGGGACATTTGTCACTTTTTCTGTCGAGGGATGGATGGATCTGAGATACTTCAGACCCAATTTGCCCTTGGAGACGCTATGAGCATCGAAGTGAAACAAATCCCATGTCTGGGTGATAACTACGGTTTCCTCGTCCACGATACCGAGACCGGGGCGACGGCAAGCATCGATACGCCGGAAGTGGAGCCCATCAATAACGCCTTGGCAGAACAAGGCTGGACCTTGACCCATATTCTGAACACCCACCATCATTTTGATCACGCCGGTGGTAACGAAGAACTGAAAGCCCAATGGGGTTGCGAGATCATTGGCGCCGCCTGCGATGCCGAACGTATACCCGGCATTGACCGACGCGTCGTTGATGGTGAGGTCTTTGANTTGGGCAACACGCAGGTCAAGGTGCTAGAAGTACCCGGNCACACCGTTGGCCACATTGCCTATTATTTTGCCGATGATCGTGCCGCCTTTGTGGGNGATACGNTGTTTGCCTTGGGCTGTGGCCGGATGTTTGAAGGGACCGCCCAGCAGATGTGGGGCAGTCTGGAAAAGCTGATGGCGTTGCCGGATGAGACCGCCGTTTACTGCGCTCATGAATACACCCAAGCGAATGCGGCCTTTGCGATCACGGTCGAACCGGACAACGAAGCGTTACGTCAGCGCGTCGAGGAAATAGCGCGTCTGCGAGAGCAGGGTATTCCAACGGTTCCTACCAGCATTGGTTTGGAGCGCCAGACCAATCCGTTCGTACGCCCACAAAGTACGAACTTGCAGCAAACGATTGATCGCGTGGGTTCGGATCCGGTGGCCATCTTTGCGGAGACTCGCAAGCGCAAAGATAACTTTTGAACACTGCCGCTGGCAGTGTTGAAGGGCAAGCACAGACGCAACGTCAGGGTCTGATTTATGCCGTAGCTGCCTATGGAATATGGGGCATCGCGCCTATTTACTTCGTTTGGGTGGGGTTTGCGGCTCCGCTGGAAATTCTCATGCACCGGGTGCTGTGGTCGGTACCCTTACTGGTACTTCTGATTACCGTAACCGGTCAGTGGGGTGATGCGCGAGGCCTGTCTCGCCGTGCCTTGCTGTTCTTGATGGCCACCGCCTTGCTGTTGAGTATCAATTGGTTGACCTTTATCTGGGCCATTCAAGCACAGCGGATTTCCGATGCCAGTTTAGGCTACTTCATTAACCCGCTGGTTAACGTGCTGCTGGGCGGGTTGTTTTTGCGTGAACGCCTTCGGCCCTATCAGTGGTTGGCGGTGGGGGTTGCCTTACTGGGTGTGGGTGTTGAACTTTGGGTGCAGCGCAGCGTGCCCTGGCTCGGGCTGACCCTCGCGTTCAGCTTTGGCTTTTANGGGTTGCTGCGGAAACAGGTCAGCGTGCCTGCGGCCATTGGACTCTGGGTTGAAACCACGCTGATGCTGCCGATCGCACTGGTGTTTTTATTCTGGCTGGTCTCCAGCGAGGGCATGCGGCCTGCCATGCAAGTGGCCCAACTCGCCATGGGCGGCGTGATCAGCGTCGTGCCCTTGGTCTTTTTTGCTGCCGCTGCCTTGCGCCTGCCCCTTGCCACGTTGGGTTTTGTTCAGTATCTGGCGCCAAGCTGCGCGCTGATGCTCGCGATATTTTTATACGACGAAGCCGTGCCGGAGATCCGCTGGGTCACCTTTGGTTTTATTTGGTCGGCCTTGGCGATATTCAGTGCGGAAAATTTTCTTCATTTACGAAAACAACGCAGACTTTTGCGGGGAGGCACAGCGTGATCACACTATTTACCATGGAACGGGATTATCCCTATGGGACCCTTCGCTCCACCAATGGCAGCAAAACCAAGGTGGTGCTGGAGGAAAAAGGTCTCGCCTATCAGACTGAGACCGTGAGTCCGGGTGCTGTATGGAAAAAACTGCCGGAAATACTCGNCAAGCATCCCTTGGGNAAGGTGCCGTGGATTGAAGATGGCGATNTGGTGCTATACGACTCGACGGTCATCAATGAGTATCTGAACGAAAAGTCTGCGACTAACCCGCTACTACCCACCGATCCTGCGAAACGCGCCTTGGCAAGAGCCTTAGAGAATTATGCGGATGAGGGGGTACTGAGTAAGTTCCTGCCGCTGATTTGGATGCCCTGGTGGTCTCCGGAGGCTCAGCGCGATACCGACAGCATGGAAAAGGGGCGGCAGGGAATGCGGGAGCAGATTTTTCCGTTTTTGGAGCAGACATTGGCCNACAACGACTATCTGTGTGGTGAATTTTCGCTTGCCGACGTGCCCATGATGGCGGTAGCCATGGTGCTGGAAGTGGACGGGATGGACGTCAGTGACTTCGCTCAAACCGCAGCGTATTTGCAGCGGCTGCGTCATCGGCCTTCTTATCAAGCCATTTCTCCGAAACGCTCGGTGGCCGAAANNGCAAGATCCTAGGGTAATGCTCGTACTGGACCGATCGCGGTTCCTAGGGGGTTAGAGTGCGTTAGCTCGGGTCATGGCAGATTGCAGTGAGGCCATGCTGCGGATGTAAGGCTCAAGGCCTTTGAGCGCACTGGGCCTGTTGCGTGCAGCTTGCTCTGCGATGGCGCGGGTTTCGTAAACCCCAAGCAGTGCCACGTAATATGTGCGCCCCTTAACTTCGATCATGGCTCCGGTGAGTTCGTCGAGGGCAAGTTCTGCCATGAACGCTTTTAATTCACTCTGGGTGCTCAACGCAATCAACTGAACGGCCCAGTAAGTGCCGGGCAGATCTTGCAGTAACACGGGCCTCTCTGGTCGAAAGGAAGGCTCAGCCTCGCTGGAGCGATTGTCTGAGGCCACGGCAGGTCGCTCGTCAGGAGGGTCGGTTCCCGGAACATCGTCGGGGGCCGATTCGCCGATCGTATCCTTTGTCTGCTGGGACGGCGTGCTTTGTGGCTGGGACCAGTCGAACTGCTTTCTTTTGCGCTGAGCTTCGCGCTGTTGAATGTCAGCAATGGTGCGACGCTTGCATGACCAGGTTTGCAGGCCCTCTTCGCAGTGCCAACTCGTGACGCTGTCCTTGGGATCTTCGCCGGCTCGGCTTGGCTCGTTCGCCGTGTTTTGCTGAGGCGCACCGCTGCTGCAGCCCACAACAAGGAGTGACAGAGCGGCGCAGAGAAAACGGGTGATCACGTTGGTTTGCATGGAATTGGTGGCTTGCTACCGAGTCTGGATCTTTTACACCAGACCATAATGTAGAAACGCCAAGGCGTATGTCCAGTGCAGTTTTGTATAACTTGAGCCTTTTTCTGTGGCGTCTTTGGCTTGCGGTAGTGACTCTTTTCGCCTAATTTTTGGTGTCGTATAGCCGGTAAACGCCGCATGCGCTCTGCCGGGTATGACACGTGACTTGACCTCGTACTGCAAGGAAGCCGTCATGCTATCGACTCTGTCTGACTTTGAACGCGTACCTCGTATCCTTCGCCTGAACATCGCCGGTCAGCCGGTAGAGTGGGTGCCTTGGCAGGAAGCGGTGTGTCTCTATGCGCGTGATCTGGTGATTTGGACCGTGGGTGATCCGCTGGTGACGATTCGGGGCGGACACTGCAAACACAGCGGTGAGCGCAGTTCTCAAGACATCCACAGCATCATCGCTTGCGATGGCAGGGTGGTGACGCGGCGAGTCTCCCAAACGCCGCCATTAACCAATCCCGCCTTGTTTAAGCGAGACGGCAACACGTGTTTGTATTGTGCAAAGCAGCTGAGCGATGCGGAGTTAACCCGTGATCATGTGGTGCCGGTATCTCGAGGTGGTGCGGATTCCTGGGACAACGTGGTCGCAAGTTGCCGGCGCTGTAATCATTTGAAGGGCAATCGGGTTCTGGAAGAAATTAGCCTCGAGTTGCTGGCGCTTCCCTACGTACCGAATTACTCGGAGTACTTAGCGCTGATTAATTCGGGTCGAATACTGGGCGATCAGATGGCGTTTTTAAGAAAAAGCTTTGGCGCCGATAGCCGTCTGATTCAACAGTGACCTTTTCGTGCTGATAGCGGTTAACGGAAGCCCTTGATGACATCATGCTCATAGAGCCAATCCTGCTGCTGCAGGGCTATTTCCGGCAGCAATCGGTTTTGCAGGGCGGTTCCCACATGCTGTTGAAAACGGCGCGCTGTCGACGGCTGTGTCAGTCGAGTGAGATGGGCGTACATCTGTGCTAACGATTTACGATGGCGCGGACGGCGGAAACGCTCGTAGGCCGCCAGCCCATCGCCGATGTCTTCTTCGTAATTCTCCATCATCCGCGATAGAACCCAGGCATCCTCCATGGCCGTGTTGCCGCCATCAATTTTGCAGTGCAAGGGTATTTGCAGCGCGTCGCTTGTATAGGCCACCCGGCCGGCGAACAGGGTGTTCTTCGCCTGAAAGCTGCCGAGATCAATCCCACCGGCGTGTGTCTTGGCATCCAAGGCTTGATGCAAGCTGGGGTGCCAGTCTGCTTCGTCAAAGGCCAGATCTGATGGGGTCACGAAACGGAAGTGCACGCGTTCTGTATCTGATAATTGTTCGATGTATTGCCCCTTGCCGCGCCAGAGCACATTGGCTCGTCGTAGCGGGTGATCCGGGAGCGACGCTTCAAAGACGGTATAAGGTGCACCTTGTGGTGATTCTGCGGATCTCGGCGCGCAGACGATTGTCATTTCGTTGTCTTGTTCGATCGCCTCGAGACTCTGGCTGGCCAGGAGGGGGTTGGCGATGTCATTTTCCAAGCGATTGATGAGAGATCGCGTACCGAAGTTGACCAGTGGGGCGCCGTATCGCTGTTCGTAGAATTCCCCCAGGGGCAGTTCGGCCAGCAAGTAGGCACTTTTGGCAAATCGAACCTGCTGCCGGTCTGGCCGGTAGCCCAAGGCGTCTATGGTGTCTGGTGCGAGGGCTCTTAGGAGGCGACTGACGTTGGCCCCTAGGCTAAGGATGGGCGAACGACCGCGGGATTCTGCCGGCCCGGCATAGCGGGTTATTTCCTGGAAACCGCCTGCACCGCAGGCGAGAGCCGCGACTTGGGCGGCGAGGGATTCACCGATAATGGCAACGGGATACATAGGGCTCGCTGGCGCGCCTAGATCTTGCGCCAGCGCGTACCCTCGCGGGAGTCTTCCAGTTCAATACCCGAAGCCAGCAGTTCATCGCGAATACGGTCTGCGCCGGCGTAATCGCCATTTGCACGAGCGGCCTTACGCTGTTCGATCAAGGCCTCAATGGCGTCAGCAGCGAGAGATTCTGAATCCCCGGGCTGGCCTTGAGTGAAGTAATCGTCAGCATTCTGATGTAACAGCCCCAGCAGCCAGCCGCCGGCAAGCAACTGTCTGCGCGCCGCCGCCTTTGCCACCTCGTCGGTTGTCCGGCGCATGTCGGCTGCTAACTCGTGCATAGCAGCCAATGCCTTAGGCGTATTCAAATCGTCGCAGAGCGCGTTTACGACGGTCTCGGGGAATTCCTCTTGGGCCAGCTTCTCCATGTCGGTACTGGTCAGTGGGTTGATATCGGCTGCGTCCCGTAGTCCTTGATACAGGCTGTCCAAGCTCGCTCGGGCTTGGGCTAACAGCTCATCAGACCAAGTGAGTGAAGAACTGTATTGACCGGAGAGCAGCGCATAGCGCAGGACTTCACTGCGGTGCTTTTCCAGCAAGCTACGAATGGTCAACACGTTGCCGACGGACTTGGACATTTTTTCCATGCCGAGATTCAACATACCGTTGTGCAGCCAGTACCTTACGTAGCCTGGGTTGTCATTGGCGCAGCGGCTTTGGGCAGCCTCGTTTTCGTGATGGGGAAAGGTGAGGTCAGAGCCGCCCCCATGAATGTCGATGGTATCGCCCAGATGTTTTTTCACCATGGCAGAGCATTCGATATGCCAGCCGGGACGACCGCGTCCCCAGGGGCTGTTCCAGCCGGGTTGATCTTCCGTAGAAGGTTTCCAAAGCACGAAGTCCTTGGGGTCTTTTTTGTATCCGGCCACTTCGACCCGAGCACCATCAATCATGTCCTCCAGCGAGCGCTTGGACAGCGATCCGTATTCCGGGTCAGACGGTACGTGAAACAGCACATGGCCTTCACTGGCGTAGGCATGTTCTTTCGTAATCAGCGTTTCGATCATGTCGATGATTTCAGCAATATGATGCGTTGCCTTGGGTACGACATCGGGTGGCCGCACACCCAAGGCCGTCACATCCTCTTGGTAAGCCTGTGAATAGCGATCCGCAAGGGTCTGGATATCCTCACCATTGCTGGCCGCTGCAGCATTGATCTTGTCGTCAATGTCGGTGATGTTACTGACGTAAGTGACCTTGGGGTAACGTGTGCGCAGCAGGCGGGTCAGCACGTCAAAGACCACGGCGGGGCGGCCGTTACCAATGTGAACATAGCTATAAACCGTTGGGCCGCAGACGTAAATGGACACGTGCTCCGGGTTGGCCGGAACAAATGTTTCCTTTTTGCCGGACAGCGTGTTGTGGAAAACGATTTCGGCTTGGCTCATGTTGCGGTCAGGCTCCAGTATCAAAAAATTGTGGATCGGAATGTCGGGCGCGGGCTAGCTTACGGGTTCGCTGTCGACAACAACACTGTCGCCGCGTACCTCGAGATAAAAACAATTCGCGCGATGCGTATGACAGGCTGGGCCCAGCTGGTTTACGGCGAGCAATATAGCGTCGGCGTCGCAATCGAATCGCAATGAAACCAGACCTTGGGTNTTGCCCGATGTGTCGCCTTTGCGCCACAGCGCTTGGCGGCTGCGCGAGAAATAAACGACCTGACCGGTGGCCAGGGTCTGTTCAATGGACTCGCGATTCATCCAAGCCAGCATCAGCACGGTGCCCGTGGCGTGATCCTGAGCAATCGCGGGCACCAAGCCTTGTTCGTTGAAGGGTACCCAGTCGAGAAAAGTGTTTAATTCGACTTGGGTGCCGAGAGTGGCGTTCTCTAAATCCTTGACGCTATTCATCGGTGGTTCCAAAACGCTGAGCCAGGTACCGATAAACACTGCGTAACGCCATGGCCTCTCCACCTTCAGGACGGCCGGGGCGCTTGCGAATGTTGAACGCCATGACATCGAAGTGAACCCAGGGCACGTCGTCGATAAAGCGTTTGAGAAACAAGGCCGCGGTGACTGCACCGGCATAGGGGGATGCTGCAGAATTCACGAGATCGGCAATATGACTCTTGATCATATAGTCGTAGGCGTCGTGCAATGGCATCGGCCACACCGCGTCGTCCTCGGCTCTGCCCAACCGCATCAGTTCCTGTCCTAGCGCGTCATCGTTGCTGAACAGGGCTCCGATTTCTGCGCCCACGGCGCCTCTCGCTGCCCCGGTCAGGGTGGCGTAGTCGACTATGAGCTCAGGCTTTTCACTGCTGGCCATGGAGAGTGCATCGCAGAGCAGCAACCTGCCTTCGGCGTCGGTGTTGTCGATTTCCACGGTCAGGCCCTTATGGGTATGCAATACGTCGCCGGGTCGGAAGGCGTTGCCGGCTACCGCGTTTTCCGCAGCGGGTATCAACAGTCGTAGCCTGATGGGTAGTCCTTGAGACATCACGAGATAACCGAGGCCCATGGCAATGGCCGCTCCGCCCATGTCCTTTTTCATCCAGCGCATACCGCCGGAAGGCTTCATGTTTAAGCCGCCACTGTCGAAGGTGACTCCCTTGCCGACGATGGTGATTTTCGGGTGATCGGGATTGCCCCAGGTCAGATCCATTAGGCGGGGGGCATCGGCTGCTGCCCGACCGACGGCGTGAATAGCGCCGCATTCTAAATCCAGCAGCGCGTCACCGACGGTGGTGTTGATCTCGGCGTCAAAGGTTTCTGCCAGCGCTTCCACTTCCGCTTGTAGGTGCGAGGGTGCCATATCCTGAGCTGGTGTGTTGATCAAATCCCGAGCCAGATTCGACGCAGCAACCGTNTTCACGAGTTCGGCGGCATCGGCGCTATCCGGCAGGATCAATTGCGCCGGCTGACGGTCGGCCTGCTTGTAACGATCAAACCGGTAGCTGCCCAATCCCCAACCCAGCAGGGCGATAAAAGAAGCGTCATCGGTCAGACGATAGACTCCCTCTGGCAGCAAGTAAGGCAGGTGGCCGAGGGTAGACAGTGAATCCGCGCCGGTGCTGCCGATGACGCCCTGACCATTTTCCAGCCAGGCAACCTGTCCCGCCTTACCGGTGAAAGATTGGCGCTGAAGCCATTGCTGATCTGAGGCATTCAACCCATCGACAAAGTCATTCAAAGACTCGCTGCTGATTACCTGCAGGAGGATAGCGGTGTCAGTGCTGTCGGATGGTAGCAGCCCGGTGCTGGTGTATGCGTCGGCGTTCAGTTCTTGCATGTGTTTGGTGTTCTCGAATTGCGGCGTATTGCCGATGGTGGGTTACGGCCAAGCTTAGAGCTGGCGAACGGGGATATGCTCTAACCCCAGATTGTTTTTTTCAAAGACGCGATCTGCTCGATAGCTCGAGCGCACAAGCGGCCCAGAAGCGACCTCGGTGAAACCCAGTCCCAGTCCAAATGTCCTGAATGCGTNGAAGGCTTCCGGGTTAACCCAGCGGTCAACGGGTAAGTGGTTCTTCGTTGGCCGCATGTATTGCCCGAGGGTCACGATGTCGACCTGATGGGCCCTCAGCGCTTCCAGCGTTTGCTTGATTTCATCATCTGTTTCGCCAATACCGAGCATTATGCTGGACTTGGTCAAAACCTCCGGTCGAACCCGTTTGGCGTGAGCGAGCACGTCCAACGTTTGTTGATAACCCGCTCTGGGATCCCGCACCACATGGGTCAGTCGCTCGACGGTTTCGACATTTTGGGCAAACACCTGCAGGCCGGAGTTCACGACTTTGGCGACGGCTTCTTGGTCGCCATTAAAATCAGGCGTCAGTGCCTCTACTGCCGTTGTCGGATTGAGAGCGCGAATTGCTTGGACGCAGGCAGCGTAGTGAGCGGCGCCACCGTCGGGCAAGTCGTCGCGGTCCACCGAAGTAAGGACCACGTAGTTCAAGCCCATCAGTTTCACCGACTGCGCTGCATTGGCAGGNTCTTCCAGATCCAGCCAGCCTTTTGGATTGCCCGTGTCGACGGCGCAAAAACGGCAGGCGCGGGTACAGGTCGCGCCCATCAACATGATGGTGGCGGTGCCGTGGTTCCAACATTCGCCAATGTTCGGGCAGTGCGACTCTTCGCATACGGTTGCGAGACGGTGTTTGTTGACGGTCTCCTTGACTGAGCGATAGCGCTCACCGCCACCCACAGAGACGCGTAACCAAGGCGGTTTACGCTCAATGTCCGTGAGCGCATCAACGCCGGCTTTCACGCCATTTTTGATGGCCTTGAAACCCTGGGGGGTGGCAAATTTTTCGCCGCTTTTGATCGGTGTCTTATTCGACACGGTATCCCTATTTCGTCGTTGTCGTGGTCGGTGGATTGAAAGCATCTGGTTCGGCATCGCTTTGAAACTGTAGGCTGTGCAGGGTGGCATACAGCCCGCCCGCGGCCAGCAGCTCTTCATGATTGCCGATCTCAGCCACTTGGCCTTGATCCAGCACCAATACGCGGTCTGCTTCCTGAATGGTTTGCAGCCTATGCGCAATAATGATTGAGGTGCGCCCCTTTGTCAGCCTTTCAACGGCTTCTTGGATCAATAGNTCCGTTTCTGTATCGATATTCGCTGTGGCTTCGTCGAGGACTAAGATTTCCGGATCTGCCGCCAGCACGCGCGCGAAGGCAAGAAGCTGGCGTTGGCCCTGAGATAGATTTTGG
The DNA here is from genome assembly GCA_002704225.1 of Gammaproteobacteria bacterium. Lineage (GTDB taxonomy): Bacteria > Pseudomonadota > Gammaproteobacteria > Pseudomonadales > Azotimanducaceae > UBA4421. Next base: position 91,526 of record PAFU01000018.1, on the reverse strand, counting down.
CCGCGTTCGGTCAGGGGTGAGTCGTAGGCCAGCGGTAACTGGGAAATGAAGTCGTGGGCATTCACGGTTTTTGCTGCCTCGATGGCCCGTTCCCGGGTCACCCGCGGATTCCCTAAAGCAATGTTGTCGTAGATGCTGCCTGAGAAAATATGAAAGTCCTGCAGCACAACTCCCACTCGGCGTCGCAGGTCGCCGGAATGAATCTGGTTCAGATCGATACCATCGAGAAAAATTTGGTTGTCATCAAAGTCGTAAAAGCGGCCTAACAGGCGAATCAGGGTGCTNTTGCCCGAACCCGTCGGCCCAACGATGGCCAGTTTTTCGCCGGGGCTGATGGTGAACGACACATCTTTAAGAATCGGCATGCTGGCATCGTAGGCAAAGCTGACACGGCGGAATTCGACCTTGCCCGTGAGTCGTTCCGGTAGCGCGACGGGGTTGGNCGGTTCGTGAATGATCTCGTCCCAGTCCAAGGCCTGAAAAATGCGTTCGCCGCTGGCCATGGCGCGAAACAAAATATTGGTCTGTTCGCCCAGCACCACAATGGGATGAAACAGCATGGTGACGAATTGTGTGAATAACACCACTTCGCCAACCGTCATGCTGATGTCCATGAGCTGGCTGGCGCCGTAGTAAAGAATCAGGCCAATGGCGATCTGTGCCAGACTTTCGTTGAAGGCTCCGTACAGAGTTTCGACTCGGGCCAAACGGTGTTCAAACAGCCGGTTCTTTTCGTTGATTTCGGTGTAGCGATCCAGATTGTGTTGCTGGCGATCTGAGAGTTGAACAACCTGCAGCCCGGCAAGATTTTCCTGCAGATTTTGATTCAAGCTGGACAGAGTCTGTCTTGTCTGCCGAAACAGGAAACGGGTCTTGCGACGAAAGAAATAAGTCACCATGGCGAGGATTGGTAGCGCCAACAGCAGCATCAGTGTGAGCTGCACNTCGATCGCGAGCATAACGGCCAGTGCGACGAAAAAAGGCACGAACTCACCCACCAATGTGCCCAAGCCTCGCAGCAGTTCGTATAGAGCCTCCACATCGTTGGTCACTCGAGTCATGATTCGACCGACGGCGACGCGGTCATAGAACGAAGAGGGCCGAGTTTCCAGATGGCGAAACAAGTCTAATCGCAGGTCACGCAGCCCGTTGATGACGGGGCCGATCAGAGTCATGCGGTGGGCATGACCACAAAGCGCCCACGCCAACTGAACGGCTCCATACAGTAAGCAAGCGGCCAATAATTCCGGTAAGCCTAGTGTGTCGGCGAGGTTTTGATTGAATTCGATTAAGCCGAAGTCCGGGCTGTCAGCGTCGCTTTCGCCGCGAATGATGTGGTCGATGGCCACCAAGGAAATGATGATTGGCAGCATCACCTGCAGCGTCGACGCAATCAGCACCAATACCGTACTGACGGCCAATGAGCGTCGATAGGGGACGAGCCATTTCAGCAGNCGTCGCAGTAGCTGCAGGTTCAACACAGCGCCACTGATGTCCGCGTCGAACATGGCGTAGTCACGCTGATTTTTCTTTGTCGTGGTGTTCACGAGCTGACCCTCAGCCGTTCCAGGTCGTCCTCTTCGCCACCCTCACGCTGCACGCGCTCGAGTTCCGCATAGTAGCCTTGATTTTCCAGCAGCTCGTCGTGACGACCGCTCTCCAGAATTCGACCGCCGTCCATAACGTAAATCCGGTCGGCGTGGCGGGCGGTACTGACCCGGTGGGAAACGAGCAGGGTGGTTTGCTTTTGGCGTAGGCGCTTCAGCTCACCCAAAATATGTTCTTCGGTTTCGGTGTCTACAGCGGAGAAACAGTCGTCGAGAATTAAGATGGGTGCGTTGCGAATCAGTCCGCGCGCCAGCGTTGCTCGCTGTTTCTGACCACCAGACAATGTCACCCCACGCTCACCGATCAGGGTGTCCAGCTGTTCGGGAAAATCGCTGATGGTGTCTTTTAGATCTGCCGAGGTGGCGGCTTCCCAAATTCGCTCCAAGGAGCGTGCCGGATCGTCATAAGTGATGTTGTTTTTCAGCGGCTCAGCGAACAAGAACGGGTCCTGAGGTACCAGGGCGACTTGGGTTCTCAACTGGGTGAGGGGGTAGCTGGCGACTGGCATGCCGTCGACGAAAATACTGCTTGGCGCCGGATCAATGAGCCTGACAATTTGTTTGAGCAAGGTCGTCTTGCCGCTGCCCACACGGCCCATGATGGCCACCGTCTCGCCGGGTGCGACGGTCAGTGATAAATCGTCGATGGCATCAACGGTGGCGCCAGGGTACCGATAGCTCAGGTGGTCGACACGCAAAGCGCCGGCGATCTCGGTTGGTGCTTCTGCCGTTGGCGCATCGGTGATCTCCGCTGGCCGATCAAAGACCTCGAACAGGCGCCTGCTGGCCACGCCGGCACGTTGGAATAAATTCACAATGAAACCGGCAACTCGGAAGGGCTGTACCACCATGTTGACGAACATGAAGAAGGCGACGAAATCACCGATGGCCAGGGTACCGTCGAGGACTTGGNTGCCGCCATAGCCCAAAATCGTCAGCGAACAAATCGCTGCGAGGCTGGGCATCCATGAACTCATGGCCGAGTTAATACGCCCCTGTTCGTAAAAAACGTCGGCATAGGCTTGGTTGGTGGCGGCGAAGCGCTGTATCTCGTTCTCTTCTTGCACCATGGCCTGAATGGTGCGAATGCCGGACAGATTTTCTTGGGTGTGGGTTCCCAAGTCCGACAGTCGATCCTGTACCTGAGCCGATGCTGTGCCCATGGCCTTGGCTGAGTATTGGGCATAGATGAAAACCAGAGGCATGGGCGGAAGCAGCAACAAAGTGAGCCAGGGCGAATAGTAGAGCATGAAGCCAAAGCCCACGACGGTGGCGTAGACCATGATGATCAACAAGATGGTTCCCATGGATATCAGGCGCTGGATCAGGGAAATGTCGGCCACCGCTCGGGTCATCATGTCGCCTATGCTGAATTCGGCAAAGAACTCGGAGCCTTGTTCCTGCAATTTATGGAAGAAGGCCTGGCGCAGATCGAAGGATACTTTGAGTGCCACCCGTCGCACATTGAACCGCGCAAAGCTGACAACACAGTAGCGGGTTACCACAGCACCGACGATGCCGAGGACCGGGTAGAGTAAATCAAAGTTACCGTCGGCCATGCGGTTGATGGATACGGCAGTCAGTACCGGCACCATGGCTTCAAAAAGTCTGGCGACCCCGAACGCAGCGATGCCGATATACAAGCCACGTCGATGAGGGCCGATGAAACGGCGCAACTGCCACAGCGCGGCAAGCAGCGCGGTGGTGGGCAACGTGGCTTCGTCGTTGGTCGGCTTCACAGACTAAAAATTCGCACTGCCGGGAACTCTGGGAAAGGGTATGGCGTCACGTATGTTGTCCATACCCGTGATGTAGAGCAATAACCGCTCCAGACCGAGGCCGAAGCCTGCGTGGGGTACCGTGCCGTAACGCCGCAGATCCCGGTACCACCAGAGTTCTTCGGCCAGCCGAGGTTCCATGCGCGCGTCCAGTACCGCCAGTCTCTCTTCCCGCTGGCTGCCGCCGATAATTTCGCCAACGCCGGGGACCAAGACGTCCATGGCGGCGACGGTTTTCTCATCGTCGTTTAACCGCATGTAGAAGGCCTTGATGTCCCTTGGGTAGTCGGTGACAACGACCGGCCCCTTGATGACGTGCTCGGTGATGAATCGCTCGTGTTCGGATTGTAGGTCGGCACCCCAATGTACTGGGAACTCAAACACTTGATCCGCATCCGTTAGCATTTTCACCGCATCGCTGTACGTCATGCGAGTGAACTGTTGTTGGGCTACTTCGGTGAGCCGCTGGATCAATTGTCCCTCGCTGCGTTCATCGAAGAACGCCATGTCGTCGGGGCACCGCCTCAACACGCCTTGAATTACGCTGGACAAAAACTGCTCGGCGAGATCTGCGTTGGCCGTTAAGTCGGCGAAGGCAACCTCCGGTTCGATCATCCAAAACTCCGCGAGATGTCGACTCGTGTTGGAGTTTTCTGCCCGAAATGTCGGTCCAAAGGTATAGACCTTGCCGAGTGAGCAGGCATAGCTCTCTAAATTGAGCTGGCCGCTGACGGTGAGGAAAGCTTCGGTACCAAAAAAATCGTCATCAAACTGATCGGCTTCGCCTTGGTGAATCTGGTCAAGGGTAGAGACTCGAAACAGATCGCCGGCACCCTCGCAGTCACTGGCCGTGATGATGGGGGTATTAACCCAATAAAACGCTTCACGATCGAAAAAGCCGTGTACCTCAGCGCTCAGCGCGTGACGAATCCGCGACAGCGCGCCGAAGGTATTGGTCCGCGGGCGAAGGTGAGCGACGCTCCGCAAGTATTCGAAGGAGTGTTGTTTTTTGCTGATTGGGTAGGTTTCCGGGTCATCTACCAGCCCGTGTAAGACAACACGATTGGCCTGAATTTCTCGATCCTGGCCCTTGCCTTGAGATTCCACCAATTTACCCGTGACGGACACGGAGCACCCCGTACCGCTTTCAATGATCTCAGCGTAATTTTCCAGGGTATTATCCGCGACGGCCTGAACCGTGCCGAAACACGAGCCGTCGTGAATGTGCAGGAAAGAGAAGCCTCCCTTGGATGAACGGCGAGAGCGCAACCAGCCTCGGACGGTGACATCGCTGTCGACGGCGGTGTCGTGCTGCAAAATGGATTTGATTGTCACAATCATCGTTTCAGCAAAGCCCCCAAAATTGATCGAATAACGCGCCGCCAGATCATAAAGCAAGCGGTGCTTTTTTTCTGTCTAGCCGCCTCGGATCGTCGATAAGTCAACGGTTGCATTGAACGGACTGCCTGCTTCAACGTGCTCAATGTCTTCGGCCACGTATTGTCGTTCTTCTGCCAGAAAACGCGCGACCGCGTCTCGGAATCCCGGGTCGGCAATCCAGTGAGCACTGTAGGTCGCCTCGGGTAAATACCCCCTGACCACCTTATGACCACCTTGGGCCCCTGCTTCCACGCGTTTGAGGCCCCGCGCAATGGCGAAATCGATGGCTTGGTAGTAGCACACCTCAAAATGCAGAAAACGATGGTCCTCGACGCAACCCCAGTTGCGACCGAACAGCGTGTCGCCGCCAATAAAGTTCAGCGCGCCTGCAATGTAGCGACCGTCCCGCTTTGCCATGATGAGCAAAATATCGTCAGCCATGGTCGCGCTGACCGAGGAAAAGAACGCCCGCGTGAGGTAGGGAGTGCCCCATTTTCGTGAGCCCGTGTCCAGATAGAACTGATAGAAGGCATCCCAGTGCGCTTCGGTGAGGTCTGCGCCGGTGAGCCAGTCGATTTCAATGCCATTGGCAAGTGCTTCCCGGCGTTCGCGTTTCAGGTTTTTGCGTTTTTTGGAGGCCAACTGCTGCAGAAATTCTTCAAAAGAGTGATAGCCGGCATTGTGCCAGTGGAACTGCTGGTCCATGCGCTGCAGCAAGCCAGCATCCGCCGCACGGGTCCACTGGGATTCGGGAAGAAAGGTCATGTGTAAGGAGCTGACCTTGGCTTGTTCAGCGACTTGCAGACAAGCGTCCAACAACAGCTGCTGATGCGCTTCACTGTTGTCCGCGCAGAGCAGCTTCGGGCAGGTTGCTGGGGTGAAAGGAATGCTGCTTTGCAGCTTGGGGTAGTAGTTGTGGCCGGCGCGATGCCAAGCGTCTGCCCACGCGTAGTCGAAGACGTACTCACCTTGGCTGTGATTTTTCAGGTAGAGCGGGACGACTCCGAGCAAAGTGCTGCCGTCCTCAACGGCGATGTGAAAAGGTTGCCACCCGGTCTCACGTCCGACACTGCCGCTTTCTTCCAACGCGAGCAAAAACGCGTGGCGGGCAAAGGGGTTGTAGGCCCCCGCGCCATCGGCGCAGCGATCCCATTCCTCGGCGTCTATCTCGGTAATGCTGTGGCAGATTTTCGCAGTAGGCGTTGGCAAATGAGGTCTCAATGGATCAAACGGTGAGATGATACGCGCTCAGACAGCAAGAAAGAGTGAAAAAAGTTAGCCCTCGAGTTGCCCAAGGTCAGCCAATGCTCGGAATGAGGCTAAAAGATACCCATCTCGATGNNCAGANCCATGGCCATACCCANAGACTCACAGGCCTGCAGATCCGCGGCGCTCGGCTCCCCCCTGATGATCAATGCCTGTTGTACGGCGATAAACGGGTATCCGNTGGCGATGCGCTCCATGGCACGAACCGCGCCACTGCCATCNTTCCCTGCGCTAACAAACATGGCATAGGGTAGGGGCGACAGCTTGCCCTCTACCTCGTAAAACGTGCGATCCAGAAAGTCTTTTAGGGCACCGGACAAATAGCCGAAGTTTTCCGGTGTCCCGAGCAGCAGAGCGTCTGCCCACAGCAAATCCGTAGGGCCAGCTTCAGCAGCTCGCAGCATGCGTACCTCGACGTCTTTGACCTCGTCTGACGCGGCTCCGCGTGCAGCGGCATCCGCCAACGCCTCGGTATTGCCGGTTTTGGAGTGAAATACGATCAGCAAATGCTTCAACGATAGGGCTCAATTGTTCGGGACACTGGGTATAGCCCAGCCACCCCTTGGGAACAACCACCTTTAGATCGGTTGTTTGGCTATAGTAAAGGTTTTGGAGACAGCGTATGCGTATGACGACCCCTCGAATACAACCCTTGGCCGATGATCAATGGGACGATGATGCTCGGTCCTTATTGGCTCCCATTGCGCAAAGCGGACGTGTCCTAAACATCTTTCGAACCCTTGCCAATCATTCAAGCTTGGCACGTCGTTGGATGGTTTTTGCCAATCACATTCTGGGTAAATCCACGCTGTCCGAGCAGGCGCGTGAGCTGGTGATTCTGCGTATTGGGTATCTGTGTCAATCCGGATACGAGTGGGGTCAGCATGTGGTGATTGCTCGTCGGGTCGGGATGACCGATGAAGAAATTCTAGTCAGCAAAAGCGGTCCGGAAACCCCGGGCCTATCGCCGCTGTATCGCCTGTTGCTTCAGGCGACGGACGAACTGCATGCGGATGCTCATATTGCTGACGCGACCTGGGAAGGCTTGACCGAGCACCTGAACCAACAGCAGATGATGGATTTGGTGTTTACGGTCGGGCAATACAATCTGGTGTCGATGGCATTGAACAGCTTCGGGGTGCAGCTGGATGCTGATGTGCCGGATTGGGATTTGGTCGTAAAATCCTGATCTTTAGAGAGTTTTCCACGGTCTGGATCTGGGGAATTTTGGACAACTTACGCCTTTTTGTCGTAACGCACTGTAATTTCTTGTCACCATTTGTAACAAAACTATTGACACTGACCAGCGAGTGACTCATTTTCAGTCACCGCCAGAACTCAGCTAGGCGGTAGAAACGTAACAAACGTAGCAATAGGTAAGATACGGAGTAAGGGTGCGAGTTATAAACGGAATCATTGGGTGTGTGTTGTTGGCGCTAGCCATCCTGCACGTTTTTATCCCTAGAACCCCCATTCTTTCTGCCATATATCTCGGCGGGGCCCTGCTGGCATTGGCAAGCCTTCGCCCCAACATCTCCTTCGCATGGGCCCGAGTGCTGGCCGTTGCCAGCGTCATCGCCATGTTTTTCTATTTCGCCGGCTTTTTTCGTATCGTCGATCATTTCCACGAGCAGTGGTATCGAAGCGGCCTGATGCTGAACGCGGTCGGTATGTTGATCTCAGCTTTCGCCATGATTCCGGTGCTATCGGTGTTCAGTTCTCGGATGAAATGCGACGATCAAAAGGTCGGGGCGGGTGATCGGGCCCTGTTTGCCGGACCTGACGAAGGCTCGACACGAAACTGACACACGACGGTCTGCCTGAGCGGGTCCCCAAGTCTTACGCGACGGGCTTCAATTGGCCTCCGTCGTCGAACATCCGCCCAACGGCGACGGCAGAGCGCATCACGCTAGGCGTGGGGGCAATGCGAAACAAATCACCATTGCGTCCGACAAGCTGTCGCGGTACACCTGCGCGTTTGGCCAGTTCAGCGTTCGCCTGCATATGAGCCGGTTCTCCGTGTACGGGAATGGCGATATTCGGTTTCAGCCAGGCGTACAAATGGCCTAATTCCTCAGCGTTGGGGTGGCCTGAGGCATGAAGGGTTAGGTTGCTCTGGTTGGCATGAATCACGTCCACGCCGGCTGCTTCGAAGCCTGCGCCCATGGCGGCGATACGTTGTTCGTTACCGGGAATCGCTTTGGCGCTGTAAATCACGCGATCGCCCCGAGTCAGTTCCAAGATCGGATGCCGGTTCGCCGCCAAGCGCGTCAATGCCGCGCCAGGTTCCCCCTGACTGCCCGTTGCTAAAATCATCACTTCCTGGGGCGGTAGGTAGCCCAAATCGTTGGGCGGAATCGGATCGAAGTCCTCGGCGAGGTAACCGCAGGCTTTGGCGGCCGCGGTCATGGAAAGCAAGGAGCGCCCGAGAAGACATAGGTAGCGCCCGCTTTCACTGGCGATCCGCCCGAGTGTCTGCAGACGTGCGATGTTGCTGGCGAAACAGCCGATAGCCACCCGGCCCGGACTGTCGCTGACGATGTCCAGTAAACCTTCGTACAGATCGGCCTCCGAAATCGAATGCCCAGGATTCTGTGCATTGGTGGAATCGCATACCACCGCATCAATCGACCGCTCGCCAAGTGCCTGCCAAAGCGGCTGATCAAATCCCTCGCCAACCACCGGTGCCGGATCGATTTTCCAATCGGCGGTATGCACGATGGTCCCTGCAGAGGTTTCGATGAGTAAGCCGTTGGTTTCAGGGGTGGAATGCGTGATCGGTAACCAGCGTAGGTTGAACGGCCCCAAGGCCAAGGAGTTTCTGGGTTCAACCACTCGTATCGGTGCACGGCAGCCCGCTTCACGGAGCTTGGGTTTCAGGACCTGCGCGGTAAAAGCGGTTGTGTAAATAGGGCATTTGAACCGGTCGGCCAAGTAAGGCAGAGCACCGATATGATCCATATGAGCATGGGTGGCGATGATACCAACCAGGTTATCCACCTGGTCGACAATAAACTGCGGATCCGGCATCTGTATTTCGTTGCCCCGCGATGTGTCTTCGAAAGTCACGCCGCAGTCGACCATGATCCACCGGCCATCGTGGCCAAACAGGTTCAGGTTCATGCCGATCTCGCCGCTACCGCCGAGGGGGATAAACCAAAGATCTTCGAGGCTGGGTGTCACAGCGTAATTCGCCAATGCGCCATCAATACTCGAGGTGCCGGCTCAGTTCAGCCGTGACAGCGAGTAGTCGGTCAACGCATGCAAGGCCTGGCGGTAGGGACCGTCGGGGAGTGCGTCCAGTTGGGCAATTGCATGCTCGCCCTCGGCTACTGCTGCCTGACGGGTGTAGTCCAAGGCGCCACAGGTTCTGACGATGTCAGAGATTTTCTCAATGCTACTGCAGGAGCGAGCGTTAATGGCCTCCCGAATGAATGCTCGATCTTCTTGCGGGGCGGTATTCAGGGCTTGAATCAGTGGTAGCGTCAGTTTTCCTTCCGCCAAGTCATCGCCGACGTTTTTTCCCATCACCGCGGGATCGCCAGCATAGTCCAGCCAGTCGTCGATCAGTTGGTAAGCCATGCCGAAATGCAGCCCGTATTGTCGTAGCGCCGATACGGCTTCATCGTCACCGCCAGTTGGCGACTGTTTGGCGGCAATCAACGCGCCGGTATGAGATGCCGCTTCAAACAGCAGGGCGGTCTTGCAGCGGATCACCTCGCGGTAATCGTGCTCACTCATCTCGCAATTGCCGATATTGGCCAACTGCATCACCTCACCCTCAGCGATGGTATTGGTGGCGCGAGCCAGAACCGCCATGACGTCGAGATTGGCCAGCTCGACCATCAACTGAAAGGCGCGGGAATACAGAAAGTCGCCGACGAGGACGCTGGGGGCATTGCCCCATTTATCGTTCGCAGTGGCGCGACCCCTGCGTAGGGCTGAGCTGTCGACCACGTCGTCATGCAGCAGAGTGGCGGTGTGTAAAAATTCGATGATCGCGGCCAGGCTGATGTGGGCATCACCCTTAAAGCCCAGCGCTTGGCTGCTGAGCAGTACCAGCATTGGACGCAAGCGTTTGCCGCCACTTTCCACGATGTATTGGCCGATTTCCTCAACCAATGCCACATCAGAGGTCAGCCGTTGGGGGATCAACGTATTTACCTGATCGAAATCCTCTGCGACCAGCCGATAGATGTCTGCTAACGGGTTGTCGGGTATCGCGCGGCTCTGGGCCACAACGGAGCCACCAGTAGACGCTGTCATAAAGGCCATCGCCCGTTGGGTGCGAAAGATAAAACTGGTGCTGGAAGCTTCATGGGTTCTGCTGACCGTATTCCATTGTGAATTAAGGCGAACCCAAAGCCAGCATTGGCCGGGTCAGAGGGCACGCAGTATAACCAGATCGGTTATCAACGTCGTGGCAAATTTCTCGGTCTCGTTTGATTCTCCTCAGACACCTGACATGAGGTGGCGAAACCTCTATGTTTACAGGTTACGAAACGAAAAAAAGCGATAAGAGCGACGAGCAAACGCCCGTTCCAACGTGAGAGCCGCACGATGACCCAGCCAGAAAACACAGCGCCCCTTCAGCTTGACGCCATGATCATCGGCGCGGGCGTCGGTGGCCTTTATGCGCTGCACCATTTAAGAGACAAGCTGGGTCTGGAGGTGCGGGCCTTTGACGCTGCTGGTGGTGTTGGTGGAACGTGGTGGTACAACCGCTATCCCGGTGCTCGGGTGGATGCGCCAAGCAGCCCATTCTATGCTTATACGTTCTCCAAGGAGTTGGCGGATGAGTGGGATTGGTCGGAATCCCAGAGTACGAGCAAGCAGGTGTTGGCTTACTTGGAGTTCGTCGCTGATCGATTGGATCTGCTGCGTGACATTCAATTTAATACTTGGGTAGAAGACGCCAGCTATGACGACTCAGGCCAACGTTGGACGATTACCACTCACACCGGCGAGCGTTTTACCGCCAGATTTATGATCTGCGCTGTGGGTGCTCTGTTTGTTGCCCACAAGCCCAATTATCAGGGTATCGACGACTTTGCTGGAGAGTGCTACCACACCGGTCGCTGGCCTCACGAACCTGTCTCCTTTGAGGGCAAGCGTGTGGGGGTTATTGGTACAGGCTCTTCGGGTATTCAGGCGATACCTGAAATCGCTAAAGAGGCCGCTCACGTCACCGTGTTTCAGCGCACCCCCCAATACGCTCTGCCTGCACGTAACCGCATGATGTCTCCAGAGGAAACCGCCGGCTATCGAGATGAATGGGAGACACATCGTCAGTCCATGCGTCGACGAGGCGGCTGGCCGTTCGCAACAACAAAACTGCGGGCTGCCGATGCAACTCCTGCCGAACGGCGCCAACGTTTCGAAGAAAAGTGGGCGTTGGGTGGCATCAATTTGCTGATCGACAGTTACGTTGGAGCGGTTGTTGACCCGGAGCTGAACGCGGAAATTTCCGCCTTTGTTCGGGAAAAGATCCAAGACACCGTGAACGACGCAGCCACCGCTGCGAAACTGATGCCCGATTACCACATTGGGACTAAGCGACTGATTCTCGATAACGGGTACTTTGAGACCTACAATCGCGACAACGTGTCGTTGGTAGATTTGCGCGACGAACCCATTGAATCCTTCAATTCGTCTGGCGCTGTCACTGCTTCGTCAGAACATGCGCTCGACATGCTGGTGCTCGCTACGGGATACGATGCCGTCAGCGGCTCCATGCTGAATTTGAATCCTCAGGGTCGAAACGGCATTCGCCTCCAAGAAAAATGGTCTGAACGGTTTGATACCAACTTTGGTATCAGTGTTGCCGGATTCCCGAACCTGTTTATGATCCATGGCCCCGGCTCGCCAGGGGTGTTCTTTTCAATGCCGTTGGGCGCCGAGTTGCAGGTGCAGTGGATTGGCGATTGTATCGCTCATCTTCACGAGAACGGTCTGGGCTCCATTGAAACCACAACCGACGCGGAAGCGGCTTGGGATGAGCAGATTCAACAGATAGCAAACAGCACCCTCTACCCGGAAACCGATTCGTGGTACCTAGGAGCCAATATCCCCGGCAAGCCGCGGCAGTTTTTGGGCCATTTGAAGGGCTCGCAATACTTCGATCAGTTGGCGGCAGTCGCCGAAGACGGCTACGACGGGTTTGTATTCGAGAAGGTTTCCTAGGATCAGGCCCTTGATTGCGTTGTAATCGGTCATTGATACCCGTAGAATTTGCGCCTTCCTGAAAAGGGTGTGGCTTGTGCATAGCGGCGTCACACCGAAGATTTTATTGGTAGCGCGCTAGGTTCATTACCCGGAGAACGATATGTTTGCGGTATTTCAAAGTGGTGGTAAGCAGCACCGCGTAAGCGAAGGGGATGTGGTCAAGCTAGAATTGCTGACTGCGGAACTCGGAGAAGAAGTGGTATTCGATAAGGTACTTTTGGTCTCCAATGGTGATGACGTGAACGTGGGCGCGCCCTTCGTTGAAACGGGCAAGGTAACAGCAGAAGTTGTGCGAACGGATCGCGCGAAAAAAATTCGCGTGATCAAGTTCAAGCGTCGCAAAGACTTTCTGCGTCGCCAAGGCCACCGTCAGTGGTTTACAGAAGTAAAAATTACTGGGATCTCAGCGTAAGACCAGAGTATGCCCACCGCTCAGGTAAGGCTTTCGACGACATGCTTTCGAAAGATGACTGGGACGGGCGTAGCAGGTTTGAGAATTAAATAGTCAGTTCATAGAGAAAAGTAGAAAAGCTCATGGCACATAAAAAAGCAGGCGGTAGTACTCGCAACGGTCGCGATTCAGAGTCCAAACGACTGGGTGTGAAAAAATTTGGCGGTCAAAAGGTTCTTGCGGGGAACATCATCGTTCGTCAGCGAGGCACTAAGTTCCATCCCGGTGAGAACGTTGGCTGTGGCCGCGATCACACGCTGTTCGCGAAGGCCGATGGCGAAGTGCAGTTTACGGTGAAAGGCCATCTGCGTCGTAAGACAGTAAATATCGTGCCGGTAGCCTAACACCCAGCTGCGCATCAGGTTGAAAGCCTGTCGCGCATTGAGTCAGCGGCAACACGAGCGACACAAACCCCGCTACTGCGGGGTTTTTTGTATGCGCTGTCTAATCAGGTAGGGTTGGTACAGATCACACGTCAAGGTGACACATGCAGTTTATCGATGAAGCAAGCATCAGGGTACAGGCCGGTAAAGGCGGGAACGGCTGTCTGAGCTTTCGGCGCGAAAAATATGTGGAGCGTGGCGGCCCAGATGGCGGTAACGGCGGCGACGGTGGATCAGTTTATCTGATTGCCGACGAGGCGCTTAACACCCTTGTCGACTTCCGCTATCAACCTTCTTATCAGGCTCAAAACGGTCAGGGTGGTGGCAGCCGGAATAAAACCGGTGCTGGTGGAGAAGACATATACGTCAAGGTGCCCATGGGCACGACGATTGTGGATGAAGAAACCCAGGAAGTGTTGGGGGACCTCAACGTCGAAGGTCAGAGCTTGCTGGTGGCTGAGGGCGGTTCTCGGGGCATGGGGAATGCCACCTTCAAATCCAGTACCAACCGTGCCCCCCGTAAAACCACCCCAGGGCAGGCAGGGGATGTTCGCCGGTTGCGTTTGCAGCTCAAGCTGCTTGCCGACGTGGGTTTGCTTGGCTTACCCAATGCCGGTAAGTCGACTCTGATCGGGCAAGTGTCTGCGGCCAATCCTAAGGTTGCCGATTATCCTTTTACTACCTTGGCGCCGAGTCTTGGTGTGGTGCGAGTTGCGGCCGACGCGAGTTTTGTTATGGCGGATATACCCGGCTTGATCGTCGGGGCGGCCCAAGGCGCCGGCCTGGGAGCCCAGTTTTTGCGTCACCTGTCCCGAACCAAGGTGCTGCTGCACCTGGTCGATGTACAGCCAGAAGATCAAAGCGACCCCATCGATAACGCGTTGGCTATTGAACAAGAACTTGCTGAATACTCGGATGCGTTGATTGAGCGCCCCATATGGCTCGCGCTGTCGAAGGTGGATCAGCTGGACGACGATGCGTTGAATGATTTGCTGCAAGAAATGGAAGAAACCTTTCCCGACCGGCCGATTTACTCGATTTCGGCGCTTGGGGATATTGGCTTGGATGAGCTGAAAAACGATTTGATGAAATTCCTCACCGAGCAGCGGCTGCTCGCGGCTGAGAATCCCGATTTTGCCGAGGAGTTGGAAACACTGGAGCGCCGCATCAGTGACGACGTCTTCAGTCATTCGGAGCAAATGCGCAACCGTCGTTCCGCAGAGCTGGCGGAAAGTGACTTGGACTTGGGTTTGGACTCGGAGGACGATGACTTTGACGGGGACGAACCGGAAACCGAGGTGATCTATGTCCGAGAGTAATCCTGGGGTCAGTCGTGCGGACTTAGATCGGGCGCAACGCATCGTGATCAAGGTAGGTAGCTCCTTGCTGACCAGTCTGGAGACGGGTCTGGAACGCGAAAAAATCCAGAGCTATTGCGCTGAAATAGCGCGGCTTATGCGTCTCGGTAAAGAGATCATACTGGTGTCTTCGGGTTCTATCGCCGAGGGCTGTATGCGCTTGGGCTGGAGTAGCCGGCCAGTGGAAGTGCACAGGCTGCAGGCCGCTGCCGCCGTAGGCCAAATTGGATTGATGCAGGCCTACGAGCACGCCCTCAAGGGTTTAGGCTGTGGCTCAGCCATGATTATGCTTACCCATGAAGATCTGGCCGATCGTCAGCGTTATCTGAATGCCCGTGCGACGCTGAAAACTCTGACGGATGTCTCGGTCGTGCCAATCATCAACGAAAACGACACGGTGGCCACGGACGAAATTCGCTTTGGCGACAACGACACGCTGGCCGCCTTGGTGGCGAATTTGGTGGAAGCAGATTTGCTGGTGATTTTGACAGACGTCTCCGGGTTGCTTAGCGCCGACCCCAGAATCGATCCAGCGGCGAATCGGATTGAGGCAGCCCCCGCGACAGACGATTCGCTAGCCGGATTGGCCGGTGAGGGTGCTGGTGCCCTTGGCAGGGGCGGCATGGTCACCAAAATCCGCGCCGCACGGTTAGCTGCCCGTTCTGGGGCACATACGGTTATCGCCTCGGGTCGTGAAGAGCGAGTGCTGACACGGCTGATGAATGGCGAAGATTTGGGCACGCTCTTGTATGCCGAAGTGTCTCCCATGGCCGCACGTAAGCGCTGGATTGCTGGTCAGCTGCGAGCCAAGGGCGATATCGTGATTGATGCCGGAGCGGTTAGGGCCCTTCAACAACGCGGAGTGAGCCTGTTAGCAGCGGGCATTGTTCAGTGCCGCGGCAGTTTCAGTCGGGGCGATGTCGTGCGCTGCGTGGATCAAGGCGGTACGGTGATTGCCCAAGGCCTAAGCAATTATTCTGCTGTTGAGGTCAACGCGATGAAGGGTTTGGCAAGCGACGATTACGCCGAGGTGATCGGCTATGCGGCGGAGGCAGAAGTACTGCACCGCGACAACTTGGTGCTGATCTGAGGGCAGAGGCAATGAGAGGCGCTGCGCCGCCAGTTTGAGTACTGCTACTCAACCAGCGGCGTCGAAGAGAGGTTCTAGGCGGAAAGAGCCTTCACGCGCTTGTTCAAACGGGACTTTTGCCGAGCCGCCTGATTCTTATGCATGATGCCCTT
Organism: Gammaproteobacteria bacterium; assembly: GCA_002704225.1. GTDB lineage: Bacteria > Pseudomonadota > Gammaproteobacteria > Pseudomonadales > Azotimanducaceae > UBA4421. The sequence continues at coordinate 75,836 of PAFU01000018.1, read as the reverse complement.
GGAGACCATTTTGTCTATGATCGGCATGGCCTGAGAAAGCGCGGTACCGGCGGCTTCTGCATCGTTGGATTCAACGGCGCCATGGACTCGTTTGATGTAGGTACGAACCATGGATCGTTGACTTGCGTTATGCGCCCGGCGCTTTTCCGATTGCTTTGCGCGCTTGCGTGCTTGTGGACTGTTAGCCAAGGTAGCTCCTCGTGGGGACCAAAAAAATGAGGCGGGAGGATGCCGTCGCGTCGCGAAGATGTCAACCGTCCAATATCAAGAGGATGTTTCAATCAGTCAGCACAGGACCAACAGCTCAGACGATGAGGCGGATCAAGCGCCGTTGAATCGACGCGTCGGTACGGTGGCTGGCATGACGTTTTTGTCGAGGGTTAGCGGTCTGATACGTGATGTGGTGCTTGCCTACCTGTTCGGTGCATCTGCCGCTGCTGACCTGTTCTTCGTTGCATTTCGTATTCCGAACTTCTTCCGTCGCCTGTTTGCTGAAGGTGCGTTCAATCAGGCCTTCGTGCCGGTGCTGGTGCAGTACAAGACGGATGGCCTTGCCGAGTTGCGCCTGTTTTTGGCCCAACTCTCAGGTATGTTCTCCCTCACACTGACGGCAGTGGTGATTGCCGGCGTCGCCTTGGCTGGGCCGTTGTCAGCGCTGTTCGCGCCGGGCTTTTTGGATCAACCACAACGTTTTGCTCAGTTGACGGAGCTGGTGAGAATTACCTTTCCCTACTTGGGCCTAATTTCCCTCACCGCCTATGCTGGTGCGCTGTTAAACGCCCACGGCCGATTTGCCCTGCCTGCCTTTACGCCGGTGATGCTGAATGTGGTTTTGACTCTGGCCGCATTGGTCGCGCTGAGTGGCGCAGTAGCCGAAGAACCCGTCGTTATTTTGGCTTGGGGGGTTCTGATTGCTGGCATTGTGCAGTGGCTGATGCAGTTGCCGGCACTTATGCGCCTGAAATTGTTGCCACGGCCCAAGGTGAGCACCCGCCACCCGGGTGTTCGTCAGGTGGGTAGCCTGCTCTTGCCTGCAGTTTTTTCCGCATCGGTAGGCCAGATTAACGCCTTGGTGAACACGATGATTGCCTCCACCTTGGCCACGGGAAGCATTGCCTGGCTGTATTACGCCGATCGCCTCCTCGAGCTGCCGGTCGGCTTGATCGCTGTGGCTCTAGGCACGGTCATGTTGCCGCATCTATCGCGGCTGGTGGCGCTGGGTGATTCCGCCGGATTCCTGCGTACTGTGAATTGGGGCTTCGGTCTGGGCCTGATGCTCGGGCTGCCTGCGGCCATTGCCCTCTATCTGATGTCGGAACCGCTGCTGGCGTTTCTGTATATGACGTTTGCCGGCAGCGCTATGACGGGTCATGACGTCGTCATGGCAGGCCAAGCACTGGAAATGTTTGCTATTGCTCTGCCGGGGTTCGTTCTGGTCAAAGTGCTCGCCCCGGCGTTTTTCGCCCATCAGGATACCCAAACCCCGTTTCGCTATGCGGTGATTGCGGTGGCGGTAAATCTGATCGGTAGTCTGGCCACCTTTCAATGGCTGGGTCATGTGGGCTTGGCGTTGGCGACGGCCCTGTCCGCCTGGACCCAAGCGAGCCTTCTCTATGTGGGCCTTTATCGGCGGGGTTGGATCAAGTTCGATAGGAAAGTGGTCTTCGTCTTACTGCGCACGGTGATTGCATGTGGGGTTCTGGTTCTGGGGTTGACCCTTGGCATGACGCAAACCGATCTGTCGTCGGGGCAGTGGCTGGAGATGGCGGGAAGCGATCGAGCGATGCAGGTGCTGCTGACGTGTTTCGTGGGTGCGACGGGCTATGGCCTGACCCTTTTATTGCTGGGCGTACGCCCGCGACATTTTTTGGCGGCCACTGACTAAGGAACCGGCATCTGCCTATAATCTGCTATGGAAATCATCAACGGACTTCACAACCTTCGCCCACGGCACCGTGGTTGCGTTCTTACAGTCGGCAACTTCGATGGTGTGCATCGTGGGCATCGAGCGCTAATCGATGCGCTTTGCGATGAAGCAGACGCACTGGGCGTGCCCAGTATGTTGATGACCTTCGAGCCGCAGCCCCGGGAGTTTTTTGCGGGCACAAAGCTGCCTGCGCGACTGACCCGTTTTCGTGAAAAAGTGCATTTGTTGAGCCAGACAAGGCTCGACCGTCTCCTGTGCCTGCCCTTTAACGAACAAACCGCCAACATTGAAGCGGAATGGTTTGCCAAGGACTTTATTGTAGACCTTGCCGATGCGAAGCATGTGGTAATCGGAGACGACTTTCGTTTTGGCCGAGGCCGCGAAGGGGATTTTGCGTTGTTTGAACGTTACGGGCGCGAGTTCGGCTACCAGGTCAGCGCCATGTCGACCCTGTTGCTGGGCCAAGAGCGTATCAGCAGCACCCTGATTCGCCAGACCCTTGCTGCCGGGGACTTCGCTGGCGCGACAGAAATGCTGGGCCACGAATACTTCATCATGGGCAGGGTGGTCTACGGGCGTCAGTTAGGGCGCCAGCTGAATGTGCCCACCGCCAACATTCGACTGCAACGCTATCGCGCTGCCCTCGAGGGGGTGTACTGCGTGACGGTGGAAGGTATCGGTGACACCGAGCGCCAAGGCATCGCCAATATTGGTGTGCGCCCGACGGTAGACGGAAAGGAGCCCTTGTTGGAAGTGCATGTATTCGACTATGCGGGCAACCTGTACGGCAGCTTGATCAAGGTAACGTTTAAGCAAAAGCTGCGCGATGAACAAACCTTTGAGTCCATTGACGCGCTGAAAACGCAAATCGGTTTGGATTTGCTGGAGGCCAGAGATTACTTCACTGCCCAACATGTGGATGCCGAAAGCATCAGCCGCCCATGAGTCGCGAGTCACAGATTTCCATGAAGGCAGATTTAGACGCTCTCGATCCATGGCGTTGGCGTTGGTTGTATCTGTCGGCGGCCCTGTTTCTTGCTGACCAAGGCTCTAAGTGGGTCGTGGTGAACGAGTTGGTATACGGCGAGCGCATACAGGTACTGCCGTATTTTGCGTGGGTGCGTTGGCATAATGCGGGCGCGGCCTTCTCGTTTTTGGCGGACGCCGGTGGCTGGCAGCGCTGGTTTTTTGTCGTGTTGGGCTTCGGCTTTTGTGCCTACGTGGTGCGAGAACTGTCGCGGCTAACGCTGGCGGAACGCTGGATGGGCTTGGTTTACGGGCTCATTCTAGGAGGGGCCTTGGGTAATCTGTATGGCCGTCTGCTGAATGGCTATGTGGTGGACTTCATTCTAGTGCACTACGAACGGCATATTTTCCCAGCCTTTAATGTGGCAGATTCCGCCCTCTTTTGCGGTGTGGCGATCTGGATTTGTCTGATGATTGCCGAGAGCCGGGCTGCAAAAAACTCTTGAGACTGGTGCTTCGTGTTGAGCGATTGGCCCAGAGCTTTCGCTGCTGGGGTAAGAAAGAGTCGCAAATCACGCCTTGCAATCGTTGGTCGACGGATCAGACTTCTCGTTTCATTCGCAGCGGCAGTTCGTATCTCTCATGTCAGACATCATCGCATCCTCCGAAGGTCCAAAAGAAACAATACAGATGGGTTCGCGCATCAGTTTGCACTTTGCGCTGCTGATGCCTGGTGGTGAGGAAATTGATACGACTCGCCGCAGCAAGCCGGCATCCCTGACGTTGGGGGATGGCAACCTTTTGCCCGGCTTCGAAGAGGCCCTTGTCGGCCTTGCTGCCGGTGACGATGCGCAATTGGTTGTGCCCGCAGACAAGGCCTTTGGTGAGCGGGTGGAGGCCAATGTGCGGCTGTTGGCTCGCTCTATGTTCGCGGATTTGAGCAGCGAAGAGCCGTTGGAGCCAGGTCTGGTGGTGTCGTTTCAGGCGCCGGACGGGGAACTGCCCGGCGTTGTAAAGGCCGTGTACGACGATACTGTGCAAGTCGATTTCAATCATCCGCTCAGCGGCAGTGACATCACCTTTGATGTATCCATCCTAACCGTCGAAGCGCCCTTGGCCGAGAACGCAGCCTCCTAGTCGCAGTTCTGCGGTCTGTCCTGGAGGGCCCTAGCTCGAGCAGGGGCTGGTAAGGGGGCCGATGTAGCTGCGCCCTGCCGCGTTAAGAACAACTTCCAGCCCCTGAGATACCTGATGTCTTGTGCAAAATGTAAACCGACCGTTTTGCCAGTTTGTGATGCCCTCAGCGAGAAACTCGATGTGATGTTTGCCGCGAAAGCCCTTCCAAATGAGTGTGGTGTGTCCAGGGTAGGGTGGCTGGAACAGCTGGATCGAATCATCGACATCTGGCGCTTGATTGCCGTTGCTGTCCAGAACCACGTGAAGACCGTGCCCCCATTCGCCGTGGGTGTCGCAGGGTTCCGGGGCAGGCGAGGCATCGGCAACTGCTGGACTCGCGCCACAGACGAAGACGCTTTGTTGATGAATCATCGCGAGGCTGCGGCCGCCGTTGAGCAGAGATTGCAGGTCTTTGGCATGAGTCGTTAGTGACACACCCTGTCCCGCAGTCAGCAGGCTAGGGGCGAACAGAGCGGTGAGGGCGGCCAGAAGCCCCAAGGTGATCAGGAGCTCTATCAGAGTAAATCCGAGGGGCTTAGAGCGCATGGTCGTACCTGATGGTTGGGTTCGACCAGCGTAAACCCAGATTCTTCATGGGTCAGCGGTGCCCTCCTAGGTTTCGGCTCCGCTGAAGGTAGGAAATCGACTAATCGATAAAGGGCAGAAAGCCGAAGATACTTCCCTTCTTTTCTTCTTTCACCGCAGCTTCAGACTGGGTGGCCGACTGAGTATTGGGCCGATCGACGTTATCCGGATAAACGATGGTGATGGGTGGTGGTACATCCGGGCGATCGATCAGACCCAAGGTCATGATATTGGTCCACGAACGGTCACGATTGCGAACGCGCTCTTCCAGTACCAGATTGCCCGCGGCATCAAATTCCGGATAGTCCGGGTGGTTGAGGGCTAACACGCGTAACGACCGGTTGGCTTCTTCTTCGCGGCCCAGCTTGTAATAAGCCTCGACCATCACCGCCAGCGCATCGGCGCGGGCTTCGGTGTCCGGGTAGTTCTCAATGATGAAGGTGCCCCGGTTTGCCGCGGCGACAAAGGCGCCTCGACGCAGATAATAGTCAGCAGCAAAAATTTCGCCTCTCGCCAACAATTCGCGCAACTGAAGCATGCGCTGCCGCGCGTCCGCAGCGTACTGGCTGTTCGGGAATTCGTTGAGCAGAGTTGCCAGCTCGGAATAGGATTCTCGCAGCGGGGCCATATCGCGGCTTGCCGGGTCCGAGGAGAACAGTCGGTCCAGCAAACTTTCTTGATAACGATAGGCGGACAGTGCCTTCAGGTAATAGGCGTAATCCACGTTGGGATGGTTCGGATGCAAGCGAATGAAGCGATCTGCATTGGCCCGGGCACTGTCCATGTCCTGAGTCAGATAGTGGGCGTAAATCAGCTCCAGCTGGGCTTGCTCGGCAAAGCGACCAAAAGGAAAGCGAGCCTCCAGAAGTTCCAGTTGCTCAATGGCAACAGAAAAATTTGAACTGCGTAAAGCGCGCTGGGCTTGGCTGTAGACGCGTTCTTCGGTGGTATCGATGGCTTCGATATCAACCTCTTCATCGTCATCGTTACCAAAAAACGGAATGCTGCTGCAGCCGCTGACGGTGAGAGAGAGCACAAGCGCGGCAAGCAGACTCAAGCGGCCTCGATGCCACAGCAAATGCCACGGACGGGTGGTGAAGTGGAGCAAGGTGGAGCCTCTTAAATTGGTGTGAATAATGACTTAGTGCCTCGATTTCGCGCCACGAACACAACTCGGTGTCTCAGCGCAGTCGCTATTCTTACCAAATTCGGTAGGGTTGCAACCGTTATGAGTAATCAAAGCCCCGAGACCCTACAACGTCAAGCCAGTGTGCCGGCCGAATTAGCCGGTGAGCGCGTCGATAAAGTCGCGGCACAACTGTTTTCGGAATTCTCCAGAGCCGAGTTAACGCGCTGGATGACGGAAGGCATGCTGACCCTCGATGGTGCCGCGGTAAAGCCCAAGTACAAAGTGTTTGGCAGCGAAGAACTGGTGCTGCAGGGCCATCGCCCTATTCGAGAGGATTGGCAAAGTGCCGAAGCCATTGCCCTAGACGTCCTCTTCGAAGACGAGGAAATTATTGTGGTCAACAAGCCAGCGGGTTTGGTGGTGCATCCCGGCGCGGGCAATGCCAACGGCACCTTGGTCAACGGATTGCTGCACCACCGTCCAGACCTGAATCAGTTACCCAGAGCGGGCGTGGTGCATCGTCTTGACAAGGAAACGAGTGGCGTCATGGTCGTGGCGGCGAGTCCTAGGGCGTATCAGTATCTGGTGGAGGCCATCGCGGCTCGAGCCGTACGTCGTCGCTATGTGGCGGTTTGTGAAGGCGTCATGGTATCGGGTCAAGACATCGATCAACCCATCGGCCGTGATCCAAAGCAGCGGACTCGTCAAGTCATACGGCAGGACGGCAAACCTGCGTTGAGCCTGGCGCGCGTGCGCGAGCGCTATCGAGCGCACACTGCGGTAGACGTTACGCTGGGCAGTGGACGTACTCATCAAATTCGGGTGCATATGCAGAGCATCGGTCACCCCCTCGTTGGTGATACCAAGTACGGTTGTCGGCGTATTCTCCCCCGGGCCGCCGAGGCAGAAACCGTCAACCTCTTGCAGCAGTTTCCCCGTCAGGCGTTGCATGCGTTCAAGCTGGACTTTTTGCACCCGACGACGAACAAAGGGCTGAGATTTACCGCTCCGGTACCCGATGACCTGCAACAGCTGATGGAGGCACTGGCCGAGGATGCAAACTGACCACGCGTGGGTTCGGTCTGATTGGCAGGTGGCAGACAATGTTGTCGCCGGCACCACGACCCGATATGGCGGATACAGCACGGTGCCGGCCTTGGCGGAGTTTAACCTCGGTCTAAACGTTGGCGATGTACCACGGTTGGTGCAGCGCAATCGGCAAGGGCTTGCTCGCTTGATTGAAGGACAAAGCCACCGTCAATGCCACCGTCAAGGCGACGCTCAAATCACTGAACCCGTCGACGTGCAATGGCTGGATCAGGTTCACGGCAGCGATTGTCTCTATGTTGGACTCGACTCGGATCTAACCGCTGCGCCCCAGGCCGACGCCATGTGGACAGATCAACGTGGGCTGGCCCTAGCCATTCAAAGTGCCGACTGCGTGCCTGTGGTGATCACAGACACCGCAGGGACTGTTGTTGGCGCGGCCCACGGCGGATGGCGCGGTCTGGTGGCAGGGGTGTTGCCTCAACTGGTACGAAGTATGTCCGATGAATCAAGTGCACTTCATGCGTGGGTGGGCCCATGCATCGGCAGGGCGCATTTTGAGGTTGGAGAGGACGTGTGGCGACCGATTGAGCGAATCTGCGCGGAAGCTGTCTATCCCCATTTGACGGACAACCGCAAACGACTGGTGGATCTGCCGCTGTTAACCCAGCGTCAACTGCAAGCCTGTGGGGTTCGGTCAGTTTCCCAAAGCGGTCTGTGTACCTACGCCCGCGCTGAATTTTATTCTCATCGGCAGGCAACTCATCTGCGTGGTCAGGGGGCTCAAACGGGTCGAATGGCCACATTTATCTGCCGGATAGCCTAGCGAGCGCCAAGCGTTCATTGACATGTCGTCGCTGAATCACAAGAATAGCGCGCTTGCGCAATTTGGGGTGATGAATGTGAATCAAATCCTCAATGAGTCCATATCAAAATCAATAGCTTACGAGCTCTTTCCGTCTTTGCCATTGGGGTAACAATGGTTGGTCGAAACAGCGTCGAAACGTATGGATGGTTGGCTGATAGAGTGCGGTGCGCAAAACCGGTTTTTGGCGCAGTGATTTCTTGGAATCATTTGCGGTAAACACCAAACATTACGAAATTTAAAAGTACAAAGAGGTCGAGACATGGCGGAAATGCTGTCCGGAGGCGATATGCTCATCCGTGCACTGCAGGACGAGGGTGTGGAATACATCTTCGGGTATCCCGGTGGATCTGCCCTGCATATATACGATGCAATTTTTCGTCAGCAGAAAATTGAGCACATTTTGGTGCGCCACGAGCAGGCGGCGACCCATATGGCCGATGGCTATGCGCGCTCAACTGGCGATCCCGGTGTCGTTCTGGTGACCTCTGGCCCAGGCGCAACCAATGCCATTACGGGCATCGCGACTGCCTACATGGACAGCATTCCCATGGTCGTCATTTCCGGTCAGGTTCCCAGTGACTTGATCGGTACCGACGCGTTTCAAGAAACCGACATGGTGGGTATTTCTCGTCCCGTCGTGAAGCACAGCTTCATGGTGCGTGATGCCTCAGAGATACCAAGCGTGGTAAAAAAGGCCTTTCATATCGCCACCACCGGCCGTCCCGGTCCGGTTGTGATCGATGTGCCTAAGGATACGACCGATCCAAGCGCAACCTACGCCTACGAATATCCCAGCTCGGTTGCCATGCGCTCCTATCAGCCTGCGTTCGAGGGCGACAGTCATCAGATAAATCTGGCGATCGAGGCCTTGTTGGCGGCAAAACGCCCAGTCTTTTACGTGGGCGGTGGTGTGATTCAGGCGGATGCCGAAGCGTCTCTGCGAGCATTGGTGAAAGCTGCGAACGTACCGGTGACCTCGACGCTGATGGGTCTGGGCGCTTATCCGGGTAGCGACACCCAGAGCTTGGGCATGTTGGGTATGCACGGTACCTACGAAGCCAATATGGCAATGCATGAGACGGACCTGATTTTTGCACTGGGCGCGCGCTTTGATGATCGAGTCACGAACAACCCAGACAAATTCTCGCCGAAAGCCACCATCGTGCACTTGGATGTGGACTCTGCCTCTGTGGATAAAATCGTTCGTTCGGATATTGCTCTGGTAGGTGACGCTGGATGGGCGCTGAACGCCCTTTGGGACGCGTATCAGGCACGAGATGCCGAGCGTGACGCAAGCGCAAAGGAAAAACAGCAGCAGGATATGGTTCAGTGGTGGGAGCAGATCGACCAGTGGCGCAGTGCGCACGGTCTGAACCACAACCTGCAGCCGGCAGCGGGCCAGAGCATTTTGCCTCAGCTCGCGATTCAGACCCTGTACCGAGTGACTCAGGGGGATGCCTTTGTTACCTCGGATGTGGGCCAGCATCAAATGTTCGCTGCCCAGTATTATCATTTTGACGAGCCCAGACGTTGGATCAATTCCGGTGGCCTTGGCACCATGGGTTTTGGCCTGCCCTCGGCCATGGGCGTGCAAATGGGTAATCCTGACTCTGTTGTCGCCTGCGTGACCGGAGAAGGATCTTTCATGATGAACATGCAAGAACTCTCGACTTGTCTGCAATACGGTCTGCCGATCAAAATCATTAACTTGAACAATCAGGCCTTGGGCATGGTGAAGCAGTGGCAAGACATGCAGTACGGTGGCCGTCATTCTCAGAGCACTTACAGCGACTCTCTGCCGGATTTCAAGACGCTGGTGGAAGCCTTCGGCCATGTGGGGATTCGCGTGAGCGACGCGATGGAGCTGAACGCTGCGATGGAAGCCGCATTCTCAGAAGAAAACAAGAATCGCTTGGTGTTCGTGGATGTGTGGGTGGATCCGCATGAACACGTCTATCCTATGGCAATCAAAGGTGGCGCGATGAACGATATGATTCTGAGCAAAACACAGGAGGCCTCGTCGTGAGAAGTATTCTTGCCGTTTTGCTGGAAAACGAAGCCGGCGCCCTGTCCCGCGTGGTCGGGCTATTTGCCCAGCGCAACTACAACATAGAATCGCTGACCGTGGCCCCGACCGAAGATCCGACGTTGTCCCGGTTAACCCTAACCACCAGCGGTGACCAGCAAACCATTACTCAGATCATGAAGCAGTTGGACAAGCTGGTCGAAGTGGTGCGGGTGGTAGACCTGTGCGAAGGCGACCACGTCGAACGGGAACTGCTGTTGATCAAGGTACGTGCGGAAGGTGCCGCCAGAGCAGAGATCAAACGCTCGGCGGACATTTTTCGCGGGCAGATCGTCGACGTAACGGCGCAAACGTACACGATTCAACTGGTAGGCCCCAGCGATAAGCTCGATGCCTTCGTCCGCGCCATTGACGACAGTGGCGTGAACGCAACCATACTCGAAGTCGCCCGCTCTGGCGTTTCCGGCGTAGGCCGTGGCGACCAGGTATTGGCGCTGTAAAATTCACTCTAACCAAACAACCAAAACTAACTCACGGGAAAAAACCATGCAGGTGTATTACGACAAAGACGCGGACCTATCCATTATTCAAAAGATGAAGGTAGTCATCGTAGGTTACGGTTCTCAGGGCCATGCCCATGCCAATAACCTTCGCGATTCCGGCGTCGAAAACGTCGTCGTAGGTTTGCGCAGCAAAAACTCCGGTTCTTGGCCCAAGGCTGAAAACGCAGGCTTCCAGGTTGCGGAAGTCGCTGAAGCCGTACAAGGCGCTGATTTGGTCATGGTATTGGTGCCAGATGAACTGCAGGCGGCACTGTACCGAGAAGAAATCGAGCCCAACCTGAAAGAAAATGCGGCTATCGCATTCGCACACGGCTTCAATGTGCATTTTGAGCTGATTGAGGCGCGCAGCGATCTTGACGTCATCATGATCGCGCCCAAGGGCCCAGGGCATACGGTTCGTTCAACCTATGTTGAAGGCGGCGGCGTACCGAGCTTGATTGCTGTTGCACAAGATGCCACGGGACAGGCCAAGAACATTGCGCTCTCCTACGCGTCGGCGAACGGTGGCGGTCGAGCGGGTGTGATCGAAACCACATTCCGTGAAGAAACCGAAACCGATCTGTTTGGTGAGCAAGCGGTGCTTTGCGGCGGCGCGACTGCGCTGGTTCAAGCCGGTTTTGAAACATTGGTTGAAGCCGGTTATGCCCCAGAGATGGCCTACTTCGAGTGCTTGCACGAACTGAAACTGATCGTTGACCTGCTTTACGAGGGTGGTATCGCGAATATGTGGTACTCGGTCTCCAATACAGCAGAGTACGGCGGTTTGACTCGCGGCTCTCGGGTTGTGACCGAAGAAACCAAGGCGGAGATGAAGCGCATCCTGACCGAAATTCAAACCGGCAACTTCGCCAAAGAGTTTGTTTTGGAAGACAGATCCGGTGCGCCAAGCATCAAAGCCATGCGTCGCATCACCTCAGAGCACCCCATCGAAGACGTCGGNGAGCGCCTGCGCGGCATGATGCCTTGGATTCAGGCGAATCGTCTGGTCAACAAAGAAGTCAACTAAAGCAGCTGACTTCTCCTGCCTGATCGGTGTTGGGCGTGCTGTAGAGTTCGCCCAACACTGAGACCAATCAAAAAAACACTTGTATCTTGGCCGCTTATTGCGACAGTAGAGCGTCGGGAGCCTGAATCTAAAGAGCTCCGTCCCGTCATTTACGAGGAACCTCATGGATAACGATGAGAAGCCAACTTTGCAGATCGTCAGCGAAGACAAAGACGAGCCCCAAGATGCCAACGACACAGCTAAGGGTGGCCAGCGTGGCCTCGGCAGACGCGGCGTATATTTGCTGCCGAATCTGATCACCACCGGATCACTGTTTGCTGGTTTCTACGCCATCGTCACCTCGATGAACGGGCAGCCTCTGGCCGCATGCTTAGCGATCTTCATCGCCATGATGCTTGACGGTGCCGATGGGCGTATCGCGCGCATGACCGGCACCCAAAGCGCCTTCGGTGCGCAGTACGACAGCTTGTCCGACCTGGTTGCCTTCGGCGTGGCGCCTGCCTTGGTCGCCTTCTCTTGGGGTCTCTCTGCATTAGGGCAGCTGGGATGGGTGGCAGCATTTGCTTACATGGCCTGCGCAGCGCTTCGTCTGGCACGTTTCAACGTTGACGGAGAGGAGGGCTCCTTTACCGGTCTGGCCAGTCCTGCGGCCGCGGGACTGATCGTGTTCAGTATTTGGGTCGCTCTGGAGCAAGGTATGAGCCAACCGCCAGTGTTTGTCGCGCTGGTGTTCGCCGCGTTGACCATTGCTGCGGCGCTGTTGATGGTCAGTAACTACGCGTATTTTTCCCCGAAAAAAATCAACCTACGAGAGCGGATCCCATTTGTCACACTGGTGCTGATTTCGATGGGCTTTGCCGTCGCCATGATCGATCCTCCCATGGTGATGTTTGGCATGGCGCTGGTCTACGCAGCGTCCGGTCCAGGAAAAAGCCTGTGGGAGAAACTACGGGGCGCGAATACCCCCATCGCCAAAAATGCGGAGAATAAGGATGTTGATTCGTAAGCCAGCCGATATCACCAGCTCTGAGATCACCCCAGAGGGCGTTTACCACGGCCGCCGAGAATTCATGGCCGCTGGGGCCTTAGGCCTAACAGGGCTGGCGATGCCACATTCGGCGCGCGCCGGTTTGCAGGATGATGACGAGATCACTCCGGAAAGTATCGTTACCCAATACAACAACTTCTACGAATTCGGTACAGATAAAAGCGACCCCGCCACCTACGCCCATGAGATGACCACGGATCCGTGGAGTGTCACGGTCTCTGGCGAAGCAAACAAAACCGGTACCTTTGCCTTCGAAGACATCATCAAGGGATTGGATGTTGAGGAGCGGGTTTACCGTTTCCGCTGCGTTGAAGCCTGGTCCATGGTGGTGCCCTGGATGGGCATTCCGCTGAGCAAAATTCTGTCCCAGTTTGAGCCAACGGGGAACGCGAAATTTGTNGAATTTGAAACCCTGTATCGGCCCAGCGAAATGCGCGGACAACAGGGCTTTTTCTCAAGCATCGATTGGCCCTATATCGAAGGCCTTCGTATGGATGANGCCAATCACCCACTGACGCTGATGGTCACCGGCCTCTACGGCAAGGACNTACCNAATCAAAACGGCGCACCTTGGCGATTGATGGTGCCTTGGAAGTATGGCTTTAAGAGCATCAAGTCCATTGTCAGCATCCGCTTTACCGAACGCGAACCCATCAACACGTGGAAGCAACTTCAGGCCAGCGAATACGGGTTCTATGCCAANGTCAATCCTGCGGTATCGCACCCACGTTGGAGTCANGCCTCAGAACGACGCTTGCCCAGTTCGCTGTTCAATGCGAATCGTCGTCCCACGCTGCCGTTCAATGGGTATGCCGATGAGGTTGCGGGTCTTTACGCTGGTATGGATTTACGCAAATACTACTGAGGCATGCTGAGTTGGCTCGCTACCTCAAACCNATCATTGTCTCAGCGCTGTTGGTGCCTTGGAGCTGGCTGGCCTATCGGGTCTACCTTGAAACCCTGCTGGTCGGTTCTGGCCTTGGGGCCGATCCAGTTGAGGGCCTAATCCATTACTTGGGTGAGTGGTCGCTGATTGTGCTTCTCAGCGCGTTTTCTGTAACTCCCCTCAGCCGCCAATTCAAATGGCCAATGTTGATCCGCAGTCGGCGTCTTATTGGCGTGGTCGCCTTCGTGTTCGTCGCTACGCACACCCTCGTGTTNGCGATCTTTTATGCNGAGCTTCAGTGGCAGGTATTCCTGCGTGAAGTAATCGAGCGCCCCTACATTACCTTGGGCATGGNCAGCCTAATCATCCTNGCACTGCTGACCGTCACCTCGACTCGGGGTTGGCAGCGTCGGCTTGGACGACGCTGGAAGCAACTGCATCGCTGGGTCTATCTGGCCGTCCCCTTGGCCCTTCTGCATCTGCTGTGGCTGCGCAAAGACGGTTANGCNGACGTCTTCATCTACAGCCTTTGGGCGGCGGTGATGGCCGCAGAGCGCATTCACCACTGGCGCGCGGCGGAACGTCAAAAACAATCCCGTCAGACCAAGGCTTCGGTTAGCATATAGCCCATCTTTCCAAGGCGTCACCGACGTTATGTCCCAAGTAAACCCATCCAATGAACCTTTCTTGAGCAAGCGCCAACGGCGCATGCTTCAGGATATGGGGATCGACGTGTTTACCACACGGACTGCGGGCGCAGACAGTTTGCCAGCGCCTGTTCAGGACGTACGATCAACACCGTTAGGGAATCCCGCTGCGGCGGCAAGGGCAGCCTTAACCGCAGCCAAGACGGAAGAAGCGACGCNNGCCTCGGCAGTTGCTGACGAACCGCAGCCGTCGATGCCCCAGCCAGAAGCCCCAGTGCCGGTTCGAATCGAACTGAACTTTGTCGCGACACCGGCGCTGATTTACGTGGGTGAGACCGAACTCTCTGCCTTAGAATTGCGCTTTCTGCAGGANATTGCCGGCGCAGCGCAGTGGGTGATGAGACGATCCNCGCTAAAAGGCGCNGTGCGTAATAGCGAGTTCCGTTGGCCCATCGTAGAGGCGACAGGTACGCCAGAGCGGGCGATCGCGGTGTTTTGCGANAAGCATGGCATGTTGTCCCGTAGCACTGCGGTATTGGTGTCCACCGGTGCTGCTGCGGTGCTCAAACCTTGGCTGTCGGCAAGTACCGAGCATTGGTTGGCGGTGGATGTGCTGGCACAAACCCTCACTCAAGGAGCCGCTAAGCGGGCACTGTGGCAACGTGTGATCGGAAGTCTTGAGTCGGTCCNTCNGTCTTGACCGCCAGTCCTGATGACACCAACACGCCCTGATACCTTGCTGAGGCCCATGGTCTCGACAGACCTGCCCAAAGTGCTGGAGACTGAAGTGTTGTGTTACCCAGACCCTTGGTCTCATCAGACCTTCGCAGATTGCTTATCCGCTCAAACCAAGGGCTATCGGTGCTATGTCTTGCTGCTGGACGAAGGGGTAATAGGCCATGCGGTGCTTACCTTGATCCTAGACGAGGCAGAGCTGTTGAATTTTTGTCTGGCACCCACCCAGCAGGGCAAGGGCCTAGCGGCTGATTATTTGGATAGCGTACTGATGGCCATGGCGAAGCAAGGGGCCAACAAACTGTTTCTTGAAGTGCGGCAGAACAATGCGCCAGCCCGGCAGTTGTACACATCGGCAGGCATGCAAGAGATCGGGCGGCGTAAAAACTATTACCCATTACGCGACGGTCGCGAGGACGCGATTTTGATGGGTATGGAATGGCAGTCCGATTGAGAACGCTNGGATTTTGTTGCCAAAAAAACTGACGATGTATGGAACTCTGGCCATAACTCGCGGTCAGAGTTTGTTAAAATTGGTGCAAATGTTGTTTACGCCGTTTTGGTGTNCATCAGTCATGTACGTATCGGTGTATACCGCAGGATCCAATCCCTATGAGTTCGGAATTTCTACAGCAAATTCAGCAGCGCAGAACCTTCGCCATCATCTCGCACCCGGATGCGGGTAAAACCACCATGACGGAAAAACTGCTGTTGTTCGGCAACGCGATTCAGTTGGCCGGTACGGTGAAGTCTCGCAAGTCTGATCGGCACGCGACCTCAGACTGGATGACCATGGAGCAAGAGCGTGGTATCTCGGTAACTACGTCGGTGATGCAGTTCCCTTACGCGGGGCGGACCGTGAACCTGCTCGATACGCCCGGGCACGAAGATTTTTCCGAGGATACCTATCGCACCCTTACCGCCGTCGATTCCGCGCTGATGGTGATTGACGGTGCCAAGGGTGTTGAGCCNCGCACNATCAAGCTGATGGAGGTTTGTCGTTTGCGCGATACGCCGATCATCACCTTCATCAACAAACTCGATCGGGAAATCCGTGACCCGATTGAGGTTTTGGACGAGATTGAGGACATCTTGCAGATCCAGTGTGCCCCAATGAATTGGCCGATTGGCATGGGCCAGCAGTTTAAGGGGATCTACGAACTGGCGGCGGACCGGCTTGTGTGCTTTGAAAAGAGTCAGGGTCACCACATTCACGCTTATCGGGTCATAGAAGGATTGGACAGCGACGAGGCGCGTGAACTGCTGGGCATGGATTACGACGATTTTGTCGACGAAATTGACTTGGTCCGTGGCGCCAGCCATGACTTTGATCAGCAAGACTTTGAAAATGCGACGGTCAGCCCCGTGTACTTTGGCACGGCCTTGGGCAATTTCGGTGTTCAGCAGATGTTGGATGGGTTTGTCGAACTGGCACCCAAACCTCAGCCGCGGGCGACTCACGATCGGGTGATAGCACCGGAAGAGCCAGCCTTCTCAGGCTTTGTGTTCAAAATTCAAGCGAACATGGATCCCAGACACCGTGACCGTATCGCGTTCTTACGGGTGTGTTCGGGCACGTATCGTCAAGGCATGAAAGTACGCCATCAACGGCTTGGTAAGGACATACGCATCGCCGATGCGGTGACCTTTATGGCTGGTGATCGGGTACAAACCGAGGAAGCCTTTGCCGGGGATATTATTGGTTTGCACAATCACGGCACCATTCAAATTGGTGATGCGTTTTCGGAGGGAGAGAACCACGAATTCATTGGCATCCCGAACTTTGCACCGGAGCTTTTTCGTCGAGTTCGCGTGAAAGATCCGCTGCGCGGCAAGCAACTCGAAAAGGGTGTTCAGCAACTGGCGGAAGAGGGCGCGACTCAGATGTTTAAGCCGCTGACCAAAAACGAGCTTATTGTCGGCGCGGTTGGCGTGCTGCAGTTCGATGTGGTGGCTTTTCGTTTGCGCGATGAGTACCGGGCGGAATGCATTTGGGAGAACACCAGCACGTTTACCGCACGGTGGATTCGCTGCGATGATGAAAAGATGTTGGCAGATTTCCGCAAAAAGAATGAAGAGAACTTGGCCATTGATGGCGGCGGCTATCTCACCTACCTGGCGACCAGTCGGGTGAATTTGCAGGTGATTCAAGACCGTTGGCCCGATGTGGTGTTCAGCAAAACCCGGGAACACTAGCCTGTGAAGGAAACGCTGTTTCCTGCCTAACGCAAAGGGTTAATCATGCAACACGAGTCACCAGAACAGATCCGCAAAAGCGATTTGCTGGCCGGTTTCGCAAGGCTGACAGAAAACGACGCCAGTGAACTGGATGCGGCGTTGTTGGTGGCTCGCGTGATTGACGAGCATCTTGATGCCGAGCAGACGCGCGCGCAGGTTCTCAAACTTGCGGAAGCGGCCCGGGCTGATGGCGTTGACGATGTTAAGGCTCTACTGGCCTTTCTGGATGGTCAAGGCTTTGGGCAGGGGGCTCTGACAGAGGTGGACCTCACCCACAGCAGTATTGACTGGTTGTTGCAGCAACATCAGGCCTTGCCGATTGTGGTGGCGGTGCTGGTGATTGCGATGGCTCGAGGGCTGGGTATGCAGGCCGCCGGGGTGAACTATCCCGGACACTTCTTGTTGGAGGTGAATGACCAGCTGATCGACCCAATCGGGCTTGGCGTGGTTCGGCGCGACAGTTTGCCGCGCCCGGAGGGTGTGCCTGCCGACGAGTTGTTCTCAAATGCCAACGCNATGATGATCGCTTTTCGAATGTTGAATAATCTGAAGGCGTACAACCTGCGTTTGCAAAACTGGCGCGGCATGTTGGCGGTTTCAGACTATCAGGTGGCATTGGCCCATGCAGAACCCAATCTGTTGGGGATGGTGCACTTCGAGCGGGGCGAGTACAGCCAGCAGTTGGGTGAGTNGGATGCGGCGTTGGAGGAATACACGCGCTGTATCGAACTGTGTGAGCGTGATGCGCTGGTCGAAANAGCCAAGGCTCGGGTGCAATCGCTGTTGGCCGAGCATCAAGGGGCGCTGCACTAGGCGCCAGCTGGCCTGCTAGNTCATGTCATCAAACGGATTGTCGTCCGATAGCTCAATAGAGTGCTCAAAGCCCGGGACGCGGATCGCCCGATCCGTAAGCGTCAGGTCCTTACCTTCCAATACACCCTCGCCAAATCGGTAGATGGGCGCAATATCGCCGTCATCGGCTTTGTCGTTGTAGGCCTGTGCCGTGCTCTCTACCGCCTCTTGGCGTCGCTTGGCCGCCGCGAACGCTTGCGCGCCATAGCGTTTTTCCAACATCTGCTCGGTTTGCTGCGGTGACATAAAAAAGCCTGTGGCATTGTTGCCGCCGAAGCCCTTGGAGTTCACGAAGGCACCGCGCATGCTGGCGATGTCTCGTTCTTCGTCCTGCAGTGGGAAGTGCAGATTCTCTTGGGCGACATCGTCGGCGATATGATCAATGGTCTTGATGCCCGGAATGATGCCGTCCTGCCACGCACCGAGAATGGCCGAGAGCTGATCTCCGCCTGCCGGTGCCAGCGAATGTCCGACGTAGGATTTGATCGCAGCGATGCTCAAGCGGGGTATGCCAAACGCCTTGGCGACCTCACTCATGATCGCCGATTCCGTGACCCGATTTTGCGGTGTGCCGGTGCCGTGGGCATGCATNTAGGTGCCGGTTCGCAAACCGTCTTCGCCCAACATGCCTCGAGCGGCTGCCATCGCCTTGGCCACGGTGACGTAGTTGCCAATGCCCGGGCCGGGAATGGATTTCTTATAGCCATCGGCGTTCACAAAGACGTCGCCTACGGAGCCCAGTACGCGGGCTCCGCTTTCCATGGCCAGAGCGTCGTCCATCAGCACGATCCACACCGAGGATTCGGCTAGGGTGAACCCCGCATTGCTTGAGAACGGGCGGCAGGCTCGACGGTTGTCTGGCTGTGTGCTGTTGTCCAGGGCCATCAAGGCTTCGTCTTCGGTCAAAGCCCCCATGGTTCGATAACCTTCGATGACCGCGGGGTTTACCGGCGCTTCCGCATTGCCGACGATGACGATTCGCTTGCTGCCGCTGCGTATTTCGTCCATGCCCCGTTTGACGCTGTATAAAAACGTGGCGCAGGCACCGATGATGCCAGCGGTTTCACCCACAGAACCCAAGACGTAGGCGTTGACGAAGTCGCCGGGCATTTCCGCCAGACCCAGGGCAAGATTTTTGGAGGTTGGGCGTTTGCCCGTCAAAGCGTTTTGCATCAAACCGCCGTAGCCGTCTTGGTCCAGTTGCCCCATGGCAGAACCTGAATACACGCCAATTTGATCAGGGCGTACCAAGCCTTTCAGTTCATCAATGGTGAANCCGGTGGAGCGCAAGGCATCTGATGCGCCGTAGACGGTCATNTGCAGGCCGCGTGGATGGCTCCGGCTGGGGTATAGGGCCGCTGGNTCGAACCCGGTTGGCAGCTGACCGGCACTGGTGACCTTGCTGGGACGCAGGTCTTGNACCAAAACGTTGAGGTCACCGCTGCATCTCACCAAGACGGTTTTATCGTCTAGCTCGGAAACGTTCCAGCCTTCGGGTAACGTCTGTGGCAACTGGCGTTTGGCAACCACGAAGGTTTGCTCGCTGTCGCCCACATTGCCAAGCGACATCGTATTGTTCCAAGCCACGCGTTCGACATCGAAGTGCTCAATTTTCCGTACGAGGGTGCCGTCAAGAATTTGCTGCTGTGTCGCGCTGTCGAGGTCTGAGTGTCCAACGCTGGCCAAACCCATAAGCTTGGCCAAGCTGCTGAGCGTGGCCTCGCGCTTAGCCTCAGGAAGAGCGTCGATGACCATGCGCCGGTAGGCGTGGTCGAAGGAGACGCGCCCTGCGGGGCTGATGCCGCCGCTGCCAACAATGATGGGTAGTGGGGTCCGTTGTTGCTTCACGTCAGTTGGCTCACAAAACTGTTCCTGTTCGAAAACACATGGGCTTNTGGGGTTGCGGCACATGACCGCACCGAATGTTATCGGCGGTTGTTTTTACCGGTGCCTGGCTCACCGCTGGCTAAGTCCGCTCCAGTGCCACCGCAGTGGCTTCTCCGCCGCCAATGCACAGAGCCGCGATACCGCGCGTTTTGCCCTGCTGCTGCATGGCATGGGCGAGGGTAACAATCAAACGACTGCCGGTGGAGCCGATGGGGTGGCCTTGGGCACAGGCGCCACCGAAGATATTGACCTTTTCGTGAGGCAAGTTCAGTGCCTGCATGGTCAGCATGGTGACCATCGCGAAAGCCTCNTTGATCTCAAACAGATCAACGGAGTCGGCGCTCCAGCCTGTTTTTTCCAACAATTTTTCGATGGCTCCGATGGGTGCCAACGTGAATTCGCTGGGATGAATGGAGTGGGTGCTGTGAGCGACAATTCGCGCCAGCGGATCACGGCCATTGAGCTTGCTTTCGCGGGTCAGGACCAGTGCCGATGCGCCATCGGATATGGATGAGGCGTTTGCGGCGGTAATCGTTCCGTCGGTTTTGAACGCCGGACGCAGAGTCGGAATGCGGTCAACCTTGGCTTTGCCCGGTTGTTCGTCGTCGCTCACGGCCACTCCATCAATGTCCATCGGGGAAATCTCGGCGGCCAGACTTTTGTGCTCGATGGCTTGCAGTGCGCGATTCACCGATTCGATTGCGTAGGCGTCCATGGCTTCACGAGTCAGTTGGTGGCTGTCGGCGGTGCCTTGTGCAAATGATCCCATGGAACCNCCGGTCTCAGCGTCCTCTAGACCGTCGGTGAACAGCGAATCCTGCATGTTGGCGTGCCCCATGCGCAGTCCGCCTCTGGCCTTGGGCAGCAGATAGGGTGCATTGCTCATGCTTTCCATACCACCGGCGACGACGGTATCGGCGCTGCCTGCCGCGATCAGATCCATCGCCATCATGGTGGCCTTCATACCTGAGCCACAGACCTTGTTCAGCGTTGTCGCAGCGACACCGTCGGGCATGTCTGCCATCCGCATGGCTTGTCGCGCCGGTGCTTGCTTCAGTCCCGCACTGACNACGTTGCCCATGATGACCTCGTTGACTTCGCTGGCCTCAGCCNCGGCGTTGGTCAGTGCACCTTGAATGGCGTGAGCGCCAAGTGCTGGGGCACTTTGCTTGGCTAAACTGCCTTGAAAGCTGCCAATTGGCGTGCGGGCTGCACCGAGAATGTAGATGGATTCGCTCATGAATTTACTCCTGCATGGAACGTCGCGGCTTTGGGTTGAGAGTGTACTGGCGCGAAGAGCCTTCAGCCAGCATCAGGCATGAAGTTATTGAACGGTTCGTCGTTAGCGTTCCAAGAAACGCGGGATGAGTTCGGCGAAGTTGCATGGTCGAAAGTCGATATCCAACTGATTGTGTAGGATTTTTTCCCAGCCCAGGGTCACCGCGCCTGAGGATCCCGGTAGACTGAAAATGAGGGTGCCGTTNGCCAAGCCGCCCAGCGCGCGTGATTGAATCGTCGAGGTGCCGATGTCGTCATAGGACAATTGGCGAAACAATTCGCCAAACCCTTCGATGTGTTTGTCGAATAGGGGCGCTAGCGCTTCAGGTGTGCTGTCCCGGCCCGTAAAGCCTGTGCCGCCGGTGGTGATGATGGCTTGTACTTGAGAATCGGCAATCCACTGGGAAACCCGCGCGCGTATGGCGTAGACATCATCGCGCACCAGTTGCCGGTCGGCTAGGTGATGGCCGTCGGCGGCGAGAAAGCCAGCCAGCAAATCACCGGATTTGTCGTCGGCCAAGGACCGCGTATCT
The DNA here is from genome assembly GCA_002704225.1 of Gammaproteobacteria bacterium. Classification (GTDB taxonomy): domain Bacteria; phylum Pseudomonadota; class Gammaproteobacteria; order Pseudomonadales; family Azotimanducaceae; genus UBA4421. The sequence continues at coordinate 54,439 of PAFU01000018.1, read as the reverse complement.
GAAATAGTGAGTAATGCAACACGTATATCGGGCATGGGTTCAATTGCGAATGATCTAACAAGTGGCTAGAGTACCCGTATTTTCAGGACAGTCCAAAGTTGTGGCAAATCAAGTGATTGAAGGGGATCGCCTGTTCTTCATTGCGGAGAGCTTGGCGAAGGAATTTTCGTCGTTTCCCGATACCGATTTAGAGCAGAANCCCGCACCGGGATTACTCTCTCAGCGTGAAGTGAACCAGCTCAACGACAATATCGCCTCGCTCGATATTGACGCCTATGTCGAGCAGGTGATTGCGCCAGCAGAGGCNCAGGGCCGCAAATCCGCGCCGGAAATCGTCCGTCAGCTTGGGCGTATGCTCGAGGAAAAAAGCAGCGGCCCGTATTACCAAGCCATTTTGGAAATGGACTTCGGCGGGGGCCAAAGCCGTCAAATTGGCTTTATTGCGCAGGATCGAGCGACTGAGCTTGGCAGCTGGATGCCCCAGCATCACCTGATGGCGGNGGAGTTTGCCGAACACTGCTCTGCGCGCGTCTTACCCATCGTGACCTTTATGGATNCNCCGGGAGCCGATGCGGGTGAAGAAGCGAACGCGAACAATCAGGCGCACAGCATTTCTCGGCTGATCACCGCAATGAGCAATGTNCATGTGCCGAACGTCGGTATTATTTTTGGTGTTGGCTATTCGGGTGGTGCCATTCCGCTGGCAGCCAGCAACCTGATTCTGTCGTTACGAGATGGCGTTTTTAGCACCATTCAACCTGCGGGACTGGCGAGTATCGCTCGTCGTTTAAATCTCTCGTGGCAAGAATGCGCAAAGTACGTGGGTGTCTCGGCGCCGGAGCTGCATGCCCAGGGCAATATTGACGCCATCGTCGATTACAGCCCGACGGATTCGCCTGAGAAAATTGAAAACCTGCGCTCTGCCATCGTCGGCAGCCTGATGAATATTGAGAGCCAGACAGCAGAGTTTGTTGCCGAAAACCCCTACATTCTTGACCACTATCGTCAAAGTCTGCTGCGGTATCTGAAGGATCAAACCGAGGGAGATAAGCCCAAGGTGTCGAGCCCGATGCACTTCAGTGGCTCCAAGAACCCGACCGAATACCTGAACGTCTTTGGTATCGCCTACCGGTACCTGCGCTATTTGCGTGTGCGCAAGCGCATCAAGGCGACCAGCACAAAGCAATATGGACGTTTGGCACCCCAAGAGATGCCATCCGGCGAATTGCATATCCGGGCGGACCGAGAACGCCGTCAAACCTTTTTGTACTGGCTTCAGGACCCGGACAAGGTGGTTTACGACGACGGTCTGGCCAAGGCATGGCGCAACTATTTGGACAAGCGCCAAGCAGTAAATGACGAGCGTGGTCGTATCGCAAAAATGATTTTTGGCGAGCCTAAGCAAAATTACGAGAATGCCCGTAACACGGTGATCTCGTCATTCGGTGCCTTTCTGTATAACCGCTGGAAGCGAGAAGCTGCCGGGAATTTAGCCGCACTGAAGGACTATCTGCAGGATGTAACCGATACACGTCAGATACTCCAGGTCGAATCGGTGGCGTCTCCCNGTGACCTGCTCGCAGCCATCCGCAGCAACGAAGAATTGTTGGTCGTGCTGCGTCAGCATTTCTCCTACCAAGGCCGAAAGTTACTGAGTGAGGACAGTGCCTCGGAAAGCTATGTGGCGAAGCAGCTCATGGCAGAACTGAATATGATGATTACCGGTCCTCGCTTGGACGGTGCCGAGGGCGCAACGGATATTCAGGCCAATAGAGCCTATTTGTCTGCTGCGCTACCCGAGTTCATTCCTGTCTTAGTAGACCGCNCCGTGCCCGTCGCGATTGCCGATATGAATGTGTTGGATGTGCTGCTCCACGAAGACCTGCGGCAAGANTTTGTTCGCGAGTGCGAAAACTTACTGCTGTTCGATGNGGTTTANGATCAGGCGTTGGCGCGNCTTGAAAGTGTCGCCCAAGAAGCTCAGGCATCCCAATCACTGTCGGAAGCCTCTCTCGGCGAGTTTTTGCANGCATCCCTGTCTTCGGCTGCGCCGGAAGATGATTTGGGTGTTCATCAAGCTCAGTTGTTTGATTGGTATCAGCGCGTCTCTAAGATGCCCAAGAGCGCGGAGTTCTTTCAAACCGTTGGCGAGTGGAAAAAACTCAGCTTTACCCATTTGTCCGACGCGTTGTTTGTGGTGGTGACGTACCTGTTCACCACGCTGCTGCAAAGCTATGTTGCCGCGCAGTCAGACGGCAAGACCTATCAGGGCAAGATTGCACCGCGCAANATCGGTCGGCGTAAGGATTTNTGGAACCGATTGGACATGGCNTATAACGATCTGCAGATTCAGCGGGTTTTGCGCGATGTGAAAGCGACCACGACGTTTACTTATCAAGACATCGTCGAGCGGTACTTCGATAATTGGGAAAGTCGATACGACGATTTGCTCAGTTCCGATCCCTGTTCCTTTCCNGGNTTTCGATTGTCCATTGAAGGGGCATTGAATAAGAATCTCCCNCCCTGCGGCGTCGTAACCGGTATCGCAGACTTCAAGAATGAATCCAAAACCCGTGTGGGTGTCGTGATTTCCAACGTTCAGTTCCAAGCCGGTGCATTTGATATGGCCAGTGCGGAGAAAGTGATTCGTCTGTTGGTGGAGTGCGCGGAGCAAGGGTTACCGGTGGTGTGTTTTATCTCCTCCGGTGGCATGCAAACCAAGGAAGGCGCTGGCGCGCTGTTTTCGATGGCGGCGGTGAACGATCGCATTACGCGATTTGTGCGTGACCACGATTTGCCCGTGATCGTATTCGGCTACGGTGATTGCACCGGTGGCGCTCAGGCCAGTTTTGTCACGCATCCGCTGGTTCAGACCTATTATTTCTCGGGCACGAGCATGCCCTTTGCCGGCCAGATTGTTGTTTCGTCCAATCTGCCGCTGAAGTCGATATTGGCGAATTACTTGTCGACCACGACAGGTTCGATGCAAGGCTTGGTGCAACATCCGTTTTATCCGTCATTGGATGAACAGCTTCGGCAAGTGGACGCATCGATTCCCTCTTCACAAGAGTCTGTGGAAGATGTGGTCGAGCGGGTGTTGAATGGTGGGTTGGTGGATCAGCGACCGATTGTGGTGGCCCAGCGCGAAGTCTTTGCGCCGGAAGATCTGATTCGGCCGGTGAAGAAGGTGCTGATTCATGCGCGCGGCTGTACTGCAGCGAAGTTAATCCGTATTGCCCAGCAGCAGGATATCGATGTGGTACTGGTGCAAAGCGATCCGGACATGGAGTCCATGGCGGCAGAACAGTTGCGCGAGCAAGACACACTGGTCTGTATTGGCGGTAACACGCCGGACGAAAGTTATCTGAATGCCAAAAGCGTACTCAACGTGGCCCAGATGCAGGGCGTAGACAGCCTGCATCCGGGCATTGGTTTCTTATCCGAGAACTCTGATTTTGCCGACATGGTGCGCAATCGTGGCATCAACTTCATCGGGCCGCCCGTGCAAAGCATGGAAACCATGGGTAACAAATCTAACGCGATCAACACCTCGATTCGCCTGAACGTGCCTGTGGTGCCCGGCAGTCATGGGATCATGACGGATGTTGAAAAAGCGGCTGTGGTGGCCGAAGAAATNGGCTATCCNATTCTGATTAAAGCGGTTCATGGCGGCGGCGGTAAGGGCATTCAGTTGGTCAATGGCCCAGAGGAATTCGAGCAGTTGTTTCACCGTGTGGGTGTGGAAGCACGCAGTGCCTTTGGCAACGGTGACGTATACCTAGAGAAGTTCGTGACGTCGCTTCGTCATATTGAAGCTCAGCTGTTACGCGATACCCACGGCAACACCCATGTGCTGGGTATCCGTGATTGCAGTGTGCAGCGCGATAAGCAAAAGGTGATNGAAGAATCCGGTTCGACCATGCTGCCGAAAAAACTGCTGGATACCGTAACGCGCTCGACCGCAGATATCGCCAACGAGGTTGGTTACGTGGGCGCGGGCACCGTGGAATTTATTTACGATCTCAAGTCCGACGCCGTGTATTTCATGGAAATGAATACTCGGTTACAGGTAGAGCATCCGGTGACAGAGTGGACTTCGGGCATCGACATAGTCGCCGAGCAGTTCCGCATCGCCTCCGGCGAGTCCATTGCCGACCTGAAAGTGAAGTCGAATGGTTATTCGATTGAGGCNAGGGTCAACGCCGAACGAATCTTGCAGCAGGCGGATGGTTCCTTGGCCTTCCGCCCGCATCCAGGCGAAGTTCAGGAGTGCGTTTTTCCGGAAGAAGAGGGTGTGGAAATCATCACGACCGTGGGTCCGGGTAAGTTCATCTCGCCGTATTACGACAGCATGGTCGCGCAGATTATCGTGCACGCCAAGAACCGTAATGCGGCGGCAGACAAACTGATCGACTATTTAAGTCGGGTGACCATCTCCGGTATCTGCACCAATATTCCGCTGCTGCGTCTTGTTCTGGCGGATGACGTGTTCCGCAAAGGCAAATACGACACGGACTATCTACCGCAGCTGCTGCAGCGGACGGATATCGAAAAATTGATTGCGGACATTGATGCGAGCAGTGGCAGTGCCACCGGTGGTATCGATCGGGAAAGTATATTGATCGACGGCACCGATGAGTTGAAGGTTCTCGCTCCGGCGACAGCGATCTTCTACGCCACGCCATCGCCNTCAGAACCCGAGTACGTCAGCGTNGGCGATGTGATTGATCTCAATCACACCATGTGTCAGTTGGAAGCGATGAAGATCTTTAACCCGTTAGCGTTAAAAGACTTTAATGCGGAAGGCGATATCTACNATCCCAGCAGGCGTTACCGAGTCACTCGCGTGAACATGAGTAATGGTCAGCAAGTAAACGTCGGTGATCTGCTGTTCGTGGTCGTCCCGGTTTAAGGCCTGATTCTTAGGGACTNATGTTGNAGGCGCTATATTTTGAGGCCTGCGATCGAGGNCCTGAGAGCTATGGTCCTGAGAGCTGTGGTCGTGAGCTANGGCCTGAGATCATCAATTGTTATTGACGGTCGCGGCAGACCAAGACGTCGCATGGAGTGTGATCAAGAACTCCGCGAGCGGTAGAGCCCACCAGCAGTCGGTTGATGGCACCCCGGTTGTTACTGCCCATCACAATAAGGTCTGTTTTATTTTCCTTTGCTGCGGCCACGATCTCATCACGAGGNTCGCCCATGCGAACGTCTACGGTGAAACCTGACAGCCCAGCATTGTCGACCGCTGCGGCGATTTTNGTGCTGGTCTGCTGCTTGATGTCTTCGGTCAAAGCGGCGAACGACGGCTGTAACCCGATTGCTGCTTCGGGGGATGGGAAGACCCGAGTCAAGGGAACGATTACCGAAACGATATCAACGCGTTCCGCGCTCTCGCAGNAGGGCGCGGCCTTGGCTAAAACCAGATCCAGGAGGTCGGAGGTATCTACGGCGATGAGANCGCGTGAGTAAACCTTGCTTTCGCCATCAGGATGAACGGCCAGTACATCGCAATTGGTCGAGTTCAGTACACCGTGGGTGGTAGACCCCAGCAGTCGTTTAAAGCCCTTGCGATTGTGAACACCCATGACCGCGAGGCTTGCGCCGTTTTTGTCAATGGCATTGCTGATTTCGTAGATCGGGTTCCCCTCAACGACCGTTAGATTTGCCATGTGATTGGCGGCGAGTTCAGGAATTCGTTCAAGATAGGCGCGGTTCTCGCGCAACAGCTCACGCTGCCAATCAAGCGCTGTTTCCGTCAACGGNCTGAAGTTTAGATCGGCGTAAATGGTGATGGCCGGTCGCACGACGTTGATCGGATGTAAGTCTCGGTGTTGAGACGCCGCGATACGGCTTGCTGCCGCAAAAACATGCTTCCCTTCTTCGTTGGGTTCCAGCGCGACGACAATGGGATCGTTACTCATAAGAATCCTCGGTGAAATTTTTACGCCAGCAGGGCGGTGATGAAGGTCAAGCCTGCCGCGACGAACACGGCACCAACGACGAGGGCGACAACTGCGATGATCAAAACGGTGGNTGGTTTGATGTGCGGCATGAATGTTCCCCTTAAAGACAACCGACAGATGTTAGAAATCCCAAAGTAGTCAGCGCATAAAATCGGGGCAAGGTGAACCACCATGGGCGTTGCGGTTTTGTGAGGCAGTTAACAGCGGAGTACTTATTAAGGAATGCNTGCTCACCTTCGATGGCTTCTANGGCCGCCTCAGCAACAATGTCGTTGTGAGCAAAGCGTCACGGGTGGGCGTGCCAAGCCTTGNTTTTCGCTGGGTCATTTGTGCAACGCGCCGGCCGAGATCACTGAGCGAACAGGTTGATTAATCCCGACACACGAGCACGTCGCAAGGCATGCGATTTAAGAGCCGTGCAACCGTTGATCTCGATAACCAACGATTCCGAGGCTGTTGCTTGTCTTGGCTAATGATCAGTAGGTCAGCGCGCATGTCTGTTGCACAAGCCAAGATCTCGTGGAAGGTGTCGCCGGTACGCACTTCGAGAATCTTGGGGTGCAGCCCGGCGCTTCGCAGGGGATCGGCCGCTTCAGATCGAATCTGTCTTTTGAACCGCACAGCATCGGCCATCGAGGACCAATGTGAACCGCTGATATCTTCCAAGTGGGGGTCGTGCTCAGAGGCATAGGCGTTACGATCACGAACTTTACAGTAGTTGCCATTCTCGCAAACGTCAGCGCGGTTTCGTTTACCTTAATCGGTGAGCGGGATGGATCCATGGCGATGCTAATGCGTCGGTAACCGTCCACTGGTCCGTTGCTACGCACCGCCAATAGATGGCAGGCAATCGCATCACAGAGGCGATGGGTTGCCGAAGGAAGCAAACGATGTAGGCCTGTGCGCCTGTCTGTACCAACAATCACAAGGTCTGCGTTTATTTCCCGGGCGGTTTTGTAAATCCTTTGCTGCGCCAAATTCCCTTGGAGAGCGGTGTCAGCGTCCTTGTCCGCAAAAAATTCTGGCAGGCAGCCCTTGGGTGACTGTGGCTCAGATTGGTTCTTTGCAGGGTCATCGTGGGCCGTGTTGGCAGCGTCAAGACGAGTCAGGTTGAGGGCATGAATTTTAGCGCGCTGGAATTCAGCGATTTGGTTAGCGATATTCCAAGCCCGACTGCATTTACCGGTGCCTTGCAAAGCGACCAATAATTTAGGGGTATTCATTCGCTTACTGATCCTTCTGGTTGGTCCCAGCGAGGGAATCGCGGCGCAGAAGACTAAGTGACCAGTAACACCGCCGCAACGCAGGGTCGCGCATTTACATTGGTTCTGAGTGGTGCCTCACAGTTCCTGCTGGTATGCGATGACGAGTGCGTTGGTAGGTTGCGCGTTTTGGCTTACCAGTTAGGACCGGGCACCAAGCCTTCTGGTAGCAGTAAATAGGTGCCGCGAATGATGCATATGGTGGCTATGGTGAGAATGATTTTGCGGCTGATGTCTTGAAAACCGACATCGTGCCAGCGCGCTAAAATGCCCACACCTGTGCGTGTCCCGGCGATGGCGGCCACGATGACCAAGGGGAAAATCCACCAAGCCAGCTCGCTCTGTACGTGAATCAACAAACCGTAGTAGACGATGCGCAGCGTGTGTCCAATGGTCTGGGTTAGGGCTTTATTCGCCACGACGCTTTGGCGACCAAGGCCGCTATTGAGGTAGAACAAATCAAGCAGTGGTCCAGCCGCTCCGGCGATGAGTTGGGCAAAGGTCACCAAGAATCCACAGACGACGGTGGTCAACGGTTTGGTAATGTTCAGTCCTTGCAAGGATTTGCTCCACTGGCCTGACCAGGCAAACAAACCGATTAAGAGCAGTACCCATGCAGGGTCTGGTACCAGTACGAGGTAAGTCGCAATACTGATCGCCGTGGCGGACCCCAGCAAATACAGGGGCAGAAGCCCCCACAAGATGTGGACCCGCAGCATGAAGGCGCGGGAGCCGTTGGCGGTAAGCTGGGTGGCGGCATGCAGAATCATGGCACTGCTGACCGGCAGCAAGGAGATCAAAATGAACATCAGCACCATGCCACCGGCCATGCCGACGATGCCGGATAGCACACTGGTGGCGAACGCGCTGGCCGCGATTAGGGCCCATAGGAGGGGTGAGAACAACATTGGGGCAGAATAGTGGCTGTGGATGTATGAATAAAGCGACAGAATAGAATATGATTGATGCGCGACGCGAAAGTGACGAGTCGCGACAGATAACCCGTCGGTGTATGCCTTTGGAGACTTGATTCATGATTGAGAACTTGGAAACCCTGATTGCCTTGTCCAAGGCCGGCACCATGATGGAAGCCAGTACTGCTTTGCGTATTTCTCAGTCAGCAGTATCCAAACGCATCGCAGCCCTGGAGCGTTATTACGATCGTGATTTGATCGAACGCCACGGTCGCCGCGTGGTGCTGACCCATCACGGAACCCGTTTGGTGGAGCGGGTGACACCACTGCTGTCTGAACTTCGCAGCGTATTTTTAGAAGACAACGCGCTGCGCAAGGGGAAAATCATTCTTGGCGTATCAGAGGCTATCTTAGCCAGCTGGGGTTCGACGCTGTTTTCCAAGGTGCGGGACTGCATGCCCGGGGTGGAATTTGAATTTCATGCCCAGCGTTCGCCAGTGGTTTTGGATCGGCTGCGTTCGGGTGAATACATGGTCGGTATCTGTACCGGAAGCCCGGATGCCGATACCGATCTGGTCTCCGAGGTGATTCGACAGGAACCCATGGTGATTATTCCCTCGGGCTTGAAGCCCCTGAAATATCGTAGTGGTGATTCGTTGGATGTGATGACCATTGAGTCACGATCTGGCGCATGGGGTTCCATTGAAGAAAATATGCAGCAGTTGAATCTGCATCGCAGTACATCGTTGGAGTCTTTTTTTGCCGTAGCACAAATGGCGTTGTCTGATTTTGGGCACGGCTTGGTGCCCACGGGGGTAGCCAAAACCTTGGGTATTCCTGAGAAGAAAATGATTCGCCTGTCCTCGGAAAAATTGTCGAGGCCGGTGCGCTTCGTAGCGCGCAAGTCCATGTTCGCACAGCCCCTAGTGCGAACGTTCTACAAGGAAGTTTCAGCCCTAACGGCAGCGATTAAGGAATGAGGCAGGCTTAGGCAGCTGGCAACGTCTCCGCCTGTTGCAGGCAGAGGGCCGCTAAGCCCTCTACCCACAGATCGTCATCGTTGACACAAGGAATCAACGTAAACGATTCACCACCTGCCGCGAGAAAAGTCTCCTCGCCTTGCATGCCCATTTCTTCCAGCGTTTCCAAGTTATCCACCACGAAAGCGGGGCAGGCTACCGCCACATGTTTGATGCCTCGGCTCGGCATTTGCTCCAGAACGTTGTCGGTGTAGGGCGTAAGCCATGGAATACGCCCTAAGCGTGATTGAAAGCTCACGCTGTGTTTGTCCGCTGGCAGGTTCAGGTAGTTGGCGATTTCCTGAGAGGTGACAAAGACCTGATGGCGATAACAGGTTTGATGCGCCACGGAATCTACCTCACAGCAATTTTCCTGTTGTAGACAATGCGCATTTGTGGGGTCTGCCTTGGTCAGATGCCGTTCCGGCAATCCGTGGTAACTGAAGAGCAAGTGATCCCACGGTTCGGGTAGGTGCCGTCTGATGGTTTCACCCCAAGCTCGCGTGTTTTCGATAGCCTTATAGAACGGTTTAATCACATTGCCCTGCATTCCGCTGGGTAGGTGTTTCATTGCAGAATCTACCGAGGTCGTGATCGTAGAGTCGGCGTAGTGGGGGTACAGGGGTACGATGCAGACTTGGGTCACACCGTTTTCGTGCAAAGCCAATAGCCCATTGGCAATGGAGGGTTTGCCATAGCGCATGCTCAATGCCACGGGGGCTTCCAAGCGCTTCTGCAGTTTGTCCGCCAGGGCCTGGCTTTTGACAAGGAGAGGAGAGCCCTCGGGTGTCCAGATTTTACCGTACGCTTCCGCACTGTCCTTGGGTCGAAAGGGCAAAATAAAGGCGTTAACAATGAGCGCTCTGATTGCCCAAGGCACGTCCAGCACATGGGGGTCCATCAGGAATTCGCCCAAGTAGCGACGCACGTCTTTCACCTCAGGCGAATCCGGGGTGCCCAAGTTAATCAACAGGTAACCGATCTTGCTTGGCTGTTCGCTCATGGTGGGTCTCTTGGTCAGTGCGGCAGTGAAACTCAGGTGCAATGGTTCCAGCGAAGCCGTGTATATCTAGTGAATTTTTGTGCGATCCGCTAGTATTTGCGACCTCTTGGCAGGGCACTCATTCATTGTGACATTGATATTGGACTACGACGCGGGAAACTTGGGGAGCGTCAAGCGCGCCTGCACGGAAGTTGGCCTGAACGCTGAATTTTCCGCTCATCCTGACGCCGTTACCCAAGCCGAGCGCATTATTTTTCCGGGTGTCGGCGCGGCGGGCAGTGCCATGCGTAGCCTGCGCGAACGTGGCTTGGACACAGCGTTGAAATCTGCCATCGCTAGCGGGACTCCCGTGTTGGGGATCTGCCTTGGTATGCAGGTCTCTCTCGATTACTCCGAAGAAAACGACACCCAGACCTTGGGCCTAATCGGTGGTCGCGTATGCCGCTTCAAGCTTAATCGCCCGGAACTGAAAATCCCCCACATGGGCTGGAACGAGGTCAGGGTCAAACAGTCGCATCCAGTGCTTGCGGGCATTGAACCCGGCGATGAATTCTATTTTGTGCATGGCTACTTCCCCAGTACAACCCAACCGGAGCATGCGCTTGCGGTTACCGACTACGAAGACGACTTTACCTGCGCGCTGGGTAAGAACAATTACATCGGCACCCAGTTTCACCCGGAGAAAAGTGGTCGGGTAGGGCTACGACTGTTTGAGAACTTTGCTCGGTGGGATGGCGTTTGGCAGCCAGATGGAGCAGCGCCCCAGAACGGCGGAGACGATCATGCTGAGTAAGCGTGTGGTGGCCTGTTTGGACGTGCGTGATGGTCATCTGGCCAAGAGCGTTAAGTTTGTAAATACCCAAAACATCGGTGACCCCGTTGAAAAAGCGCGTGAGTACTATCTTGATGGTTTGGACGAGTTGGTTTTTTACGACATCACCGCATCAAGCGATAAGCGCAACATCATGCTGGATGTGGTGGAGTCAGTGGCCAGTCAGGTGTTTATTCCGCTGTCTGTTGGCGGCGGGATTCGTAGTGTCGCCGACGCGACGGATCTTCGCTTGGCCGGCGCGGAAAAGATCAACGTCAATTCGGCGGCGGTGGCGCGACCCGATCTGATCAATGAGTGCTCCGAAGCTGTGGGTGATCAGAACATCGTGTTGTCGATGGACGTGCGCCGAGTTCAGGTCAGTAGCGAGCAGCCCAGTGGTTATGAAATCGTGATCAATGGTGGACGAACCCCAACTGGGCGGGATGCGTTGGCTTGGGCTCTCGAGGGGGAGAAACGCGGTGCCGGCGAACTGGTGGTGAATTCCATAGATGCAGACGGTACCCGAGACGGTTATGACATCCCGCTTACCTCTGCGATTGCCGAGGCGGTTCGCATTCCGGTCATTGCCTCGGGCGGCGCGGGACTGCCCGAGCATCTGCACGAAGTGCTCACCGACGGCAAGGCAGATGCTGCCTTGGTGGCGTCCATGGTGCATTACGGAGACTACCGTGTCAGTGGCCTGAAACAGTACCTGCACGAGCAAGGGCTCAAAATTCGTATGTCGTGGTAGTGGCGGGAATTTATTAGAGGAAAAACAATGAAAGCGATTCAGGTATCAGGCGAAGGTTTGGTTTGGGCAGACTTTGACCGCCCTCAGTGCGGACCCGGCGAGCTACGCATTCAAGTGGTGGCGTCCGCCATCAATCGCGCGGACTTACTCCAGCGAAACGGCGGTTATCCGCCACCGCCGGGTGCCAGTCCGATCATGGGCTTGGAATGCGCGGGCACGGTGACGGAAATCGGCGAGGGCGTCTCGAGCTTCGCCATCGGCGACGAGGTTTGCGCGCTGTTGGCCGGTGGCGGATACGCTGAAGAGGTGGTGGTACCTGCGGGCCAGGTGCTGCCTGTACCCAAGGGGGTGAGTTGCGTCGATGCTGCCGCGCTGCCGGAAGTGTTTGCGACGGCTTATTTGAACCTCTACATGGAAGCTGACCTAGCACCAACGGAACGCGTGATCGTGCACGCCGGGGCCAGTGGCGTGGGCACTGCGGCACTGCAGATGCTCAAGCATTCGAACAATCCCAGCTTCGTGACGGTGGGGAATCAGGCTAAGTTGGACCAATGTATTGCCCTAGGTGCCGACGGCGGATCCATTCGTCACGAAGGGTCGTTTCTTGCCGCCGCTCAAGCCTGGGCAGAAAACGGCGTAGACGTCATTCTCGATCCGGTAGGCGGGCAGTATCTTATGGATAACCTGACGGCCTTGGGCTTGGGTGGCCGTTTGGTTTTGATCGGCCTGATGAGTGGCGCCGTAACGGAAGTGAACTTGGGATTGCTGATGATGAAGCGAGCCCGGGTGGTCGGCTCTACCCTGCGGGCTCGACCTATCGGCGAGAAAGCGTTGGTAATGGACGGTCTCAAGCGCGATGTCTGGCCGAAAATCGAGGCGGGCCTCATCGAACCCATCATCGAAGCACGTTTCCCCATTGAGCAGACAGCGGATGCCCACGCCTTGATGGCGGGTAATGATACCGTTGGAAAAATACTTCTGACCGTCTGATCTGTTTGCGGCCTGCGCTTGCGGGCCTTTCAGTGAAGGCTTACCTGGTTGCCCGACGCGGTGGATTGGTTGTTGGAGCCCCGAGCCACAACATCGTGCCATGACTGATACCCAGACGAGCAGTGCCGGGCCAGCGCGCCGAGTACACGACGGCTTTACGTTGATTGAGCTGATGCTGGTGCTGGCGCTCATTACCCTGCTGATGTGGATCGCGGTGCCGCGCTACGGTTTGCAACAGGCCCATGGGCGCAGCACTGCGATGCGCCTCGAACTGTCGGCATGCGTCCAAACATTACACGGGCGGGCATTGACCGCGGGGCTCGACGAAGACCCTTGGAGCAGTTTGGCGGATAGCAGTGGTAACGGTATTGGCGATGCGGCTGAGGGTCCGCTGGCGCAGGCATCTTGCGATATCAGTGCCAGCACGCGGGGAAATTACGACATTCGAGTGATCGGTAGCGATGCAGCCTTTGAATTGCAGGCGCACCCCTTGTCGCCGACTGAGGTCGCTGTTTTCGCAGTAGACCATCTCGGTCGACAGCGCTGGCTAGACGGCCCCAGCTGATGGTGCTCAGTCGCACGAGCGGGCCTAAATTCTCGGGAATGGGTTTCACCTTGGTGGAGGTTCTTGTGGCCCTGTTGCTTTGCACGGTGCCGGTGGTGGCAGCCCAACGTCTGATGTTTCGTGCCGCGGATTCAGTGCGCTTCACCACACAACAGGCCCTCGCCGAGAGGGCGGCCACGAATACCCTAAATCGGATTTATGCCTTTCACGTTGTTGGGCTGTGGCCCCAGGGCAGTGTGGCAGCAGGACAATGGCTGGATGCTTTGAATACGAACATCGCCTCAGACGATTTGGCCCAAAGCACGCTAAGTTGCATGAACCGGTGGTGTTCGGTGGATCAATGGGCGGCCCACGAGGCGGGTGCCTTGGGTTGCGCGCTGAAGGCGGATTGGGCGGCGGGGCTTTGTGCAAACATTGCCCAAACCCCGACGGATATCCAAGACCGGGTTGAGCGGCCTCAAGTGCCACGTTTTCAGGCCTCGCTTGCCGCCAATCGCTCCTTGGGCGTTCAGGTTCGCTGGCCAAAAGCTCAAGCGTTGCATCAACCGACAGAGCCGGGGAATTGGCATCAGATCACTCTTGGCGATCACCCTTGAAAATCTGGTGCCCTGTCCCAGCCCAAGGGGGCTATGGCCTGCTAGAGCTGCTTGTGAGTGTTGCCATGGGCTTGTTGCTGATGATGGGCCTCACTCCCTTATTGATCTCATTCGACGATTTGGCTAACTCGGTTGAACAACGTGCCGATCTGCAGGAACGCGTTCGGTTGCTCGACCTTGTGTGGGGGCTTGCCCTAGAGGGTGCCGGGCATATGGGGTGCCTTGCTGAATCGGCTGCGGTAGAGAGCCTGCTGAATGCGAGTTGGGCAGAATTAGGCTTGCTGCGACCGTGGCCCGCCGCGGAAATTGTTCAGGATCCCGCAAGTTCTCCGTTTTTTTTCGGCATCAATAATCTGGCACCCGAGTCTCATGGTTTGCTGGTTCGGGGTTTTGCCAAACCGCTGGGTGAATTGGTTGAACCACCGATGGATGGGCGAGGGGAGGCCGAGCTTTTGGGGCCGGCGGCCCGCATAGACTCTGGGGATGTGGTGCTGCTCAGCGACTGCGCGCAGGCCGTGATCTTCAGTGCGACCCAGACGCGTCATGCTTCCGGACTTGTCCGTTTTTCTTGGGCTGGGGGTGATGGGGCCTTAGACAATCGCGTGTCGGAAGATTCCGTCGACAACATGTCGGGCGAGACCGAGTGGGTGGTGACCCCGGCAGACTTTGATGCCGGTGCACGGCTTTACGCACCCATAGGCATGCGCCTCTACGTCGCTGAGAGTCTTACCTCGACGCCGGAGCGCAGGGTATTTGCCCTATGGCAGAAACCGTTATTCGGCAATGCCTTGGAGTTGGTGACCGGAGTAGAACGTCTGACCTTGCGTTATGGGGCTTGGCGGAGCGGGGTTGCCGATGGTGTCGGTCATGGCGTTCAGATAGGGTATTTCGACGCGGCTAATTTGCCCCAAGATGCCCGCGTCGCGCTGTTGCAGGTAAATCTGTATCTGGCCAGCCATCTGTCGTCGGATCAGCCTCGCTGGATGCCCGTGGCGTTTGCGATGCCACTGACCTTCACACCGCTTCCCTAATCCAGACGTTGGCATAGTTAAGGACAAAGGCTAACGGGTCGGGCGTGGGCCAAGGCGGCATTGTCTTGCTCAGCGTGATCAGTCTTCTGCTGATCTTGAGTCTGCTGGCATCCAGCGCAGGTCAGCAGATGCATTGGTTGCTGCAGACTGCTGCCCAATCAACGAACCAAGGCCGTGTGCAAGCGCAGCAGCGCGTCCTGATTGGCGTCCTATACGACTTAGAGGTGGGTTTTTTGAACGCAGATACCGACAGTGGGGTATGCCACTGGATAGCGCCGGATGTGTGCGTCCGTTTCTATCCACAGCGGTCCTCGGATCTCGTCTGGCGGTTCGCTCTGGTGCAGCAAGCTGATAATGCTCAGAACCTGTTGGTTGAAGGGTGGCTGCGCCGTCGCATCGAAGCGCCTTATGAGGTGGCCGCGCTCTGGTTCGCCTCGCCACCCCCTCAATAAGCGATGTTAGCCTGCGTTACTCAGTGCCTCGATTTGTCCCTCTAGGGTGTGCAGCGTAGCCCGCAGTTCGTCCGCTCGGGTGCGTTCCTTAGCCACTACGGCTTCGGGTGCCTTGGCAACGAAGGCTTCGTTACCCAGTTTTTTCTCGATTTTCTCCAGCTCTTGCTGTGCCTTGCCCACTTCTTTGTTGATGCGAGCACGCTCGGCGTCTAAGTCAATCAGACCGGCTAAGGGCACCATGACCTTTAGGTCGCCGACCAAGCTCAGGGCATTGAGCGGCGGTTCGGTGTCGTCGGCGAGCCATTGGATCGACGTGACATTCGCCAGCCGCGCCAGCATGTTTTCAGCTTGCTCGGCATTGCTGCGGTCGGCGGTGTCTCCGCCCTGAAGCAGCAACGGTATCTCTTGGCTGGGTTTGATGTTCGCTTCGCCGCGAATGGTACGAATGCCGGTAATGACGGACTTGAGCCATTCGATCTGCGCCTCGGCAGAGTCGTTGGCGGGCATGTCGTCCGGGAGAGGATAGGTTTGCAGCATGATGCTGGCGGCGTCATCATTGCTGAGCAGCCCCAGCCGGTCTGCTACCTGCTGCCACAGGGTTTCGGTAATAAACGGCATCACCGGGTGGGCTGCACGCAGGAGCACCTCCAATACCTGCAGCAGGGCTCGTTGGGTTCCCGCTCGCGCGGCGGGATCCGCCTCTTTGTTCCACAGTAGTGGTTTACTCAGTTCCAGATACCAGTCGCAGTATTCGTGCCAGGCAAATTCGTAAACCGTGTTGGCGTAGATATCGAACCGGTACGTGTCCAAGGCAAAGCGCGCATCGTTAATCATGCGATGGCATTTGCTCACGATCCACTGGTCTACGGCCCCCGGAGCCGGGGTGATCGAGAGATCGATGTCTTCGGTGTTCATCAGCACGAATTTCGAGGCGTTCCATAGCTTGTTGCAGAAGTTGCGATAGCCTTCGATTCGGTTGGTATCAAAGCGTACGTCGCGGCCCGTTGTAGCCAAGGCGGCAAAGGTAAAGCGCAGAGCATCAGTACCGTATGCGGCAATACCCTCGGGGAAGTCTTTGCGTGTTTGCTTCTCAATCCGCTTCGCCATCTTGGGTTGGGTCAGGTTGCTGGTGCGCTTGGCGACCAAGGACTCCAAGTCGATGCCATCGATGAAGTCCAAAGGATCGAGACCGTTGCCCTTGGTTTTCGACATTTTCTGGCCTTCGGCATCCTTGATGAGGCCGTGGATGTACACCGTGTGGAACGGAATCTTGTCGGTAAAGTGCAGGGTCATCATGATCATTCGAGCGACCCAAAAGAAAATGATGTCATGTCCGGTGATCAGCGTATTGGTGGGCAAAAAGCGGGCCAGTTCCGGCGTTTCTTCTGGCCACCCTAGAGTGGCAAAGGGCCACAGTGCGGAAGAAAACCAGGTTTCCAGCACGTCATCGTCTTCGCTCAGCGCGATGTCATCGGCCAATCCGTATTTGTGTCGTGCCTTGGCCTCATCCTCCGCCACATAGACGTTGCCTTGGTCGTCGTAAAACGCAGGAACCCGATGACCCCACCATTGTTGACGGCTGATGCACCAGTCCTTGAGGTCGCGCATCCAAGCAAAATAGGTGTTTTCGTACTGCTTGGGTACAAATTGAATGTCGCCGTTTTCGACTGCCGCGATGGCGGGTTCGGCCAGCGGCCCAATTTTGACAAACCACTGGTCGGTTAACAGGGGCTCGATGATGGCATTGGAGCGATCGCCCCGAGGCACCATGAGCTTGTGATCCTTGATCTCGTTCAGCAAGCCCAAGGCATCCAGATCCGCGACAATTTGCTTGCGCGCCGCCATGCGATCCAAACCCTGATACGCCTCGGGTGCGGCGTCGTTAATGGCGGCTTCTGGGGTAAAGATGTTGATCAACGGCAGATCGTGGCGAGCGCCCATTTCGTTATCGTTAAAGTCGTGTGCCGGGGTGATTTTTACGCAGCCAGTACCGAATTCACGATCGACATAGTCATCGGCAATCACAGGGATGGTTCGGCCGACCAGAGGTAGCACGATATGCTGCCCAACCAGGTGCGCGTAGCGTTCGTCTTCCGGGTGTACGGCGACAGCCGTATCGCCCAGCATGGTTTCGGGTCGGGTTGTAGCGACGACCAAGTAATCCTTGCCGTCCAAGGTTTTCGCCCCATCTGCCAGTGGGTAGCGGAAGTGCCACAGGTGGCCCTGTTCTTCGTTGTTCTCTACTTCGAGGTCGGAAATCGCGGTGCCGAGGGCCGGGTCCCAGTTGACCAGCCGCTTGCCACGATAAATCAGGCCTTCGTCGAACAGTCGTATAAATACCTGCTGCACGGCGGTGGCGTAGCCTTCGTCCATCGTGAAGCGCTCTCGAGACCAGTCAATACTGGATCCCATGCGGCGGATTTGTTTTGAAATGGTGCCGCCGGATTCTTCCTTCCAAGCCCATACGCGATCGATGAACTTGTCTCGACCAAGACCGTGACGGTTCAGGTTTTCCTCTGCGAGTTGACGCTCCACCAGCATTTGAGTCGCTATGCCCGCGTGATCGGTACCCATTTGCCACAGCGCGCCAGCGCCTTGCATGCGCTGATAGCGAATCAATGTGTCCATCAAGGTTTGGTTGAAGGCGTGTCCCATATGCAGGGTGCCGGTGACGTTGGGCGGTGGAATCAGGATGCAATAACCGTTACCACTGTCGCTGGCTTTGAAAAAATCTGCCTTTTCCCAGTGCGCGTAAAGGCTCTGCTCAATGGCTTCCGGATTGAAGTTATTGTCCATGGTGACTCTGATAATGCTCTGTAGAAACGGTGGTTACTGATCCCAGTCTTCCAATGCGTGGTGGTGCAATGGATAACCACGTTGACGGTAAAATTTGTAGTGTTCGCGCCGCAGCGTCTTGCTCTCATCGACGATGATTTCAGCGACTCGGTCGAAGCGACCAAAAAAGCTCGGCACATCGCTGCCTAGGTTGATCAGCAACCCCGTGTCATGGCTCGGCTCTTGCCAGCCAATGTGCACGGGGTGTTGGTTGCGGGCACTGTCTTGCGCTCCGCCTTGCTCGAGACCATCAATGATCGCGTGAGGCACCAAGCGGTGTTTCGGGTAGTCCCACATGAGTTCATCGACGACTGTGGCCTGTTGCGGGTCATCTACGCGCACGTGGACAACCAGCCCGCTGCTCAACGCCTTCAGGCACAGGCGACAGGTAAAGCGCAGGCTAGCCTCTAGGTCCTTATCCGGTAGCTGATAAAAATCGACGCGAGTCATGTGTCAGATCGCTCGCTCGATTACAGGCCGCTTTCGGCGACAAGGTAATTGAACAACTGAGCTACAGGTCGACCACTGGACCCCTTGGCCGCACCGTTATGGAAAGAGCTGCCTGCGATATCCATATGCGCCCACTTGCAGCCTTTGACAAAGCGCGACAAGAAGCAGGCGGCGGTAACGCTGCCCGCACCACGACCACCGACATTGGCCATATCGGCAAAGTTTGTGTTCAAACCTGACTGGTATTCGTCCCACAGCGGTAGTCGCCAACTGCGATCACCGCTGCGCTCACCGGCTTCGGTAATCGCATCGGCCAGATCGTCGTCGTTAGCGAACAGCCCGCTGGCGTGACTGCCCAATGCCATGATGCAGGCACCGGTTAGTGTGGCCACGTCGATAATGGCCCGGGGCTTGTAGTTCTGGACATGAGTCAGGGCGTCACAGAGCACCAACCGGCCTTCCGCGTCAGTGTTCAGAATTTCGATGGTCTGACCCGATGCCGAGGTGACGATATCGCCGGGCCGACTGGCTCGAGCGCTGGGCATGTTTTCTGCGGCAGCGACGACGGTGACCAGATTGATGGGTAGGCGAGCGTCGATGGCGGCCTTAGTAACGCCCAGTACAGCGGCAGCCCCGCACATATCGAATTTCATCTCGTCCATGGTGGGCGGTGGCTTCAACGAGATGCCACCGGTATCGAAGGTAATGCCCTTGCCAACCAAGGCGATGGGTGCTTCATCTTTTTTGCCGCCGTTATAGCGCAAGATGATCATCTTACCCGGCTGGTCACTGCCCTGAGAGACGGACATAAAGGCGCCCATACCGAGGCTGAGCATTTTCTTTTCATCCAGTGCCGTCAACGTTACCGCTTTGTCGCGTGCCATCTTGCGTGCCTGAGCCAGCAGGTAAGTCGGCGTGCACACGTTGGGTGGTTCGTTGCCCAGATCCTTCGCCAAGGTCAAGCCCTCATCCAGTGCAGCGCCAAGCTTGATGGCGGCGCGCAGTGCTTTCTGGTCGCCTGCGTTGGCCAGTAATCGCACCCGCTTCAGACTCACCGGTTGCTTGGGTTTACTCTTGTAGGCATTGAAGCGATAGCTGGCGTGGCTGATGGCCTGCATGAGTGCCTGAGCTTTCCACGCCACGTTATGGCCTTTGATTTTGGTGCCCAACAAGTGCACGGCGGCCTGCGTAATGTTCAAGGCGCTGAGTTTTTGAGCGACCAGCCCTGCAATTTTTCGGTACTGGCTAGGGCTGCACGAATCGGCTCCGCCGATGATCAGTACCCGGGCGACGGGGCCATCCAGATTGACACACACACTTTCACCGGTTTCGTCTTTGAAGTCGGTAATCGCGCGATTCAGTGTGGCGGTGTTGTTCGTGGCTTTGGCGAGACGCTTTGCGACGGCTAGGCTGGTGCCCAAACAAGGGGTTCGTAGGGCCGCAAGATCGCTGTTGGCTGAGGCGTAATTCATGGTTGTTCTATCCCCGGTATTGGTGTTGGGCTCTGACTGTTAAAAGACTCTTGATGCGGGCAATGGTTTCCCAGCGAAATCGTCGCTGCGACAGGCTTGCCCGATGCAATCGCTGAAGGGGCACAAGATTACCTTGATACCGGTCGTGGATCTATTGCGTTGGGACAATGTTGAGGTGAGGTCGCACCTTGCGCTTAGGCTACTCGCGCTCCGGTAAATGTACGACGTAGGTGCCGCTGACCTTGTCATGCCACGTCTGTTTGTCCTTGCCCAAAAGAAGCCAAACGTAGCCTAAGCCGAAGCAAGTCAGTGATGCCGGCGCAATGAGTAAACGCAGGCCGATTTGTTGTAGGTTGGGTAACGCACCATCCCCATTCACGATTCGGATTTTCCAGGCGCGCATACCCAGTGTTTCACCCTGTTTGCCCCAGCAGTAGCCGAAAAACACAATGACCTCGGCAAGCAGCGTTAGCTGGAAGGCCAGCCCAGTCACCACGTCGCCGCTCAGGGGTACCCAGATAAAGCCGGTCAAAAAAAACAGCGCGATAATCAGAAGGCTGTCGTAGAGCATGGCGCCCAAGCGCCTGCCTAGACCGGCAGGATAGGCTTTTTGTGGCGCATTGGCGTTCGGATTTCGGGAGTCGGGCATGGATTAAAACGTGGCCTCGTGATTGGCCAAGTTAACCTGGCGGCCGCAGAATTCCTCCTTTGTCATGCTTTGCAGCAGATCTCGGTCTTCCGAGGTGCCCCAGGCACGACGGCCATCGTCGAGACGAGCGGCCACGAAGGCCTTGGAGACCCCTTGAGGACCATACATCACACTGTAGCCCTCGACGGTGCCAGCGCCTTGGTGCTCGATTACCACGTCCCGTTTCAATGTGGCATCGACCTGATCTTGCAAATCTGCATGCTGGAATGGCCGTTCTGGGGCTTCCGTAGAATAGATGCCGAACGCGTGCTTGGTAATGTATCCACCGTTGGCGGTGATCATACCGCGTTTGCCGGGGTTGTCTCTGAGCAGTTGGGCCATGCGAGCGATGGAGTGCATGACGTAGTTGTTCAATGGGCCTCCGGCAAAGGTCAGCCCACCGGTAACGGTGAGAGGGCGGTTCATGTCGAAACCAAGCTCGCGACAAGCGATTTGCACAGCGACAGGGAAACAGCTGTATACGTCGATCATATCGATGTTGTCTGGTGTGGAACCCGTGAGTTCCAAACACTTGCCGCCAGCCAAGCGAATGGCCGGAGAGCTGTGGAAGTTGTCTCGATTTGAGAAGTAGTAATGGTCTTGGGCATCGGTGCCTGCCCACGGATAAATCCACTTATCCTTGGCGATGCCAAGCGCCTTGGCTTTCTCCTCAGAGACCAAAATCAGCGCCGCAGCTTGATCCACATTGTTGTTGGAATTCATCAGTTTCGGGTAGGGGAACGATACCGGTCGATTCGAATCAGAGATGGTGCGGATTTCCTCAGCAGACTTGGCCTCGCGTATCCAAGCGTTGGGGTTGCTGGCGGCAACGTCGCTAAAGCCAGCCCAAAGCTTGGAAATGTGCTCCATATGCGCGTCGACGCCGAGCCCGCTGGCGTGTCGGAGCGCGGTCTCCATGATCGGATAGATCTGAATCGGTCGACCTAGGCGGATCGCAATTTCAGCCTCATGACGCATGTCCTTGTCGGCACCGATCAATCGATCTGGTGTGCCAGGCAGTTCCGCCCAGCCCAGGTCTTGGCCCGCCTTGGCGGCTTTGGCTTGGGTGTTGCCGCATTCGGCACCAGTCAAAATGATGATGTCGTGCTGGCCGGATTGGATATCCAGAGCGCTTTGATTCAAGACGGTTTGCACAAAGTTGCCGCCATAGGGTGACAGCACAGTTTCTGCATTGGGGCTGCCGATGGCCTGAGCAATGGCACGCGCCGGATCCTGATAGGGCCAGATGCCCCGGATAACGCGAACGGAACCGGCGTCGAGCAATGCCTTGGAGCCTGCATCCTCTGCTGCGGCGTTTACCGCTTCGATCATCAGCTGAACCGGCTCCTTGGCGGATTCAAAGTCAGTGAAGCGTTGTTCCAAGTGGCTGATACCAACCAAGACAGGGGTGTGCTGGGTCATGCGTCTCTCCAAAAACAGTAGTACATTCGGCCCAGATCCGAGGATCTGACGAAGGCCGCAAGCGAGTTACTATACAGGAGGCGGGCGGTTTTTTGCGGCTACCAAGGCTCTAGGGTGACGGTTCCCTCAGGTGTGCTGAGCTGGGCGCTGAATGCAGGGGCCCCGGCCTGAGCATTCAATGGCAGGTCTAGCGCATCGAGAAAACGCTGGTACACAGCGGGTGTGGGCGTCGTGATGTTAAAGCGCTCCANTGTGCAGCCGCTCGGCGTGGANAGCGCCGGGTGAGGCGATTCCAGCCAGTCGATGAANAAGGGCATGTGCGAGTCCTNCAAGAACAGCAGCCGCCACGCCAACTCNACACCCTCTGGGGTAGTGCGGCTCATGTCGATGATTTCTCGGCTGTCCAATTCCAANGCCGCAGNTTGGCTCGCCACCTCGGACAGATTGTCGCTGGCCACGGCCCAGCTGCGGATACCCGATCCACCATGATCCAGCAACAGCTGGCCGGTAGTGCCTGCGAGGTCTTGAGCAGGATCTGGGGCGATGATTTCCAAATACTGGCGGTTATCTAGCGATAACAAGGCGTTTCGCGTACCGACTCCCGGATGAGAACCACCCGGTGCCGGCATGACGCCGGTGAGTTCGTAGATCTCGTCGATTCCGGCCTGTAAATCGGCGCAGGCAAACATGATGTGGTCAAGCTGGGTCATAAAATGCGTGCCTTGTGTTGAACCTTGCTGTTTTCGTTGTTGTTTTCGCGCTGCTCGGCCACAAATCGAANGGGGCTGCCGAGCCTACTGACTTGAGAGTGTGATTTTTGCGGTTTTCTCCGGCGCAATCAAAGCGTTCAAGACATCGAATTCCAACGTGATGGCCGCGTCCGCATCATCGACCTGCATGGCGACTCCGGTCACCGCGTTGGGGGCGATTTCCACGATGCCGGTTTGGCTCGTAAGATGCGCGCCGGAACGTTCCCGGAGTTGGAACAAGGCGTCGGAGGTGTTGCGAATGTTGACCAGCGTTCGATAGCCGCTGTTGTCGACAGACTCGATCTGTAAGGANGCTGTCAGCAGTTGTTGCATATGGGCCTCGCGACCAATGAGCATGTTTTTCCACCAGACGATGGTGCGGCGCGCAAACAGTGCCTCTCGCATGGCCTCTAGCGAATCGTCATTTGCCAGCAGCAGCGTCACCGGGCGATGGCCGGGGTTGTGCGCCGCCTCGGGCCGGTAGTCCCATTCGATCAGTTCATGCACGTCCGAGACACCGATCAGCGCGAGGTCATGCTTGAGGGCGAGACGGTGCGCATTTGGATAGTAGTGATCACCGTTGGCAATCTCGATGCCATGTAGCAGGCCGTCCTGGGTTGCGGCCTGATGAAAGGTGTTCAGACCGGAATTCACCCGTTCAAAGTCAGGATGATTCCAGAAAACGAAGGCACCTTGATCGTTGGCGACTTGCAGCACGTCTCGAGCATCGAATGTTGAGGCGAAGCCAAAATGCCTGATTGCCTCGTAGGTGGCGGGGTCAGGGTAGGGACGCCAGATCTTGTTGCCGTCGACCTCGATTGCATGGGCGCCATGGAATAACGGGCTTTGTTCGACGGTAAAAGCATAGGCCTCTTCACGGGTCGGGAATTCCGTGTGGGGCAGAGAATCCGCTGCCGTTTGTTGTTTTACCAGGGGGTTCGCGTCTTTGATAAAGACCGCGTTGATGTGGCCCTCTTTGCCGACCCGTGTGATTTCGACACCGGGAATGATTTTGAGGGGCTGTCCCTCCGCTGCGCGGAGAGCTTCTTCGTAGGCGCGATTGCGATCCGGGTGCGGGATGTCCGACAGGTGGGGCTGGAATTCGAGATGTTCGGTAATCGCCATGCCGTCGAGTCCGTCCCGCAGCGCCTCAGATACTCGAATGGTCGGCCATACGTGGCCGTCTGAGAAAACACTGTGTGTATGCAGATCCAGCACCAGCGTCTGGTAGTTCTCGGTATCGGGAAATTGGATGTGTCGTTCGGGCGTTGCACCGGGCTCTACTGGGCCATGGGCAACGGAACTTTGGGTGATACTTAACATGAACCCTAAGCAAAGAGTTGCAGGGTACCGTGGCAATGTCAGACGCATCTTTATCTCCTTGTGCGGACCGATCTCCTTGTGCGGACCGATCTCCTTGTGCGGACCGATCTCCTTGTGCAGACAGCAAGCCAAGGCTGTCGAGTTTACTCCCGCATGCTACCGGTTCCTCGCCCGAGGCGCGTGTGACGCACCTCTCATGATCGACAACGTTTAAGACCGGTGAGGATCTACTCTGCGGCAAACAGCTCATCGATGTGTGACTGGCTCAGTGGCTGAGTCAGCTTAGACACGACGACGGTCAAAACGATGGACACAATTTCTCCCATCACAGCGCAGGAGTAGGGGTTGGGGCCTTCACCGCGAAGCCAAGTCACCGCACCCTCGAGGCCGACAGCAGAGAACCAACTGGGCTCCAATATTTGGGAATGCAGGACGATGAAGACGCCAAAGCCTCCCAACAGGCCGGCATACGCGCCTTTCAAGGTGACCCCAGACCACAAAGCACCCAAGACCAGTGGTCCGGCGAAGGCCGCCATCATGCCGCCGACGCCGATCCAGACCACGAGAGAAACGTTCACATCCATCAGCGACCATGCCATGAGCATACAAATCAGCAGTACGGCGACGGTAGCCCACCGGCTGATCAACAACACCCGATGGTCCAGCTGTTCTTGGGGCATGTCCGGATGCAGTCTTGGAGCCAGGGTTCTGCGGTACAGGTCGTTGGCAATGATTTGTGATGACGAGACCACCAAGCCGTCCGCCGTGCTCATCACGGCAGACAGAACACCCACACCGATCAATGCAGCTAACCAAGTGGGGAACAGTTCGATGAAGAGCAGCGGCAGGGCTTGATTCGGGTTGGCGCCTGCGTCGTACAGGGCGTCGCCGAAGTAGACGCGAGCGAGCAAGCCACCCACGCCGAGCAGTCCAAGGGTCAGGCCGAAAATGGCGGCGAGTTTGACGAATTGCAGTCTCGAACTGCTGGTGTCCAGTGCCCACAGCTTGTTGCCGAGGTGCGGCAGCAAACCCAACGGCATATGCGCAAAGGCGATGACGAAGATAGACCACCACGAATGGAACAGGGGCGTATTGGGATTGGTAGGCGAGACCAGATCCTGATCCTGTTTGGCGAGATTATCGACAATCCCAGAAAACCCGCCTTCCACTCCCCAGCCCAGAGCCGTCAGAATAATGACCAAGACGGCGAGTAGAAGCATCATGAACCCCTGCACTCCGTCGGTCAGAATGTCCGCATGAGCACCGCCAAGTACGACGTAGATCAGCAGGATGAATGTGGTAATGCCCAGCGCCCACATGGAATCCAATCCCAACATGATTTCAAACATCACCACGCCGGAAACCAACTGGCCAGCAAGGTAGAAAAACAGCACCAGTGAAATCAGAGACACCATGAGGCGCATGGTGTCGGACTGATAGCGGTCGCCTAGGTATTCCGGGATAGATCGGTTACCAAAGCGGTTGCCTGATGTGGCCACCAAGCGCATGGAAATTAAGATGCCAACGTAAACGCCGACGGGATAAAGGAAATGCATCCACAGGGTAGAGAGTCCCCACTCGTATGACATGGCCGGGCTGCCAAGAAAGGTTGCCCCACTGGCTGTCGACGCCGCAAACGCCAAAGCCAAAAACACCGGGCCGTAAGCCCCGCGAGCCGTCGCAAAATCATCCGCGTGTTGGATTTGGCGTTGGGCGTATATACCAATGCCGACCATCAGGCTCATATAGCCGAACAAAAATATCCAGGACCAAGTAATCAGACTCATAGTACATCTCTCCCTATGGGCCTAACGTTAACCTGAAATGGATAGGGCGTGTGGGCTAATTGTCTTTTAACGCGGCAGCAGGGGCTTCACGATGATTCTCGGGTCTTGTTTTTGACGTCTCTAGCGACAGCCTTGACCTGATCGAATGCTGCGCGTCGTTGTGCCAACTCGTCTGCGGACAAATGCTCAATGCTGAAAAACTCGTCCTTCCATTTTGAGTCTTTAGCCCACTGTTGGGCTGACCCCAATGTGGTTCTCGGTTCTGTTGCAGTCTCGAGAGTCAGCAAAGCCAACGAAAGGGTCTCCCGCTGGGATGTCGGGTCATGGGGCTTGCCGGCAGAATTGCCCAAGGGGAAGTCGCTGAAGACAAAACGGGGCACACCGCAGTGTTCAACGATGTCTTTGGCGGAACCCATGATGACTGTGGCAATGCCGTTTGCTTCGAGGTGGCGTGCGGCCAAACTGACCGACTGGTGGCAGACCGGTCAGTTCGCCACCAAGATCGCGAGATCGACTTCATCCTCCTGAAGTAAGGCGAGCAGTTCTGGGCAGTCTTGATTCATGGTGGTCGGCTGACTGCGATTGGTGGGCAGTCCGTAGTAGCGCGGAGACAAACCGCCGATTTGACCGCCCTGGTTGGCTTCACGGAGCGCCTGCAGCGGGAAGTAGCTGTTGATGTCTTCGGCGGTGGTATAGGCGCGGTCGTAGCTGACATGAGAGATGCCGAGGATGTCGTCGGATTGCGATTCTCCCGCGTACACTCGATAAAACTTGGCGGCAGCGTTGTAGGGTGCCCCGGGGCCTTGGTCGCCTGCATCGGGTTTGAATGGCGCGGCGGTGGTGACTAAGCCCACGCGACTTTCAGCCACCGGTTTGCCTAGAGGCTGGAACGGGACGTCGGTAAAACTCGACCACTGATAGGGATTGTTGTAGCCCAGAGCCAAGTAGTAGTCCCGCATGCGCTGCATGTAGTTCAGCGCTGGTGGGTTGGCGTGAGTGACCATGTTCTCGGTCCTGCCTAAACCGGCGCCAGACGCGGTAACCTGGGCTCTCGTGGCGCGGGCAGAGTGTCGTCTAGGTCTGCGATCAAGTCGCTTTTCAATGAAGCGTATGCAGGGTCATCCCATCGATTGACGAGAGAGCCTGGGTCGCTGGATAAATTGTAGAGTTCCCCCTCGGTGCCTTCATACAGAGAGCTTTTGCCGTAGCGAGAGCAGACCCAATTGTCTTGATAGATGGTCTGCAAATTGAGGCTTACAGGTCCGTGTTCGCTTTCCCATTCGGTTAACACGCGCTGGCGCTGTTGTGCTTGGGCGTCCTGTTCATCGAGGGGTAGGGGCTTTCCTTCTACCCAGTCGGGTTCGCCGATGCCTGCGATTTGGCAAAAGGTTTGTGCCAGATCGAGGTGACCGACCGGTGCGGTAACCTCAGCCGCCGGTACATTGGCGCTCGGTGCTGGCCGCCAGATCAAGGGCAGCCGCATCAACGAGTCCACGTGGTAAGCACCCTTAAATAACAGGCCATAGTCCCCCTGCAGTTCGCCGTGGTCGGTGGTGAAAATGATGTCGGTTTCCGCTTCCCAGCCGCGACCTTTCAAATAGTCAAAAACCTTCGCGCAGGCGTCGTCGATGAGTTCGTTTTCAATGTGGGTGTAGGCATTAATCTCGCGGATCTGGTCGGGCGTCATGTCGCAAGGTTTGAAGCCTCGGGGAGACTCGAGATTGGCCCACAGACTGCCGTCGAAGTAACCCATCCAATGCTTGGGTTTGTCCTTGAGCATTTCTGCCGCCTGTTCGGGGCTGCCGGGATAGAGTTCGGGCAGCGGCACATCCCGCCAGTCCAATCGTTGCTTTTCTGCCGTTGGCGGGTCCCAAGGATGGTGGGGGTCTGGAAAGCTCATCCACACGAACCAGTCTTCGTCATCTGACAGGGTGTTCAGCCAATCCATCGTGCGCTGTGCAACCCAGTTGGTGTGATACAGCTCTGTTGGTATGTCCGTTGGCCAGACCTGGACCGCACCGGTATCGCCACAGGCGGCCATGTTTTGCTGGCCCTTGTCGGTGACGGCCTGATAACGCTTGGCATTCAATTCCGGATGATGCTGGGCCAGCCACAGGTCGTAGTGGGAGTGATTCATGCCAAAGTGATTGGCCAACTCCATGTGCTCGAAGCCTCGATGTGGGCCTGACTCGCCCATGGCTGCCATGCGATTTTCGTAAAAGTCGTCTCCGGATCCGAGCCAGGGCTCAAAGTGGGCTTTGCCTAAAATTGCAGTTCGGTAATTGTGTTGTTGCAGCCAGTGGGCAATGGTGGGCGTGTCTTCTGGCAGGCTGACCCCGTTCATCCATACGCCGTGGCTGGCCACATGTTGGCCGGTCATGATGGTGGCTCGAGCCGGCATGCAAATCACGTTTTGATTGTGGGCACGCCNGTAGTTGATCCCCTCGGCCGCCAACGCGTCGATGGCCGGTGTGCGGGCTACGGTGCCGCCGTTGCAACCCAGTGCGTCGTAACGCATTTGGTCCGTGGTGATGAAGAGTATCTTTCTGCCCATGGGTACCTCAGGCGGTTAAGTCTTTACCGAGCGTCGCGGCGTCGGTGGCGTAATGTTCGTAGCTGTCCTTCAATGTCGCGGAATTCAGTATGACTTCAGCGGCCAATTCATTGGTTTCGGCATCGATCACTCGTGTCATGATCCAATTGGATTCGGTGCGTCTGCTTTCACTCAGCGCAATGATTTCGCGTTCCAGCTTGTAGGGGTGATCGACAAAGAGCGGGCCCTTGATCATCTTCATCTCTTGGGCAGCAAATAAGCCAATCGCTGGGCCTCGGGTGCGAAACCCAGATTGGCCGCTGGTGTACTGGGTCAATACGCTGATCATTTCCAGCGGAATCACAGCTCTGCCCCAAGGATTGTCACTGCCATAGTACGGATGTTGTTCGGTAATTTTCTGTAGTTTCTCGGCAAGGCTGAAGGGATACATGGCTCCCATGTTCTGGTCGAAAGCCATTTGTGCGTGTTCTGGGTTGCCGGCGCCTAACTGTCCGACGCTGAGGTCGCTGAGAATCACGAGTTGATCGGCCGGGCGCAGTTTCGCTCTGCGTCGATCCAGTTCGGTCTCGCCGTAATCGGGGCCGAGCGAGGCAGTGCCCGTGAGCACCGGTGTACCATCGCGTTTTTCTGCACTGATACGCGCTACTTGATCGGTGGCGACTTGTTCAACCATGACTCGGACTTCTTCGCCTTCGACCACCATGGTTTGGTAGTGGGCACTGATGCAGCCTCGCTCGAACCATGCATCGCCGAAGACCTCGTGGAGCAAGGGTACNAACTGGCTGAAATGGGTGGGTCCTTCGATGGGCGCGCCGGCGAAGCCGAGGTCTTCCGCCATTTTGTCGTCGTGGATAGACAGATGGCCGTCGTATTCTTGGTCACCCAGCATCTGCCGTGGTTTGCGAAATTCTCCAACCAGCATTGTCGGCTCTGTCATCGGTTTGCTCCTCTTTCAAACGGTGATTTGTCCAGGGGAAAAATTAGCAGAAGAGGGGTTCAATGTCCTCACAGTCGGTTTCTTTGCGGTCCGTTGGCGTCTTGTGGTGACTTGTGGTGAGATGTTCGTCGTTCAACGGGGAGAGAGTGATGACCTACGCGCACAGAAACGATATTTATGATGCGGATACCCACATGATGGAACCGCCGACTTGGTTGGCCGAATTTGCTGACGCCAAGTTACGCCCGCATCTGGCGCCGTTTGGTCAAGGAAAAGCCGTNACGCTAGAAAAAGCAGCGCAGGCAGTGGCGAGCTTCGAACGCCGCCAAAACAGCGCAGAAGTCTATGCGGAAATAGAGCAGTCGTTCATGTCCATGAAGCACAAGGGGTTCCAAGGCCTTGGGGCGTGGGACCGTGATGAGCGAGTTCGCGTCAACGATTTGCTGGGCTTTAAGGCGCACATTGTTTTTCCGACAACTGCCTTTGACCAAGTGCAGGGCGCCAAGGATCCTGAGATTTTCGCGGGTTCTGTGCAGGCTCTCAACCGAGGGCTGGCCAGTTTTTGTGAAACCGATGCGCGCATGCATCCGGCCGCCTACATTCCCTTTCGCCATGGGCCTGAAACCGCCATGGAATATCTGGATGCGGCCATCGCGATGAATTTCTCGGTCGTCATGATCGACACCATTGCGCCACAGGGGTCTCGCGCGTTTACCCATCCGGATTTCGATCCGATCTGGGCGAAAATTCAGGACGCCGATATCGCCATTACCATTCATGTCGGCACCGACGGCGGTTGGGATCCTGTACCGCTGTCGTTTTACAACAATGGGGGTTCGGTGCCTGAGCACAGCGAAGGGGACGCCCCGCGCGACGCCATTGCTTACATGGGCATTCAGTACAATGCCGAATTGTTTCTTGCCGCGATGATTTTTGATGGCGTATTCCATCGCTTTCCGAAATTGAGGGTGGCGGTCGTCGAGTTGGGGGCTTCTTGGGTCGTATCTTGGATGAAGCATATGGATCAGGCGTATCGAGCCTTTCGCCGTCTGCAGGATTTATCGCAAGTGCAAATGCAGCCTTCAGAGTACGTGTACAAACACATCAAGGTCACACCGTTTGCCGGCGAAGATGTGGGTTGGTTGCTCAACTCTGGTGCGGAGGATCTCCTGCTGTTTGCTTCGGATTACCCGCATCACGAAGGCACCGATGACCCGATTGGTCGGTTTGAGAAGACCATGGATGGGGTGAGTGAGCCGGTCAGACAAAAATTCTATGCGGATAACTTCCGCAGCTTGTTGGGCAGCCGCCTGTCGACCTAGTCGAACAGGGTGAATTGGTTTTAACGTAAGGGGAGAGAGTCAAAATGCAGGATATTTATATTGTTGAAGCGGCACGCAGTCCAATCGGCAAGCGCGGTAAGGGCTTGGCGGGTTTGCTGCCAGCGGACTTGCTGGGCAAGGTGCAACGCGGTGCGTTAGAGCGTGCTGGGGTGGATCCCGCAAACGTCGGTCAGATCATTGGCGGGTGTGTGTCCCAGATCAATCAGCAATCGTTCAATATCGCCCGGATCGCCTGGCTTTCTCAGGGTTTTCCGGAGGAAGTGGCTGCGACGACGGTTGATTCTCAATGCGGATCCAGCCAGCAGGCGACGTCGCTCGCAGCGGCCATGATTGGCTCGGGCATGGAAGATATTGTGATGGCCTGTGGCGTGGAAATGATGTCGGTGATTCCGCTGGGATCGAATATGGCCGGCGGTGTGCCCATGGGCGAGAGCTACNTGCAGCACTATCAGCCGACCAGTCAGTTTCAGGGTGCAGCCATGATTGCGGAGGAATATCAGATCACTCGCCAAGATACCGATGCCTTCGGTCTCTCCAGCCAAGAAAAAGCCATTGCTGCTTGGGAACAAGGTCGTTTCGATCGCGAGATCGTGCCCGTGGAAGCCCCGGTTTTGGACAAAGAAGGCAACCCAACCGGTGAGATGCATACGGTTTCTCGAGACGAAGGTTTGCGAGCGACGGATATGGAATCCTTGGCCTCATTGCAAGCGGTGCCGGGTCAGGAAATTCACACCGCAGGTTCCAGCTCTCAGGTATCTGACGGTGCTGCCGTTGTGATTCTGGCCAGCGCAAATGCGGTCGAAAAATATGGGTTGAAGCCCAGAGCCAAGATCCTCGCGACCACGCTGGTGGGATGTGATCCCGTCACGATGCTGAAAGGCCCCATTCCAGCAACGAAAAAGGTACTGGAACAAACGGGTTTGAGTATTGAAGATATCGATACCTTCGAAGTGAACGAAGCCTTTGCCTCGGTGGTGTTGGCTTGGCAAAAAGCCGTGGGGGCAGATGCTGACAAGGTCAATCCAAACGGCGGTGCTATCGCCCTCGGGCACCCAACAGGATCCACTGGAGCCCGCCTGATTACCACGGCTCTACACGAACTTGAGCGAGATGAAGGCCGCTATGGGCTGATCGCCATGTGCTGTGGTGGTGGCTTAGGCACGGGCACGGTGATTGAGCGGCTCTAGCTAAACAGATCGTTACCAAGGCAACACAGCCATGAATGGCGCGGATGGCATGCTAACGCTGGTCAGTTGCGCCTTTTTTATGGGTTTGGTCGCGTGGGTTTCCTACGTGAAAACCCGTGGAGAGGTGGCAACCCGAGACGGGTATTTTCTGGCGGGTCGTGGCCTTACCGCAGTCTTTATCGCGGGTTCGATGCTGCTAACCAATCTTTCCGCCGAGCAGCTCATTGGTCTCAATGGCTCGGCTTATGGGTTTAACTTGAGCAGCATGGGCTGGGAAGTCACAGCCGCCGTGGCCACGGTATGCATGGCCTTTATCTTCCTGCCTCGTTATTTGGCTGGTGCTTTTACCACCTTGCCGGAATTCCTCAATGATCGTTTCGATGGCAGCGTGCGTGCGCTTTCGGCGGTTCTTTTCATGGTCGGCTATGGTTTGATCACCATACCCTCGGTGCTGTATGCCGGTTCCATTGCGGTACTGCAGCTTTTTGATGTGCCCACTCTGCTGGGTATTTCCTACGCCCAAGCCTTAGTGGTGACCATTATCACCATCGGCTGTATCGGCGCGCTTTACGCGGTGTTTGGCGGCTTAAGGGCGGTGGCGGTTTCCGACACCCTCAACGGTATGGGGCTGTTGGTGGTTGGATTGGCGGTACCGATATTGGGTTTGATGGCCCTAGGCGATGGCAGTCTGGGCGATGGCTTGCATACCGTGGCGAATACCCAGACACAAAAGCTCAATGCCATCGGCGGCGCTGACGACCCCACCCCGTTTGCTACTCTGTTTACCGGCATGGTGTTCGCGAACCTGTTTTACTGGTGTACGAATCAATACGTGATTCAACGCACGTTGGCCGCCAAGAGCTTGGCCGAAGGCCAAAAAGGTGTGCTGTTTTCAGGATTCTTCAAAGTCATGGTGCCATTTTTGATGATGCTGCCGGGTGTGATTGCCTATCATCTCTATGGCGGGGCCGACGAACCCGGTGGTCTCGCTTCGATTGATCTGGCGTATCCGCGGTTGATTGCAGATGTGTTGCCAAACTACGCCATGGGGTTCTTTCTCGCAGTGTTGCTGGGGGCCGTGTTTTCGTCCTTTAACTCATTGCTGAACAGTGCGGCCACGCTGTTCTGCTTGGACGTATACCTGCCGTATCGTGCTCGGCAGGGGAAGGGTGTGCTCAGTGATGATGGCCTACTTCGGGTCGCGCGCCGCACCAGTATCGTGATCGCACTGTTTTCCTTTGTGGTGGCTCCCTTGCTGCAATTTGCACCGGACGGACTGTGGCAGGTGATCCGTGTTTTCACCGGTTTCTACAACATCCCCATTGTCGCCATCGTGATCGTCGGATTGTTCACCACCCGGGTACCAGCACTGGGTCCTAAGCTTGTGATCGGTTTTCACCTGATCGCCTACGGGTTGCTGCAGTTCGTTTTCAAGGACGCCGTAAACATTCATTTTTTACACCTCTACGCGATCCTCTTTGCGCTTGAGATTGGTATTTTGCTGGTAACAGGCTACCTGCGACCACGCAGCCGCCCTTGGACCTACACCACCGCCCACGTCGTGGCCATGGATCCCTGGGTTCATCGTATCCCGTGTGCGGTGACGCTGCTGTCCTGTGTTGTCGCCCTGTACCTCATGTTTTCGCCCATTGGGCTGGTTGGCGGACTCAGTCAAGCTTTCTGGCCATTGCTGTTGGTTGTGGTGATCGTCAACATAGCGGTGTGGTGGCGCAGCGTCGCCCGAAACTCCGCCAGTGGTGCGGTAGCCAATCACGAATGACCAAAGACCGATAACCCATGAGAAATCTGCGATGAGCAAAATGAGACTACGTGGTTTTGAAAGCGCACCAGGCCAACGTCATGTGTCTGAGGAGGACCGATACCTCTACCGTCAAGAGGAACCCAAGCACCGTCTGGTGGTGATTGGTACCGGCACCATGGGACAGGAGCATATGCGTGTGGCCGCGCTCCTTGGCCGGGCACGCATCCACGGCATCTACGATTCGCAACCACTGAGCATGGACGTGGCCGAAGCCAACTTTCGTCCTCTGCAGCCGGAACCCTTGGTGCGATATGACGATCTGGCATCGGCCTGTAACGATCCGGCGGCGGACGCACTGTTGATCTGCACACCCAATTACACCCATTTCGACGTGCTGCAAACGGCGATGAAGTCGGGCAAACCGATCTTTTTAGAAAAACCCATGGCGACAGATCTGCAGGACGCTGCCGCCATTGTGCGAGCGGACAAGGCCTACACTGCGTTCATTCAAATCGGGCTGCAGTATCGCTACAAGCCTCAATACCTCGAAGCCTTGGCCGAAGCGCTGACGCGGCGGTCCGTGGGGGATGTTAAGACCATCAGTGTGAGTGAACATCGTCCGCCGTTTTTAGACAAGGTCGATCAGTGGAATAAGTTCGAGCGCCTCAGCGGCGGTACTCTTGTCGAGAAATGTTGTCACTACTTTGACCTGATCAATCTGCTTGCCCAAGCCCGTCCCGGCCGCGTGTACGCGACCGGCGGTCAGGCGGTGAACTTTCTTGATTTTGAACGCAATGGAGTGCCATCGGATATCGATGACCACGCCTTTGTCAGCATCGATTACGATAATGGGATACGCGCGAGCTTCACCCTCAATATGTTCTGTCCGGATTTTGCCGAGGAGTTGGTGGTGGTGGGTGATCGAGGGCGCTTGAAAGCCACGGAAGAACAAGACATTCATCGATCGGCATCCGGTTCCGCAAGCCTAACTCTGCGTTTGGGGGAGAACGGACTGTCGAAAACGTCTGATCTGACGTACCCCCGAGCGATCGAGCAAAGCGGTCACCACGGGTCCACTTACTTTGAGCACATTGCCTTGATCGACCGTTTGGAGGGCAAGGAAGTGGATTGCGCGACGCCAATGCAAGGCATGTGGGCAATGATCGTCGCCAGCGCCGCGCAGCAGTCCGTGGCATCGGGGCAGGCGGTTTCGATAGACCGCTTTATCGCCGAGAATGATCTCGAGACCTTACTGAATTAGATCAATCACACTACCTAGGAAGAGGAACAAAAATCTGATGCAAACCATTGCAGTTGGCACAAGTAGCATGCCCGTCGTTGGGCTTGGCCTATGGAAAATCGATTCGGCAAATGTTGCCCAAGCGGTATATGACGCGATCAAAGCAGGCTACCGGCACCTGGACAGTGCGGCGGACTACGCGAATGAAGCCGATGTTGGGCAAGGCATTAAGCGAGCCATTGAAGACGGTCTTTGCACCCGTGAAGAACTTTGGGTGACATCTAAATTGTGGAATACGTTTCATCGTGAAGAGCATGTCGCAGCAGCCT
The DNA here is from genome assembly GCA_002704225.1 of Gammaproteobacteria bacterium. Taxonomy (GTDB): domain Bacteria; phylum Pseudomonadota; class Gammaproteobacteria; order Pseudomonadales; family Azotimanducaceae; genus UBA4421. The sequence continues at coordinate 19,001 of PAFU01000018.1, read as the reverse complement.
GCCGTAAATCGCTGGATGATCTGGGTCTAGACTATTTCGACCTGTACTTGGTGCACTTTCCCATTGCTTTGAAGTATGTGGATTTTGCCGATCGGTACCCACCTGAGTGGCTTTTTGATCCGGCGGCGGAAGCGCCGACGATGCAACGTGATCGGGTGCCTTTGAGTGAAACATGGTCAGGAATGGAGCGGTTGGTTGATCAAGGGCTCGCTCGACAGATCGGTGTCTGTAACTACAACACGGGTCTGCTGCATGACTTGATGAACTATGCGCGAATCAAGCCGACCATGCTGCAAATCGAGTCCCACCCCTATCTGACTCAAGAGGCATTGATACGAACGGCCCAAGAGTACGGCATGGCGGTTACCGCGTTCTCGCCCTTGGGGGCGTCCTCCTATCTGGAACTGGATATGGCTTCCCAGCAGGAGACTGTGTTGTCCGAAGGCGTGGTCGGTGAAATTGCTCAGCGCCACGGTGTGAGCCCTGCACAGGTCGTTTTGCGTTGGGGACTGCAGCGGGGAACATCGGTCATTCCCAAGACGACGAAACCGGAAAGACTGGCAGAGAATCTAGCGCTGTCCGGTTTCGAGCTATCACAGGACGAGATGGCAGCGATCTCTGGGTTGAATAAAAACCGCCGCTTTAATGATCCCGGCGTTTTCTGCGCCGATGCTTTCAATACCTTTCACGCCATTTACGACTGATGGGTGCGATCAATCCAACCACCTTGGACGGTGTAGCGATCGATGGGTCTGGCGCTGAATTCCCTGCGGTGTTAACCCCCCAGGAGCCTGCTAGTGTTGCCGCGGCGGCGGCATGGGCGGGCGAGCACCGGCAGGCGATTCAGGATGTATTGGCTTTGAGTGGGGCGGTATTGTTTCGCGGGTTTGGCCTAAACACCGATGTGGCATTCGATCAGTTTATACGAGCCTTTGACTGGCCCAATTTCACCTACGCGGAATCGCTGTCGAACGCGGTGCGGCGCAATCGTACCGAACGCGTCTTTACCGCCAATGAGGCCCCGCCGGAGGTGTCGATATTTTTGCATCACGAAATGGCTCAAACACCGATCTATCCGTCTCGACTCTTCTTCTTTTGCGAGCAACCCGCGCAGAGCGGCGGCGCGACACCAATTTGTCGTTCGGATTGGTTGCTAGAGCGGCTTAAAGACGAGGCACCTGACTTTGTTGCCGCCTGCGGTGAGAAGGGCGTGCGTTACTCGCAAACCATGCCCGCAGCAGATGATCTAACCTCTGGGCAGGGGCGCAGTTGGGCCAGTACCTTGAGCGCGGATGGCCGGTTGGCGGCAGAAACGAAGCTGGCGAAGTTGGGCTATGAGTGGCAGTGGCAGGCGGACGATGCCCTCAGCGTTACCACGCCGGTGTTACCAGCGATTCGTCAGCTGGAGGACGGCAGTTACTCATTTTTCAATCAGCTGATCGCTGCTTTTTTTGGCTGGAAGGATGCGCGCAATAACGGGCAAAAGGTCATTAGTTTTGGTGACGGTTCTCCAATGGACAGCGATGCGATGGCCTTGGCTGTGGCCATGGCAGAGGAGCTGACGGTGGATTTGCAGTGGCAGCAGGGTGACGTGGCCTTGGTAGATAACCTGAGAGTGATGCATGGTCGTCGGCCATTTGAAGGGGAGCGAAGAGTGTTGGCTTCCTTGATTGCCTGATCAATACTGTCAGCGCAAGCGGAACGAGGATATGTGAATGGGAAGTCAGTCAGTCTTTGGTAAACAGTCGTTGCTCGGTATGGTCGTCGCATCGGCCGCGTTGGCCTGCAGTCCGTCATCGGAAACCACCAGCAGCCTGCCGCCTCAAAACATTGAGCCAGATCCACTAAAACTCTATGTCTTTAACTGCGGTGATTTCCAGTTTCCGTCTGTTCAGGCGTTTGGTATCAACGACGACGAAACGCCGGTTCGTGAGCTTGTTGTTCCCTGCTACGTCATAGACCATCCGGATGGCACGCTGCTGTGGGACGGCGGCTTGCCCTCGGCGCTTGCGGAGCAACCCGGGTGGCAGACGGATCAGCAAAGCGGTGTGAAAACGCGACTGCAGCAAACCCTGCAAGATCAGCTGGAAACTCTGGGTCTGGGCTTTGATTTAGCGAGCATTGATTACGCCGCGTTTTCGCATATCCATTACGACCATGTGGGCGTGGCTAACGAATTGACTGAGGCAACGTGGTTGGTCCAGCAGGGAGACTACGACGTTGTAATGAATGAAGGCGCAATGGTGCCTGCCTACGAACCCGCGCTTGTTGCCGGTTTGAAGGAGCGACCTGCCAAGGTCGTTGATGGCGATCACGATGTGTTCGGTGATGGTAGGGTGCGCCTCATCTCTGCACCCGGTCATACGCCGGGACATCAGGTGCTGTACTTGGAACTGGCGGAACATGGCCCCTTGGTGTTATCGGGAGACTTGTATCACTTTCGTATCAGTCGGGATCAGCGCCGGGTGCCAATGTTCAACGTCAACAGACAAGAGACGCTTGCCGCCATGGATAAGGTGGAGGCTCTCGTAGAGACAACTGGGGCTGACTTTTGGATAGAGCATGATGCCGCTTTGTTTGAAACGCTAAGGCTTGCGCCCGGTTTTTATCAGTAAGAGCATTATTGGAGGAAGAGACGATTGTTTCTTCGTTCAATGATCCAGCGAGCCGGAATATTCAACAACGCCGTGACGGTACTGCTTCCCAAACGTTCTTCAATGCCATTGCGGATTTCCTGCGACAGGCTATGAAAGTACTTTTGAGCCCGTTGTGCCATCCAGACGTGGTGCAGGTTTACGCGATGGCTCTGTGACTCGCCCTTATAGATCAGGTTCTCAACCATCAGAGTGGGTTGGTCTTGGTCTGGATTCAGGGCATGTCCGGTTGGCGGCTGCTGGCTGTCCATGGCCTGTTGGAAGCCGAGGCTACTGAGGATAAACGGTTGGCCGTAGGCTTCGGCGAGATGCGTGAGCACGGCCAAGGCGGTTGCCGGGATCTCGTCGTTTTCGGGATAGGCGATCGGGCGGTCATAGAATTCCGGCGACTGTATTTCCGGCGTCAACATATGTTCGACCCAGCGAAAAACCCGGGGGGCGTGTTGTTGCATGAATGTCAGTCCGGCAGGGTCACGCCCCAGATGCGCGTGCATGGCACCCATAATGGCGTAGTCGGCGGCACTGGGGTGGCCGCCTAAGAAATACGGATGGTGCTGCAAGTGCTGCTCCAAGCGCTGAAGGACGGCCAGGTATTGTCTGTCAAGCTCCGCTCGGATGTCTTCGTTGGTTGGGGGCAGGCCATAGCTCATCATCCGATCGGCGATGAGGTTGCCGTATTTCTCCAACTCGTCGTCGGAGCCTTGTGGTCGAAACGAGCGACCAAAGTCTTTTTTCACAAAGCTCAAATTCTCTTCAAACAGCCAGCGGTGCTGCCAGGCCAGATTCAGCAAACCCTCACTGCACAGAAGCTCCATCACGTGCACGAATGTGCGCTGGGCGGGCGTGCTCGGTATGGCGGGATACTTTGGGAATTTGGCCTCCAAATGATCGAGTATCTCGACACTGTCCTGTATCACCAGACCGTCAGGCGTGAGCAATTGGGGAATGCGATGTGAGCCCGAGGTGGGTCTAACGGTATCGCGGAACTTGGGTTCACTGGGCAGTCGCTCAACAAAGGGAATACCCTTTTTACGCAGGTGGCTGCGGGATTTTGCGGTGTAGTAAGAGGCATAAGAGCCATAAAGCGTATACGGATTTGGCATCGCAGTGTTTTCCCGTCGGTTTTGAAGGTAGGAATCCTGTTGTGAGCGCCACACTTTAGCAGTGTGGGCCTTGTCTCGTGAAACATCATGGGCTAGCGTCGGGTGGGGTTTAACAGCAATAGGGGAAGCTAATGATTGACTTGATTTTGTGGAGTTTGGTCTTGCTCGTGGTGCAGCTGGTGACGCCCAGCGTACTTGCGCTGATGGGCGGACAGGTGTCGGTGGCGTATCTGTTGAGTGCTCGTGACGAAGCAGCACAGACCTCCGGCTCGGTTCTCCGGGCCCAGCGAGCGGCTGCCAATTTGCTCGAAACGCTGCCTGCGTTTTTGGTGCTCGCGGTCCTAAGTATCCTGAATGGCACCGATGTTATCGCGTTCGCTCAAGCGTGGTTGGTCTTGCGGGTGATTTATCTGGGTCTGTACTTGGCAGGTACTGCGTATGTGCGCTCTCTTGTCTGGGCCGGCGCGTTGGGTTGTCTGATTGGTATGGCATTACCGCTGCTTTAAGACAGCGAATCCAGCCAGCGATAGGGCAAGGAGAGTGGCCAGATAGAACCCACTCTCTCTGTCGTTTGGGGGTGTCAGCGACACGAACAGCGCGCCATTTTCCGCGTACTGCTTAACGGCAAGTTGTTGGTGCCAGCAAGGCCAAATTTGGCTTCGTCTCGTCGACGGATTTTTCTCGATGGCCGCCTGTCGTTCAATTTTTTCGAGGCAGCGCGTGTACTTTTGCTCTGCCAGTGCCTTATCTGCGAAAAACTCGGACGCAGCCTCAGCAAGCTGCCACAGGCAGAAGCCGGCCAATAACAAAGCACCAAACAGCACCAGCCTTGCGCGATTAGCGCTGCCAGTCACAGGTTGGTCTCGTCTTAGTAGGGATGTACGACAACGGGAAGCTCGGTGTAGCCACGGACAAAGTTGGAGTGAACCCGTTGCTCTGATCCCACAACCTCCACGGTTTCGAAGCGTTTGAGAATCTCTTCCCACAGAACACGCAGCTGCATTTCCGCCAAACGGTTGCCCATACAACGGTGAATGCCAAAGCCAAAGGATACGTGATGGCGAGGGTTGGCACGGTCGATGATGAAGTCGTCTGCCCGGTCGATGACAGTTTCGTCCCGATTGCCGCTGAGATACCACATAACAACCTTGTCACCCTGACGAATGGTTTTGCCTTCCAACTCGACGTCCTCTAGCGCCGTGCGGCGCATGTGCATCAAGGGGGTTTGCCAACGGATGATTTCGGGCACCATGCTGGTGATCAGGCCATGGTTGGCTCGGAGTTTTTCGTATTCCTTCGGGTTTTGGTTCAACGCCAGCACGCCGCCGGTAATCGAGTTACGGGTGGTATCGTTGCCGCCAACGATCAGCAGTCCCAGAGTACCCAAGTATTCCATTGGGTCCTCAATCATATTGGCGGTGGTCGGGTCTCGCTGCATCATCGTGATCAGATCAAATCCGTTGGTGGACTCGGCCTTACGCCGATGCCACAAGGCCTGAAAGTAGTCTAGGCATTCGAGCATGATCTGCTCACGCGCTTTGCGGCCTTCCACATCGTGTCTGGGGCTGCCGCTGGTAAAGTTGTCAGACCAAAGCGTGAGTTTGTGCCGCTCTGCGAAGGGAAAGTCGAAGAGGGTCGCGAGCATCTGGGTCGTTAAGTTAATGGAAACCTCGTCTACCCAGTTGAATGGTGTGCCAACCGGTAGATTGTCCAATATGTCTGCGGCACGATCGCGTATCAAAGACTCCAGGTTTTGCAGGTTTTTTGGCGCGACCACATTTTGTACGGCCTTGCGCTGCGGGCCATGCTTGGGTTGGTCTGCGGTGATAAAACTTTGGGTGCGCAAGTCCGTATCTTGGTCAACCAGAGTGACGCCGCTTGCGGAGGAGAACTGCTTGTTGTTGCTGTCCACCGCCACGATGTGATCAAAGGTGGTAACAGACCAATAGGGGCCAAAAGCGGACTCTTTGTGGAAGTAAACTGGGGCTTCTTCCCGCATGCGCTTGAAGTACGGACGCCAGATCTCTTTGGAAAACAGTCTCGCCCGGCTTATATCCACGCTATCGAGATCACCAATCCACGGTTCGTCTTGGTCGCGGGAAGTATGCAGTTCGTGATTCATGGCTGGCCTCCAGATCAAGCGTTGAGCATGCCAAAGTACAGCACGTTTGGGGAGCCCTGTCACAACGGCACCAATCGACAGTTAACCCATGCTTTGCCATGAGGTATAACGGATTCGAGGGGACTTGGAGTCAGTGAGGCAGGAGGGCGAATGGAACTGGATATCTTGATGGTGATCGCAGAAATCGCCGTAGCGCTGGCGGGTTTTGCCGCCGTGGTGGCGAACTTTTCCGAGAACTGGACAAAGGCTAAGAGCGAACAATTGGCTAATTTACTGACACAAAGCGGTATTGCGCTATTTGCCTCGATGGTGCCACTGATCATGTCTCAAATACGGGTGGATGAAGAGGCAGGCAACGACACGGTTTGGATGGTGAGCAGCGCGTGCTACGTGTTCTTCGCCACCAGTTACTTAGTTGTTTCGCTCCTTCTCTCCCGCGGGCGCGGTACCGGAGCGCGGGCTGTGGACCGCGTGTTTCTTCTCACTTTTTTTGTGGCGATCGGTGCGCAAATCTACAATCTCTATATCGGTGCCCAAGGGTGGATTTACCTGCTGGCGCTCTTGCTCAGCTTAGCCTATGCCTTCGTATCCTTTACGTTGCTGATCAGACCCTTGGTTAACAACGGCAATTAGTGCGCTGCCGGTCGGCGCAACACGGGTTGTTACGGTGAGCCGTGAGCAAATTGGCTGCGCTTGGTCCGAGTTGGTTGTGATATGTTCTGGAGGCCCCGTGGGCGTTAAGCAGCGACCGCGGAGTGCTCTGAGGACAAGGATCGTGGCAATGATCACGATAAAAAACAAAGAAAGAATAAAAAGGAAGAAGAATGAAAAAACTGATGCTCGCCCTCGCTTGCTTTATGCCCCTCACGGTCAGTGCAGACGATCATGCGCCCATGCCCCCTGCCATCGCCGTCGTTTACGAATGCACCCTGAACGAAGGCGTCGCCGCCGCGGACCTGGTGGCCTTCGGCCGCAGCGACGTCAAAACGTTCGTCGCCAACAATGACCTAACGATAAACAGCTACCTTTGGGAAGCCATCGCGGTAAACGACCCCTATCGAGAGGCTGATGTTCGATGGGTAAACTACTTCCCGACCTGGGACGATTATTGGGTCAACAGCGCAGCTTTCGGATCGAAGGGTGCGCCCTTAGTCGGGAAATTCAACTCAATGGTTACCTGTGAAAAAGAGGTTATCTTGGGCGCGCAAAACCTGATGAGTGATCTGGTTGTTGCGGATCAAAAGCCGTTCGTTGCATCGGTTTGTCAGCTGAACGATGGCAAGACCATGGCTGACGCTATGACGTTCTCTAAGAAGTTCATCGCAATGGCGGGTGAAGTCGTGAACGCCGAAGTGGGTGGAACCGTGTTTTCTCCGGTTTTAGGCATTTCCGGGTTTGATTACGTCGCCACTTACTATGGCGAAACATCTGAAATGACCAAGCTGATGAATGGTGTGAGAGATCGCTCGATGCCCGCAGCAATGATGAAAGCCGGTATGCAACCGGTAGCGGACTGTGTGAACGACCTGCACATGTCTCATATGATGGTCCAGCAATCGCAATAGACCGACCCTCGCGGGTTGGGCAGGCCGGCCGAAAGGCCGGCCATCGTCTCATGCTAATCCAGACCGGTATCGCCCTGATCGGCCCACAGCGAGAAAAAGGCCCAGATCTCTTTGCCGGCATCGATGTCGTGGTTTTTGCCAAAGCCCATGGCCATCAGCGCAAGATAGGTAGAAGGCCGCCACCACTCAGTGCCTTTCGCTCCCGGCCAATCGTGGCCTCCGTTCACCACTTGGTAAAACCAGATTTCCGTATTTCGATCTTGTCCCGAGTAACGCTCCCAAATGATATGGCTTTCGCCGGTAAACAACGGTTGATGGGTGTTTGCCAGCGGCGTTGAGATGCGTTGATCAAGCCCTTGGTGCTTGGCCCAATACGCAATACTCTCGTCTTGTCCACGATAGGCGCCCCAGCCACCAGTATTCTCCATGTCACCTGAATACAGGGTGACGGGATCGTCGGTGCCACTGATGGCAAAGATTGGAATCGGACGTTCAGGACGGCATTCCTCGAGAGAAAATCCCACCATGGATCCGGCAACAGGCGCGACAGCCCGAAAGAGAGAACTCGCGCGACACGCAAGCAGGTAACACATTTCGCCGCCGTTGGACATGCCCGTGGCAAAAATCCGTTCGGAGTCTACCGAGTGTTCCGCGCTAACTTCTGCGACCATGCGGCGAACGAAATCTACGTCGTCTACCGCAACGCCTTGGTGAAAGGCGTAACCCACATTGAAGAACGCGTTGCCGTCTTGATCGACGGTACCCTGAGGATAGGCAACAATGAAACCTGCCTCTTCTGCTATGGCATTCATTCCCGAGTACTCTGCGATACCCGTAGCGCTGCCCGAATAACCGTGCAGAACAACGACCAGGGCAGGGTGTTCAGCCACAGATTGAGGCACATAGGTCCAGTAGCTTCGCTCGACCAAATTCCCTTCGACTAACTGGCTTAGCGTGCTCTCGTGTAACTCATTTTGGGCGAACCCGTTAGCTGAGGTGATCAGCAGGAATAACGCTGTGAAGAACTGTTTCACTGGGTGATTTCTCCTAGAGACTCCGGCGCAGTGGTCTGGGATAGCGCGTTAAAGTTCCACTGCATTCTAACGTGATGTGGTTGGTTCAGTATGGGCGTTTGGATCACCGGCGCGTGTTCAACTGGCTGTGCGCAGCCCGTTCCTGCTCGGAAAAGTCACCATCAACGTCGCCCAGGTTTGAATCGGCTCCATAGATCTCTTTCTCAAACCAGCGGACGAAATCCGGGCTGCGATTGTTTTTCCAATAGGACCAGACCAATTTCGCGTTAGTAGTTTTCATAACGCCCAATTTCAGCGTGTTGATCCGGGTGTCGAGGTGAGATTGATCCACCAGCCCCGCATGCACTTTGTCGTATACGTCAAAGAGGTCGACCAAGTAGGTCAATATGGCCATTTGGATGCGCCACGACTCCACCGGTGTCAAGCTGTCAGATGCCCAGTCGAGAGCCATGAATTCCGCGTATGCCTCGTCTTTCGAGGTTTGGAAATATCGCTCGTACAGACGCTGGGTCAGCGAATGGCCGAATTGCGCTCGTGTGATGACGTTCTGCTGTTGAATTTGTCTACCAAGATAAATCAGCGAAACAATGACGCCCAAGGAGCCGATCAGTTCGCCAAGATTTCCGAGTTGTTCAAGTGTCACTGTACCCCCTGATCAGCGGATATTCGCTGGGTGACTTGAAGGTTTACCGCTGCAGTGCGTAGTAGCTCATGTGGACGCCTGAGGCATCCAAGGCTCGAGTATCAAAGGCCCACGACGGGTGAGTTTCTAGGGCGTCGTAGGCGCCCTGAGTTAAGAGGATCTCATCCCGTTCGGCCACGTCTTCCCCAAGTCGCGAAGCGAGGTTCATCTCGTCGCCAAAGTAGCCGTCGAGGGTTTCTGAATAGAGCAGGTCACCAAAGCCGATGCCCGCGCACAGGCCATACTTTTCCGTATCGTTTAGGGTCAGGCCGCTGTCTAAAATTCCTTGCTGCAAAGCAATTGCTGCATTAACCGCTAGCCGGGGAGTGGCGAAATACGCGATGCAATTGTCGGCGTGATAACCAAACCGGATCGCCTCGGCTTCTTGCAAAATGGCACTCATACACTGTCGTGCTTTTGCCATGCGAGTTAAGAAGTGAACGATGCCGTGGGATTTTGTGGTTCTGGAGAAGCCGACTGAATCGATGTTGAGGACAGCGACTTTTGTGCCAAATTTTTCCCAAGCTGCGCTGCGAATCGTATCGGCGCTTACACCGTCTCGTTCTTGTTTGAGTAAAAAGTCGAGTAGCTTCATTGGGTTGTCCGTTGGCTGTTTCAGAGCTTCTTCTAATGCGGCAGCACAACAGTCTACTGCGAGACGGCGTGTTGAGGTAGCGGCTAAGCCGGCCCGAATCAACAGCAGGGGATTACAGCGGCAGTGCAGTGGTCGACTTGATTCGCTCCATGGCGAAGGACGAGGACACATCACTGAGCGGCGCGATTTTGATCACCCGTTTGTAGACTCGATCATAGTCCGCAATGTCTTTTGCCAAAATTTTCAGCAAGTAATCGTATTGCCCGCTCAACCGATAGAACTCTACTACCTCACTGATTTCACTGATGCCCTTTGAAAAGGTTTTTAACCATTGATCGTTGTGCTCGCTGGTTCTCACCGACACGAAAGCTGTTAGGCCATAGCCGAAGGCGTCGGGTTCCAAAATAGCGACTTGTTTTGCGATGACTTCGTCCTGTAAGCGCCTTACGCGTCGCCAGCAGGCATTGACGGACAGACCGATGTTGTCCGCGAGGTCTGCGACGGGGACCGAACTGTCTTGCTGCAGCCATCGGAGTAGTGCTAGGTCTTTTTTGTCAAAATTTTGCATAAAATGAACTATATACAAAATAAATCTGCATAAAAGCGTGTAAATAGCACAAATTTTGTGAACTTCAGTTCCTTCGTTCGATCTACGATAGGGCTCCCTCATTACTCATGCCGCATCATGTATCAGTTTTTCTATAGAGTCCTTTTGGCCCATCCAGCGGACATTAACGAAACCTATTTCCAGCACCTCGTGGCAGCCTGTGGTTTTGCGGCGCGACTGTTTTTTGCCTCTGTCGCATGTTTCGTTCATGCCTTGATCCCCTGTCTTTTCGAGCGTACCGCGTCTGAGTCTTTGAACCGACTGTACGGCGATCTGTATCAAAATCGCTCAAGCCGGCCCGATCCGGAAGGATAGCGGGCAGTAACCCGCTCTTGGCTTACTCTGGCTTGCTTTGGGTTGCGTAGGGAGTGAATGGATCGGCTGGCCAAATGCCCTTTGGGGTGGGCATACTCTGACTTTCGATTCATTCGGAAAACTTTATGATTTCCCTGCTGCTGCTATTTTTTTCAGTTGCCATCGTCACATCCTTTCTTTGTTCCCTTTGGGAAGCCGTGTTGCTCAGCATCACGCCGTCTTACGCTCAGATTCAGTTGCAGAAGGGCACCCAACTTGGGCGGCGCCTTCAGGCGTTTAAAGAAGACATCGACCGTCCATTGGCGGCCATTCTCACACTCAATACCATTGCCCATACCGTAGGTGCCATTGGCGTGGGTGATCAGGCGGCCAAGATTTGGGCTGATGCGCATCCTCTGATTACTGGCTTGCTCGTACCTGCCGTGATGACCTTGGCGATCTTGGTCCTGTCTGAACTGATACCGAAGACCTTGGGTGCAAACTATTGGCAGCAATTGGCGCCGCTAACGGCGCGCTCGCTCACGTGGCTCGTGCGATTGCTTGGGCCCTTGGTATGGTTTAGTCAACGGATCACCAGCAAACTGAAGAAAAAGGAGGTAGGCAGCGCCTTTAGCCGCAGCGATTTCGTTGCGATGGCGGATATCGGGGCTCAGCACGGGATTTTCAAAGAGCAAGAATCCGAGATCATCACCAATCTGCTGAAGTTCCGGTCGGTTAGAGCAAGGGACGTTATGACGCCTCGCACGGTGGTGCGATCGTCCAGGTCTACGGAAACCTTAGGCGAGTTCTTTGCGAAAAATCGCGAACAGCGTTTTTCCCGGATTCCACTGTATGAGAACGAATCTCGGGATCAGGTCATTGGCTATGTTCTGAAAGACCAGGTGCTTGCGAGCATAGTTGACGGACATACGGAGAGACCATTGGAGTCCTTGAAGCGGGAGATCATCGCTGTGCCTGAGGACTATCCGATCCTGGAGCTGTTCAATCGCTTCTTGAGTGCCCACGAACAAATCGCCTTAGTCGTGGATGAGTTTGGCGGCACCGACGGCATCGTCACCATGGAAGATGTGATCGAGACCCTGTTGGGTATTGAGATCGTCGATGAATCCGATCGTACTGTCGATATGCAGGTGTTGGCCCGGCGTAGCTGGGAGCGCAGGGCGCGCCGCGTCGGCTTGATCGTAGAATCTACGCCTGAGGCGGAAAGTGACGGTGCCGCTGGGAACGAAGATACGGAAGCGTAGACGCCACCGTTTACAAAAAGACGTTGGTAAGATGAAAAACACGTCTTGTTAGCTTCCCTCCCAAGGTTAAGCTTAATGCCGGTTGCCAGCACCTCGAATATCGCCTGCCCGACGAGGCGTTTGGCCGCAGTGCCGACGGATAACTCGGCTTGGTTTTCGAATTCGCCAATGTCTGACTCGGGACGATTCATGCGTTCAATCCAGCGAAACAGGCGGATGGCTTCTGCTTGCATCAACGACATCGGCTTAGGGTCGCGAACAGTGAGGGAAACGGCTGTTACTGTTTAGCGATAAATCGCTCTCCAAATTGGCTTAAACGATCGAGACCTCCAGGGCCAGCAAAATAGAAGGCAGGCAGCATGATTCTTCCAACGCCCAGGTCACGGAGATCTGCGATACCTCTCTCGGGGTCTGCCATCTGGGAACCGAACATGGCGTTGACTTCCAGCGTTCGGTAATCGCGGTCTGCTTGTTCACAAGCCGTTCTCACTCGGCCAAGCAATTGCGCCAAGCGTTGGGTATCTCCCTCGCCGGGAAAATATCCATCCGCCAACTTTACCGCGCGACGAATTGCTGCCTCAGTATCGCCGCCCACTAAAATTGGAATGTGGCCGTTGACTGGCCGAGGGCTACAGGTGACTTTCTCAAAATCAATAAATTCGCCGTGGAATTCCGCGTGAGGCCCGGCCCATAACGCGCGCATAACTTCTATGTATTCATCGTTCCTGGCACCGCGTCTGGGCCACGAAATACCAAGGGCATCAAACTCTTCCTTCATCCAGCCAATGCCAAGCCCGAGTTCGACTCTGCCCCCAGAAAGCTGGTCTAAGGTTGCCAGTTCTTTGGCTAAAATCAGCGGATTTCGTTGGGGTACGATTAAGATGCAGGTGCCCAACGTCAGGGTGGGCGCAACGGCCGCGGCGTAGCTCAACCAAATCAGAGGGTCAGGCACAGGCGTGTCGGGTGTCATGGGGATCTTGCCGTCCTTTGCGTAGGGGTAGGCTGATTCAATGTTGTCGGGTCGAACGACGTGTTCGCCACCCCAAACAGATTCAAAACCGGCTTCTTCAGCTCTTCTGCACACCTCGATGGTTGTAGGTCCATCGATACAGATACTGCTTGCGAACGCTAATCCAAATTTCACGGGACCTCCTGTGGATGTGTTGTCGCTTAACCCCTAAGGCTGCGTTTGGGTGCCGCCCCGGCCACTGGGAGTCTACACCGAGCTGCGGGTTCTGAAGCAGTCAGACTAACGGCTTCAACTGGCGGGTGAAGTAATCAATGACGCCATTCAGGGCCTCTCGCGTTGGATGGCCTGCTTTGTCAACAAAGTCTAAGGTCAACACGGAGTGGCCCCTCCCAGGTAACGTGATCTCTTGGACTCGATCTGCGCCATCAGCGTTGAATGCTTGATGAATACACTCTGATTTTTTCGCTGTGCATAAGGGATCGTTCTCGAACCGCAACACTCGCATGGGGCCCTTGGAATCAAGCGCCTGCCGACTTTGGCGAATATCGGCGGATGACATATGAAGTTCCCCTTGCTTGAAAAAAGGCATGGCCGGCTGGGATGCGACGGCTGCCAGAACGCTTTCGTCGCCAATTAGCTTGATCGCAAAGTTGCCGGTAAGGCACATTCCAATGACACCAACCCCATCGGCGCCTACGTCGTCTTTGATGCGCCTGCAAAGTAGCCTAATCCAGTCAGCAATTGGGCTGGATCGATCGCTGCTCATGAGATGAAATTCTTTTCTCAGGCACATAACCCGCGCAAGGTTTCCTGCGACGGATGTTTTGCCCAGTGGACCGAAGAGATGTGGCATGACGACTTCGAATCCGGCATTGACGAGTTCATCTGCTAGGAAAAGTGTCTCTTGGCCGATACCCGGTAACTCCTGAAGTAGGACAACGGGGGCACCAGCGCCTCGTCGGTAAATGTCGTGAGCAATGGTGTCGCCATATGAGGTCTGGGCCTCGAATCGAGTCCGTGAGTAATCGCTGATCTGTGTCGCGCTCGGGTGCATGGTTAAGCCCTCGTAATGAGCACCCAGTCTAGGGCAACTTCAGTTGGCCTCTCAATGTGCGCGTATCGGTGGCGATTGCTCTCTTAATCGAGAAATGACCGGGAGTCGAGAGGGTATTGGGTTGTCGCGCGCCGCGAGCGCGATCCGTCAATGGAATAACTAGAGGCTATTTAGTTCCAAAATGGAATATCGGGCGTGCGGAGCTGGTGGCAGAGTTTGCAAAGGCATTTCGCCTTCAATAAGAAAAGGAATACTTATGATTAAGCAAATTTCTGTTGGGCTGATGTTGTCCTTGGCAACTATGGTCCACGCTGACGACCACGAAAACCCAAGCACAACGGATGGCGCCTTTATCACGATGATGGTTCAAAGCGATGACCCAATGGCTTACATCAGCGCTTTGAAAACCAATAGCGGAGCTTTTGAAGCCACTGGCACAACCCATGCCGGCTATTGTTTAACGCGCAGCGGCCACGAGCATCCCGGTCAGATGTTTATTTGGAACGCCTATGCAAGTCTCGAAGATGCCATGCAAGCACCGTTGAAATATGACCCAATGCTGTCACCTGATGCTGCGCTTTCGAGCCTTCGGCGCGTCAAATATGGCGTTACCTGGAAGCCTATCAAACCCTTCAAGCTAGCTCCTGGTTATGAACGGATGATCCGGGTTGAGGTGGCGCCAGAGAACATCGGGAGGTTTGTCGAGGGTATGGTCGCCACCGAAACCGCGGTGCAAAAGGCGGGACATGATTTAAACATCGGTGTTTTCGAGGGCATTGGTGGCGGTAAACACGAAGCCAACGTGCTTCACATGAGGGCTGTTTTTCGTACACCAGCCGACTTCGGCAGAGTCTTGGACGAATATTACGCTGGAGCAGAGTTCGGTGCGCCTTGGAACCAAGCGTTTAGCCACGTGAGACGTGTCGTCAGTGATTACGTCCAAGAATGTGAGCAAATCTACGCGGCGCAATAAAACGTAAACGCTCAGGCCCCCTGTCTTGGCTTTGTCAGGCGAGGGGGCTTTGTCAGGCGAGGGGGCTTTGACAACGTTTTCCTCAATGGCATCCATTTATTTGAGCGGCCTGAATGCTGATTGGGCAGTCTTTTCTAATCCTCAAGTCGGCGCTACCATCTGGTGAGAAGAGGGGAGCGCAACCACTATGCCTTACATTGAAAATCGTTTAGTTCACGACGCTGACAGCCATCTCATGGAAATGTCGGATTGTCTCAATCCTTACTTCGAGAAATCGCTGTTGGCCCGATTTCTGGAACACCCCAATCTTGGTGTTCGGGTTGGAAGCAGGCTCGCTGTTGAGGATGCGCAGAAACGTCAAGAGGACGCACTCTTTCGCGCATCGGCTGGCGAAAACATCATGTTGCGCAAAAACTACGAGGCGCAAGGTGCCTTTTTAAAAGATGATCGTCCAGCAGCGATAGACCACATAGGCGTTGCTAGTCAGTTAGTGTTTACCACGTTTTGCCTTGGTAATTTCGGTTTCGACCAGTCTGGCGATATCGACCTGTGTTACGGAGCGGCAACAGCCCACAATCGCATGATGACGGACTTTTGCAGCGTCGATAAACGACTGCTGGCGACCGCTTACATTCCGCTTGAAGATTTCGAGAGGGCTGAGAGAGCCGCGAAGGCGGCGATCGAGATGGGCGCTAAAGCGCTGATGATTCCTTCTTGGTGTCCTCAGAATCACAGTCCGAGCCATATCGGTTTGTTTCCTGTTTGGGCGCTGGCACAAGAGGCCGGGTTGCCAATACTCTTCCACGTCGGCGGGGAAGAAAAAGTGAACCTGACCTATAAAGTGAATGGTCTACCAGCGGTGCCAGATTTTCATGGTGGTGACGCTAACTTTACGTCGCTAACGTATCTGCCGATATCCACCTCGGTGCAGCAGACGTTGGCTGCTCTCATCATAGACGGCATTTTTGACAAATTCCCAAGGCTGAAGTGGGGTGCCATAGAACTGGGGGCTTCATGGCTGCCGGGGTGGCTAAGAAACCTTGATTCTGCGGCGCATGCCTTTGTTAAAAACGAAGACCGGTTGCAAAAGCTTTCCGCGAAGCCATCTGAGATTGCCCGTCGGCAACTGCGAGTGACACCTTACCCTCACGAGGACAGCGGCTGGATTATCGAAAATTCCCACGAGGAGATGTGTCTCTTCTCCACGGACTATCCGCATGTGGAAGGAGGGCGTAACCCTCTGAAGCGCTTCGGCGAATCTCTCGATGGGCTGCCCGCGTCTGCCCAAGAGGCTTTCTATGCTGAGAATTTCATCGATATGATGGGTGAAGGTCTAGCGCCAGAACTGCGCCGACCTGATTAGATTGAAACGCATTGCGCTCCTTTTGGCGGGTGAATCAAAAAATCCTCCGTGAGTGGTGAGCCGGTGAAATAGGAGAGGAGCATACGATGTCGGAAACCAACGCAGTCATTTACAGCGTCGAAAATTCAGTAGCGTGGCTTCGGCTGAATCGCCCAGAGCATATGAACGCGATGACGAATGGCCTGATGCAGGGCATCAGTGCCGGCGTCGCTAACGTTCGTGAAGACCCTTCCATTCGGGCCTTGGTGATCACTGGTGAGGGTCGAGGATTCTGTGCCGGTGCAGATTTGAACCAAGTTGCTGAAGGCAGTTCGCCGGCGGAAAGTGCGGGCAAACCGGCGGAGGAAACCAAGGTCGACTACTTCAACAAGGCGCTAGCGGATTTGAAAAATTGTCCGGTACCGACCATTGCGAGAGTCAATGGACCGGCTGCCGGAGGCGGTCTCGGTTTGGCGTTATCCTGCGATATCACCCTAGCTGGCCACAGCGCATTTTTTGTTGCCACCTTCGGGCCCAATCTGGGCATCGTGCCGGATATGGGCACCACCTGGAACCTGCCTCGTCGGGTGGGCCGAGCGCGATCGTTGAGCATGACCCTGTTGGGCGAGCGAGTGAGCGCTGCCCAAGCAGAAGAATGGGGTTTGATCTGGCGCGCAGTGCCGGATGCGGACCTGGATACAGAGACCGCCAAGGTGGTCGCTATATTGAAAAATTCGTCTCCCGATGCGTCGGTACGTATTCGCGAAACCATTGATGCCGCCATGGACAACGGGTTTGAGCAACAACTGGACTTGGAAATGGCGCATCAGGCGGTGTTGATTCCCAAAAATATGAAAGCAGGCGCGAAAGCCTTTCTCGAAAAGCGTAAACCGGTATTCGATGGGTCGCGGCGGGCCTAGTCGTGGTTCACTGCTAGGGAGGACTCGCCGTGTGCTCCTTTTGTTGGCATACGCATAAGAAGTGTCTGGCTACCTTAGGGATAGGTTCGCTTCTTTGGCCTCACGCAGTGCCTAACACGTGTGAAATTTCCCAGTCCGTATGGCGTCGCCAGTCTTTACTTTGACTGACGCTTGCCGATAGTCTTTTCCACCGTGCTTGACGCCCATTAAAATAAAAATAAGGAGAGACAAAGCATGTCTGAATCAGCATCTTTCGACGAGTCAAACGTTAGCTGGGAACCGCTTCCAGGACCGGATGGTCTGCCCGCGGATCATATTGGAATGTCTATTCTCAATGTCGACGATCAGGCAAATATCGTGGATGTCCTGTTCAAATTTGACGCAGGAGCCAAGATCGTAATGCACAGGCACACGTCCGTGTTCAATACCTTTGTTGTGAAGGGTGAGCACCACATCTACACGCCGGAGGGGGAATTGACCGAAGTACGCCCTGCCGGGACTTATCGATGTGGCCAGCCCAGCGAGGAACCCCATACGGAAGGAGGTGGCAGTGAGGACGTTGTAATTCTTTTCAGTCTGCGCCCCTATGATGCGGAGCAGCCGATTTATGAAATTCTTGATGACAACCTAGAGGTGGTCGCTACGATGACGTTCAACGCGTTGAAAGAGCTTTATGACGCCAAAGCGGCCTGACCATTGAAGGGCAGGTCTCGGTTGGCGGCATCGTGACTGAATTCCGTAACACGCTGTCGCCACACTCAGTCTGCGCAAGTTATACCAGTGAAACTCAAGAATGCTGAATACTCTTGATGGATCACTTACCTTTAGCGCGCACTACGCATTACTGACGAAATAGTAGGCGGTAAACACAAAAACGTAGGCGACTGCGTAATAGTAGAACAGTGCTTTAGGCGGCATATGGCTTTCCTAGATCGTTGTAGGCTGTTCGACAACAGTAAAGCTAAGACCGGCCGCCGACAACAAACGTCTAATGCTTCGCATCTATTTCGTGGGGCTGTAACGCTCAAGCGGCTATTGTTTTCTGAGTTGGGTCGGTGGCAAAGTTCACTGAGGCATTTCGCCTCAAATAAGAAAAGGAATCCTTATGATTAAGCAAATTTCTGTTGGGTTAATGTTGTCGTTGTCCACTATGGCCTTTGCCGACGACCATGGGTCATCGTCTCCGGGGCCAGTTGAAACGTGGAACTGCGTTTTGAATGAAGGGAAAACTTTGGACGACGTTCGCAAGGTCGGGGCAATGGTTGCCGAGGTTGGCAAGGCCGCGGGTGACCCAATCGCACAGTGGGTTTTCACGCCTTTCACCGGGGACATGGAAGCAGGTCGCTTCGTTTTGATGACTGGATGGCCTAGCTTTCCATCAATGGGCTCCTCTTTCGGAAACTTCTTCACTGATGGCGCTGGCGATGACGTAATGGTTGAGTGGGCTGCAACCGCTACTTGCGAAACGCGTAATCTCTATACTGTCGAAGAGCTGCACAATACGCTCGATTGATAGGCTGAAGCCTCTGATCCTTGCATCAACGCGGTGAAGAGGCTTTTCATCGAACAGGGCAGCGCCGTGGTGTGCCATGAGTGTTCCGCGTTGCTCTGCGGAACGTTGGATGAGCCCCGTCTGCCACGGCTTGTCTTATACCCTACTGATTTCTAGAAGCTAAAGGTGGTACCCGGGGCCCACATCACTACCTACTTTAGGAATCTTCACAGGCCCTAGCCCACGAGTTTCCTAGCTTTACAGGGCTTCACAGGCCTGTCAAAGGCACAAAAGTGTCTACCGTTTTGTCTACCCCGGGGCAGGTGACC